>NZ_JBVICQ010000016.1:0-192833 GCF_055572815.1 Streptomyces sp. NPDC030296
CATCCCCGGCACCCCCGGCCTGGAACACCGCATCGGCGGCATCGAGAAACAGGACGGCACCGGCAACATCTCCTACGACCCCGCCAACCACGACTACATGGTCCGCACCCGCCAAGCCAAGATCGACGGCATCGACGTCCCCGACGTCGAGGTCGATGATCCGCACGAGGCGCGGACGCTGGTCCTCGGCTGGGGGTCCACCTACGGTCCGATCACCGCCGCGGTGCGGCGGCTGCGGGCGGCCGGGGAGTCGATCGCGCAGGCGCATCTGCGGCATGTGAACCCGTTCCCCCGGAATCTGGGCACCGTGCTGCAGCGTTACGACAAGGTGGTGATCCCCGAGATGAACCTCGGGCAGCTCGCCACGCTCATCCGGGCGAAGTACCTGGTCGACGCCCACTCGTACAACCAGGTGAACGGCATGCCGTTCAAGGCGGAGCGGCTCGCCGCGGCTCTCAAGGAGGCCATCGATGGCTGAGACGACGACCGGTGCGACCGGCTCGTCCGGGGAAGGCACGGGCACGATCGAGGCGCTCTCGCTCGTCCCGAAGGCCGAGGCCAAGCAGTCCATGAAGGACTTCAAGTCCGATCAGGAGGTGCGCTGGTGCCCCGGCTGCGGTGACTACGCGATCCTCGCCGCCGTCCAGGGCTTCATGCCCGAACTCGGCCTCGCCAAGGAGAACATCGTCTTCGTCTCCGGCATCGGCTGCTCCTCCCGCTTCCCGTACTACATGGACACCTACGGGATGCACTCCATCCACGGCCGCGCCCCCGCCATCGCCACCGGCCTCGCCACCTCACGCCGCGACCTCTCCGTCTGGGTCGTCACCGGCGACGGCGACGCCCTCTCCATCGGCGGCAACCACCTCATCCACGCCCTCCGCCGCAACGTCAACCTCAAGATCCTCCTCTTCAACAACCGCATCTACGGCCTCACCAAAGGCCAGTACTCCCCCACCTCAGAGGTCGGCAAGATCACCAAGTCGACACCCATGGGATCCCTGGACGCCCCCTTCAACCCGGTCTCCCTCGCGATCGGCGCCGAAGCCTCCTTCGTGGCCCGCACCGTCGACTCCGACCGCAAACACCTCACCGACGTCCTGCGCCAGGCCGCCGCCCACCCCGGCACCGCACTCGTCGAGATCTACCAGAACTGCAACATCTTCAACGACGGCGCCTTCGAGATCCTCAAGGACCGCCAACAGGCCGAAGAAGCCGTCATCCGCCTCGAACACGGCCGGCCCATCCGCTTCGGCGCGGACGGCACCCGAGGCGTGGTGCGCGACCAGACGACCGGCGACCTGAAGGTCGTCACCGTCACCCCCGACAACGAGGCCCGCGTCCTCGTCCACGACGCCCACGCCCCCTCCCCCACCACCGCCTTCGCCCTCTCCCGGCTCGCCGACCCCGACACCCTGCACCACACCCCCATCGGCGTGTTCCGCTCCGTCGACCGACCCGTCTACGACACACAGATGGCCGACCAGCTGGACACCGCGATCGAGCAGTACGGCAAGGGCGACCTGGCGGCGCTGCTCGCGGGCGGGGACACCTGGACGGTCGTCGGCTGACGGTCGGCGGCTGACGGTCGGCGATTGACCTGCGACGCACATCCGAAGAGGCCCGGTCCGCACGCTCGCCGTGCGGACCGGGCCTCTTCGCATGGGGCCACCACTGGGGCCACCAGGGGGGTACTTACCTGAAAGTGGGTACTTTCGAAGAGTTAGCGCACCTCCTAGGGTTAGTGGCGCACTCGCCCCCCCTGGAGGAGTTTCATCATGAGCATCGTCGTCACCGGAGCGACCGGGCACCTCGGCACGTTCGTCGTCGAGGGCCTGCTGGAGAAGGTTCCGGCCGAGCAGATCACGGCCGTCGTACGCAACGAGGAGAAGGCCGCCGGGCTCGCGTCGCGCGGTGTGAAGATCGCCGTGGCCGACTACAGCGCCCCCGAGACCTTCGACGGCGTCATCTCCGCCGGTGACAAGGTCCTGCTGATCTCCAGCAGCGAGATCGGCAACGACCGCGTCGGGCAGCACACGGTCGTCATCGAAGCCGCCAAGGCCGCCGGTGCCGCGCTCCTCGCCTACACCAGCGGGCCGGGCACCCTGACGGCGGCGCTCGCGGACGACCACCGGGGCACCGAGGAGGTGCTGCTCGCCTCCGGTCTGCCGTACGTGCTGCTGCGCAACGGCTGGTACCACGAGAACTACACCGAGCAGCTCGGCCCCGTCCTGGAGTACAACGCCGTCACGCACGCCGCCGGTGAGGGCCGCGTGTCCTCCGCCGCCCGCGCGGACTA
This sequence comes from Streptomyces sp. NPDC030296, assembly GCF_055572815.1. NCBI lineage: Bacteria > Bacillati > Actinomycetota > Actinomycetes > Kitasatosporales > Streptomycetaceae > Streptomyces > Streptomyces sp. NPDC030296. The sequence goes on from NZ_JBVICQ010000016.1 coordinate 2,300, forward strand.
CGCGGCCGCCGCGGTCGCCGTACTGACCGGCGAGGGTCACGAGAACAAGACGTACGAGCTCGGCGGCGACGTCGCGTGGAGCTTCGCCGAGTACGCGGCCGAGCTGAGCCGGCAGAGCGGCAAGGAGATAGCGAACAACGCCGTCTCCGTCGACGCCTATGTCGGCATCCTCACCGGCGCCGGCCTCCCCGAGCCGGTCGCCGCGATCCTCGCGGGCGTCGACGCGTCCGTCGAGAAGGGCGAGCTGGTCGTCTCCTCCGGTGACCTCTCCCGGCTGATCGGCCGCCCGACCACGCCGATCGCGGACTCGATCGCTGCGGCGCTCAAGGCCTGAGCGCCCGAATGACGGCCACCCCCCGGCTGTCATGACCGTATGGCGATACGGGCATGACAGCCGGGGGTGGTCGGCGTTACCTTCGTGGGACCTGGGCCGCGGGGCGCGGCCGGTCGAGAAGGAGGGGCCGTGGCGGCGCAGTCGAAGGGCGAACACCGGATAGGTCTGCTGAACGGCTTCGCGGCGTACGGGATGTGGGGGCTCGTCCCGCTGTTCTGGCCCCTGCTCAAGCCCGCCGGCGCGGTGGAGGTCCTCGCCCACCGCATGGTGTGGTCCCTCGGCTTCGTGGGGATCCCCCTGCTGGTGCTGCGCCGCTGGGCGTGGGCCGGTGAGCTGCTGCGGCAGCCGCGCAAGCTCGCCCTGATCGCGGTCGCGGCGGCGGTCATCGCCGTCAACTGGGGCGTCTACATCTGGGCCGTGAACAACGGCCAGGTCGTCGAGGCATCCCTCGGCTACTTCATCAACCCGCTCGTCACCATCGCCATGGGCGTCCTGCTCCTGAAGGAACGGCTGCGGCCCGTGCAGTGGGCGGCCGTCGGCATCGGCTTCACCGCCGTCCTCGTGCTGACCATCGGCTACGGGCGGCCGCCGTGGATCTCGCTCTGTCTCGCCTTCTCCTTCGCCACGTACGGGCTGGTGAAGAAGAAGGTCAACCTGGGCGGCATCGAGTCGCTCGCCGCGGAGACCGTGATCCTCTTCCTGCCCGCGCTGGGCTATCTGCTGTGGCTGGGCTCGAGCGGCGAGTCCACCTTCGGCACGGAGGGCACCGGGCACGCCTTGCTGCTGGCCTCGACCGGGCTGGTCACCGCGCTGCCGCTGGTGTGTTTCGGGGCGGCCGCGATCCGGGTGCCGCTGTCCACGCTGGGGCTGCTCCAGTACATGGCGCCGGTGTTCCAGTTCCTGCTCGGGGTGCTGTACTTCGGCGAGGCCATGCCGCCCGAGCGGTGGGCGGGGTTCGCCCTGGTGTGGCTGGCACTGTCGCTGCTGACGTGGGACGCGCTGCGGACCGCCCGCCGCTGGGGCGGGCCGCGTACGGCGAAGGCGCAGCCGGAGGCCGCGCCGGCACCCCTGTCGGCGCCCGCGCCCGAGGCCGTTCCGGAGGCTGTCGCCCAGGCTGCGCCCGAGGCCGAGGCGGTCGCCCCGAAGACCGCGGGCTGAGGTACGCCCCCGCTTCCTCACGCGCCGCTCGCACCCGCTCCCACCCGCTCGCACCAGACGGTGATCCTTCAGAATCCCCTCCCCCCACACAACGGCGGGCCGCCTCCCCAGCGGCCCGCCGTCGCCCTGTCCGGCCGCTCCGCCATGCCGTCGGCCACGGTTTCGCCCACTGAGTCCGGCATGCGAACACCCGTGGCCGAATACCGCTCTTGACGGAAAGTCAGCCCCGCCCGCACCATCCAGGCACCTCATTCACCGGGATTCGACATGGACACGCCAACAGCGGTCCACGCGGATCCCTTGGAATTCGGAGCCCCCACATGAAGCTCTCTGTTCCAGTCACCAGGCGTGCCGCTGCCGCCGTCGCCGTCGCGGCGGCCACGCTCCTCACCAGCGGGTCCATAGCCGGGGCGGCTCCCGTCCCGGAGGCGGTGACCGCCGCGCCCGACCTGCCCGTGGCCAACGTCAAGGCCCACCTCACCCAGTTCCAGTCCATCGCCACCGCCAACGGCGGCAACAGAGCCCACGGACGCGCCGGTTACACGGCGTCCCTGAACTATGTGAAGGGCAAACTGGACGCCGCCGGTTTCACCACGACCGTGCAGTCCTTCACGTCCGGCGGCCGCACCGGGTACAACCTGATCGCCGACTGGCCCGGCGGCGACACCAACAAGGTCGTCATGGCCGGTTCGCACCTCGACAGCGTCACCTCCGGCGCCGGCATCAACGACAACGGCTCCGGTTCCGCCGCCGTGCTGGAGGCCGCGCTGACCGTGGCCCGCACCGGCTACCAGCCCACCAAGCACCTCCGGTTCGCCTGGTGGGGCGCGGAGGAGCTGGGCCTGGTCGGCTCGCGCTACTACGTCAACAACCTGTCCTCCGCGAACCGCGCCCGGATCAGCGGCTACCTCAACTTCGACATGATCGGGTCACCGAACCCCGGGTACTTCGTCTATGACGACGACCCCACCATCGAGAAGACCTTCAAGGACTACTTCGCGGGCATCGGTGTCCCCACGGAGATAGAGACCGAGGGCGACGGCCGCTCCGACCACGCGCCGTTCAAGAGCGCGGGCGTCCCGGTGGGCGGCCTCTTCACGGGCGCGAGCCGCGCGAAGACCGCCGCGCAGGCCACCAAGTGGGGCGGTACGTCCGGGCAGGCGTTCGACCGCTGCTACCACTCGTCGTGCGACACGACGTCCAACATCAACGACACGGCCCTGGACCGGAACTCGGACGCGCTGGCGTACGCGGTGTGGGAGCTGTCGAAGTAGGAGCGGACAGCTGGGGGCGGGGTTAGGGGCCCGCCGGCCGGGGGCGCGGGTGCCGTGACGGGCACCGGGCCCTTGAGAGCGGAGCGGTGGCGAGGCGATGCGGCGGTGGGTCGGCGCTCGCGCTCCGTGCGGGGGCTTGTTCGTGTCCGGGGCCGGTCGGCGACGCCATGTTGCCGACCGGCCCCGGAGGCGTGTCGGCCGGGTATCAGTGGTGTGTGGGTCAGCGGCGGTGGGGCGCGCCCGGCCCCGGTGCCGGTCGTACGGCGGGGGTCGGCGGGCGGGTGGTCGGTGCGGAAGTCGTGCGGGGGACGGGCGCGGTGCGGGGCGTCGCCGTGCTCGTGGTGGTGGCTCTGCGGGGCGCGATCGCCGTGTGTTCGGCCGTGAGGGTGTGGGACGGGGGCGTCGAGCGGAGGCGGGAGGCGACCGCCGTGGGCATGCGGGAGCCTCGGGTCAGGTCTGCGGCGACCGCGGAGCGGAGGGCGCCGATCCGGGCCAGGTGCGCCCCGAGCCGCTCCGGGCCGAGCGACGCGACATCGACGTTCAGGGCGGCCCGTACGGACGCCGGGTGCGTCGGAATCGGCGCGGCGCCCCTCGCGGGGGCGCGGGCCGGGTCGAGTCCGGCGGAACGCAACGCCGCGGCACGCACACTCCAGGGGGCCTCACCGGAGCTGCGGGGCCGGGGCGTACGGGCGTGACGAGGGCCGGGGGTCCCATGACCGTCGTGGGCGCGTGCCGGTCGGGCGGCCCGGTCATCGAGCGTGCGCCAACTCATCGTGCCGGTCAGCTCGTTGACGTGGACCTCCACGCGGGGGCGAGCGGTGCGCTCCGGGGGTGGGGACGGCCGCCGCCGGGTGGTGCGGTGGCGGGCGGCCTCCGGGAGGGGGGCGGGGGTGGACGGAGGCGCCGGGGTGCGGTCGTTGCCGGGAGCGGTGGTGTTCCGGGCCGCTCCCGGTGCCGAGCCGCGGCCGGCCGTCCGGGGGGTGGCGTGGTGGTGGGGGCCGCCGTGTCCGTTGTCACTGGCCATGGGCGTGCGGGCTCCTCGCATAGGGGTCGGCGTCCAGCGCGCGGGCCCGTTCGGCGAGGCGGCCCATACGGGTGCGGGCCTTCTCCAACTGCTCCACGTCGTCGGCGGCGGGACCGGAGTCCGCGGCCAGCTCGGCCCACACGGCGATCAGGTCGCGGCCCAGGTGCAGCCCCTGGAGCGGGTCACGGATCGCACGCCAGGCCGCCGCCGCGCTCTGGACGTTGCCGTACGCCGCGCGGGGGTCGCGCAGCCGGTGCCGTAGGGCGGCCAGGTCGAGGGACAGATGGAAGGACCTGAGCGCGTCACCGGCCAAGTAGGCGATGTACGCGGTCAGTTCACGCAGGCGGAGCACCTCGGCGTGCTGGGGGCCGAGGGTCGCCGTCGCCTGGGCCACGGTGTGCTCGGCCATCTCCGCGGCCTCCTGGATACGGCCCATCTTCACCGCCTCGTTGATGCGCGAGACGGGCTCGGCGAAGGGCGAGGGGGCCACCGCCCCGTCGGACTCCTCCAGGTCCAGCACGGACTCGGCGACGTCGAACTCGCGCACCGGCGCCGGCTTGGGCCCGGGGTCCTCGTCCACCACTTTCCACTCCGGAGCGGAGTAGGGGTCGGCCGCGGACTCCTCCGGCGGGGCCGGTACGAGGGCGGGTTCCGGCGCGGTCACCTGCACCGGGGTCGGCAGCGGAGTCGGCGGCGCCGCCGGCGGCCAGGGCTGCGGGTCCAGCGAGACCGGCCCCGATTCCGGGACCACGTCGGAGGGGTGGGCGGAGACGTGCTCGGCCGCGCCGACGGCCGGGTACTCCGCCTCCCCATCGGACGTGCGGGCAGGGCCTTGAGGCACCGGGGCCTGGTGAACCGACGCCTGATGCGGAGGCCACGGCTGCGGCTCCAGGGCGGCCGGACTCAGCTCGGAGGCCGGGGCCGGGGCCTGGTCCATGTCCGGGGCCTGAGCCTGGTCCATGTCCGGTGCCGGGGCCTGGGCCTGGGCCGGTACGGCGTCGGTGACCTCGACGGGGGCCTGCGCCGCCGCCGAGTGCCGCCCCGGTGGCCACGGCTGCGGCTCCAGGGCGCTGGGGCTCAGCTCCGGGGCGCTGGGGCTCAGCTCCGGGGCGGGTGCCGGGTTCGGCGCGTGGGAGGGTGCGGCGGGCGACGGGTGGGTGGGTTCGGCATCCGACGTGTAGGCGGATGCGCCACCCCGCGCGGGGCCGAACTCCCCGACCGGGGGTACGGCGACGCCGGTGGACTGGGCCCCCGCCTGGCCGTATTCACCGGTCAGGGGTGCGGCCTCGTGGCCGGGATCCGCCCCTGCCCGGCTGTACGCGTCCGCCTCCGGCACAGCCGTACCGGCGGGCTCGGCCGCCACCCCGCCGTACTCCCCGGCCGCGGGCGCGGCCGTGGAGGCGGGCTGGGTCGTCCCGCCCTGGAGGTGGGGGGCGTCGTCGGAGGTCGTGGCGGTGCCGGGGGGCGTGAGGGGGAGATCGGGGGTGCGGGACGGCCGGGCGAGGGGGCCGTCCGTGGGCTCCGGGACGGCGCGCAGGACGAAGGTCGACGGGGCGACACCGCCCGCCGCCGGCTTCGCCGCGGTGAGCGGCATCGTCCGGGGCTCCCGCTTCGGCTCGGCGGCAGCAGGGGGCTCCGCCGGGGCGGCGCCCGCCTCCTGGCCGGGAGCGGTGGCCTTCGCGGCCGTCAGCGGAAGCGTGCTCGGCTCCCGCTTCGGCCGCTCGGGAGTCACCGGGTGACCGACCGGGTCCCCGGTTGACGGCGTCGGCTTCACCGCCGACAGACGCATCGTGCTGGGCTCCCGCTTCACCTGCGGCTGCGGCGGCGATTGCGACTGCTGGGGCCGCGGCTCCGACGAGTGCGGCTGTTCCGGCGCGTGCGGCTGCCCCTGCGTGTGGGGCCGCTCCGGCGCGTGAGGCTGCTCCGGCGCGTGGGGCTGCTCCGGCGCGTGGGGCTGCGCCTGGGCGTGACCCTGCGGCTGAGCGTGACCCTGCGGCTGCTGGGGCTGACCGTGGTGCTGCTGCGACGGTGCCTGGGCGTGAACCTGCGGCTGGGCGTGCGGGGATTCCGGAGCCGGCGGCTCCTGCTCGGGCATCCCCCGGGCCGCCGACTCCGGTACGGCCCGCAGCACATACGTCGACTTGTCCCGCCGCGGCCCCGGCGCGGCGACCGGCTCGGCCACGGGCGGCGCGGCAACGGGCTCGGCCACCGGCCGCGCGGGCGGGGCCGCCGGCGCGGGGCGGGACGGTGTCGTGACGTCTCCCCTCGGCTCCGCGACCTGGACCGGCTCGCCCGCGAAACGGCTGGAGCCGTCGACGAGGACCTGGAGCGGTACGACGTAGCCGATGCGCTCGTCGTGGACCGTGGCGAGGACCGGGTGGCCGGTGGCGAGTGCGAGCCGGTGGAGGTAGTCGAGCGCGGCGGTCTGGAGGGACTCCCCCGCGGCCACCGGCACCGGCATGCCGCCGACGGTCGCGCCGGCCTCCGCCGAGACGCGCACGTCGATCGGGGTGAGCCCGGCCGGTGCCGGGGCGCGGTTCGCGCGCTTGAGTTCCCGCTTCTGTTCGCGGCTGAGTCGAGTCATCGTTCCCTCACTCGGGTCGGTCAGAAGGAGAAACGGCGGACGGGAGGTCGAAGGACACCGGTGACACGGGAGACACCGGCGACGTGGGAGACACCGGTTTCCCGCCGGCTCCCGTGTACGACGCTGTGGAAGGCGACGCCGTCGGTGACGTCGGTGGTTGCGCCGCGGCCTCCACCGTACGCACATCGTCGACCCGCCACGGCTCGCCCTTCCCCGAACGCACCAGCTTCAGGTACACCGTGGCCTGTGGACCGGTCCCCGTCCAGCCGTCCCGGCCGTGCGCCTCGCCGTCGACGAACACGGCGCGGTACGCCTCGGTCGCGGTGTCGGAGGGCGCGTCACCGTCGTCGTCGAACTCCACCTCGACGGTCGTCCACGCCTTGTGCGCCGCCCAGGAGTTCCAGTTCTCGCCCGCGCCGCTCGCGGGGCGGTACGAACGCTCCGCCTTCCGCTTGTCCGGGGTGAGCCAGCGCGCGGTGCGCAGGACGGCGTCGTGCGGGCTCATGTCGTACTTGGTGTCGTAGCCGTACGCGACCTCGACCCACGCCCTGGAGACGGAGGTGGCGTCCAGGTCGTCCACGCCGGAGGGGCTCGGTACGCGCGCGTCGTCGCCCAGCGGTCTGCCGGACGGCAGCGGGGCCTTGGGGGCGATCGACGGTTCGGCCGAGGCGCCGGGGCCGCCGCCGACCGTCTCGCGGTGGTCCTGCAGACCGCACGCGGTGAGGACCGCCACGCCGGTCACGGTCGCGAGCACCACCGCCCCGGCCCGGCGGAGCCCGCCGGACGCGCCGCGCCCGCCCGCTCCCGTACGGGCGTCGGGCATCCGGCGCCCGTCGCTCCTCCTGACCATCGTCGTCCCCCTCCTCACCTCGGTGTCCTTCCCCGTCGTCATCGTCGTCCCCGACGTCATCGTCCGTGCCGTCACCACAGGCCTCACCACAGGCCTCACTACAGGCCCAGCCAGGGCGCCGGATCCACGTACTTGCCGTTCCGCATCACCTCGAAGTGGAGGTGGGCGCCGGTCGAGTAGCCGGTGGAGCCCACCGGGCCCACGCGCTGGCCGACCTTGACGTGGTCGCCTGCCTTGACGTTGAGGCCCGCGAGCATGTGGTTGTACGTGGTGGAGATCTGGTCGCCGTCGATGGTCCCGTGGGAGATGACGACGCGGTTGCCGTATCCGTTGGTCCAGCCGGCGAAGGTGACCACGCCGTCGCGCGCGGCCAGCACCGGGGTGCCCGCCGCCACGCCGAAGTCGGTACCGGTGTGCAGCTTGCGGACGCCGAGCGTGGGGTGCATGCGCCAACCGTACGGGGAGGTCACGGGCGGGTTGCCGGCCAGCGGCATCGCCATCTGCTTGCCCGGCGGGAGCTTGCCGGGCGGGTCGTCCACCGACTCGTACTTGGCGATCAGGGACTTGATGCGGACGACGTAGTCCTGGGTCTCCTTGTAGGGCGGGATGCCGCCGTACTGCTCGACCGCGCCGGGGCCCGCGTTGTACGCGGCGAGCGCGAGGTCGAGGGTGTCGCCGCTGGCCTGGCCGCGGTCCTTGTAGCCCTGGACCTGCTTGGCCAGCGCGCAGTCGTAACGGCCCTGCGCCATGATCGCGTCACCGGGGTCGTACGGGGATATCCGGCCGTTGCCGTCGTCGTCGCGGCCCCAGGTCTTCCAGGTGCCCGGCATGAACTGGCTCAGGCCCTCGGCGCCCACGGGGGACTGGGCGTTGGGGTTCCAGCCCGACTCCGCCTCGATCTGCGCGGCGATCACGGCCGGCTTGATGATGTCGCACATCGAGCCCGCCTTGAGCACCCACGGCACGTACTCCGCCGGGACCTGCCCGTCCTTGAGGCCGCCGCCGACGCCGCCCTGTTCCTCGGCATCGGCCTGGCCTCCCCCGCTCACCCCGACCATCAAGACCACGGGCATCATCACGGCCGCGACGCAACCGCCGACCACCCAGCGCGTGGCGGACCCACCCCCGTTGGACATCTGCTCCCCTCAGCGTCGAAGTCCAGTCATGTTCCTGCCAGTCCAGGCCGGCCAGTCGAGTCTCTCCGCTCACCCGCGCTCCCCGCGTCACCAGCACGTCACAGGCTCGTAGCAGGAACTCACGCCCCAATTCCCAAGCGCGCGAACCCCGGTGAAGATCGGAGGCAGGCACCGCGCCGAGGCTGATTCGCCTCGGCTTCGCGCGTCGGCGCGGGTCCACGAAAACCGGCCGACACGGCGCGAAGCCGACAGTCGACAGCGGCGACGCCGGACAGCGGTGAACGACGCGGAGGTACGGCGACGATGACGGCATGACAGACCACATGGCTACGGCGGCATGTCGGCGGCTGGGTAAGACTCGGCGGCAACAACCGTTGGCGGCGCGGCGAGTCGGTCAGCGGCGACAACCGCCGGCGGCGTAGCACGCTGTTCGGCGGCAACAACCGTCGGCGGCGCAACACGCTGGTCGGTGGCTCGGTGTGCGCCTGTCGGCGGCTGAGGTGGGCGTTGGGTCAGGGAGACTTCGGGGATGGCTGTGGACATGGGGGAGAGTGGTGATGCGGTGATGCAGGGGAATGCAGGGCAGGCGACGGCCGGGCCGGAGATCTGGGTGCGGGGGCCCGTCGGGGAGGCGGAGGTGCTGCCGCAGGTGCCGGAGCCCCTGACGGCCGCCGGCGCGCGGCGGTTCTCCTGGGTCGCCACACACGGCGGCGCCGGGTCCACCACCCTCGCCGCGGTCTTCGGCGGTCACGACGCGGGCCGCAACTGGCCCCGGCCGGAACACGGTGAGCCCGGATCCGTGCTGCTGGTGGGCCGGACGCACGCCGCCGGACTCGACGCGGTCTCGCACACCCTCGACATCTTCCGGCGGGGCGACGCGCCGCCGGGACTCGACCTGGACGCGATCGTGCTGGTCGCGGACGCGCCCGGGCGGCTGCCGCGGCAGCTCGTCCAGCGCGTCAAGGTGATCGGTTCGGTCGTCGACGTCCACCGCGTGCCCTGGGTGCCCGCCTGGCGCACCGGCGATCTCACCGGCCCTCCGCCGCGGGAGAGCGCGGCGCTGGCCCGTCTCACCGGGAGGACCCCATGAGCCACACCGTGTACGCAGCGGCCACCACCCTGGCCGGGCCTCCGGGGACGGTCACCTACGAGCTGAACTACGTGCTGAACATCCTCGCCTGGCTGGTGACGGCGGCCGGTGTGTGCGGGCTGCTGCTCGTCGGCTCCCGTATGGCCATCTCACTGCGGTCCGGGGAGGGCGACGAGCACCTCACCCAGTTCGCGATGGTGATGGGCGCGTGCATCATCGGGGCGACAGCGGGGCCGATCGTGGACTTCGTGATGTGACGGAGCGTGACTGACAGCGGGTGACGGCCCGTCGGTTCCGGGGGAACCGACGGGCCGTCACCATATCCACACACCCACCCCCTCTTTCGCACACCGGTACGACACACTCCGCTTCGCCGCAGGTCCGGGGCCTGATGACGGCATGTCACTGTCCCGGACATGACGAGCAGTTCCCGTCTGTCACGACCACGTCACCGCCCAGTGGCGGATCACTACATCGCTTGGCTCAGGGTCACCACAGTCGCCAAGCTCACAGGGCGAACGGGAACCCGAGCAGCTGACTCCGGTCCCGCCAGCATCCCAAGCACCCATCCGCTCAAGTGAGTTGACGTCGACCGCTCCGCCGCGGCCGACCGAAACGGGGAGAAACCACATGCTGAACGCGATTGCCACCAAGGCGCAGCAGGCCGTCTACCTGGCCGACGGGACCGTCCCGAACCCGAACCGCGACGCCCCCGGCGCGCTCACCGGCAAGGTCGACACCGTGCTCGGCATCGTCGCCTGGGCCGGTACCGCGGCGGGCGTCGCGGGCGTGCTGATCACCGGCGCGATGATGGCGATCTCGATGCGCCGCGGTGAGGGCTCGGAGCACATGGGCCGCCTCGGCATGGTCCTCGGCGGCTGTGTCCTCGTCGCCGCCGCCGGCCCGCTCGTGAACTTCGTCTTCGCGTAGTCCATCAGCCGGCGAGTCGAAAGGGGGAGCGACGATGCTGAACTCCGGCCGGGCCCGAGGGGGCAGCGGGGAGTGGGAGCAGCCGTTCTGGCAGCAGCGGGGCTGGATCCTGTCGGCCGGGTTCCTGGGGGTGCTGGTCGTCCTCGCGGTGCTCTTCGCGATCACCGGCAACGGCGCCGACGGGTCGTCCGGCGCGTCCGGCGACCCGAACCCCGCACCGACCTCGGACTCGGGGTCCGGGTCCGGCTCCGGTGACGGCGGTTCGAAGGACCGTCCCGCCGGCTGCCGTACCGACGACAGCGTGCAGGCCCGGCCCACCAAGGCGCCGCGCGACTTCCACTGGAAGGCCAACGGCACCGGTCTGGTCCCGGTGTCGAAAACCGCGGGCCCGCTGAAGTACGACGGTCCGGTCTGGTCCTGCTTCGCCCGCACCCCGATGGGCGCCGTCATGGCCGCCCACTCCATCACCGACCACCTCAGCTACGACGGCTGGCGCGAGGTCGTCGACCGGCAGGTCGTGCCGGGCGCCGGCCGTGACGCGCTGGTCAGGACGCGTGCGCAGTCCGGCGACAAGTCGACGACGGGATCCCCGGACGCGGGCGGCTACACCGGCTTCACGGTCCTGACGTACAACCGCTCGCAGGCGACCGTGATGGTCCTCGTCAGCGGCATGGGGAGCGGCGGCTACGGCTCCGCCTCGGTGACCGTGCGCTGGCAGGACGGCGACTGGAAGCTCGTCCCCGAGGCCGACGGCACGATCTACGGCGGTGTGTCGCAGGTGAGCGGCACCGACGGCTTCGTCACCTGGGAGGCGTGACATGGGCTGCTCCTGGAAGATCTACGACTGCGTCATCGAAGAGGGCGGCAAGCAGTTCACCGAGGGTGCCGTCGTCGTCTTCGCGAAGGCGATCGGTGACGGCGCGTCGGAGGTGCTCAAGGCCCTCAACGGTGTCTGGCTGAACATTGATGTCAAACAGCCGGCGGGCAATGTCACCCACGGCAACCCCACGATGGACCCGGGCAGTCCCATCGGCCTGATCACCGCGGAGATCAACTGGATCGTCGCGTACGTGGCGGTGACCTCCCTGCTCATCGCGTCGATCCGGATGGCGATCGACCGAAAAGGCCAGTCGATGAAACAGGCGTTCATGGGGATGTGGAAGGTCATCCTCGTGGGTGCGGCGGCCGTACCGGTGGTCACCGCGCTGATGAAGGCGTCGGACGCGTACGCGGTGGACGTGTACAAGAAGTCCAATCTCGGTAACACGGCCTCCGAGATGCTGGGTGTGCTGACGCTCAGCCAGCCCGGTCTGGTGCTGATCTTCGGTCTGCTGGTGATGCTGTCGAGCTTCGTGCAGATCGTGCTGATGTACATCCGCATCGGTGTGCTGATCATGCTGGTCGGCACGCTGCCGCTGGCCGCCGCCTCCTCGATGACCGGGTGGGGCGAGGGCTGGTGGAAGAAGCACATCGGGTGGCTCGCCGCCTGGCTGCTGTACAAGCCGGCGGCGGCCCTGATCATCTACTCGGCCACGTCCATGACCAAGGACAAGGAGGATCTGGACGCGGTCATCGCGGGCATGGGCATGCTGATCATGGCGGTGTTCGCGCTGCCCGCCCTGCTCAAGCTGATCGTCCCGGCCACCGCCGCCCTCGGCGGCACCTCGGGCGGCACGGTCGCCCTCAACGCCGCCAACAACATCGCCTCTGGCGCGGTCAGCATCGCGGGCAGCGCCGCCGGCAGCGGTGGAGGCGGCGGCGGAGGCGGCTCCGCGGGCCCGCAGGGCTCGCCGTCCGCGGGCGCGGGCTCCTCCGGGGGCGCCGGCGCGGGTGGCGCGGGCGCGGGCGGAGCCGGTGGCGCGGGCGCGGCGGCCGGTACGGCGGCCGCGGGCGCGGCCACGGCGGGCGCGGCCGTGGCGGTCCAGGCAGCCGCGGTCGTCGTACAGACCGGCATGCAGGCCGCGAGCGAGATCACCAACTCCCTCGGCGACAACGACGGAATGAAGGGCCACAACCAGTAGCCCGCCCCCGCGCCCCGGGAAGGAGGGCGAAGCCCGTCCCTTCCAGGGGCGCGGGGAACTGCGCGACCAGCCACGACGGCCTCGCGGCCGCCCGATCTCCCGAAACCCCCGAGCTCGTAGGCACTCGGAACCCACGAACCACAGCCGGAAGAAGGATTCCCCATGTCCACCGACGCCCTCACGCGTCCCACCTACGGAAACTGGCGCCGGCCCCGCCGCCCCGGCCTCGGCCCGTTGGGCCTCCTCGGCACCGTGGTCGCCTTCGGCGGACTCCTCGTCGCGCTGCTCGCCTCACTCGTCTCGCTGACGGCGGCGATCGTCGTCCTCATCCCCGTCGGCCTCTTCCTCGCGCCGCTCGCGCTGCGCACGGTCGACGGCCGCAACGTCTATCAGGTGGTCGCGGTGCGTATCGGTTGGTTCAGGCGCAAGGCGAACGGCTCCCACACCTACGTCTCCGGCCCGCTCTCCCGCCGTACGGGCGGCCGCTACCACCCGCCCGGTCTGCTCGCCCGGACGCGGATGCACGAGGGCCGGGACGCCTACAACCGCTCCTTCGGCGTGCTCCACCACCCCGGCCGCAACCTCTACACCGTGGTGCTGGCGTGCGAGCCGGACGGCGGTTCGCTGGTCGACCCCGAACAGGTCGACATCTGGGTGGCGTCCTGGGGCGACTGGCTCGCCCGCCTGTCGCACGAGCCGGGCCTGCGCGGCGCCCAGGTCGTCGTCGAGACGGCGCCCGACACCGGGACGCGGCTGGCCGCCGAGGTCCTGCCGCGGATCTCACCGGACGCGCCGGCCGCCGCCCGCGCGGTGATGGAGGAGGTCGTCGCCCGCTACCCGTCCGCCTCGTCGGAGATGCACACGTACATCGCCCTGACCTACGGCCCCTCCGGCGGCCCCAAGCGGAGCATCGAGGACGTCATCACCGATCTGTCCATGCGGCTGCCGGGCCTGCTGTCGGGCCTGGTCGCGGCCGGCGGCGGCTCCGCCTACCCACTGTCCGCCGAGCGGCTCTCGGAGGTCGTCCGGGTGGCGTACGACCCGGCCGTCGCCCCCGATGTGCTGAGCACCCGCGCCGAGCAGTCCACCACCGGCCTGGAGTGGGCCGACGCGGGCCCGGCGGCGGCCGTGGAGTCGGTGCAGTCGTACAAGCACGACTCGGGTGTCTCGCGCACCTGGATGCTGACGCTCGCGCCGCGCGGCACCGTCCGCTCCAGCGTGCTGCGGGGACTGCTCGAACCGGCCGCCGGGACGCGCCGCAAGCGGGTCTCGCTGATCTACCGCCCGATCGACCCGGCGACGTCGGCGCGGATCGTGGAGTCCGACCGTCGTGCCGCGCACTTCATGGCGGGCTCCAAGCGCGGGCTCGTCCAGGCGCGCGCGAGCTCCGAGATGCAGGCGGCCGAGCAGACCGCGGCCGAGGAGGCGGCGGGTGCCGGGCTCGTGGAGTTCTCGCTGATGGTGACGGTCACCGTCGACAACGAGGAGCAGCTCCCGGACGCGGCGATCACCGTCCGCAACCTCCAGGCGTCCTCGCGCATCCTGATGCGCCCCGCCGACCGTATGCAGGCCTCGGCGTTCACCTGCACCCTCCCCGTCGGCCTGCTGCCGTGGGAGCACACCCTCGTTCCGTACCAGATCCGGGAGGCGCTGTGACCAGGTCCAGCACGTCCGCCACTCGTCCCGCACGACCCCAGACGGCGCCCCCGCGCGGCTGGCCCGGCCCCGGCGGCGGACAGGTCGGGCACGTCGACCCGCCCGCGCTGTGGCGGGCGACCACCGTCCAGGCGTGCGGGCTGTGGCCCTTCGCGGCGGGCTCCGGCGCGCCCATGACGGGGGTGCCGCTCGGGCAGCACCTCCAGACGGGCGCCACGGTGTGCGGGGACCCCATCTCCTGGTTCACCCGCGCCCGGTACATCTCCAACCCGTCGCTGTTCATGCTCGGCATGCCGGGCCTCGGCAAGTCCACGCTCGTCAACCGCATGCTCATCGGCATGTCGGCGACCGGGGTCACGCCGCTGGTGCTGGGCGACCTCAAGCCGGACTACGCCGACACGGTGCGGGCGCTCGGCGGCCAGGTGATCTCCATCGGGCGCGGTGTCGGCGGCATCAACGTCCTCGACCCCGGCGCGATGGGCGAGGCGGCGGCCCGCATCGGCGGCGAACGCGGCCGGATCCTCGCGGCCGAGGCCCACGGCCGGGTGCTGAACATGGTCGCGGCGCTCATCACGATCGTGCGGGGCCGCCCCATGGACGACCACGAGCAGTCGGTGCTGTCGGCGTGCCTGCACCATCTGACGGAGCGTACGAAGCCGGGGCGGGCGCCGCTGCTGCCCGATCTGCTGAAGGTCCTCGACGAGGGCCCGGACCGGGTCCGCGCGGTGACGCTGGACCGGGGCAACGAGGCGCGCTACCAGGAGGCCGTCGACCCGCTGCACCGTTCGCTGCTGGGTGTGCTGGACGGGCCGCTCGGCGACACGTTCGCCTCCGAGACGTCGACCCGGATCGACCCGGCGTCCCCCGCCGTGTGCGTCGACATCTCCCGGATCGGTGAGGCGGACACGCAGCTCACGGCGGCGGCGATGCTGGCGGCCTGGTCGGACGGGCTCGGCACGGTGGCGGCGGCCCACGCCCTCGCCGACGCGGGCCTCGCCCCCCAGCGCTGGTTCTTCACGGTCCTCGACGAGCTGTGGCGCCCCCTGCGGGCCGCCTCCGGCATCGTCGAACGCATCGACGCGCTGACCCGTCTGAACCGCTCCCTCGGCCTCGGCGACGCGAAGATCACGCACACGTTGAAGGACGCGGAGGCGCTCGGCAGCGAGGCCGACCGGGCGAAGGCGCGGGGCTTCGTGGAGCGGGCCGGGATGGTGGTGTGCGCGGGCCTGCCGCGTACGGAGATGCGGGAACTCGGCGAGATCGTCGGCCTGTCGGAGCGCGAGATCGAACTGGTCTCGTCCTGGTCGTCCCCGCCGGGGTGGGCCAGCACGGGTGGGAACGAGGAACCGCCGGGGCGTGGCCGCTTCCTCATCAAGGTGGGCGGGCGTCCGGGCATCCCGATCAAGGTGTCGATCACGGACACGGAGCGGGAATTGCACAACACGAACACGCGGTGGAACCGGCCGACGTTGTCCAAGGGCGCCTCATAGCTCGGGGGTGCGGGTTCGTCGGCTTGTGCGGGTGCGTCGTGGTTTCTCGCGCACTTCCCACCCACCCGCGGCCGCTCACGCACCCCACGGCCCCACCCCCTGCCGCGCCCGACCGGGGTCGAAGCGGCGAGGAAGCCACATCAACCGACTGACGGGGGAACCAGGACATGAGTACACGCAAGAAGCCGCACAGCACCGCCGACGATCTGCTCCCATGGGTCGTCCCCGGCGTCGCCCTCCTCGCCGGCACCCTGTTCTTCGCCGCCTGGCTCGGCGGCACCCTCGGCGCCGCCCTCACCGGCAACGGCTGGGACCCACCGCCGTTCACCCTGGAGACGATGTCCACCCTCGTGAAGGAGGGCCCGGCGACCGTCTGGCCGACGACGTCCACCGGCGCGATCACCGCCGGCATCGGCACCGTGTTCGGCGCGGCCGTCGCCCTCCTCATCACCCCGGTCGTCCTGATCCGCCGCCGCGCAGCGAAGCCCACCGGTCTGGCCGGCCGCAGGGAACTCGCCGGTCTCCTCCCGAAGGGCGCCGCCGCCCGCGCCCGCCAACTCCGCCCGTCCCTGCCGAAGTCGGGCCGCCTCGACCCGGACGACACGGGCAACCTCCTCGGCGACCTGGAACCCGGCGGCCCCGAGCTGCGCAGCAGCTACGAGGACGTGGAACTGGACCTGATGGCGCCGCGGGCGGGCAAGTCCACCGGCATCGCCGTCCCCCGCGTGCTGCGCGCCCGCGGCAGTGTCCTGCTGACCTCGAACAAGGCGGACGTCTACAGCGTCACCCGCGCCGAACGCGAACGCGCGGGCACGGTGTGGACGTTCGACCCGCAGGGCATCGCCCACACCCCGCGCGGCCTGTGGTGGGACATGCTCGCCGACGCCGCGACGATCGAGGGCGCCCGCCGCCTCGCCGGTCACTTCGTGGGCGCCGTCAACGACGACGCCTCCAAGCGGGACTTCTGGATCTCGGCGGCCCAGAACACCCTCACGGCCCTGTTCCACGCGGCCAACCGCGGCGGACGGCAGGTCGGGGAGGTGCTGGCCTGGCTGGCGGACCCGGCCGACCGTACGCCCGTCGACCTGCTGCGGGACGCGGGCATGGCGGCCCTCGCCGACCAGCTCCAGGGCACCGTCCAGGGCGCGGTGGAGACCCGCGACGGCATCTACGAGACGGCCCGCCAGTGCGTGGCCTGCCTCCTCGACCCGACGATCGCGGCCTGGGTGAGCCCCGACCCGGAACTCCCGCAGTTCCTGCCCGAACGGCACGTCCTGTCCTCGGACACGCTCTACCTGCTCTCCAAGGACGGCGGTGGCTCCGCGGCCGGGGTGATCGCCGCGTGCGCCGACTCCGTACTGCGCGCGGGCGTCGTCGCCGCCGAGCGGATGGGCGGCCGTCTCGACCCGCCGATGACGGCCGTGCTGGACGAGGCCGCGAACGTCTGCCGCATCTCCGACCTGCCCGACCTGTACTCCCACTTCGGCTCGCGCGGCATCAACGTCGTCACCCTGCTCCAGAGTTACCGGCAGGGCACGCGCGTGTGGGGCGACGCCGGGATGGACGCGCTGTGGGGCGCCGCCACCATCAAGCTGCTCGGCGCGGGCCTCGACGACGCGGACTTCGTGGAGAAGGTCTCCCGGCTGGTAGGCGAGCACGACGTGTCGACGGTGAGCTACTCCCGTAGCAAGGACGGCAGGTCGCGCTCCACGTCGTACCGCCTGGAACGCATCCTGCCCGCCGACCGCATCCGCGCCCTCCCCAAGGGCACCGCGCTGCTTCTCGCCACCGGTGTGAAGCCGGCCCTGGTCCGGCTGCGCCCCTGGTACGCCGAGCCCGGCGCCGACCGTATCGCCCTGGCCGCCCAGGCCGAGGTCAAGGCCATCACGGCCCGCGCCACCGAGAGCTTCGTCCGTTGAGCGCGGGCCACGACGCCCAAGAAGGGAGCCCCCGATGACCACGGCTGTGGACCAGCCCGGCGTGGAGGAAGCGGTGTCCGCCTCACCGCCGTTCATCCTCTACCTCGACGGCGCCGAGTACGCGGAGGAGATGCGCAGCCTGGCCGTCTGGGTCGGTGATCTGCTGCTCCCCGTGTACGGCCGTGAGGTCAGCTCCCAGCAGCCCTGGTGCCCGCGCTGGTGGGAGCACCTGGAGGCGGTGGCCCGGCTGCACGCCCTGTGGCTGGCCTGGCAGGAGCTGACCGACCCGTCGGCGGGCCTGTCCGGCCCGGCCGTCTGGCACCGGGACCACCTGGGCCCCGTACTCGCCGAACTCCGCTCCCCGGCGGGCCCGTTCGCGGGCTGCAAGGCGGGCAGCCACCGGGCCAAGCAGCCGCCGGCCGCCGAACCGTACGGGACGGACCCCTGAGGGCGGCGGCCGGCCTCAATACCCTGGACCGGCGCGCGGTGGATCATCGCGCGGCCGGCAGCGGGAACGCGGTCCCGGCCTCTGCCGTACGCGGGTTCCCGGACACACCGACGGCCGCCGTCACACGGCCGACAGGAGAAACACCATGAGCACTCCGACCACCCCGAACAGCCCCACCGATCCCAGCGACGACGGCAACCACAGCAATCACGGCAACCACGACGGCACCAGCAGCCCCGGTGGCTCCGAGGGCTCCACCAACCCGACGCTCCGGTACTTCGAGGACGTCGTCGACTGGCGCCATCGGCGGGCCGGGCGGGCGCACACGCTGGTGCGTGCCGTCCACTCGACCACCACGGGGCGGGTGGTCGCGGTCGTGTCCGAGCTGGCGAGCAACCCCGACGACCGCGGCGTCACCGACGACTTCGGCAGCGTCGCGGACGCCGTGCTGCCCGCGCTGCGGCGGGCGTTCGGCGCGGAGCCGGTGGAGGTGTTCTGGATCGCCCACTTCGGCGCGTTCTCGTACCACGACCCGACCGGGCCGGAGTCCTTCACCCAGATCCTCCTGACGGCGGGCCCGAACGGCCACGTCGACGACCTGACGGGCGACCGGACGTTCACCGTCCGGGACGTCGAGGAGCTCCTCGGCCGCGCGCTCGAACCGGTCGACCGGGTGCTCGCCCGTATCGACCACGAAGCGACCCGGGGGTGAGCCGGCGATGACCGAGCACGTGTCGGGGCGGGATGTCCTGCGCCAGGCGAAGGAGCTGTACGAGCCCTACCGGAACGACGTGGCCCCGACGGGGCAGCGCGTGGCGATCATCCGGTTCCAGCCCGCGGAGAACGATCCCCCGGACTGGAAGATCAAGCTGGAGGCGTCGAAGGTCTCCGCCGAACAGAAGGTGAAGAGTTTCGAGCACCTCGGTTTCCGGGCGGACCATGTGGTGATGCCGCCGGGCACCACGCGTGCGCAGTTCGCGGAGGTGTTGGAGCGGGCCAACCAGGATCCGCAGACCCGCGCGATCATCGTGCAGTTCCCGCCGCCGGCCCATCTCCAGCCGCTCGTCCAGCGGATGGACCCGGCGAAGGACATCGACGCGCTCACCAAGGGCCGCTCCCCCTACAACGCGTGCGCCACGGCCGAGGGCATCTGCCGGGTCGTGGAACCGTTCGCCAAGGACGACCCGGTGATCGCGGTGGTCGGCAGCAAGGGGTTCGTCGGGCAGGGCGTGGTCACGACGCTGCGCGAGCAGGGCCACCGGCTGATGGAACTCGACGCCGGTGACGACCTGCGGCGGGTGCGCGACGCCGACATCGTCGTCTCCGTCACCGGCAACCCCGGCATCCTCGGCCCCGACCACCTCAGGCCCCACCACCGGCTCGTCGTCGACTCCGGGTTCGTCCCGCAGGCGGACGGAAGTGTGAAGGGGGACGTCCAGCGGGAGGCGTACGGCATCCCGCAGCACCTCACTCCGGTGCCGGGGGGTATCGGGCCGGTCGAGATGGCCACGCTCATGGAACGCGTGGTCCGCCGCGAGGTCGACCCCGACGCGCCCTCCTGGAAGGTGGACCCCCGCCCGTACCTGACCAAGGACCAGCTCAGCCAGGGTGCCCCGGGGGCCCGGGGACCGTCCCCCGGGACGGTGACAGCGACCCAGGCCGCGCAGGCGGCCCAGGCGGGCGAGGGCCGGCAGGTGGCGGGTGAGCGGGCTGTGGTGGGTGGGCAGTCGGTGGGACAGCAGGCGGCAGGGCAGCAGGCGGCAGGGCAGTTGGGGGCCGGTGGCTCTCAGGGGCCCGGTCAGCAGGCGTCCGGAGGGCCGGCGGCCGGGGCGCAGACAGCGGGCGGGGCGGCGGGGCCGCAGAACCCCGGGCCACAGGCGTCCGGCTCGCAGGCAGCCGGTTCGCAGGCAGCCGGTTCGCAGGTGTCCGTCGGCAATCCGATCGCGCAGGCCGCGAGACTCCGTACCGGGGCCGGGCACGGGGGTGTCGGCCCCGGTACGGTCAACCCGACCGCCGGGCCATCCGCACCGACCCGCGCCCAGTCGCCGGTCCCACCGAAGCCGCCGACGCCCGGAGGCCCGGGCCGCTGAGCGCGGGGCACCGGCCGCCGGCCCGGGTGCCGACACCAAGCGGACACGGTTGATGAGCGCGAACTTGGCTGGCGAGCGGCGCGGCCGAGCCATGCGGGAGGGAACCTGGAAGACGGGGAAGCCCGCACCACGTGCAGCCAGCGGGGGCGCCGCCCCATCGCCCCCGCTCCAGACAAGGAGCACTTACCCGCCCGCACGCCCCCGCCCGGCTCCAAGCCGGTTGCCACCCGCACACCCCCGCGCACACCGCGCACCCCTCCGCCACAGGAACCCGAGAAGGCCATGCAGCCGCACCGCTCCCAGCCCCACCCTTCCCCCCTCCACGCCCTCTCCCTCGGCCCCCGACCCCTCGGTGCCCTCCCGCCCGGCGGCTTCCCGATGCCGTCGGCCGTGCGGATCGCCGCCGCCGTGCGGGCCGGGGACGTACGGGCCGTCGATGTCGTCGCCGAGTGTCTCGGGCGGATCGCGGCGGCGGAGCCCGCGTTGCGCGCGTTCGCGGAGGTGTGGGCCGAGGACGCGTTGCGGTGGGCGGCCGACGTGGACCGGCGTGTGGCGGCCGGTGAACCGCTGCCGCTGGCCGGCGTGCCGATCGGGGTGAAGGGCCGGTCGGGGCTGCGTGCCGCACCGGCGCGGGCGCTGATAGCGGCGGGCTGCGTCCCCGTCGGCGCGACCTCGGTGCCAGGTCGCGGCACCCTCTGGCAGACGTGGGGCCTCGGCGCCGGTGGCCGTACCGTCAACCCCTGGCGGTCCGACCGGACCCCGGGCGGCTCCTCGGCCGGTTCCGCGGCGGCGGTGGCCGCCGGCCTCGTGCCGATGGCCACCGGTACCGACGGCGCCGGGTCGGTGCGGATCCCGGCCGCGTGGTGCGGCGTCCTCGGCCTGAAGATCACGAACGGCCGACTGCCGTCCGCGGACCGCACGGGGTTGGCAGCACCCGGCGTCCTCACCCGGTACGCGGCGGACGCGGCGGCGTACTGGCGCTGCGTCCGCGGCGAGGACCCCCAGCGCGCCGAACCGTTCACGGATCCGCCGACCACCGCCCTCGGCCAGGACGGCAGCCCGCCTGGCGAGAACACCCTGCCCGGCCAAGACGGCGACCCGCACGGCGAAAACACCCTGCCCGACGAGGACACCTCACCCGCCGAGAGCCCGCCGCCCGGCGACGGCACCCCGGCCGCCGAGGACGCCCCTTCCAGCGACGGCACCCCGTCCACCGGTGGCCCCCTGCCCGGCGACGGCACCCCGTCCACCGGTGGCCCCCTGCCCAGCGACGGCACCCCTCCCCCCATCACCGCCATCTGGTCGGCAGACCTCGGTTTCGCCGAACCCGACCCCGAGCCCGCCGCTGTCGCCCACGCCGCCGCGCTCCGGCTCGTGGACGCCGGCCTCCTGCGTCTCGTGCAACCGGCGCGGCCCCTACGTCTGGACGACCCGGCCCCTGCCTGGCTGGCTCTACGTGACTCCTCGGCCGCGGATGCCGGGGCCGGGCGCACCGCCGTCGACGCGCTCCGAGCCGGGAACGACCTGCGGCTCGCGGCGATCTTCGCCGACGCCGATCTGCTCCTGACCCCGGCCACCCCCAACGCCCCGCACGGCCACGAAGGCCCCGGTGACCGTTACTCGACGGCCCTCACCTGGGCGTTCAACCTCAGCGGCCACCCCGCCCTGAGCCTCCCGGCGGGCTTCGGCTCCGACGGCTGCCCGGTCGGCCTTCAAGTGGTGGCCCGCCACGGCAAGGAGGACCTGCTGCTCGGCCTGGCCCGCGCGACCGAAGCCGCCCTCGCGTAGGCCCCCAGCCCCGTCCCCGTCCCCGCCCCGGCGGAGCCGCTACGTCGTGATGTCCCGGCTCGTGAACCGTGCCCAGGCCGCCGAGCCGAACACCGCCGCGTACAGAGCCTGGAGGCCGAGGTTGCGCTGGAGTTCGTCCCAGTAGACCGGCTCGCGCATGAGGTCGGCGAAGGACAGCCAGTAGTGGGAGAAGAAGTACGGGTGGAGGGCGTCGAGTTGGGGGATCTGGTCGAGGATCTGGACGGTGATGAGCAGCCCGACCGTGGTCGCCATCGCGGCGATGCCACTGTTCGTGAGGGTCGACACGAAGAGACCCAGCGCGGCGATCCCGATCAGTGACGCGGCCACCGCCAACGCGATCAGCAGCGCCCGGAAGAGTCCCTCACCGAAGCTGATACGTGTCCCGGAGATCGTCGTCACCTCGCCGAGGGGGAACAGCAGCGCCCCCACGGCCAGCGCGGAAGCCGCCACGACCAGGGTCGCGACCAGACAGAACGTCATCACCGTGGCGTACTTGGTGAGCAGCAGCCGGGTGCGGCCGGCGGGCGCGACCAGCAGATAGCGGAGGGTGCCCCCGCCCGCCTCACCGGCGATCGCGTCGCCCGCGACGACGCCGACCGCCATCGGCAGGAAGAAGGGGAGCGTCGCGGCCAGTGCCGTGAACACCAGGAACAGCCCGTTGTTGGTGATCTGCGCGATGAACGCCGGGCCCTCGCCACCGCCGCCACCGCCGCCCGGCCCTCCGCCCATCGACGACCCGTCACCGGTCTCGATCTTCACGGCGATGCCGACGAGGACCGGCACGGCCGCGAGCACGGCGAGCAGCGCGAGCGTCCGCCACCGCCGGAAGGTGGTGACCAGCTCACTGCGGAACAGCCCGAACGTCCACAGCAGGCTCGGCGCCCTGCCCGCCCCGCCCGCCCCGGCAACCGCATGAGACGCGGTGGTTGTGTCGCGAGTCGTGGCCGTGTCAGAAGCGGTGGCCCCGCCGGCAGTGATGCCGTCCCGCTCAACCCGCGACATCGAAGCCCTCCCCCGTCAGTGCCACGAACGCGTCCTCCAGCGAGGCCCGTTCGACGCCGAAGCCGCGGACTCGGACGCCCGCGGTGACCAGCGCCGCGTTCAGTTCGGCGAGGTCGCGGTCCGGTGGTTCCCCGGTCACCCGGTCCTCCGTCACCACGACGTCACCGACCCCCTGTTCCTTGAGCACCCGGGCGGCGTCCGCCGGGTCGGGCGTGGTGACGACGAGCCGTCCCCGTGCCCCGGCGGCCAGTTCGGCGACCGGGCCCTGGGTGATCAGCCGGCCCTGGGTCATGACGGCGGCGTGCGTGCACACCTGCTCGATCTCGTCGAGCAGGTGCGAGGAGAGGAAGACGGTGGTGCCGTCGGACGCCAACGCGCGGACCAGGGCGCGGATCTCCCGCATGCCCTGCGGGTCGAGCCCGTTGGTCGGCTCGTCGAGGACGAGGAGGCGGCGCGGTCGCAGCAGCGCCGCGGCGAGGCCCAGCCGCTGTTTCATGCCCAGCGAGTACGCCTTCGCCTTCTTGCCGGCGGCGGCCGTGAGCCCGACCCGGTCCAGGGCGGCCCCGACGCGTGCGCGCCGGGTACGGGGATCGGCGGTCGGGTCGGCGGCGTCGTAGCGGAAAAGGTTGTCGCGGCCGGAGAGGAACCCGTACGGCGCGGGCCCTTCGATGAGGGCGCCGACCTCGGGCAGTACGGTCCGGGCGGCACGCGGCATGGGCCTGCCGAGGACCTCGACGGTGCCGGAGGTCGGCTCGATCAGGCCCATGAGCATGCGGATGGTGGTGGTCTTGCCGGAGCCGTTGGGGCCGAGGAAGCCGAAGACGCTGCCCGCCGGGACGGTCAGGTCGAGGCCGTCCACGGCGAGTTGCCCACCGCGGTAGCGCTTGGTGAGCGCACGGGTGGAGATCACCGCCGCACCGGTGGCCGTCCTCCTGCCCGCGCCCGCGCCCGTGGCCGTATCCGTGTCCGTGTCCGTGTCCGTGTCCGTGTCCGTGTCCGCGGCGGACGGTTCCCGCATGGCTCCCTCATTCACGTACAGGCGCACGCCGTACGGCCGTACACCCGTTCGGGCATACGGCGTACGGCGCACGGGCCTACTTGGCGGCGTCGGCCGCCTTCACCAGCGCGTCCTTGGTGACGGCGCCCGCGTACACCTTGCCGTCATCGGTGAACAGGACGTTGATCAGGCGGGTCTTGAAGACCGTGCCGGAGCCGAAGTCGCCCTTGACCTGGTCGCCGAGGGAGTTCAGGAACCCGTCGACGCGGCTGTCACCGGACGACTCGGAGTCACCGGTGGGCATGCCGCCCTCGGCCCCGCTGTCGATCACGGCGATGGCGCTCCAGCCCTTGCCGATGGTCTTCAGCCCGCCGAGTCCGCTCGCGAACTCCTCCTCGGCGGCCCCGGCCCCCTTGCGGTCCGCGTCCTCGCCGAGCTCCTTCTCGAAGTCCTTCCCGAACTCCTTCTCGAAGTCCTCGCCGAACCCGTCGACCTTGTTGTCGTGGTGGCCGGACTCCTTGATCTCGTCGGCCTCGGTGACCTTCGCACCCTTCGGCGGGGTGAAGTCGAAGGTGGAAGCGCTCGGCTTGCCGAAGTCGACCTCGGTGAAGCCGGCGTCCACGACGGCCGCGCCACCGCTCGCCGGGGTCAGCGTGAACTTCAGCGGCAGCCCCGTCTTCGCGTCGACGGCGATGGAGATCGCGCCGATCGTCGAACCGGACTGCTTGGGCGCGATCACCAGCTTGTACGCGTCGCGCCCGGCGACCTGCGCGGTCCCGTCGACGGTCACGGACGTGGTGTCGTCGACGGCCTTCAGGGCCTCCTCGGCCAACTGCTGCGGGGTGGCGGGCACGTCCTCGGGAACGTCCTCGCGGCCCTTGCCGTCCTTGCCTCCCTTGCCCTCCTCGCCGGCGCCGGTCGCGTGGTACACCTCGTTCGAGGCGCTGTCGTACGCCCACACCTCGTCGCCGTTGTGGATGAGGCTGTACTCCGAGGTCTTGTCCAGCAGGGACAGCTTCTGCTTGTCCGGGCCGTCGGTGGCGATCCGCAACGTGTGGGTGCCGGAGGCGAGTTCGAGCAGCTTGGAGGACGGGTCGGCGGAGGAGCCGTCGCCGGAGGAGCCCTGCGCCCCCAGGCTGTCGGCGAGACCGCCCAGGTCGGGCAGGCCGAGATCCGTGGTGATCTTCACCGTGCCGGACACGCGCTGTACGTCCGAGGCGGCGATCTTCTCGATGAGTTCCTGCGCGCTGATCTTCGGCAGATCGGGGTCGCCGGAGCCGGCGAAGGCCGGGACGAGACCGATGGTCGCCGCCGCCACGCCCAGCACGGTGGCCGGGACGACGTACCGCGCGGCCTTGCGGCGTCGCGCCGAACGCACCTCCTCGGCCTCGGCCGCGAGCACGGCCGCGTCACCGGCGCGGGCGCTGTCGTCGGATTCGTACGGTGCCATGTGTGCCTTACCTCCGTCGTCGGCGGCGGCGTCCACTTAGAGCCGCCATTCTCACCCGAATCGGTGAGGAGTGGTGATACCCATCTGACCAAATCGGCCGCAGGGAATCGTCAGACTCGGGGCTCAACTCCACGTACTGCTACGGGATGACACGGCGACTGCCCGCCAACTGCTTCGGGATGACACGGGCCGACGACGCCCGAGGAAACCCGTAGGGGTCACGGGAACCGACCCTCCCGCGCCGGGGCGATGGCCGGAAGGGCGGAGGGCCGGAGGGGCGAAGGGCCGGCGGGCCGGAGGGGCGAAGGCCGGAAGGCCGGGGACGGTGAAGGCCGGAAGGCCAGGGACGGTGAAGGCCGGAGAGCCGGCACGGCAGAGGCCGGGCAGCCGGCACGGCAGAGGCCGGACAGCCGGCACGGCAGAGGCCGGACAGCCGCACGGCAGAGGCCGGCGGGCGGGGCGGAGGGACGGGGCTAGCCGGCCCGGTGCACCACCGCGTCGCACAGCTCGACCAGGGCCTCCTTGGCTCCGCACTGCGGCAGGGGTGCGAGCACCGCCCGCGCCTCCTCCGCGTACCGGACGGTGTCCCGACGGGCCTGTTCGAGCGCGGGGTGCACCCGGAGGCGGGCCAGGGCCTCGGCGTGGCGGGCGTCGTCGGTGAGGTCGGAGTCGAGCAGTTCGCACAGGGCGAGGTCGTCGGGCTCACCGAGTCGGCCCGCCCGCTCGCGGAGCCGCAGCACCGGCATGGTGGGAACGCCCTCGCGGAGATCCGTACCGGGGGTCTTGCCGGACTCGTGCGAGTCGGAGGCGATGTCGAGGACGTCGTCGGCGAGCTGGAAGGCGACCCCGAGCCGCTCCCCGTACTGGGTGAGGATGTCGACCACGGTCTCGTCGGCGCCGGCCATCATCGCGCCGAGGCGTCCGGCGACGGCGACCAGCGAGCCGGTCTTGCCGCCGAGCACATCGAGGTAGTGGTCGATGGGGTCGCGGCCGTCGCGGGGGCCCGCGGTCTCCAGGATCTGTCCGGTGACCAGCCGCTCGAAGGCCTCGGCCTGGATGCGGACGGCGTCGGGGCCGAGGTCCGCGAGGACGTGGGAGGCGCGGGCGAAGAGGAAGTCGCCGGTCAGGACGGCCAGGGAGTTACCCCAGCGCGCGTTGGCGCTGGGCACGCCCCGGCGGACCTCGGCCTCGTCCATGACGTCGTCGTGGTACAGCGTGGCGAGATGCGTCAGCTCGACCACCACGGCCGAGGGGACCACCCCGGGCGCGTACGGGTCGCCGAACTGGGCCGCGAGCATCACGAGCAGCGGGCGGAACCGCTTCCCGCCCGCGCGCAGCAGATGCTGGGCGGCCTCCTGGATGAAGGGGACCTCGCTCTTGGTGGCCTCGAGCAGACCCTCCTCGACGGCAGCCAGTCCGGCCTGGACATCGGCTTCGAGAGCCTGGTCCCGCGCGCTCAGCCCGAACGGCTCGACGACGGTCACGAGGGTTCTCCTGTCTGCTGGTCCGCTGACGATCACACGGTCGGTCTAGGTCGGTCTCACGGTCGATGACACAGTTTGTCGATCTGTCGCTGCCATCACCCGAGTCAGCGTATCCGGTCACCTTTCGATCACCACGAGCGCCCACGGGTTCGACTTGGACAACACGGATGGGCGCCCGAAATATTCCTGATCAGGAGATATGTCCGCATATCCGGTGGCGCCCACGTCGCACCGGAGGGCACTCCACCCCGGACCCCCACCGCGCACCCACTCGCACACCCGCTCATGCACCCGCACGACCGGCACCCCGATCACACGGTCCGGGATGACCGAAATCCACCCCTGTGCACCACTCTCGCCCCACCCCCGCGCACCACCCAAACCGGCCTTTCGGACAACCCGAGTTGACCGTTTTGCGCGTTACCCGCACTTCACCCCACTCCTCCCGTGAGTTGAGTCACGCGCGCCGAGTGCCACACCTCGCCACACCCGCCCCGTTTCCCCTTTGCAGTAGGCAAGTTGAGGTGCGCAAAGCGCACGAACCCGACGCCCATTTCGGGCAAACTCAAGGTCAACTACACCCATATCCGGATTCGGGGCTTGTTCCCCTCGTGTGCTCTCGCATACGTTCACACCCCGTCCGGACGGACCGCCGAATCCTGCCGCCGCCCGGACTCCCCACCCGACCACTCGACCACGCACGGCAGGAGCGGGGGAACCAGGTAAGCCGCCGGTCCGGCCTTCCCCACCGGACCGGCTCGGGGTGAAGCCACACACGGACCACCGACGCGCGCCGCACGCACGGCGCACGCCGGACGGCCGAGTGCGGCCGGGCGCCTCCCGTCCGAACCCGACAGCTCACCTCGCAGGCGCCGGAGAGGAATCCGCCATGCCCGGACGAGGCAAGCACCGCCGTCCCAGAACCAACCCCTTCACCCGTGGCGTCGTCGCCGCCGGCACGGGCGGCGTCGCCCTCGTGCTGCCGCTCACCGCGGTCGGCACCGCGAGCGCCGCCCAGCCGACCCAGGCCGCCGCCTCCGTGCAGACGGCCGCGCGGACCGCGCCGGCCGTCGTCCAGCCGAAGTCCGTCACCTACACCGTCGCCCGCGGGGACACGCTGTCCTCGATCGCGCGGAAGTACGGTGTCAGCGGTGGCTGGCAGCGGATCTACAAGGACAACCGCAAGACCGTCGGCGACAACCCGCGGCTGATCCACCCGGGCCTGAAGCTGAAGCTCACGGCGACGAAGACGGCGGCGACGAAGAAGAAGCCGGCGGTCACGAACAAGCCGGCCGGTACGGTGGCCCAGGCCACCCCGGCGTCCGCCACGACGTACCCGAACAACCTCGACGGCTGGATCCGGGAGTCGCTGGACATCATGGCGCGGAACGGCATCCCCGGCTCGTACGACGGCATCTACCGCAACATCATGCGGGAGTCCTCGGGCAACCCCCAGGCCATCAACAACTGGGACTCCAACGCCGCCGCGGGCACCCCGTCGAAGGGGCTGCTCCAGGTCATCGACCCGACCTTCGCCGCGTACCACGTGCCCGGCACCGCCTTCGACCCGTTCGACCCGGTCGCGAACATCACGGCGGCGTGCAACTACGCCGCCGCGAAGTACGGCTCGATCGACAACGTCTTCGGCGCGTACTGATCCCGCCACTGATCCCGCCCGGCCCTCGGGCCGGTCCGCTCCCCCCGGGTCACCGCCCCGGGGGGAGCGGGCGTTCAGGCGAACAGCCTCTCCAGCACCACCGCGATCCCGTCGTCCTCGTTCGACAGGGTCACCTCGTCGGCGACGGCCTTGAGTTCGGGGTGGGCGTTGGCCATGGCGACCCCGTGCGCGGCCCAGTCGAACATCGGGATGTCGTTGGGCATGTCCCCGAAGGCGATGGTCTCGCCCGGGGTGAGGCCGAGATGCTCGGCGGCCAGGGCGAGACCGGTGGCCTTGGTGATGCCGCACGGCTGGAGTTCGACGGTGCCGGGTCCCGACATGGTGACCGTCGCCAGCGAACCGACCGCCATGCGCGCCGCCGAGGCCAACTCGTCGTCCGACAGATAGGGGTGGCGCAGCAGCACCTTGCTGATGGGCTCGCACCACAGGTCGTCGCGGCGCGGTACGCGCAGGGCGGGCAGCGTGGGGTGCGGCATGAGGTAGCCGGGCTCGATCAGGGTGAGGCCGTCGACCCCGTCCTGGTCGACGGCCGCGTACACCTGGCCGACCTCCGCCTCGATCTTGCCGAGCGCGGTCTCGGCGAGTTCCCGGTCGAGGGTGACCGACCAGAGCAGCCGGTCCGCGCCGGGGTCGTACAACTGCGCGCCCTGCCCGCACACCGCGAGCCCCCTGCTGCCGAGGTCGTCGAAGAGGGGTCGCACTCTCGGCGCCGGCCGTCCCGTCACCACGAGGTGCTGAGCACCGGCCTCCGTGGCCTGCGCCAATGCGGCGAGGGACCGGTCGGAGAGCGTGTCGTCACTGCGCAGGAGCGTTCCGTCCAGGTCAGTGGCGATGAGTGAATATGCGGTGGGAGCGGCCATGATCAGAGAATACGGATGCCGACCCCCATCGGTTCGCCCGGAACCAGCCGACGTCAACTCCCCTTGCCCGAACCCGTGTTCATCGCCGGGACTCCACAGCCCCTAGCCGTGCGCGCCCGCGAGGTGCCGGGCCAGCCGGGGTGAGGCGAACTCCGTGCCGCACACGAACCGCATCACCGGTCCGTACGAGGCAGCCGCGGGCAGCCCCGTGAAGTACAGCCCGGGGATCGACGACCGGAATCCCGCTCCCAGCACCGGCGTCCCCCGGCTCACCTCCAGCTCCGTCCGCAGCTCATGGCCGAGGAAGCCCATCGCCCCGAGGTCGACCCGGTACCCGGTCGCCGCGATGACGTGATCGGCCGCCATCTCCTCCGTACGTCCGTCGTGCCCCCGCACCACGAGCCGCGGCCCCCCGTCGATGATGCCGCCGCGCACCACCCGGTCGACCTCCCGTACCTCGACGTGCCCCTCGAAGCGCTCGCGCAGCCACCACGCCCCGAGCGGCCCGAGCACCCGGCGGACCAGGTAGTGCCGGGCCTCGGCGGGCAGATACCGGTAGGGGTGCGGGTAGTAGCTGAGCGCCCACAGCGACCAGGCCCGCCCGAACGGTGACTCCGGCCGCAGCCGCGGCTGTTTCCACGGCGGCGCACCGAACGCCACCGCGCCCCGGCCGCGCGCGACCACCCGTACCCGGGCTCCCGCCTCGGCCGCGAGGACGGCCGTCTCCAGCGCGGACTGCCCCGCCCCCACGACGATCAGTTCCTTGCCTGCGAACCGTCCGAGGTCGTGGTGCTGGGAGCTGTGGGAGACCGGCCCGCTCGGTGCGGGCCCGTCGCCGGCCGCCCCCGCCAGCTCGGGCGGCAGGTGCGCGAGCCCGAACAGTCCGCTGGCCACGACGACGGCCCGCGCGGTGAACGACTCCCCCGAGTCCAGCTTCAGTTCGAAGCCGCCGCCCCTGCCGCGGTCCACGGAGACGACGCGTACCCGCTCCAGCTCGGGCACGAGCCGCTGCTGGAACCACTCGCCGTAGGAGATGAAGGTCTCCACGGGGATGATGTCCTCGTCCGTCACCAGCCGGCGGACGCCCGCCGCGTCGCAGTAGTCGCGCAGGGTGTTGCCGCGCTGCGGCGCGTCGATGCTGGACGCGGCCGGTGTCGACTTCAGGAGCATCCCGGCGGGCATGCTGTCCCGCCAGCTGACCATGGGTTCGCCGAAGACGCGGACCGGAATGCCGTGCGCCCGCAGATGGGCGGCGGTGGACAGACCGAACGGCCCGGCGCCGATGACTGCTACCGGTTGAATCACGAAGTCCCTCCCCAGGACGCGATGTGCCTACTTCGTGTGCTGCCTAGCCGTGGAGCCCGAAGCGGTCGCCCCGCCCGACGCGGTCGCCCCGCCCGGTCCGGCCGGACCGGTTGGCCCGCCACAGTTGATGGAGGTGCTTCGCGCCGGGTCGCACGAAGCGCGCGAGCATCGTGAGGAACGGCAGCGGGTCGTCACCCGCGAGCCAGGCCAGCTCCGTACCGTTCGCGCGGGCGGGCGCGTGCGGTGTGGTGTACCCGCTGCGCCGGTAGGCGAGCAGGGCAGGCAGGTCGATGTTCTCCACGATGTACCGCCGCCCGGCGAGCTGTTCCCCCTCCGGCACCGGGCGTCCGGTCAGATCCAGGTGCATGGCGCGTACGACGTCGATGCCCGCCTGGTTCTCGAAGATCCGGAACTGCGCGCCCATCCGCGGATTGAAGTCGAGCAGCTTGTACCGCCCGTCCCGCCGGTCGAAGCGCAGATCCAGGTCGATGACGCCGCTGAAGCCGATCTGCTTGATGAACCGGGCCGCGATGTCCGCCAGTTCCGGATTGTCCACGATGTACGCGTTCGCCGTCATCCCCGCGTGCGGCGGCCACGAACGCACCTTCACCCCGGTGAACAGGGCGAGCGGCGTGGACTCCGCGTCGAAGTAGGCGTGCACGATCCAGTCCTCGGCCTCCTCCCGGGGCAGGTACTCCTGGAGGATCACCCCGGGTCGCTCGCCCCATCCGCGGGCGAGCCGCAGCAGCGCCTCCGGGCTCTCGATCCGGGTGGTCCCGTTGACGGCGGGCTGCCGGCGCCGCTCGAACGCCTCCCGGTTCTTGGCCACCACCGGGAAACGGGCCCGCCCCGCGAACCGCTCGACCTCCTCGTACGACTGAGGAAAGGCGGCGGCGGGGCTGGCGACGCCGTGCTCGACGCACAGCTCGTGCAGCCCCTGCTTGCTGGCGAGGCGGCGCGGCAGCTTGGCGTCGACGCGCGGGAAGAGGAACACCCCGCCCAGCGCGTCCTGGTGCTCGGCGATGAGCACCGCGGCCTCCTCGTCGGTCGGCACGAGCACGCTCGGCCGCCCGATCGCCCGCCCGATCCTGAGCAGCCCCTCGACCAGCGGCTCGGGCTCCTCGGTCCCGGTGGTGGGCCACACGAACGCCCGCCGCAGATACCGCGAGAGGGCGGCCGGCGTGTAACGGTCCTCGGTGATCGCGTACATGGGCACACCGAGCCGCCCCAGGCTGCGGATCGCCCCGACGCCGCCGTGGTGCAGCGGATAGTCACCGAACTTGACGATGAGCCCGGGGACATCCCGATCCACCGGGATCGGCGCATGCCCGGCGCCCCTGGCCACGGGTCCCCCCACGTGTCCCCCTTACCGGACCCGGACCCACCCCGTCCGTGCCCCCACAGGACGCTAAGCCGGAATCATCCACTCCGACCCTCCCCTATCAGGACATTGCGAACTCTTTAGACACTCCCCGTTCCCGTCGTCGCCCCGTAACGTGTGCCGCGACCAGACGGAACGCCGGCACGCACGAGAGCGAGGCAGCACCCCATGCCCCCCTTCGACGTCCCCGAAGGCCACCCCTTCGGTCCGCACAACCTCCCCTACGGCGTCTTCTCCCTCTCGGGCTCCGACACCCGCACCGTCGGCGTCCGCCTGGGCGACCACGTCCTGGACGCGGCGGCGGCGGCCCGCGCCCTGGGTTCCCCGTACGCCGCCCTCCTCGGCCACCCCACCCTCAACCCCCTCCTCGCCGCGGGCCGCACCGCCTGGTCGGACGTCCGCCGGGCCCTCACGGCCTGGGTGACGGTCCCCTCCCACCGCGAGACGATCAGCCCCTTCTTCCACCCCCTCGCCGAGGTCACGCTCCACCTCCCCTTCGAGGTCGCCGACTACGTCGACTTCTACGCCTCGGAGAACCACGCCCGGAACGTCGGCCAGATCTTCCGCCCCGACTCACCGGACCCCCTGACCCCCAACTGGAAGCACCTGCCGATCGGCTACCACGGCCGGTCCGGCACCGTTGTGGTCTCCGGCACCGAGGTGGTACGCCCCTCGGGCCAGCGCAAGGCGCCCGCGGACCCGGCGCCGGTCTTCGGCCCCTCGGTCCGCCTCGACATCGAGGCGGAGGTCGGCTTCGTCGTGGGGACGCCCACCCGCATGGGCCACCCGGTCCCCCTCTCCGCCTTCCGGGACCACGTCTTCGGCGTGACCCTCCTCAACGACTGGTCGGCCCGCGACCTCCAGGCCTGGGAGTACGTCCCGCTGGGCCCTTTCCTCGGCAAGTCCTTCGCCACGTCCGTCTCCCCGTGGATCACCCCACTGGACGCCCTCGACGAGGCCCGCGTGACCCCGCCGCCCCGCACCCACGACCTCCTGCCCTACCTGGACGACTCCACCGAGGACCCCGGCGGCTACGACCTCCGCATCTCGGTCGCCGTCAACGGCCATGTGGTCGCGGAGCCCCCCTTCTCCACCATGTACTGGACCGCCGCCCAGCAACTGGCCCACATGACGGTCAACGGAGCCTCCCTGCGCACCGGCGACCTCTACGGTTCCGGCACGGTCAGCGGCCCCGCCGCGAACCAGCGAGGCTCCCTCCTGGAACTCACCTGGAACGGCCGCGACCCCCTGGACCTCCCCACCGGCAAACGCACGTTCCTGGAAGACGGCGACGAGGTCACCCTCAAGGCCTGGGCCCCCGGCCCGAACGGCACGGACATCGCCCTGGGCGAGGTCACAGGCAGAGTCGTACCGTCCCCGCAGCAGCCGTAGCCCCCGGACGGCGACCGCACGACACGGCCCGCGACGGCTCCGGGAACCGGCCGGAGCCACGGCGGGCGGGCCGCAACGGCTCCCGGAACCGGCCGGAACCACGGCAGGCGGGCCGCCCACGAACGGAAGGGGCCGTGCCGGTGCGCCAAGCCCGTCGCGTGGAGAAGCACAGAGAACAGCCCCCTCGAACCCCCGAGCAGTAGGGCACCAAGCGACGGGCTGACACACCGGCACGGCCCCGCCCCCAACGCACCCCGACGCGAACCGGCCACCCCCACCCCCGCCCGACGCCCACCCACCGGACACCCCCGGTGGCAGATCTTGCCCCCCACCTCCACGAACCCCCAGGTCAGAGCCCTCCCCGCCACCCCGTCAGATGGCGCAACACTCCGGCAACAGAGCTTTCCCCACCATCTCGGTATGGTTCGAAACATGCCACCCACCGACCGCATCCGAGACCACGCCGGCCAGGGCGCGACCACCGTCGCCGCCCACCGCGCACGTCGCCGGCTGCGCGCGGACCAGGCACGCCAACTCGCCGACCTCCTCCGCCGCCAGATCCTCACCGGCGGCTTCGGCTCCGGCACCCTCCCCCACGAGTCCGTCCTCGCCACCGACTACCGCGCGACCCGCAACACCGTCCGCGAGGCCCTGGACCTCCTCCGCGCCGAGGGTCTCGTCGACCGCCTCCCCGGCGTCGGCACGGTCGTCGTCGCCCGGAAGTACCCCCATGGCCTCGACCGTCTGATGGGCCTCGCGGAGACCCTCCGCGAACACGGCACGGTCACCAACGAGGTCCGCACGATGGGCCCCGCCCCGGCCCCCGCCCCCGTGGCGGACCGGCTGCGCCTCCCGCCCGGCACCGACGTCCTCTACATCGAACGTCTGCGCCGCCTCAACGGCCTCCCCCTCTCCCTCGACCTCACCTACATCCCGCTCACCCTCGGCACCCTCGACCTCGGCACGGCGCTGCTCGGCGCCGACCTGGAGAACACGGACGTCTTCCGCCTGCTGGAGACGATCACCGGCCGCCCCCTGGGGCACGCCGAGATCACCCTGGAGGCGGTGAACGCGGACACCCACTCCGCCGCCGTACTCGAAGCCCCGCGCGGCTCGGCCGTCCTGATGCTGGAACGGCTCACCCACCTCGCCGACGGCCACCCCGTCGACCTGGAGTTCATCCGCTTCCGCGGCGACCGCATCTCGATGAGCGGCCTGCTGCACCGCTCGCTGTAGCGCTCGCCGCACCGCTCGCCGTAGCGCCTCACCCTCCTGTTCCGCC
The DNA here is from genome assembly GCF_055572815.1 of Streptomyces sp. NPDC030296. Taxonomy (NCBI): domain Bacteria; kingdom Bacillati; phylum Actinomycetota; class Actinomycetes; order Kitasatosporales; family Streptomycetaceae; genus Streptomyces; species Streptomyces sp. NPDC030296. The sequence goes on from NZ_JBVICQ010000016.1 coordinate 36,944, forward strand.
CCTCCCTGGAGACAGCCATGCCTTTGGTGCCCCAGCGGGCCGACGTGCCCGTGACCATCGACGAGTCGAAGTGCATCGACGGCTGCACCCTCTGCGTGGACATGTGCCCGCTGGACTCCCTCGCGATCGACGAGAGCAACGGCAAGGCGTACATGCACGTCGACGAGTGCTGGTACTGCGGCCCCTGCGCGGCCCGCTGTCCCACCGGCGCCGTCACCGTCAACATGCCCTATCTGCTCCGCTGAACGCTCCGGTGAGAGGTCCCGAACTCCCATGAAGATCAAACCAGTTGTCGCCGCCTTCCTGGTACTGGCGCCCCTGACGGCCTGCGGCGGCAACGCCGCGGCCGGGGACGACGGCGCCACGGTCACCGTCACCGTCGGCTACCAGTCCAAGACCATCAACACCGTCACCGCCGGCACCCTCCTGCGCTCCCTCGGCTACTTCGAGAAGCAGCTCAACGCCCTGCACGACGGCCACACGTACAAGGTCGAGTGGCAGGACTACGCCACGGGCGCCCCCATCACCGCCCAGATGACCGCCGGGAAGATCGACATCGGTTCGATGGGCGACTTCCCGCTCCTCATCAACGCGGCCCGCGGCAAGCAGCTCAACCGGCCCACCCGGTTGGTCGCGGCGACCGGCTACAACCTGCGTGGCGGCCTCAACACGATCGTCACGGCTCCCGGCTCGAAGCTGAGCACCCTTGAGGACCTGAAGGGCAGGAAGGTCTCCACGAGCGTCGGCTCGGCCGCCGACGGCACCCTCGTACGGGCCCTGCGGGACGCCGGCCTCGACGCGAACGAGGACATCGAGAAGCTCAACCAGCAGCCGGCGGTCGGCGCGTCCGCCCTCTCCGCGGGCAGCGCGGACGCGCTCTCCCAGTTCGTCGCGTGGCCGGGCCTGCTGGCCTACCAGGGCAAGGCGAAGGCCCTCTACGACGGCGCGCAGCTGAACCTGCCGACCTTCCACGGCGTGACGGCCCGCGAGGACTTCGCGAAGCGGCGGCCCGCCGTGCTGGAGGCGTTCCTCAAGGCGCAGGCCAGGGCGACGGACTACCTGAACGACCACCCGGTCGACGCCGCCGAGAAGGTCGCCGAGGCGACGGGACTCCCCGCGGAGGTCGTCTACCTCTACAACGGCGCGCACGGCATCGCCACGTTCGACCCGGCGCTGAAGCCGGCGCTGATCGCCGCGCTGAAGAAGGACGTACCGATCCTGAAGGCGGCGAAGCTGACGGGCGACGTCGATGTGGACGCCTTCGTCGACGACCGGTACGCACGCAAGGCGCTGGGCGCGTCGTACGCGAAGCGTCTGGCCGCGACGCCGGCGCCGGCGGGGAGCGAGGTCTGGCCCAAGGACGCCGAGGAGACGAAGACGTTCAGGACCCCGGCCGAGCTCCTCTCCTACGTCGCCGGGCACAAGGACGACATCCGCGCCGCGTACGTGCCCGACGCGACGACCGGCACCCAGTGGTTCGCCGACAAGGCGGTCTGGGTGGCCGACGGCGGCCGGCTCCTCCCGTTCGTCGCCCCGGCCACGGCGAAGGCGTACGTGAGCGCCCATCCCGGAGCCCGGGTCATCACGTACGCGGCCGCCCTGGAGCAGGCGTCGTGACCGCCGGCCGAGGACCGACGGGACCCGGGTCGCGCCCCGCGCGACGCCGCCCCCGCCCCGCCGCCCGCTACGGCTTGCGCGCCCTCGCCCTCCTCGCGGCGCTCGCCCTCTGGCAGGCGCTGACGAGCCTGGACGTCGACCTGTGGCTGCGGTTCTCGCAGTTCCCCACGGTCACGGACGTGGCGCACGCCTTCGCGGACCGGGTGTCGGGCCCCGACTACTGGACGGACCTGGCCGACAGCCTCACCCGTATCGTGACGGGCTTCCTCCTGGCCGCGGTCCTCGGTGTGGCCGTGGGCGTCCTGATCGCCCGCTCGCGTCTCGCCGAGGACCTGCTCGGGCCCGTCCTGGAGGTGATCCGCCCCATCCCGGCGATCGCCCTGGTCCCGGTCGCGATCCTGCTCTTCCCGTCGAACGAGCAGGGCATCGTCTTCATCACCTTCACCGCCGCGTTCTTCCCGGTCCTGGTCTCCACCCGGCACGCCGTACGGGCGCTCACCCCGGTGTGGGAGGAGGCGGTCCGCACGATGGGCGGCGGCCGGTGGCGGGTGCTCACGTCGGTCGTGCTGCCGGGCGCGCTACCCGGCATCTTCGGCGGTCTGTCGGTCGGGATCGGTGTCTCGTGGATCTGTGTGATCTCCGCCGAGATGATCTCCGGCCAGTACGGCGTCGGCTACCGCACCTGGCAGGACTACACGATCGTCAACTATCCGGGGGTCTTCGTCGGCATGGCCACGATCGGTGTGCTCGGCTGGCTGACGTCGACGGCGGTGGAACTGGTGGGCCGCCGTCTCACCCACTGGCTGCCCCGCACGTCGGACGCCCCCGCGCCCCGGCCGCGCCCGCCCCGGCCCACCCCCGCGTCTTCCGTTCCGGCCCCCGCCCCCCAGGACGGCACGGCCGACAGGCCCGGCACCGGCCCCAAGCCCGAGGAGGCCCGCGATGAGCACCTCGTCTGACACGCGCGGCGCCCGCGGAACTCAAGGCGCCGGCGGAACTCCTGGCACCCACGGGACTCAAGGCGGCCGAGGCACCCGGCTCACACTGCACGCGGCCGAGTTGGGCCGTCCCGACGCCGTGGCGCTGACGGACGTCGACCTGGACGTCGCCCCCGGTGAGATCCTCACGGTGGTCGGCCCGTCGGGCTGCGGGAAGTCGACCCTGCTGCGAACGCTGGCCGGTCTGCTGCCGCCGCTGGACGGACGGCTCACCCAGGACGAACGCCTGCTGGTCGGCCCGTCCGCCGACCGTGCCCTGGTGTTCCAGGAGGACGCCCTCCTGCCGTGGCGCACGCTGCGGGCGAACGTCGAACTCCCCCTCGCCATACGGGGCCTGCCGCGCGCGGAGCGCCGTACCCAGGCGGAGGCGTGGCTGGCCAGGGTCGGACTCGCCGAGCACGCCCGCCAGTTGCCGCACCGCGTCTCCGGCGGCCAGCGCCAGCGCGCCCAACTGGCGCGCGCCCTCGCCGGGCGCCCCCGCGCCGTCCTGATGGACGAACCGTTCGGCGCGCTCGACGCCCAGACCCGGGCCGGTATGCAGGACCTGCTGGTGGAGGTGTTGACGGGCACGGGCGCCACGGTCGTCTTCGTCACCCACGACGTGGACGAGGCCCTGTTCCTCGGCGACCGCGTGGCCCTCCTCGGCGCCGGCCGCCTGACCGCCGTACGCGACGTCCCGCACCCCCGCGACCGCGCGGCCCACGACTCCCCGGCCCTGGCGGCCCTGCGCCACGACGTCCTCACCTCCCTCGCTTCCTGACGCCCCGACACCCCGGTTCCCAGGTTCCCCGGTTCCCGAAAGGCCCTCTGGTGGAGATCCCCGCCCTCACCGACGCCGAAGAGCTCACCTGCGACGTCCTCGTCATCGGTGGCGGCACCGCCGGCACCATGGCCGCCCTGACCGCCGCCGAGCACGGCGCGAACGTCCTGCTCCTGGAGAAGGCGCACGTCCGGCACTCCGGCGCCCTCGCCATGGGCATGGACGGCGTCAACAACGCCGTCATTCCCGGCCGCGCCGAACCCGACGACTACGTCGCGGAGATCACCCGTGCCAACGACGGCATCGTCGACCAGTCCACGGTCCGCCAGACCGCGACCCGCGGTTTCGACATGGTGCGGCGGCTGGAGTCGTACGGGGTGAAGTTCGAGAAGGACGAGCTGGGCGAGTACGCCGTCCGCCAGGTCCACCGCTCCGGTTCGTACGTGCTGCCCATGCCGGAGGGGAAGGACGTCAAGAAGGTCCTCTACCGGCAGCTGCGCCGCCGCGAGATGCGGGAGCGGATCCGCATCGAGAACCGGGTGATGCCGGTGCGGGTGCTGACGGCGGGCGAGGGCGCGGACCGGCGGGCGGTGGGCGCGGCGGGCTTCAACACCCGCACGGGGCGGTTCGTGACGGTCCGCGCCGGCGCGGTGATCCTGGCGACGGGCGCCTGCGGCCGCCTCGGCCTGCCCGCCTCCGGCTATCTGTACGGCACATACGAGAACCCGACGAACGCGGGCGACGGCTACGCCATGGCGTACCACGCGGGCGCCGAGCTGACCGGCATCGAGTGCTTCCAGATCAACCCGCTGATCAAGGACTACAACGGCCCGGCCTGCGCCTACGTCGCCAACCCCTTCGGCGGCTACCAGGTCAACCGGCACGGCGAACGCTTCGTCGACTCCGACTACTGGTCCGGGCAGATGATGGCGGAGTTCGCCGCCGAGATCGCCTCCGACCGCGCCCCGGTCTATCTGAAGCTCAGCCACCTCCCGGAGGAGTCGGTCTCCGCGCTGGAGTCGATCCTGCACACCACGGAACGCCCCACCCGCGGCACCTTCCACGCGGGGCGCGGCCACGACTACCGCACCCACGACATCGAGATGCACATCTCCGAGATCGGCCTGTGCGGCGGCCACTCCGCCTCGGGCGTCCGCGTCGACGACCACGCCCGGACCACCGTCCCACGCCTCTACGCCGCCGGCGACCTCGCCTGCGTCCCGCACAACTACATGATCGGCGCCTTCGTCTTCGGCGACCTGGCGGGCGCGGACGCCTCCCGGTACACCCCGTACGAGGGCGAGTTGCCCCCCGAGCAGCTCCGTGAGGCGCACGAGCTGATCTACCGCCCGCTGCGCAACCCGGACGGACCCCCACAGCCCCAGGTGGAGTACAAGCTCCGCCGCTTCGTCAACGACTACGTGGCGCCCCCGAAGTCAGGCGCCCGCCTCTCCCTCGCCCTGGGTGCCTTCGAACGCATGCGGGACGACATCGCCGCCATGGGTGCCCGCACCCCGCACGAGCTGATGCGCTGCGCCGAGGTCACCTTCATCCGCGACTGCGCCGAGATGGCCGCCCGCGCGTCCCTGGCCCGCACCGAGTCCCGCTGGGGCCTCTACCACGACCGCCTGGACCACCCCCACCGCGACGACGCCTCATGGTTCCACCACCTCGACCTGTACAAGTCCCCGTCCTCCGGCGCCATGGAGTTCACCGCCCGCCCCGTGGCGCCCTACCTGGTCCCCGTCGAGGAGTTCACCCCCCTCGGCGGCCCTTCCCGCCTCCTGGGCGAGGTCCACGCGGAGGACGTGGCCACGGCCGGGGCGAGGGAAGCGGCACCGGTGGCACGGGATGGGGGAGCGAGCCCGCAGGGCGGCCCCGGCTCACCCGACGCGTCCGGCGCGTCCGGCGCGTCCGGCGCGTCCGACCCGCTCGGCTCGGAGAGGGAGCCCCTCTCCATCACCGCGCAGGCCACGCACGCCGCTCCCCCGCTCTCCTCCGATCCCTCCGCCCGTCTCCTCGAACTCGTCGCCCTGGCCGAGGAGCAGCCCGAACTCCCCTCCCTGCGGCCGTACTTGTCGGACCCTTCGCCTGCCGTGCGGCGCGAGGCCGTCGCCGTCCTCACGGAGACACTGCCGCCGGGCACCGGCCCCGCCCTGGCCGAGGCGCTCCGGGACGACGACGCCGAGGTACGCGCCGCCGCCGCGGCCTCCCTCCGGGAACTCGTCGAGACGCTCCCGCCGGACCAGGCCCTCCGGGACGGTCTGGCGGCCGCCCTGACCGAGTCCGACGCGACCGTCCGCGCGGCCTCGCTGGACGTACTGCGCGCGCTGCGCCTCGGTGACACCACGCTGTTCGCGGCCTCGTTGGCCGACGCCGACACCGCGGTCCGCATCGAGGCCGTACGCGCCCTCGTCTCCGTCGACGCGGCCGACGAACTCGCCCGCGCCGCGACCACCGACCCGTCCCGCGAGGTCCGCGTCACCCTCGCCAAGGCACTGGCCACGGTGGTCACCAACCAAGCGGAACCCCCCACGACCACCGCCACGCGTACGACTCCCCGGACCACTCTCACCGCCCTCACGGCCCTCACCACCCTCGTCGACGACCTCGACGCCCTGGTGCGCGCCGCCGCCTACGGCGCCCTGGGCACGGTCGGCTGCCCACCGCCTCTCGCCGCCCTCGCCGTGACCGCCCTGTCCGACCCCACCTGGCAGGTGCGGGCCGGCGCCGCCACCGCCTTGTCCGCCGCGGACACCGCCGTCGCGGTCCCGGCCCTGGCCCGGGCCCTCACGGACCCGAACGCGGACGTCCGCAAGGCCGTGGTCCTCTCCCTGACCCGCCACACCACCGCCGAGGAGGCCCGCGCGGCCCTCACCACAGCCACGAAGGACTCCGACGCCGACGTCAGGGCCTACGCGTCACGGGCCCTGTGACCGGGGCGGCGGGCGCTGTCGGGTGTCCCGAGCAGCGCCTCGACCGCCGGCGTCGGGGCAACGACCACCGCACCCGGCAGCTCCCCGGACCCGACGTCGACCGAAGCGGCAGACCCTAGGCCCAGTCGTCGTAATCGGGCTCCGGCTCGTCCTCCGGCCAGTCGAAGGAGCCGTCCGCACCGTCCGCACCCCCGACGCCCCCCTCACGCGCCGAGCCTCCCGCCGTTCCGGAAGCCGCCGAGCCTGCCGTCCCCGTGGACGCGGTCGGCGGTGTCTCCTGGGACGTCCCGCCGCCGAGCGACGCGAGCACCCCGAGCACGCCCTCCCCGTACGTGGCCAGCTTCTTCTCGCCGATGCCGCTGATGGTGCCGAGTTCGGCCACCGACGCGGGTGCGGTCGCGGCGATCTCCCGGAGCGTGGCGTCGTGGAAGATCACGTACGCCGGGACGCCCTGTTCCCGGGCCTGCTCGGCGCGCCACGCCCGCAGCGCCTCGAAGACCGGCAGCAACTCCTCCGGCAGTTCCGCGACGGCCGCCTTGGCCTTCCGCTCACCGCGCCCGGACCCCGACGAACCCGAACCCGAGCCCGACGCCGACCGCGAGGTCACCGGCTTCTTCGGCTCCTTGCGCAGCGCCACCTCCCGCTCCCGCCGCAGCACCGCCCCGCTGTCCTCGGTGAGCACCAGCGTGCCGTACTCCCCTTCCACGGCGAGCAGCCCCTGTGCGAGCAACTGCCGTACGACACCGCGCCATTCGCCCTCGGACAGCTCCGCGCCGATCCCGAAGACGGACAGCTGGTCGTGGTCGAACTGGATGACCTTGGCCGTCCGCTTGCCCAGCAGAATGTCGACGATCTGCACGGCCCCGAACTTCTGCCCGCGCTCCCGCTGCAACCGCACCACCGTGGACAGCACCTTCTGCGCCGCCACGGTGCCGTCCCAGGTCTCCGGCGGTACGAGGCAGGTGTCGCAGTTGCCGCAGCCGCCGGGGTCCGGTTCCTGGCCGAAATAGCGCAGGAGCTGTCCGCGCCGGCACTGGGCGGTCTCGCACAGCGCCAGCATGGCGTCGAGGTGGGCGGCGGCCCGGCGACGGAACGCCTCGTCGCCCTCTCCGCCCTGGATGAGCTTGCGCTGCTGTATGACGTCGTTCAGCCCGTACGCCATCCAGGCCGTGGACGGCAGTCCGTCACGCCCGGCGCGGCCGGTCTCCTGGTAATAGCCCTCGACCGACTTCGGCAGGTCCAGGTGGGCGACGAACCGTACGTCGGGCTTGTCGATGCCCATGCCGAAGGCGATCGTGGCGACGACCACGAGCCCTTCCTCGCGCAGGAACCGCGCCTGGTGCGCCGCGCGGGTGCCCGCGTCGAGCCCGGCGTGGTACGGCACCGCCTCGATGCCGTTGGCGCTGAGGAACTCGGCCGTCCGCTCGACCGAGTTGCGGGACAGGCAGTACACGATGCCGGCGTCACCCGGGTGCTCCTGCCGCAGGAAGGACAGCAACTGCTTCTTCGGGTCGGCCTTGGGCACGATCCGGTACTGGATGTTGGGCCGGTCGAAGCTGGCCTCGAAGTGCCGCGCGTGCGGCATGGCGAGCCGCTCGGTGATCTCCCGGTGCGTGGCGCGGGTCGCGGTGGCCGTGAGCGCGATGCGCGGTACGTCGGGCCAGCGCTGCCCCAGCAGGGACAGGGTCAGGTAGTCGGGCCGGAAGTCGTGTCCCCACTGGGAGACGCAGTGCGCCTCGTCGATCGCGAAGACGGAGATCTTGCCGCGGGCGAGGAGGTCGAGGGTGGCGTCGAGGCGCAGCCGCTCCGGGGCGAGGTAGAGCAGGTCCAGCTCACCGGCGAGGAACCGCGCCTCGACGACGCGCCGCTCGTCGAAGTCCTGCGTGGAGTTGATGAACCCCGCCTGCACGCCGAGGGCCCGCAGCGCGTCCACCTGGTCCTGCATCAGCGCGATCAGGGGAGAGACCACGATGCCCGTGCCGGGGCGGACCAGGGCCGGGATCTGGTAGCAGAGGGACTTGCCGCCGCCGGTCGGCATGAGGACGACGGCGTCACCGCCCGCCACCACATGGTCGATGATCGCTTCCTGCTCGCCCCGGAAGGCGTCGTAGCCGAAGACACGGTGGAGCACGGCCAGCGCCTCGCTCTCCGCCGGCCGCCCCGTGCCCGGGCCCGCCGCCGGTGTCGTCCCGCTGTCGTCCGCCCATGGGGTGGTCGGGGCGGCCTCGCCGTCGTCCGGCCCTGCCGTCGTCCTGTCCTCGTCCGCCATCACACTCGTCCCGCCCGTCCCGATCATCGTCCGTCCCCCGTGCCTGCGTGCCCCGTGCCTCGCGCCCCGGGCTCCGTGCCGTCCGCGCTTCCTCCAGCCCCTGCCACGATAGGCGCCCGCACCGACAGCCTCAGAGTTATCCACAGGCTCCACTCTTCGGAGACCTTGGCCCTCTCCCCGGAGTCCTGGGAGAGGACACCCGCGCCACCCACACGAAAGGGACCCGGCCCCCCGAGGGCCGGGTCCCCTTCGCCTCGTCGCCGCCGAGCTGAGCGTCAGCGCACGAACACTCCCGCCTGGCTCGCCAGATCCAGGAAGTACTGCGGCGCCACGCCGAGGACGAGCGTGACGGCCACGCCGACCCCGATCGCGGTCATGGTCAGCGGTGACGGCACGGCGACCGTCGGCCCCTCGGGGCGCGGCTCGCTGAAGAACATGAGCACGATGACGCGGATGTAGAAGAACGCGGCGATCGCCGAGGAGATCACACCGACGACGACGATCGCGCCGGCGCCGCCCTCCGCGGCCGCCTTGAACACGGCGAACTTGCCCGCGAACCCGGAGGTCAGCGGGATGCCCGCGAAGGCCAGCAGGAACACCGCGAAGACGGCCGCGACCAGCGGTGACCTGCGTCCGAGCCCGGCCCACTTGGAGAGGTGGGTCGCCTCGCCGCCCGCGTCCCGCACGAGCGTGACCACGGCGAACGCGCCGATCGTCACGAACGAGTAGGCGCCCAGGTAGAACAGCACCGACGAGACGCCGTCCGGAGTGGTCGCGATGACACCGGCGAGGATGAAGCCCGCGTGCGCGATCGACGAGTACGCGAGCAGTCGCTTGATGTCGGTCTGGGTGATGGCGACGATCGCGCCGGCCAGCATGGTGACGATGGCGACGGCCCACATGACCGGCCGCCAGTCCCAGCGCAGGCCCGGCAGGACGACGTAGAGGAGCCGGAGCAGCGCGCCGAACGCCGCCACCTTCGTGGCCGCGGCCATGAATCCGGTGACCGGGGTGGGGGCGCCCTGGTAGACGTCGGGCGTCCACATGTGGAACGGGACCGCGCCGACCTTGAACAGCAGGCCCATGACGACCATGGCGGCGCCGATGAGGAGCAGCGCGTCGTTGCCCATGGTGCCGGCGAGGGCGGGGCTGACCTCGCCGACGGTGCCGTCGACGACCCGGGCGATGGTGCCGTACTTCACGGAGCCCGCGTAGCCGTAGAGCAGGGCGATGCCGAAGAGGGTGAACGCGGAGGCGAAGGCGCCGAGGAGGAAGTACTTGACGGCGGCCTCCTGCGACATGAGCCGCTTGCGGCGGGCCACGGCGCACAGCAGGTACAGCGGGAGCGAGAAGACTTCCAGGGCGATGAACAGGGTCAGCAGGTCGTTCGCCGCGGGGAAGATCAGCATGCCGCCGACGGCGAAGAGCAGCAGCGGGAACACCTCGGTGGTGGTGAAGCCCGCCTTGACGGCGGCCTTCTCGCTGTCGCTGCCCGGCACGGACGCGGCCTGCGCGGCGAACGAGTCGACGCGGTTGCCGTGCGCCGCGGGGTCGAGGCGCCGTTCGGCGAAGGTGAACACGCCGAGGATGCCGGCGAGGAGGATCGTGCCCTGGAGGAACAGGGCCGGTCCGTCGACGGCGACGGCGCCCATCGCGACGATGCCCGACTTGGTCGTGGCGTATCCGCCGGCCGCGAGCCCGATCACCGCGGCGAAGGCGGCGGCGAGCGCGACGACGGACAGGAAGACCTGGGCGTAGTAGCGGGTCTTGCGGGGGACGAACGCCTCGACCAGCACGCCGAGGACGGCCGCCCCGATGACGATCAAGGTGGGCGACAGCTGCCCGTATTCGATGTCCGGCGCGCCGATCTTGTCGATCGGCTCGGCCGCCGTTGTCCACAGGCTGTGGACGGCTGATGCGCTCACTTGGACGCCTCCACCTCGGGCTGGGGGTCCTTCTTCTGTACGTCGGACAAGGTCTGCTTGACCGCCGGGTTGACGATGTCGGTGACGGGCTTCGGGTAGACACCCAGGAAGATCAGCAGAACGATCAGCGGGGCGACCACGACGAGTTCCCGCACCCGCAGATCGGGCATGCCCTCGACCTCCGCCTTCACCGGGCCCGTCATCGTCCGCTGGTAGAGGACGAGGGTGTAGAGCGCGGCGAGGACGATGCCGACGGTGGCGATGATCCCGATGACCGGGTAGCGGGCGAACGTCCCGACCAGGACCAGGAACTCACTGACGAACGGGGCGAGCCCCGGCAGCGACAGGGTGGCGAGACCGCCGATCAGGAAGGTGCCGGCGAGCACCGGGGCGACCTTCTGGACGCCGCCGTAGTCGGCGATGAGCCGCGATCCGCGCCGGGAGATCAGGAACCCGGCGACCAGCATGAGGGCCGCGGTCGAGATGCCGTGGTTGACCATGTAGAGCGTCGCGCCCGACTGACCCTGGCTGGTCATCGCGAAGATGCCCAGGATGATGAACCCGAAGTGGGAGATCGACGCGTAGGCGACCAGCCGCTTGATGTCGCGCTGGCCGACCGCGAGCAGCGCCCCGTAGATGATGCTGATCAGGGCGAGGACGAGGATCGCGGGCGTCGCCCAGGTGCTGGCCTCCGGGAACAGCTGGAGACAGAAGCGGAGCATCGCGAAGGTGCCGACCTTGTCGACGACCGCCGTGATCAGGACGGCGACCGGGGCCGTCGACTCCTGCATGGCGTTGGGCAGCCAGGTGTGCAGCGGCCACAGCGGCGCCTTCACCGCGAAGGCGAAGAAGAACCCGAGGAACAGCCACCGCTCGGTGCTGGTCGCCATGTCCAGGGTGCCGTTGGCGCGGGCCTCGGCGATCTGAGTGAGGGAGAAGTTGCCGGCGACCACGTACAGGCCGATGACCGCGGCCAGCATGATCAGGCCGCCGACCAGGTTGTAGAGGAGGAACTTCACCGCGGCGTACGACCGCTGGGTGGACGCCGCCTTCTCGCCGTGCTCGTGGGCCCGGTCCCCGAAGCCGCCGATGAGGAAGTACATCGGGATGAGCATGGCTTCGAAGAAGATGTAGAAGAGGAAGACGTCGGTGGCCTCGAAGGAGATGATCACCATCGCCTCGACCAGCAGGATCAGCGCGAAGAAGCCCTGGGTGGGCCGCCACCGCTTGCTGCCGGTCTCCAGGGGGTCGGCGTCGTGCCAGCCCGCGAGGATGATGAACGGGATCAGCAGCGCGGTGAGCGCGATCATCGCGACGGCGATGCCGTCCACGCCCAGTTCGTACCGGACCCCGAAGTCCTTGATCCAGGCGTGGGACTCGGTGAGCTGGTAGCGGTCGCCGCCGGGGTCGAAGCGGACCAGGACGACCGCGGCGAGCACCAGGGTGGCCAGCGAGACGATCAGCGCCAGCCATTTGGCGGCGGTCCGCCGGGCGGCCGGTACGGCGGCCGTGGCGATGGCTCCCAGGGCCGGGAGCACCGCCGTCGCTGTCAGCAGAGGAAAGGACATCGGTATCAGACCGCCCTCATCAGCAGGGTCGCGGCGATGAGGATCGCAGCGCCGCCGAACATCGAGACCGCGTACGACCGGGCATAGCCGTTCTGGATGCGGCGCAGCCGCCCGGAGAGGCCGCCCATGCCGGCCGCGGTGCCGTTGACGACACCGTCGACCAGGGTGTGGTCGACATAGACCAGGGATCGGGTGAGGTGCTCTCCGCCGCGGACGAGGACCACGTGGTTGAAGTCGTCCTGGTACAGGTCGCGGCGGGCGGCCCGGGTGAGCAGCGATCCGCGCGGGGCGACGACCGGGACGGGGCGGCGCCCGTACTGGAGCCACGCGAGGCCGACACCGATGACCATCACGGCGACCGTGGACGCGGTGACGGCGCCGGCGCTGATCGGCGGGTTGCCGTGCGCGTGCTCGGTGACGGGTTCCAGCCAGTGGATGAACCGGTCGCCGATGCTGAAGAACCCGCCGGCGAAGACCGATCCGACGGCCAGCACGATCATCGGGATCGTCATGACCCTGGGCGACTCGTGCGGGTGCGGTTCACCGTGGGCGCCGTGGTGCTCGGCGGCGGGCTCCACGTCCGGCTCCGCCGGGGAGGCGGTCCGCCGGTCGCGCCAGCGCTCCTCGCCGAAGAACGTCATCAGCATCACGCGGGTCATGTAGAACGCGGTGATGGCCGCGCCCAGCAGGGCCACACCGCCGAGGATCCAGCCCTCGGTGCCGCCCTTGGCGAACGCCGCCTCGATGATCTTGTCCTTGGAGAAGAAGCCGGACAGGCCGGGGAAGCCGATGATGGCGAGGTAGCCGAGGCCGAACGTGATGAACGTGATCGGCATGTACTTGCGGAGGCCGCCGTACTTGCGCATGTCGACCTCGTCGTTCATGCCGTGCATGACCGAGCCGGCGCCGAGGAACAGCCCGGCCTTGAAGAAGCCGTGCGTCACCAGGTGCATGATCGCGAAGACGTAGCCGATGGGGCCGAGACCCGCGGCGAGCACCATGTAGCCGATCTGCGACATGGTCGAACCGGCGAGGGCCTTCTTGATGTCGTCCTTCGCGCAACCGACGATCGCACCGAACATCAGCGTGACCGCGCCGACCACGGTGGTCACCAGTTGGGCGTCCGGGGCGGCGTTGAAGATGTCGGCGGAGCGGACGATCAGATAGACGCCTGCGGTGACCATGGTCGCGGCGTGGATGAGGGCCGAGACCGGGGTCGGGCCCTCCATCGCGTCCCCGAGCCAGGACTGCAGCGGCACCTGGGCGGACTTGCCGCACGCGGCGAGCAGCAGCATCAGGGCGATGGCGGTGAGCTTGCCCTCGGTCGCCTCACCGGTGGCCTCCAGGACCGGCCCGAAGGCGAACGTCCCGAAGGTGGTGAACATCAGCATGATGGCGATGGACAGGCCCACGTCGCCGACGCGGTTGACCAGGAAGGCCTTCTTCGCGGCGGTGGCGGCGCTGGGCTTGTGCTGCCAGAAGCCGATGAGGAGGTAGGAGGCGAGACCGACGCCCTCCCAGCCGACGTACAGCAGCAGGTAGTTGTCGGCGAGGACGAGCAGCAGCATCGCCGCGAGGAACAGGTTCAGATAGCCGAAGAAGCGGCGTCGGCGCTCGTCGTGCTCCATGTATCCGATGGAGTAGACGTGGATGAGCGAGCCGACTCCGGTGATCAGCAGCACGAACGTCATCGACAGCTGGTCGAGCTGGAAGGCGACGTCCGCCTGGAAGCCCCCGACGGGGATCCAGCTGAACAGGAACTGGTGCATCGCACGGTTCTCGGGGTCCTTGCCGAGCATGTCGGCGAAGAGGACCACACCGACGACGAACGAGGCGGCGGCGAGGACCGTGCCGATCCAGTGGCCGACGGCGTCGAGACGCCGGCCGCCGCACAGCAGGACGGCGGCTCCGAGCAGGGGCGCCGCGATCAGCAGCGCAATCAGGTTCTCCACGATTCTTCCGACCCCTTACAGCTTCATCAGGCTGGCGTCGTCGACCGAGGCCGAGTGGCGGGAACGGAACAGCGACACGATGATCGCGAGTCCGACCACGACCTCCGCGGCGGCGACGACCATCGTGAAGAAGGCGATGATCTGGCCGTCGAGATTGCCGTGCATACGGGAGAACGCGACGAGGGCGAGGTTGCAGGCGTTGAGCATCAGCTCGACGCACATGAACACCACGATCGCGTTCCGCCTGATCAGGACGCCGGTGGCGCCGATCGTGAACAGCAGGGCGGCGAGATACAGGTAGTTGACGGGATTCACTTCGATGCCTCCCCGCTCTTGCCGCTGTTGGTGCGCTCCAGGCGGTCCTCGGCGCGCTGCTCCAGGGCCTTGAGGTCGCTCAGCGCCTCGGTCGACACGTCGCGGACCTGGCCGCGGTCCCGCAGCGTCTTGCTGACGGTGAGCTCGGACGGGGTGCCGTCGGGCAGCAGGCCCGCGATGTCGACCGCGTTGTGCCGGGCGTAGACGCCGGGGGCCGGCAGCGGCGGGAGGTGCTTGCCCTCGCGGACACGCTGCTCGGACAGTTCCCGCTGGGTCTTGGCGCGCTCGGTGCGCTCGCGGTGGGTGAGCACCATGGCGCCGACGGCGGCCGTGATCAGCAGGGCGCCGGTGAGCTCGAAGGCGAACACGTAGTCGGTGAAGATGAGGGCGGCGAGGCCCTCCACGTTGCCCCCGGAGTTCGCCTGGCCGAGGCCGTTGAACTCGGTGAGCGCCGCGTTGCCGATGCCCCCGACGAGCAGGATGCCGAAGCCGAGGCCGCACAGCAGGGCCAGCCAGCGCTGGCCCTTGATGGTCTCCTTCAGGGAGTCCGCCGCGGTGACGCCGACGAGCATCACCACGAACAGGAACAGCATCATGATCGCGCCGGTGTAGACGACGATCTGCACGATGCCCAGGAAGTAGGCGCCGTTGGCGAGGTAGAACACCGCCAGAATGATCATGGTGCCGGCCAGGCAGAGCGCGCTGTGCACGGCCTTCTTCATGAACACGGTGCACAGCGCGCCGATCACCGCGACGGTGCCGAGCACCCAGAACTGGAAGGCCTCACCGGTGGAGGTCGTGTAGGCGGCGAGTTGGTGCGTCATCGGCGGATCACCTTCTCCGACGCGGGCTCGTCCTCACCGAAGGTGGAGGCGCCCTCCTGCGGCACCTCGCCCTTGGAGAGGGCGACCTGCCGCTCGGTACCGGGCGCGGCCTCGGTGACCAGGCCCCGGTAGTAGTCCTGCTCGTCGGTGCCCGGGTAGATCGCGTGCGGCGTGTCGACCATGCCGTCGTCGAGCCCGGCGAGCAGCTGCTCCTTGGTGTAGATGAGGTTGGCGCGGCTGGAGTCGGCCAGCTCGAACTCGTTGGTCATCGTGAGCGCGCGGGTGGGGCACGCCTCGATGCACAGTCCGCACAGGATGCAGCGGGCGTAGTTGATCTGGTAGACGCGGCCGTACCGCTCGCCCGGCGAGTAGCGCTCCTCGTCCGTGTTGTCCGCGCCCTCCACGTAGATCGCGTCGGCGGGACAGGCCCAGGCGCACAGCTCGCAGCCGACGCACTTCTCCAGGCCGTCCGGATGGCGGTTGAGCTGGTGTCGGCCGTGGAACCGCGGGGCGGTGGTCTTCTCCTGTTCCGGGTACTGCTCGGTCAGCCGCTTCTTGAACATGGCCTTGAAGGTCACGCCGAAGCCGGCGACGGGGTTCTGGAAACCCGGCTTGGTCTCCTTGGGCTCATCAGCCATCGGACGCCTCCCTCCCATTCGAAGATCCGTCACTGTCAGTATCGGACCCACCACTGACAATCAGCTCCCGCTCACGGCGCGGACGCCTGCGCGGCACCGGCGGGAGGATCTGTCCGGGCAGGGGCGGTACGGGGTATCCGCCGGCCATCGGGTCGAAGGCGGCCGGTTCGGCGGGCTGGTCCTGGCTCTCGCGCTTGTCGCGGAAGATGTCCGCGACGAACGACAGCAGGAACAGCACGACGACGGCACCGGCGACGTACAGCGCGATCTGGGCGAAGTCGTAGTTCTCGTTGCGCAGGGTCCGCACGGTCGCGACCAGCATCAGCCAGACCACGGAGACCGGCAGGAGGACCTTCCAGCCGAGCTTCATCAGCTGGTCGTAGCGGACGCGCGGGAGCGTGCCGCGCAGCCAGATGAAGAAGAACAGCAGCAGCTGCACCTTCACCACGAACCAGAGCATCGGCCACCAGCCGTGGTTGGCGCCCTCCCAGAAGGTGCTGATGGGCCAGGGGGCCCGCCAGCCGCCGAGGAAGAGGGTCACCGACACCGCCGAGACCGTCACCATGTTCACGTACTCGGCGAGCATGAACATCGCGAACTTGATCGACGAGTACTCGGTGTTGAAGCCGCCGACCAGGTCGCCCTCGGACTCCGGCATGTCGAACGGGGCGCGGTTGGTCTCGCCGACCATGGTCACGATGTAGATCACGAACGAGACCGGCAGCAGCACGATGTACCAGCGGTCCTGCTGGGCCTCCACGATCGCCGACGTCGACATCGACCCGGAGTAGAGGAACACCGAGGCGAACGCGGCACCCATGGCGATCTCGTAGGAGATCATCTGCGCGCAGGACCGCAGGCCGCCCAGCAGCGGGTAGGTGGATCCGGAGCTCCAGCCCGCCAGGACGATGCCGTAGATGCCGACGGAGGCGACCGCGAGGATGTAGAGCATCGCGATCGGCAGGTCGGTGAGCTGCATCGTGGTGCGCTGGCCGAAGATCGAGATCTCGTTGCCCGCGGGGCCGAAGGGGATCACCGCGATCGCCATGAAGGCCGGGATGGCCGCGACGATCGGCGCGAGGACGTAGACCACCTTGTCCGCGCGTTTGACGATGACGTCTTCCTTGAGCATCAGCTTGATGCCGTCGGCGAGCGACTGGAGCATGCCCCAGGGGCCGTGCCGGTTGGGGCCGATGCGCAGCTGCATCCAGGCGACGACCTTGCGTTCCCACACGATGGAGAACAGCACGGTGATCATCAGGAAGGCGAAGCAGAACACCGCCTTGACGACGACCAGCCACCAGGGGTCGCGGCCGAACATCGAGAGGTCTTCAGCGGCGAGGGAGTACGCGCTCATGCCTCCACCTCCTCGGGGGCCTCGGCGGCGAGCGTCGCGGGGCCGATGCGGACGAGTGCGCCGGGCAGTGCCCCGGTGTCGGAGGCGACGCCCGAGCCCGCGGAGTTCAGCGGCAACCAGACGACGCGGTCGGGCATGTCGGTGATCTGCAGCGGGAGTGCGACCAGGCCCTCGGGCCCGGTGACCGCCAGCAGGTCACCGTTCTTCACGCCGGCCTCGGCGGCCGTCGCGGCGGACAGACGCGCGTGCGCGGCGTGCCGGGTGCCGGCGAGGGCCTCGTCGCCGTCCTGGAGGCGGCCCTGGTCGAGCAGCAGCCGGTGTCCGGCCAGGACGGCCTCCCCGGCGGCGGGCCTCGGCAGCCCGGCGGCGATCTCCACGGGCTCGGTCGCCCGCGAGCCGTCCCAGGCGCCGAGCCGGTCCAGCTCCGCGCGCGTGGTGCGCAGGTCCGGCAGCCCGAGGTGGACGTCCATGGCGTCGGCGAGCATCTGCAGCACCCGCCCGTCGGTGGGTGCCAGACGGCGGGTCATCTGGTCGGGCTTCAGCGCGGCCTCGAACGGCCGGACCCTGCCCTCCCAGTTGATGAAGCTGCCGGCCTTCTCCGCGACGGCGGCGACCGGCAGGACGACGTCGGCGTGGTCGGTGACCTCGCTGGGCCGCAGTTCCAGGGAGACCAGGAAGCCCACCGAGGCGAGCGCCTCACGCGCGCGTGCCGGTTCGGGCAGGTCGGCGACCTCGACGCCGGCCACCACCAGGGCCCCGAGCTCTCCGGTGGCGGCGGCCTCGACGATCTGCCCGGTGTCGCGGCCGTAGCGCAGCGGGAGCTGGGCGACGCCCCAGGCGGAGGCGATCTCCTCACGCGCGCGTGGGTCCGTGGCCGGGCGGCCGCCCGGCAGCAGCGACGGCAGCGCGCCGGCCTCGATGGCACCGCGCTCCCCGGCCCGGCGGGGGATCCACACCAGCCGGGCGCCGGTCAGGGCGGCGGCCCGTACGGCCGCCGTGAGTCCGCCCGCGACACCGGCGAGCCGCTCACCGACGACGATGACGGCGCCCTCGGTGCGCAGCGCCGCGGCGGCCTCGGTGCCGTCCCCTTCGAGTCCGGCGCCGCTCGCGAGGGCGTCCAGCCACTCGGTCTCGGTGCCGGGCGCGGCGGGCAACAGCGTCCCGCCGGCCTTCTCCAGGCCCCGGGTGGCGTGCGTGGCGAGCGAGAACACCCGCATCTTGTGCTTGCGCCAGGCCTTGCGGAGCCTCAGGAAGACACCGGGTGCCTCCTCCTCGGCCTCGAACCCGACGAGGAGGACCGCGGGGGCCTTCTCCAGCGTGGCGTACGTGACGCCCTTGCCGTCGAGGTCGTGGCCGCGGCCGGCGACCCGGGCGGCCAGGAAGTCGGCCTCCTCGCCGCTGTGCACCCGCGCGCGGAAGTCGATGTCGTTGGTGTCGAGCGCCACGCGCGCGAACTTGCTGTACGCGTAGGCGTCCTCGACGGTGAGCCGGCCGCCGGTCAGGACACCGGCCCTGCCGCGCGCGGCGAGCAGCCCTTGGGCGGCGGCCTCCAGGGCCTCCGGCCAGGACGCCGGTTCCAGGACGCCCTCCTCGTTGCGGACGAGGGGGGTGGTCAGCCGGTCGGGGCGCTGCGCGTAGCGGAACCCGAAGCGGCCCTTGTCGCAGATCCACTCCTCGTTGACCTGGGGGTCGTCGGCGGCGAGCCGCCGCATGACCTTGCCGCGCCTATGGTCGGTGCGGGTGGCGCAGCCGCCGGAGCAGTGCTCGCACACGGACGGCGAGGAGACGAGGTCGAAGGGCCTGGAGCGGAATCGGTACGCCGCCGAGGTCAGCGCGCCGACCGGGCAGATCTGGATGGTGTTGCCGGAGAAGTACGACTCGAACGGGTCGCCCTCGCCTGTGCCCACCTGCTGGAGCGCGCCCCGCTCCAGCAGTTCGATCATCGGGTCGCCGGCGACCTGGTTGGAGAAGCGGGTGCAGCGGGCGCACAGCACGCACCGTTCGCGGTCGAGGAGCACCTGCGCGGAGATCGGTACGGGCTTCTCGTAGGTGCGCTTGCGGCCCTCGAAGCGGGACTCGGACTGGCCGTGCGACATGGCCTGGTTCTGCAGGGGGCACTCGCCGCCCTTGTCGCAGACGGGGCAGTCCAGGGGGTGGTTGATGAGCAGGAGCTCCATCACCCCCTTCTGGGCCTTCTCGGCGACCGGGGAGGTGAGTTGAGTCCTGACGACCATCCCGTCCGTACAGGTGATCGTGCAGGACGCCATGGGCTTGCGCTGGCCCTCGACCTCGACGATGCACTGGCGGCAGGCGCCGGCCGGGTCGAGGAGGGGGTGGTCGCAGAAGCGGGGGATCTCGATGCCGAGCTGTTCGGCGGCCCGGATGACCAGGGTGCCCTTGGGCACGCTGATGTCGACGCCGTCGATGGTCAGCGAGACGAGATCTTCCGGCGGGACCGCCGCCTCGCCGCCCGCGGCGGAGCCGCTGGTGGATGGCAGTACGGTCATGCGTTCACCTCCGCGTGCTTGTCCTTGTCGGCCCAGGCGGTCGACTTGGCGGGGTCGAAGGGGCAGCCACGGCCCGTGATGTGGTCCTCGTACTCCTCGCGGAAGTACTTCAGGGAGGAGAAGATCGGGGAGGCGGCGCCGTCGCCGAGGGCGCAGAACGACTTGCCGTTGATGTTGTCGGCGATGTCGTTGAGCTTGTCGAGGTCGCTCATGACGCCCTTGCCGGCCTCGATGTCGCGCAGCAGCTGGACGAGCCAGTAGGTGCCCTCGCGGCAGGGGGTGCACTTGCCGCAGGACTCGTGGGCGTAGAACTCGGTCCAGCGGGTGACGGCACGGACGACGCAGGTGGTCTCGTCGAAGCACTGGAGCGCCTTGGTGCCGAGCATGGAGCCCGCGGCGCCCACTCCTTCGTAGTCGAGGGGGACGTCGAGGTGCTCGTCGGTGAACATCGGGGTCGAGGAGCCGCCCGGTGTCCAGAACTTGAGGCGGTGGCCGGGACGCATGCCGCCGCTCATCTCCAGCAGCTGGCGCAGGGTGATGCCGAGCGGGGCCTCGTACTGGCCGGGGCTGGCGACGTGGCCGCTGAGGGAGTAGAGCGTGAAGCCGGGGGACTTCTCGCTGCCCATCGACCGGAACCATTCCTTGCCGCGGTGCAGGATGGCGGGAACCGACGCGATCGACTCGACGTTGTTCACGACAGTGGGACAGGCGTAGAGGCCTTCCACGGCAGGGAAGGGGGGACGCAGTCGCGGTTGACCGCGGCGGCCTTCGAGCGAGTCGAGCAGCGCGGTCTCCTCACCGCAGATGTACGCGCCCGCGCCCGCGTGCACGGTGAGGTCGAGGTCGAGTCCGCTGCCCAGGATGTTCTCGCCGAGGTAGCCCGCCTCGTAGGCCTCGCGTACGGCCTCGTGCAGCCGCCGCAGGACGGGGACGACCTCACCCCGCAGATAGATGAAGGCGTGCGAGGACCTGATGGCGTAGCACGCGATGACGATGCCCTCGATGAGGCTGTGCGGGTTCGCGAAGAGGAGCGGGATGTCCTTGCAGGTCCCCGGCTCCGACTCGTCGGCGTTGACGACGAGATAGTGCGGCTTCCCGTCCCCCTGAGGAATGAACTGCCATTTCATTCCGGTGGGGAAGCCGGCGCCGCCGCGACCGCGCAGGCCGGATTCCTTGACGTACGCGATGAGGTCGTCCGGCGTCATGGCGAGCGCCTTGCGGAGTCCCTCGTACCCGTCGTGCCGCCGGTAGACGTCCAGCGTCCAGGACCTGTCCTCGTCCCAGAAGGCCGACAGCACGGGTGCGAGCAGCTTCTCGGGGCTGGTGCCCTTGATCTCGGGTGCCAACGTCATCACTCCCCCTCCTCGGCGTCGTGCCCTGCCGGGTGGGCCGGGTCGGAGGCCGATGTCTCCTGCGGCGCGTCGTGCGAGCTGAGGTGCTCGCCCGGTGACGGCTCGTGCACCGTGTCCTGCGGCTCGTCGTGCGGGCCGCCGTCCCGCGGGTGGACCACGCGCGCGGTGCCGGCCTCTCCCTTGGCCAGGCGCAGGCCCACCAGGGAGGCGGGTCCGGCGCCGCCGGTCGCCTCGACGGCCCCGGGCCGCTCGTCGGGGAAGCCGGCGAGGATGCGCGCGGTCTCCTTGAAGGTGCACAGCGGTGCCCCGCGCGTGGGCTCGACCTGGACGCCGGCCCGCAGGTCGTCGACGAGCCGCTTGGCGCTGTCGACGGTCTGGTTGTCGAAGAACTCCCAGTTGACCATCACGACCGGCGCGAAGTCGCAGGCCGCGTTGCACTCGATGTGCTCCAGGGTGACCTTGCCGTCGTCGGTGGTCTCGCCGTTGCCGACGTTCAGGTGCTCCTGGAGCGCCTCGAAGATCGCGTCGCCGCCCATCACCGCGCACAGGGTGTTGGTGCAGACGCCGACCTGGTAGTCACCGCTCGGCTTGCGCCGGTACATGGTGTAGAAGGTGGCGACCGCGGTGACCTCGGCCGTCGTGAGGCCCAGCACCTCGGCGCAGAACCGCATGCCGGTGCGGGTGACGTGGCCCTCCTCGGACTGCACGAGGTGCAGCAGCGGCAGCAGCGCGGACCGGGAGTCGGGGTAGCGGGCGACGACCTCGGCCGCGTCCCGCTCCAGCCGGGCTCGAACGTCGTCCGGGTAGTCGGGCGCGGGCAGCTGGGGCATGCCCAGGCTGACTCCCTCGGGGGTGGTGGTCACCGGTCGACGCCTCCCATCACGGGGTCGATGGACGCGACGGCGACGATGACGTCGGCGACCTGGCCGCCCTCGCACATCGCCGCCATGGTCTGCAGGTTGGTGAAGGACGGGTCGCGGAAGTGGACCCGGAAGGGGCGGGTGCCTCCGTCGGACACGACGTGCACCCCGAGTTCGCCCTTGGGTGACTCGACCGCCGCGTACGCCTGTCCCGGCGGGACGCGGAAGCCCTCGGTCACCAGCTTGAAGTGGTGGATCAGGGCCTCCATGGAGGTGCCCATGATCTTCTTGATGTGGTCCAGGGAGTTGCCGAGGCCGTCCGGTCCGAGGGCGAGCTGGGCGGGCCAGGCGATCTTCTTGTCCTCGACCATGACCGGTCCCGGCTGGAGCCGGTCCAGGCACTGCTCGACGATCCTGAGCGACTGGCGCATCTCCTCCAGCCGGATCAGGAAGCGGCCGTAGGAGTCGCAGGTGTCGGCGGTCGGGACGTCGAAGTCGTACGTCTCGTAGCCGCAGTACGGCTGGGCCTTGCGCAGGTCGTGCGGGAGGCCGGCGGAGCGCAGGATCGGGCCGGTGGCGCCGAGGGCCATGCAGCCGGCCAGGTCGAGGTAGCCGACGTCCTGCATACGGGCCTTGAAGATGGGGTTCCCGGTGGCGAGCTTGTCGTACTCGGGGAGGTTCTTCTTCATCTTCTTCACGAACTCGCGGATCTGGTCCACCGCGCCGGGCGGCAGGTCCTGGGCGAGTCCGCCGGGCCGGATGTACGCGTGGTTCATGCGCAGGCCGGTGATGAGCTCGTAGATGTCGAGAATGAGTTCACGATCACGAAAGCCGTAGATCATGATCGTGGTGGCGCCCAGCTCCATGCCGCCGGTGGCGATGCACACCAGGTGGGAGGAGAGCCGGTTCAGCTCCATCAGGAGCACGCGGATGATCGAGGCGCGGTCGGGGATCTGGTCCTCGATGCCGAGGAGCTTCTCGACCGCGAGGCAGTACGCCGTCTCGTTGAAGAACGGCGTCAGGTAGTCCATGCGCGTCACGAACGTGGTGCCCTGCGTCCACGTGCGGTACTCGAGGTTCTTCTCGATGCCGGTGTGGAGGTAGCCGATGCCGCAGCGGGCCTCGGTGACGGTCTCGCCGTCGATCTCCAGGATGAGCCGGAGCACACCGTGGGTGGACGGGTGCTGGGGGCCCATGTTGACGATGATGCGCTCGTCGTCGGACCTCGCCGCGGTCTCGGCGACCTCGTCCCAGTCGCCGCCGGTGACCGTGTAGACGGTGCCCTCGGTGGTCTCGCGCGGAGTTGCGTGCTGCGTGCTCATGAGTACGACCTCCGCTGGTCCGGAGCCGGGATCTGGGCGCCCTTGTACTCGACGGGGATGCCGCCGAGGGGATAGTCCTTGCGCTGCGGGAAGCCCTGCCAGTCGTCCGGCATCATGATCCGCGTCAGCGCGGGGTGGCCGTCGAAGACGATGCCGAAGAAGTCGTACGTCTCGCGCTCGTGCCAGTCGTTGGTCGGGTAGACGGGGACGAGCGACGGGATGTGCGGGTCGGCGTCGGGGGCGGAGACCTCCAGGCGGATCAGCCGGTTGTGGGTGATCGACCGCAGGTGGTAGACGGCGTGCAGCTCGCGGCCCTTGTCGCCGGGGTAGTGGACGCCGCTCACGCCGGTGCACAGTTCGAAGCGGAGGGCCGGGTCGTCGCGGAGGGTGCGGGCGACGGTGGGCAGGTACTCGCGCTCGATGTGGAAGGTGATCTCCCCGCGGTCGACGACGGTCCTGTCGATCACGTTCTCGGGGACGAGGCCCTGTTCCTCCAGGGCACCCTCCAGTTCGTCGGCGACCTCGTCGAACCAGCCGCCGTAGGGGCGGGTGGCCGGGCCGGGGAGCCGGATGGAGCGGACCAGGCCACCGTAACCGGAGGTGTCGCCGCCCTTCTCGGCGCCGAACATGCCGCGCTGGACGCGGATCTCCTCGCCGCCGTCGCCGCGCTGGCCGGGGAGGTTGGAGGCGGAGAGGTCCTTCTCGGGGTTGGGTCCGCCGTTGCCGTTCGCGGCGCTCATCGCAGCAGCCCCTTCATCTCGATGGTGGGCAGCGCCTTGAGCGCGGCTTCCTCGGCCTCGCGGGCCGCTTCCTCCGCGTTCACGCCGAGCTTGGACGACTGGATCTTCTGGTGGAGCTTGAGGATCGCGTCCATCAGCATCTCGGGCCGTGGCGGGCAACCGGGGAGATAGATGTCGACGGGGACGATGTGGTCGACGCCCTGGACGATCGCGTAGTTGTTGAACATGCCGCCGGACGACGCGCAGACCCCCATGGAGATCACCCACTTCGGGTTCGGCATCTGGTCGTAGACCTGCCGCAGCACCGGCGCCATCTTCTGGCTGACCCGGCCGGCCACGATCATCAGGTCCGCCTGGCGCGGCGAGCCGCGGAACACCTCCATGCCGAAGCGCGCCAGGTCGTAGCGGCCCGCACCCGTGGTCATCATCTCGATGGCACAGCAGGCGAGGCCGAAGGTGGCGGGGAAGACGGACGCCTTGCGTACCCAGCCCGCGGCCTGCTCGACGGTGGTCAGCAGGAAGCCGCTCGGCAGTTTTTCTTCGAGTCCCATGGTCTTAAAGGCCCCTCAGTCCCATTCCAGGCCGCCGCGACGCCAGACGTACGCGTAGGCGACGAAGACGGTGAGCACGAAGAGCAGCATCTCCACGAGCCCGAAAACACCCAGGGCGTCGAAGGTGACGGCCCAGGGGTAGAGGAAGACGATCTCGATGTCGAAGACGATGAAGAGCATCGCCGTCAGGTAGTACTTGATGGGGAAACGCCCGCCGCCGGCCGGCGTGGGGGTGGGCTCGATTCCGCACTCGTAGGCCTCGAGCTTGGCCCGGTTGTAGCGCTTCGGGCCGATCAGCGTGGCCATGATCACGGAGAAGATCGCAAAGCCTGCCCCGAGGGCTCCCAGTACGAGGATGGGCGCATAGGCGTTCACCGCTCCTCGCTCCTCTCAGTCGGCACTGACTGCTGGCGGTTGCGTGGACCGGCTCTCCGCCCCACCTGTCCCACGAACACCGCCCGTCCCGGCGAAGATCGCGAACATGTGAAGCAGGTCACAAGCCCAACTGCCCCGCATCTTATGCCTGCGGGTCTGTGATCTGCGACACGGGGTGCGGCACCGAGTTTGTGATCTCCACCACCTGACGAAGGATCATGAAGTCGGATGAGCGGCGATCTTCATACACGAAGCGCCAGAGTGATCACCAGAAGTGACAATTTCGATCGTTGTCGCAGGTGAGAGGGTGCGTCTCTATATCAAGAGGGTTCCTCTGCATGCAAATTGGTGCTGGACGGGAGCGCTTGCTAGAGGACCGCGTTCACACACCAGAGGGAGACGCGGTGACGAATGTGGACGCGTGCACGCGTTCACGAGCGTCGGCGACCGGCGATCATCAACACGAAGCGGCCACATCGGTGATCACTCTGTGACCTGCGCCACATCGGATCGAGATCAAATCAGCCGGGCTTGGCCACTCGGTGCGATCGATGGTAAGCGCAGGGCAATTCGGACGTAATCACGAAAGCGCATGATCACGGGCTTGACCGGCCGTGTCCGCTTTGCCCGTTACGCCGTCAATAAAGAGTGACGCGCAGGGAATTTGGGGCGTCCGTTGAACAACTGTGGCGCACCACACGTTGCTTGAAGGTATGGACGAGCCCCTGGTACCGCTTGTACCCATGTCCCACACCGCTCACATACGCAGCCACCGGAAACCCCGCCGCAACGCGTCGTCCTCGATCGTGGTGCGCGCCGGAGTCGCCGGTGGCATCCTCAGCACCGTGGCCGTGGCCGGCGCTTCCGCGCAGGCCGTCGCCGCGGAGTCGGTGACGCAGACCCTCGAACTGCCCACCCTCACGGCCGACCTGGCCACGCAGGCAGCGCAGTCCGCGGACGCGACGCAGCAGATGGCGGCCGACTACCAGCTGCAGGCCGAGCGTGACGCGGCCGCGGAGGCGGCGGCCAAGCAGGCCGACAAGGACCTGGCGAAGGCCAAGAAGGAAGAGGCCCGCAAGAAGGCCGCCGAGGAGGCGGAGCGCAAGGCCGCCGCCGAGCGCGCCTCGCGGGACAGCACGCGCACGACCCTCACCACGAACTCCGCCTCGACGGCCCCGCCGGCCAGCGGCAGCGTCGAGACGGTCATCGCCTTCCTCGAGGCCCAGTTGGGCGACGCGTACGTCATGGGCGCCACGGGGCCCAACGCGTGGGACTGCTCGTCGCTGGTGCAGGCCGCGTTCAAGCAGGTCGGCGTGAGCCTCCCGCGGGTCTCTCAGGACCAGTCGATGCAGGGCACGGACATCCCGCTGTCCCAGATCCAGCGCGGCGACATCCTGTACTGGGGCGGCAAGGGTTCCGCCTACCACGTGGGTGTCTACCTCGGTGGCGGCAAGTACCTCGACGCGGCGAACCCCTCCAAGGGTGTCGTCATCCAGGACCTGTCGGGCTACCCGGCGTCGGGCGCGGTGCGCGTGCTCTGAGCCGTCCGCCGACCGCTCGCCGTACGGAAGGGCCGTCCGCCCCTTGGGGCAGGCGGCCCTCCGGCATGCCCGCGTACGGGCCGTGGCGGGCCCTGGGAGGGCCGTTCGGTGCGGGCCGAGGGCGCGCTGAGGGCTGGGGCGGCGAGAGGGCTCGCCGGTGCACTTCAGGCGCTCCGGCCCCGCAACCGGTGACACTTCCGGGCGTTGCATGACGAAAGGGACGTCGGCGAAACGGCCTCGAATGCCTCCGGCCCCGGAGCTCTCGCGTCCGGGGCCGGGTACGGGGCTTGTTCGGCCGTCAGGCCTTGGGGGCCACCTTCGAGAGGCCGTTGATGACGCGGTCCATCGCGTCGCCGCCGGTGGGGTCGGTGAGGTTGGCGAGGAGCTTCAGCGTGAACCTCATCAGCATCGGGTGGGTGAGGCCCCGCTGCGTGGCGAGCTTCATGATCTTGGGGTTGCCGATGAGCTTCACGAAGGCCCGGCCCAGCGTGTAGTAGCCGCCGTAGGTGTCCTTGAGGACCTGCGGGTAGCGCTGGAGGGCGAGTTCGCGCTGGCCCGGGGTGGCGCGGGCGTGCGCCTGGACGATGACGTCGGCGGCGATCTGGCCCGACTCCATGGCGTAGGCGATGCCCTCGCCGTTGAACGGGTTCACGAGGCCGCCGGCGTCTCCGACGAGCAGCAGGCCCTTGGTGTAGTGGGGCTTGCGGTTGAAGGCCATGGGGAGGGCGGCGCCGCGGATCGGGCCGGTCATGTTCTCCGGGGTGTAGCCCCACTCCTCCGGCATCGAGGCGCACCAGGCCTTGAGGATCTCGCGCCAGTCGAGCTCCTTGAAGGCGGCGGAGGTGTTGAGGACGCCCAGGCCGACGTTGGACGTGCCGTCGCCCATGCCGAAGATCCAGCCGTAGCCGGGCAGCAGGCGGTCCTCGCCCGGGCCGCGCCGGTCCCACAGCTCCAGCCAGGACTCCAGGTAGTCGTCGTCGTGGCGGGGGGAGGTGAAGTACGTGCGGACGGCGACGCCCATCGGGCGGTCCTCGCGGCGGTGCAGGCCCATCGCGAGGGAGAGTCGGCTGGAGTTGCCGTCGGCGGCCACCACCAGCGGCGCGCGGAAGGTGACTTCCTGCTTCTCACCCGAGTCCGGGTCGCCGAGCTTGGCCGTGACGCCGATGATGCGGCCCGTGCGGTCGTCGACGACGGGACCGCTCACGTTGCAGTTCTCGTGGAGGCGGGCGCCGGCCTTCTGGGCCTGGCGGGCGAGCTGCTCGTCGAAGTCGTCGCGCTTGCGGACGAGTCCGTAGTCGGGGTACGAGGCGAGATCCGGCCAGTCGAGCTGGAGGCGGACCCCGCCGCCGATGATCCGCAGCCCCTTGTTGCGGAGCCAGCCGGCCTCCTCGGAGATGTCGATGCCCATGGACACCAGCTGCTTGGTCGCACGGGGCGTGAGGCCGTCGCCGCAGACCTTCTCCCTCGGGAAGCTGGTCTTCTCCAGCAGGAGCACGTCCAGCCCGGCCTTCGCCAGGTAGTACGCGGTGGTGGAACCGGCTGGCCCGGCCCCGACGACGATCACATCGGCGGTGTGTTCGGTAAGGGGCTGGGGCTCGGTCACGACGGGTTCTCCCCAAGAGGTAGTTGGAGCACTGGAAGACCAGAAAACATGTGCCGACAGGCATCGGACATGGGCAGTCTATTCAGCGGAACCTGATCATCGGCTGAAGGGCTGCCCCTGTGAACCGAGCTCTGCCCGACGTACGGCTGCGCGTCCCCACCGACGAGGACGCCTTCGCGTGGCACCGGATCTTCGACGACCCCGACGTCATGGAGTTCCACGGCGGCCGGGCCGCCGAGCTGTCCGTCTACGAGGAGCTCACGGCGCGCCAGCGTCGTCACGACGCCGAGTACGGATTCTGCCTGTGGACCATGCTCGACGAGGAGGGCCGGGCCATCGGTTTCACCGGCGCCCAGCCGTGGCCGCGGACCTGGGGGCCGGCCGGCGAGATCGAGATCGGCTGGCGGCTCGCCCGCGACCACTGGGGCAAGGGGTATGTGACGGCCGCCGCCCTGCTGACCCTGGAGCGGGTAAGGGCGGCCGGCGTCCGGAACGTCGTCGCCATGGTCAACGCCCGCAACGAGCGCTCGATCGCGGTCACCCGACGGCTGGGCATGGAGCTGGCGGAGAGCTTCACGACGCCCGTCACGCAACAGGTGGGCCACTGCTACCGGCTGGCCCTCTGAGCCGCCGACGGGGGTTCCGGGCCCCCCCAACCCCCCGTTTCGTGACGCAGGGTAGCGATTTTCGACAGATCGCCACGCAGCGCTTCCGAACGGGCACCCCCGGCGGCTACCCTGCGGGTACCGCTGGGGGTGAACGTCTGTGCGCTTGACACCCAAGTCATTCGAAGTGCGTGTGCCTCGGTTCGTCGGTCTGATGGCCGTGGACGCGCGTGAGACGGCCGCGGCGAGCGGAGTCGGGCTGGCCGCCGGTGACCGGCCCGACGTCGAACTCGCCGTCGTGGACTACGTCGTACGGCAGTACCCGCCGCCGGGCGTCGAGGTGCCGCGAGGCGCGGTGGTGACCGTCTGGTTCGAGCTCGGCGACGACGGCGGGGGCGTGCGCGAACCCCGGCGCGGCGGCCCTCCTCCCGGGTTGCGCAGGGAGTTGGACGAGCCGGGGGAACCGTTCTCGCTGCGGCGATAGGGCCGCGGCGGCGCGGCGCGCGCTTCCGCCGCCCCGCCCGGCCTCCGCTGCCGGGACTCATTGGCAGTGCTCCGGCCTTCAAGCCGGGAGGTGAAGCGAATCCTGTGGTGGCGACGCGGAGCGTCGCGGTGTTGCTCCGGCGGAGCCGGGCAGTGCGCGGTACCGGTGACATCTCGCGCACATGCTCCCAGTGGCGGCGGGTGTTCGAGGTTTCCAAAGTGATCGTCATGCGCCTCCGGTACGCGTTCAGGCTCTATCCGAATGCCGGTCAGCGCGCCGCGCGGGCCAGGGCTTTCGGATGCGCCCGCGTGGTGTTCAACGACGCGGTACGTGCCCGTGCACGATGCCGGATGGGCGCAGTTCATCAGCATGCTGGAATACAAAGCGCAGCGGTACGGCCGCACCCTGGTCAGGATCGGCCGGTTCGAACCGACCTCCCAGACCTGCCACGCCTGCGGCGTCGTAGACGGGCCCAAACCCCTGAACGTGCGGGAATGGACCTGCAACTCCTGCGGCACCGTCCACGACCGGGACCACAACGCAGCGATCAACGTGAAGACGGCCGCCGGACTGGCGGTATCGGCCTGCGGAGCGCCGGTAAGACCGGGAGCGATCCCGGCACAGCGCGAAGAAACAGGAAGCCACGGATTCCCGACCGGAAACCATGCCGCGATGGGGGCACCCCCTGCTCGAACGTAGTTGAGAGCTCGGGGGAGGCACAGCAACCAGTCAAGGAAGGCCAGAATCCTCGCCCTTCAGGGCGAGGAGCAAGTCATTTCTGCAGGAACAGGATCGCGACCGCAACTCCCCCGCCGACCACGAAGGCCGCCGCGATGGTGAGGATCCACATCAGCGCCCGGCCGCGCGGCTTCGCGACGGGCCCGGCCGGGAGCTGATGGCCGAGCTCGACCATCGGAACCTCGTACGGCTCGACGGGCTGGGACGGATGCGCCGCCGACTGGCCCTGCGGAGCCGGCTGGTCCTGCGGGGTCGGAAGGCTATGTGGTGTCGGAAGGCTATGTGGTGTCGGCAGGCTGGGCGGGGTCGGAAGGCTGGGCGGCGTCGGCAGGCTGGGCGGGTCCGGCAGGCTCTGCGAGGTCGGGGGCCAGGACGGGGTGCCGTAGGCCGCGGGGCCGCTCGGCATCGCCGGGAACGGGGGCGCGATCACACCCGTGCGGGCGCCGGCCATCTGCACCAGATAGGGGGCCAGGAACGCCGCCGCGAAGATCCAGACGAGGCCGAAGAGCATGGCCTCGGCGAGGTTGAGGCCCACGTCGACCTGGCCGGCGGCGGAGAGCCCGCCCCCGAAGTCGGTCGAGGCGGAGCCGGACGCCTCCATGGCGAAGCCGCTGATGCCGGCGAGGAGGAGGAAGAGGCCGAAGAAGACACCGGCGGCGAGGAGTTGCTCACCCCGGCCCGAGGACCGGCGGGCGGCCAGGACGCCGAGGACCAGCGCGCAGACCGCGCCGAGCGCCAACGCGCCCACGACCGCCCAGTCGTTGACGGCGTCACCCAGCTCGGACAGCCCGAACGACTCGCGTTCGTAGCCGCCGTAGGGGCTGGACCCGCCGAGGCCGTAGTCGCCGGAGGAGCCGTCCCCGTACGAGTCGTCGCCGTACGACGAGTCGTCCCCGTACCGCGAGCGGCCCGCCTCGCCCTCGACGGACGCGCCCCAGGAGATGCCGAGGAAGGCCACGGCGATGTTGGGCAGGATGAACAGCACGATCAGCAGTGGATTGACGTCGTCCTCCCAGTCGGCCTGGAGCTCGTCGCTCGACGCGAGGGTGATGAGGGCGACGAGCGAGCAGAGGGCGAGCACGATCGCCATGGCGCGTACGGCCGTTCCGGTCGCCCGGAACAGGGAGCGCGGCCCGGGGCGCACGGCCAGCCAGGCGGCCAGGTCGTCGCGGTGCAGCACCCCGCCCGAGACGGCGGCGGTGAGCACCAGCGCGCCCAGCGCGGCGAGCCAGGGTGACGTGGAGACCTCGGCGAGGGCGACGGTCGGCTGGGCGAACAGCCCGAGCAGCAGGACGGCGACGGTCACCAGCAGTGTGACCCGCAAGGCCGCTTCGAGCCCGGCGGAACGACCGGGGACACCAGGAGCGCCGGGAGTGCCGGGTGCGCCGGGGGTGACGCCGCCGGGGACGGTCCAGCCGACGCCGGGTCCGGCGAAGCCGGCGTACCCGGCACGGGTCGCCAGACGGGTACGGAGTTGACGTACGCCCAGGTACAGCGCGACGGCGAACAGGAGGGTCACCGTGAGCGGGACGAGGGTCAGGGTGAAGCCGGCCTCGATGGTCCGGAGTTCGCCGGAGTAGCCGCCGCCGGTCTCGGAGACCTCGAAGCCGCCGCCGACGCCCTGGAGGAGCGAGGCGAGGGCGATGCCCATGCGGTCCCCGAAGCCGACGATGTCCTCCTCGTCCTGGCCGTAGTCGGGGATCGCGAGGGCGACGGCGCTGCCGAGCAGGAACAGCACCGGCCAGAGCGCCGCGAGGGCCGACCCGGCCCAGTCACCCCGGAAGGCCCGCCCCAGGAAGGCGCCCAGCGGCGACGGACGGGCGGGGACCGGGGCGAACTCGGGAGGAGGTGGCGGCGGCCCGACGGGGGGCACGCCCGCGGCCGGCCCCGGCGGCGGTGGAGGCGTGCCGGGGGGCGGGGCCGCCGGAGGGCCGGCCGACGGAGCTGCTGGCGGAGCGGCCGACAGGGTCGACGCGGGCTCGGTCGGCGGGGCGGGTGGCGGAGTCGGGGGTGCGCCCGGGCCGGCGGGCGCGTCCGGTGCCGGGGGCGCCGAGGGGACCGGTATGCGTTCCCGCCCGCACTTCATGCAGTAACGCGCGTCGTCGGGACCGGGGGCCCCGCAGTGCGGACAGTAGGACGTCATGGAACGCTCCGTCATCCAGAGAACTCGTGCCGTGATCAGACATGGGCACACGGGTGCCGCGTGTGCGGTGACATATCAAACGGACGGCGTTTTCCGTTGACCGGTTCCCATCAACAGGGCGCCCTTGGGGGCATCCCCCTTACGGGTGAACCTTGAACCCCCGGTGCAGGGCGACGACCCCTCCGGTGAGGTTCCGCCACGCGACCTTGTCCCAGCCGGCCTTCTGCAACCGCTCGGCGAGACCGGCCTGGTCGGGCCAGGCGCGGATGGATTCGGCGAGGTACACGTACGCGTCGGGGTTGGACGACACGGCACGCGCGGTCGGCGGCAGCGCGCGCATCAGGTACTCGGTGTAGACGGTGCGGAACGGCGCCCAGGTCGGGTGCGAGAACTCGCAGATCACGACCCGCCCGCCGGGCTTGGTCACCCGGTGCATCTCGCGCAGTGCGGCGTCCGTGTCCTGGACGTTCCGCAGGCCGAAGGAGATGGTCACCGCGTCGAAGGTGTCGTCCTTGAACGGCAGCCGCGTGGCGTCGCCCGCGGTGAACGGCAGCCAGGGGGTGCGTTCCTTGCCGACCCGGAGCATGCCGAGGGAGAAGTCGCAGGGGACGACGTACGCGCCGGTCCGCGCGAAGGGCTGTGAGGAGGTGCCGGTGCCGGCCGCCAGGTCCAGGACCTTCTGGGCGGGGCGGGCGTCCACCGCCCGCGCGACCTCCTTGCGCCAGCGCCGGTCCTGCCCGAGGGACAGCACGTCGTTGGTCAGGTCGTACCGTTCCGCCACTCGGTCGAACATCGAGGCGACTTCGTGCGGCTGCTTGTCCAGGGATGCGCGGGTCACGGGCCCATTGTGGCAGTAGGGGCCGAGCGGCCTCGCAGCGCCCGTCCCGGCGACCACGGGGCGAATGACGCTCTGACCGACTGCAGCGGGGTCGAGCGGGAGGACGGCGCGTTCGCGGAGGCGTTCTCGGGATGAGCGGGGCGGCGGCGCCCCCGCCACGGCGCCCCCGCCACGGCGCCCCCGCCGTCAGCGGCGCCCGTGCCGTCAGCGGCGGCGGTGCACCAGGCGGCCCGCGCAGACCGTCGCCACGCAGGTGCCCGCCTCGTCGAAGACCGCCAGGTCCGCCCGGCCGTCGTCGACGATCGCCGGCGGGCGGGGAGCGGCGAGCACGACGACGTCGTTCCGTTCGGCGGCGGCGCGGAGTTCGGGGATGTCCGCGTGGTCCGCCAGCACGGCGGTCGCCCCGGACTTCAGCACCACGTGGACGCGTTCCCGGGGGGTGGGCGCGTCGGGGAGCGGGCCCTCGTGGACGCGGGCGGGGCCGAGCACACCGGGCCACCGGCGCACGCGGGCGCCCGGGAACCGCTCCTGGATCTCCTCCAGCGGTCCCGCGGCCCGGACCCGGATGCCCTCGACGACCACGGCGCCGTCCTTGACGGGCTCCGGGTCGTCCCAGGTGAGGCGTAGCTCGTCGGCGGCGTGGATCGTCAGCATGCGGCTAGTTGGACGCGAGGATCTTCAGCTCGGGGTGGGCCGTGCCGCCCTCGATCGCCGTGGAGGAGATGTGGGACACCACGCGCGCGTCGACCGGGTCGTTCGCCGGGTCGTCGTGGACCACGAGGTGTTCGTACGTCGTGGAGCGCTGGGCCGGGACCCGCCCCGCCGTGCGGATCATGTCGATCATTTCCTGGAGGTTGGAGCGGTGCTTGGCACCGGCCGCCGAGACGACGTTCTCCTCCAGCATGACCGAGCCGAGGTCGTCCGCGCCGTAGTGCAGCGTGAGCTGGCCCGCGTCCTGGCCGGTGGTCAGCCAGGAGCCCTGGATGTGGGCGATGTTGTCCATGAACAGCCGGGAGATCGCGATCATCCGCAGGTACTCGAAGATCGTGGCCTGGGTGCGGCCCTTCAGATGGTTGTTCATCGGCTGGTAGAGGTACGGGATGAAGGCGCGGAACCCGCCCGTGCGGTCCTGTACGTCACGGATCATGCGCAGGTGCTCGATGCGCTCGGCGTTGGTCTCGCCGGTGCCCATCAGCATGGTGGAGGTGGACTCCACACCCAGGTTGTGCGCGGTCTCCATGATCTCCAGCCAGCGCTCGCCGGACTCCTTGAGCGGCGCGATGGCCTTGCGGGGACGCTCGGGGAGCAGCTCCGCGCCGGCGCCCGCGAAGGAGTCGAGGCCGGCGGCGTGGATCCGCTGGATCGCCTCCTCGACGCTCACCTTGGAGATGCGGGCCATGTGCTCGACCTCGGACGCGCCGAGGGAGTGGATGACCAGCTGCGGGAACTCCTTCTTGATGGCGGCGAAGTGCTTCTCGTAGTAGTCGACGCCGTAGTCCGGGTGGTGGCCGCCCTGGAACATGATCTGGGTGCCGCCGAGTTCGACGGTCTCCGCGCAGCGGCGCAGGATGTCGTCGAGGTCGCGGGTCCAGCCCTTGTCCTTGGCCGTGGGCGGGGCGTAGAACGCGCAGAACTTGCACGCCGTGACGCACACGTTGGTGTAGTTGATGTTGCGCTCGATGATGTACGTCGCGATGTGCTCGGTGCCCGCGTACCTGCGGCGGCGGACGGCGTCGGCGGCGGAGCCGAGCGCGTGCAGCGGAGCGTCGCGGTAGAGGTCGAGCGCCTCCTCCGGTGTGATCCGCCCACCCTCGGCGGCACGGTCGAGAACGGACTGGAGGTCGGCCTTCTCGGTCACCGGGAGCGTCCCTTTCGTAAGGGTTGGACGGACCACGCCAGCCTACGCCAGCCGCCTCGAACGGCCGACGTCAGCCCGGACGTCCCTGACCTCACGCCGCGTAGGCCTCCAGGAGCAGGCCCAGGTACGCCCCCGCGATCATGAACGGACCCAGGGCGACGAGCTGTCGGCGTGCCGCCCGGCCGCGGACGGCTTGGACGACGGTCCAGACGCTGCCGACGAGCGCGCCGGCGAAGGTGCCGACGTACAGGGCGCCCCAGCCGTACCAGCCGAGGACCGCGCCCAGGCCCACGGCGAGCTTCACGTCGCCGAAGCCGAGGGCGAGGGGGCGGACGAGGAAGAGGAGGAAGTACGCCCCGCCGAGGGTGAGGGCGCCGAACAGCGCGGTGCGCCATTCGCCCGCGTGTTCGGGGAGGAGGGCGGCGCCGCCCAGCAGAAGGAGCGCGAGGGCGGCGAAGGGGAGGGTCAGCGGGTCGGGGAGGCGCTGGACCTTGAGGTCGATCAGGACGAGGAGAACGCCGAGCGGGGCGAGAAGAAGCCAGACCGCGAGCTCCGGGCGCACGCCGGTGGCCAGGGCGAGCGTGGCGCAGACGAGGGCGGTGAGGAGGGAGACGGTGGGGGTGCTCGGACCGTAGGTGCAGGGGGTGGGGGCCGGGGGTGTCGGGGCCGGGGGTGTGGGGGCCTGGGGCGCGGTGGAGTCAAGGGTCGTTGTGGCGGGGCCGGTTGTGGTGGCGGTTGGGGTGGGGGCCGTGCAGCGGGCCCGGCCCAGCCAGCCGCGGGCAGGGCCGGTGAGGGGGTGGCCCGCGGGGCATGTGGTCTGCCAGGGGGAGTCTTCGTCGACCGCGAACCGGTAGGCGGGGCGGGGCAGGAGGGCGCCCGCCGCCACGCCCCAGAGGGCGGCGACTGCCGTCAGGGCGATCAGCCAGAGATCCGGATCCACGGAGGTCAGCCTAGGGGGATGGGGCGCGGGGGCCGCGGGGGTTTTCCGCTCCCGCCGCCCCTACCCGTCCCGTCCTCCAGGGGCTGCCGCCTCTTCGACCCCGCGCTCGCCGTTCAGCTCGGGGTGCGGGGGTTTCATCCGCGGGTGCGGGAACGGCGTGGGCTCGTCGCGCGGTTCCCCGCGCCCTATCGGGTCGCGGGTGCCGCGTAGCAGCGGACCTTGACGGTCTGCTCGGGGCTCCAGCGCTGTTCGAGCGTGGCCAGGCGGTGCCAGCCGAGGCGTTCGTAGAGGGCCGCGGCCGCGGCGTCGGACTCGACCACGTCGAGCACCGGGTGCAGGCCGCGGGCCCGTGCCTCCGCCGTGGCCCGCGCCACCAGCAGCGCACCGATCCCGTGGCCCCGGGCGGCCGGGGACACGAACAGCCGGTTGACCACGGCGGTCGTCTCGGCGCCTGCCCCCGTGCGGGCGGCCCAGAGGCCGGGCGCCGCGTCCGTGTCGTCGGCGCGGGACAGCCCGATGTGGCCGACGACGCGGCCGTCGAGCTCCGCCACCCACGCGGCGACGAGCGGGTCCGGGGTCAGCCAGGTGTGCGGGTGCTCGGGCCAGTTCACGGGATAGCCGTCCTGCTCGTGGACCGCCGCCAGGATCCGCGTACAGGAGTCGAGGTCGTGGTCGGTCCTGGGCCGGACGCTCGGCGGGTGAACCGGGGGCATGCCGGGGGCACTGTCGCTGATCACCACGGCATCGGACCACGGCCCCACGCCCGCGACCAGTGAATTTCCTACTTCAGCCTCGTCAACCGGGCCGTCGGGTCGCCGGCGTCCGCGTTGTCCGCCGCGTACTGGAGTGCGTCGCCGTCGAGGGTGAGGGTGACGACATGGGTGTTGCTGGTGCAGGTGCCGGGGTTGTTCTCGGTGTCGGCGATGCTGGTGGCGAGGACGTGCGCGTCCGTCACCTCCTTGAGGACCAGCTTGTCGTCGCAGGCGCCGCCCAGGGGGTCGACCGAGCGGAAGGTGCCGAGGTCCTTTCCGACGACGGCCTGTCTCAGGGTGACCCGGAAGGTGCCGGCGGGCAGCTTGCCGTCCAGGGCGTAGCCGTCGCCCTCCCACGTGCCGAGGTACTTCGCCGGTACGTCGCCCTTGGTGTCGCCCGGGACCTCGGAGGCGTCCGCGCTCGCCGACGGTGCGGGGGCCGCACTGTCGCTGTTGCCGTCGTCCTCGCTCCGGAGCATCCCGAAGACGAACACCGACCCCACGCTGACCGCCGCGAAGGCCCCCGCCACGGCCAGCGCGACCGAACAGCTCACTCTCCGGCCGCGCCCGCCGGCCTCGGTCGTCGAGGCGGCGGCCACGCTCAGGGAGATCTTGCCGGGCGCGGCCGGCGGCGGCACGGTGTCCGCCACCGCGGCCTCCGCGCGTGCGCCGGGCACGTACGTGGCGGGACCGGGGTGCGCGGGCGGCGCCGACGGCATGGACGGCGCTGACGGCAGCGACGGCGACATGACGGGCGGCGGCCCGAACGTCCCGCTCACCCCACCCATCCCGCTCATCCCACTCATCGCGCTCGCCCCGCCGCCCGACGTGGCGTCCCTCGGCGTCGACGTCGACGTACCTGGCTCCCCCACCGAAGGGCTGCTGAATCCCACCGGCCCGGAGGGGCCCGGTTCCGTCGCGTCCAGGTTGAGGAGCTGGACGGCGCTGCGGCCGACCTGTTCGACGAGGGAACCGGGGAGCCAGCCGGCCGTGACCAGGCGGGCGGCGCCGTCGGGGGCGAGGGCGCGGGCGACCTCGTCGGGGGCGGGCCGGGCGCCCGGCTCCTTCGCGAGGCAGCGCTCGACCAGGTCCCGCAGGTCGCCCCGCAGACCGTCCAGCCGGGGCGGCTCGTGGACGACCTTGTAGAGGAGCGCGGCGGAGGAGTCGCCCGGGAAGGGGGACTCGCCGGTCGCGGCGTAGGCGAGGACCGCGCCGAGGGAGAAGACGTCCGCGGCGCCGGTGACGCCGTGGCCGAGGATCTGCTCGGGGGACATGTAGCCGGGGGAGCCGATGGAGACGCCGGTCGAGGTGAGGGAGGCCGTGCCGTCGGTGGCGCGGGCGATGCCGAAGTCGATGAGGAGGGGGCCGTCCACGGTGAGCAGTACGTTGGAGGGCTTCACGTCGCGGTGGACCAGGCCCAGCGCGTGGACCGCGGAGAGGGCCTCCGCGAGGCCGGCGCCCAGCACCCGGACGGTGTGCTCGGGCAGCGGGCCGCCGTCCGCGACGGCCGCCGAGAGGGAGGGGCCGGCCGCGTACCCGGTGGCCACCCAGGGGACGGACGCCTCCGGGTCGGCGTCGAGGACGGGCGCGGTCCAGGCGCCGCCCACCCGCCGGGCGGCCTCCACCTCGCGGCGGAAGCGGGCGCGGAACTCCTCGTCCAGGGCGAAGTGCGGGTGCACGACCTTCACGGCGACGGTGCGGCCGCCGGCGCTGCGCCCGAGGTAGACCCGGCCCATCCCGCCCGAACCGAGCCGGCCGAGCAGCCGGTAGGGACCCACGACCGTGGGTTCGCCGACGTCGAGCGGCTGCATGGCCCCCACCCCTCCCCCGTGCGTCCACTCCAGGACTCCCCAGCAGCGTAGTGCCGTACGCCCGGAGGGGAATGCGAACGCCGACCGTCAGTCCCACAGAACCCGGAATTCGTCAAACGAATTTCCGGCGACGGCCCGGTGGCCGGCGGAGGAAATGCTCAGGAAAGGAGATCCACCTTCACATCCGCCGGAAATCCCGTCGTGGGCCCGACCCGGCGCGCGAACTCGGCGACGGCCCGCAGCTGCGGGTCGCCGAAGCGGAAGTCGAGGGTGGTGAAGTAGCGCTCCAGGACCCGCTCGTCGAAGGCCTCCCAGCGGGCGGCCTGCTCCGCGACCTTGGCGACCTCGACCAGGGACAGGTCCCGGGAGGCCAGGAACGCCTCGTGGACCTGCCGGGTGACCTGCGGGTTCCGCTCCAGGTAGTCCCGGCGCGCCGCCCACACCGCGAAGACGAACGGCAGCCCCGTCCACGCCTTCCACATGGCGCCCAGGTCGTGCACCTGAAGGCCGTAGGCGGGGCCGTCGAGCAGGTTGGCCCGCAGCGCCGCGTCGCCGATCAGTACGGCGGCCTCCGCCTCCCGCATCATCAGCGAGAGGTCGGGCGGGCAGGTGTAGTACGACGGCCGCACGCCGACGTTCTCGGCCAGCAGCAGCTGGGCGAGGCGTACGGAGGTGCGCGAAGTGGAGCCGAGGGCGACGCGGGCGCCGTCCAGGCGTTCGAGGGGGACCTGCGAGACGATGACGCAGGACATCACCGGGCCGTCGCAGCCGACCGCGATGTCGGGGAAGGCGACCAGGTCGTCGGCGTTGCGGAGGAACTCGACGAGGGTGATGGGGCCGATGTCGAGGTCTCCGCGCACCAGCTGCTCGCTGAGCTTTTCCGGCGTGTCCTTGGTCAGCTCGAAGTCGAGGAGCGTGCCCGTTCTGGCGAGCCCCCAGTACAGGGGCAGGCAGTTCAGGAACTGGATGTGGCCTACGCGCGGCCTGGTGCGAGAATTGTCCACATCGCGAGACTAGACCGCATGGGGTACGGTCCGGGGTCCGGGGTACGAGCGGCGGGCACGAGGCGATCGAGGGACGGTCGTCA
This sequence comes from Streptomyces sp. NPDC030296, assembly GCF_055572815.1. Taxonomy (NCBI): domain Bacteria; kingdom Bacillati; phylum Actinomycetota; class Actinomycetes; order Kitasatosporales; family Streptomycetaceae; genus Streptomyces; species Streptomyces sp. NPDC030296. The sequence continues at coordinate 76,210 of NZ_JBVICQ010000016.1, forward strand.
ATCCGGCGCAACGATCACTCAAACATCTGGGTGACGTGATCTTGACCTCTATTGCTTTCGGCTGCCCGCGTGCTAGGCTCGCCGCAAGTTGCAGTTTGGTTTCCCTTGCAGTACAGAGCCTGCGGAGCATGTAACCGCAGGCTCTAGTCGTTTTCAGACGTATGCAGTTGTGCGGCACTGTTTCACACTTGCAGGTTCTGGAGCAGGGCGACCCTTTGGGCCCAAGGAGGGCTTATGGCTACCGGAACCGTTAAGTGGTTCAACGCCGAAAAGGGCTTTGGTTTCATCGCCCAGGAAGGCGGCGGCCCCGACGTCTTCGTTCACTACTCCGCGATCAACGCCAACGGGTTCCGTTCGCTTGAGGAGAACCAGCAGGTCTCCTTCGACGTGACCCAGGGTCCGAAGGGCCCGCAGGCGGAGAACGTCACCGCCATCTGAGACCGTTCCAGTCTCTGATCCGGACCTGAAAGCAGTACCCAAGGAGTCCCGCGCCGCACGGCAACGGGACTCCTGCCTTTTTCCGGCCCTTTTCTGAATGGGGCCGCGCCTTCCCGAGGGGCCGCGCCTTCCCGATGGACCGCGCCTTCCCGATGGACCGTGTCTTCCCGATGGACCGCGTCTTTTCCATGGACCGCGTCTTTCAGATGTGCTGCATGACGAGCACGAACGACGTCCCCGGCGCCAGCGCCTCGTACGAGTGCGGGACATCGCCTCGGAACGCCATGTAGTCGCCCGGCCCGAGCACGACCTCCTCGCCCCTCGGGCCCGCCTTCACCCGGCCCGTGCTCACGGTGAGGTGCTCGACCGTTCCCGGGATGTGCGGCTCCGACTCCCGCACCGAGCCCGGTTCCAGCCGGGTGCGGTAGATGTCGCGGCGCGCGCCGGGCGGGCTCGCGGACAGCAGGACCGCCGTGTAGCTGGAGTGCTCGGAGTGGACCGTGGGCCCCTCGCCCGCCCTGATGACCTGCACCGCCGGCGCGGGCGGCTCGATCAGCGCGCTGAACGGAACCCCGAGCGCCACGCCCAGCGCCCACAGCGTCTCCATGCTCGGGTTGCCGCTCGCCGCCTCCAACTGGGACAGCGTGGACTTGGCGATTCCGGCGCGTTTGGCCAGCTCGGAGAGGGAGAGTCCGGCGCGTGTGCGCTCCCGGCGGAGGGCGGCGGCGATCCAGTCGAGCGGGAGGCGAGCCGGGGGCTTCCCGTCGTCCCGCGTCTCGCCCCGTGTCTCTCCGGCTCCGTTCTCGGGCGCTGTGTCGGCCATGTCGTTCGCTCCAGAAGTACGATCGTTCGCCTTGACGAACAAGGTGTCTGCTGTTCATTGTAGAAAACATGCGTTCGCTTCTCCGAACAGGCGGCGTCCGGCGTCCGGACGTACCCGACCCCGAGCTGCTCCGCGACATCGCCCTGGTGTGCGCGGCCGGTGGTGTCGTCGGGCTCTCCTTCGGCGCGATCTCGGTCGCGGGCGGGCTGCCGGTGTGGGTGCCGGTGGTGATGTCGCTCGTGGTGTACGCGGGGGCGGCGCAGTTCAGCGCGGTGGGGATCCTGTTGGCCGGGGGCGGCCCGTTCGCGGCGGCGGCCACGGGGCTGCTGCTCAACACGCGTAACGCGGCGTTCAGCCTGGCGGTCGCGGACGTCCTGGGCCGGGGCAGGCTCGCCCGACTGGTGGGCGCGCACCTGATCACCGACGAGACGGCGGCCTTCGCCCTGGCCCAGCGGGATCCGGTACGGCGCCGGGTCGCGTTCTGGGTCTCCGGGATCGGCCTGTTCACCACGTGGAACGTGTGCGTCCTCGCGGGCGCGCTCGCCGGGTCCGCCCTGGGCGACACCGCCACGTACGGCCTCGACGCCGCCTTCCCCGCCGTGCTGGCCTCGCTCGTCCTGCCCGCCCTGCGCGAACAGCCGCCAGTACGGCGCGCCGCGCTGCTCGGGGCGGTGGTGGCGCTGGCGGCCACTCCGCTGACCCCGACGGGAGTCCCGGTCCTCCTCGCGCTGGCCGGTCTGCTCCTCTGGCGGCCCTCGGGGCGGCGGGAGGCGGCGGCATGAGCGGTGGGGTCGTCGTCGCGATGCTGGTCCTGGCGGTGGGGACATACGCCCTCCGGCTCACCGGGCCGCTCCTGCACGGGCGGGTCGAGATCCCCGCACGCGTCCGGGAACTGCTGGCCGCCGCGGCCGTGGTGCTGCTGGCGGCGCTGCTCGCCACGGGCGCCCTGACCGAGTCGGCCGACTTCGCCGGCTGGGCCCGCCCCGCGGGGGTGCTGGTGGGAGGCGTACTGGCATGGCGGAGAGCGCCGTTCGCGGTGGTGGTGCTGGGGGCGGCGGTGACGGCGGGGGCGCTGCGGGCACTGGGGGTGCCGTAGGCGTCGGGGTGTGTCCGCGATGACCTATCCGCCCCTGGCGACCAGTTCCTCCATTACTCGGCGGACGCGGACACCCGGGCCCAGGTCGGGTTCGAGGCCCTTGCCTTTCAGGAGGGCGGTGAGGGATGCCTGGACGACCTCGGCGCCCTCGGGGGCGACGTGCTCGGAGACCTCCAGCCACTCCAGCGGCCCGGCACCCGCCGGGCTGCCGTCCAGCGTCCAGTGCTCCAGCGTGACCTCGTGGTGGTCGAGCCGTACGCCGCGCCGGTGGACCGCGTGGACGGGTCCGAGGACGTCGAGCGAGCCGAAGCCGACGCTGACGTCGGCGCAGTCGGCGAGGAAGGCCCGTTGCCGGTCGGAGAAGACGAGCTCCAGCGGCTTCGCCCCCGTGGCCGCCGCCTCCACCGCCGCCCGATCGCAGTCCGAGACGAGCGTGGCGGACAGGACCCGGCGGTCGCCGGACCAGGTGTCCGCGAGGTGGAAGGAGTCCGGTCCCTGCTCGCGGAAGCGCAACCAGCGCTCCGAGAGCCGGGACCGGCGGCAGGGCCGCAATTCCGCGGTCGCGGCCCCGACCCGCCCGCTCCCCGCCCGTAGGCGCAGGATCAACCCCGCGTCCAGAAGCGGCAGATGACCTGGCGCCGTGGAGCGGGCGAGAGCCTCACAGAAGTAGACGCGGCGCCGGGCTCCCCCGGTGTCCGGCGCCAGCGCCCGGGTCGCGGCGGCCGCGCCCGCACCCGAGAACGTCACCTTGATCTCGACCGAGTCGAGCCGGTCGAGCGAATCCGACCGGCCCGGCCGGTCGGACCCGGAGGTGAGATCCCCGCGTTCCACGGATGCCGGCATGAGCCGTCCCCCTTGTTCCGCGACCTCGTTCATCCCCTGGTCTTCCCTCGGTCCCCTGAATCCCTCGGGAAGTCCTTCGGGGTTCCCCCTTGCACTGATCCCTTTCGATTCCCTGCTGTTCCCGACTACCTGCTGTGCTCGGCTACCTGCTGTTCCTGATTCCTGCTGTTGCCGATTTCGTGCTGTTTCCCTTGATTCCCTGTGCTGCGCGGTTCCCCGATCCCCCGTTCAACGAGGTGCCGCGAGACATCATTGAAGCCCCCGACGGACCGGGCCCGCTTCCGGGAAGTCCCTACATCTCGCCCCGACCGATCCCGGCTTCCACCTTCTTGGCCCGCCCTCCGCGCGGCATGATGGACGACGCGGGGCGGGCGCGGGCGGGCACCAGGGGGTGGCGCATTGTTACGGGGACTCGTCGGTCGGGAGCGGGAACGCCGGCTGATGGACGACCTGCTCGTGGCGGGTGGGGCGGGTGGGGCGGCGCTGCTCCTGTGGGGCGAGCCCGGCATCGGCAAGACGGCTCTCCTCGACTACGCGGCGGAGCGGGCGGCGGCCGGAACGTCGGGCTCCGCACCGGTGACGCTCCTGCGGGCCCGGGGCATCGAGACCGAGACCGTGCTCCCGTTCGCCACTCTCGGCGACCTCCTCATGCCCTATTCATCCCTTTTCAGGGAACTCCCCGGAGCGCAGCGCGCCGCCCTGGAGTCGTGTCTCGCGCTGGGCGGTGACCCCGCCGACCCGCCGGGCAATCCGTACGCCGCCTGCATGGGCGCCCTGAACGTCCTCGCCGCGCTCGGCGACGAGCGTCCCGTCGTCGTCCTCGTCGACGACCTCCACTGGGTGGACCCCTCGTCCCAGCGCGTCCTGCTGTTCATCGCCCGCCGCCTCTCCAGCGAACGCGTCGCTCTGGCGCTCGGCTCCCGCGAGGACCACGGGGAGTCGGGGCCGCGCCGCAGCATCCCGGCCGTGCAGGTGGGCGGGTTGACGGCGGAGGAGTGCGCGGAGCTGCTGGCGGGGACGAGAGCGGGGGCGGCCGGCGCCGGCGGCCGGGCGGCGGGTGATGCCGTGCGGCGGCCTGGTGTCGCGCCCAGCGTGCTCGCGGACCTCGTGCGTATCAGCGGCGGCAACCCGCTCGCCCTGCGGGAGATCGCGAGCGGGCTGACGGAGGAACAGGCGCGTGGGGAGCGGCCGTTGCTGGACCCGCCGTCCCTCGGCAGTCATCTGGAGCGCGCCTGGGCGACCCGTATCGACGCGCTGCCCGACCCGGCACGCCGAGCGCTGGTCGTCCTCGCCGCCGGTCGCTCGACCGCGGCGGGCCCGCTGCGGAAGGCGCTGGAGGCGGCCGGGCTGTCGCTGGACGCCCTCGCCCCCGCGGAGGAGGACGGACTGATCACGGCGACGGCGGACGGCCTGGACTTCCACCATCCGGTGCTGCGCGCCCTGGTCCTGGGCCGGGCCCCCCTCGCCCTGCGCTACGCCGCGTTCCAGGCGCTGGCCGAGGTGAGCACGGGCCCGCTGCACGCCTGGTACCGGGCGTCCGCGACCTCCGGCCCCGACGAGGACACGGCGGCCGCGCTCGCCGAGGCCGCGCTGGAGGCCCGGCGCCGCAGCGCGTTCGGGGAGGCGGCGCTGGCCTGGCGCCGGGCCGCCGACCTCACGCCCGAGCCGGCCGCGCGCGCCGGGCGCCTCCTCAACGCCGCGTCCGACGCGCTCCTCAGCGGCTCCCCCGCAGGACCCCAGTGGTGCGAGGAGGCCGTCCGCATCACCCCCGACCCGGCGATGCGCGCACGGATCCAGGGCCTGCTGGGCCGGATGTACACCTGGAAGGGCGAGACCGCGCAGGCGTACGGCCTCCTCGTGAACGCCGCCGACGCCGTACGCGACAGCGACCCGACCCGCGCCTGCCTCCTCCTCGCCGAGGCCACGGCCGCCGCCCGCCTCGACGGCCACGTCCCGGCGGCCGTACGCGTCGCCGAGGAATCCCTGGCCCTCGCCTCCGGGTCCGGCCCCGAGCGCTGGTACAGCCTCACCCTCCTCGGCGGTGCCCTCGTCATGGCCGGCCGTACCGCGGAGGGGCGCGCGATGCTGGAGTCCGCGGACCGGCACGGCGCGGGCGACCCCGTACGCGACCAGCAGGTGTACGCGATCGCCGGGCAGGCGTGGAGCCGTGTCGAGGAGTTCACGCGGGGCCGCGCCCTGCTCAACACGGCGGTGGAGTCGGCGCGACGCCACAGCGCGGTCGGGGTCCTGGGCTTCACCCTCGCCGTACGGGGCGAACTGGAGACCCGGATCGGCCAGTGGGCGTCCGCCCGCGGCGACCTGACGGAGGCGCTGCGCTGGGCGGAGGAGCTGGGCCAGCTCACCTGCGTCAGCTACGCCCTGTACTGCCTGGCCCGTCTGGAGGCGCTGCGCGGCGACCGAGTGGAGTGCGAGGAGCATGTGGCGCGGGCCCGGCGGGAGTGCGGGGCGTACGGCATCGGCTGCCAGGAGTTCCACATGACGGCCGTACTCGGCCTGTCGGCCCTGGCGTACGGCGACCACGAGGCGGCCGCCGACCAGTTGGAGCAGACGTGGTCACTCGCCGTGGAGCAGGGCATCGGCAACCCGGAGGTGGTGCCGTTCGCGGCGGACCTGGCGGAGGCACACGTACGGGCCGGGAACGCGGCGCGGGCCGGTGAGGTGGTCGCGTGGCTGGAGGAGCGGGCGAGGGAGACGGGCCTGGCCTCGGCGGAGGCGGCGGCCGCACGCGTACGGGGCCTGCTGGCGGGGACACCGGAAGAGGCGGAGGCGTGTTTCGTGGCGGCGCTGAAGGCGCACGGGCGGACGACGGGCCCGTTCGACTGGGCGCGGACACTGCTGTGCGAGGCGGAGGTGCTGCGCCGCCACCGGCGCCCGGCGGCCGCCCGGTCGCCCCTGTCGTCCGCTCTGGCCTGCTTCGAGCGCCTGGGCGCGGTGCCGTGGGCGCGGCGGGCGGCGAGCGAACTGGCGGCGGCCGGGGGTCTGCCGGCCACCGCCCCGTCCGGGTCCGGTTCCGGTTCCGGCGGCATGGGCGGGGTCCTGGACCAACTGACACCCCAGGAGTTCCAGGTGTCACGGGCGATCGCGAGGGGCCTGAACAACACGGAGGCGGCGGCATCGCTGTTCGTGTCACGGAAGACGGTGGAGGCGCATCTGACGCGGATCTACCGGAAGTTGAAGGTGCGGTCGCGGACGGACCTGACGAGACTGCTGACGGCGGCGGACCTGGTGGATTGAGAAGGGGCTTCTGGACGGGCGGATCGCGAAGGCTTCTAGACGACTGTCGCCGTGACCGGCCACGCTCCGCGGTCCAGCAGATCGAGGACGAGTGCGGCGATGTTCCACGCGTCGTCCTCGCCACGGTGATGGCGTCCTTCCAGTGGCAGTCCGGCGATCTGCAGGGCGTTTTTCATGCCGGGTTTCTTGCGCAACCCGTACGCCGTGGCGAAGACGGCCTTGGCGTTGGTGTGGGTACGCTCCGTCGGATGGCCGAACGGGTAGGCCACCCCGTCGGCCTGGCTCTGCCGGGCGAATTGCAGACGGTCGTACTCGCCCCAGCTCGCCCAGGGACGCTCCCCGGCCCCGTACTCCTCGACGAGGATCCGGCAGGCCTCCGCGAAGGTGACGCCCCGTTCGACTTCGGCTTGGGTCAGTCCCGTCAGCTCAGTGCAGAAGTCACTCACCGTCGATCGGGCGGGCCGCACCAGGAGACGGTGCCGGGACACACGGCGCCGGGCCGATACGTCCACGACGGTGAGACCGACCTCGATGATCTCGCTCACGGAGCCGGGCGGCGGCTGCCCGTCCCAGCAGGTGGCTTCCACATCGATGACGTTCAGCAGGGCGGATGGGTGACTCACGGAGCGAGGGTAGGGATCCGGGTCCGGAGCAGGCACCTCAATTTCTGAGCGCCCCCGTCCCATCAGCTACCGCGACCCGAGCTGTACGGGCCGGCGCTCACGGGAGCTGATCCGTCAGCGCCCGGGCCAGTGTCGACTTGCCCGCGCCGGGGTCGCCGAGGAGGACGAGCTCCCGCCCGGCGCCGATCGCGCCGTCACCACCGGCATCGACCTGATGCGCGTCCTGCCCCATGGGGCGACGGTAGCGCCACGGGCTTCGCCGCGTGCTCACCGCGACAATTCCGGTGGGAATCGCCCTCCGTGCAACCGTAGCCGTCCGCCAGGGATCTACCGGGGAGACCGCCTCCGGGACGGCCGACGGCGGGACCAACGAGAGGACGGGACTGATGCGCAGACGGGTCTTTCTCTGGTGTGCGGGCGGTGTGCTCGTCGCCGCCCTCGCCGCCGGGGGCGTGTGGTGGAACGGGATTCGTGCGCCGTACGCCCTCGCGGACTCGCCGCGGATCGATGTGACCGTGCGGGCGGAGAGGTCCAGGTACCCCGACGTACGGGAGACCGCCGAGGACGTGGACACCCTCGTCCGGGTCTACGTCCAGCGGCTCGGAGCCGGGGACACGGAAGGGCTCACCCGGCTCGCCGCACCCTCGTACCAGGGGGTGGAGGCAGCGGCTGCCGACGCGGTGCACACCTACGGGAAGGCGGCGAGCGGGCACGTCGAGGTGACCGTGCTGGAGGGGGTCGTCGACTACCTCAACCCGGTCCGGGTGACCTTCGAGAAGACCGGTCAGCAGCAGGAGTTGCTCCTCGTGAAGGACGGCGGTCACTGGTGGCTCGCGCTGGGTGAGGGCGACCCTGCCGGTGGGGCGTAGGCGGCGGGTCGGCACTCCCTGACTCTCGCACAGCCCCCGTCTGAGGCCGTGGGCCCACCACCGGGGGGGGCGACCGGTCGGATCCCCCGGGGCGGCCGGTTGGCCGTCCTACCTCTCGTACAACCCCTCGATCTCCGTCGAGAACGCCTCCTCGATCCTCTCCCTCCGCAGCTTCATCGACGGGGTCAGATGGCCCGCCTCCTCCGTGAAGCCGCCGGGGAGGACGGTGAAGCGGCGGATGGACTCGGGGCGGGAGACGAGGCGGTTGGCCTCGTCGACGGCGCGTTGGAGGACCCTCAGCAGTTCCGGGTCGTCCACGAGGAGTTCCGCGGGCACGGCGTGCTTGCCGTTCATCTGGCGCCAGTGGGTGATGCCCTCGGGGTCGAGGGTCAGCAGGGCGGTGACGTAGGGGCGGCGGTCGCCGATGACCATGGCCTGGGCGATCAGCGGATGGGAGCGGAGCCAGTTCTCCAGCGGGGCCGGGGCCACGTTCTTGCCGCTGTCGGTGACCAGGATCTCCTTCTTGCGGCCGGTGATGGTGAGGTAGCCCTCCTCGTCGAGCCGGCCGATGTCACCGGTGGCGAACCAGCCGTCGGGGCCCGTCGGGACGACTCCGCCGGCCTGCGGGTCCCAGTAGCCGCGGAAGATCTGGCCGCCGTGGAGGAGGACCTCGCCGTCGGCGGCGATGCGCACGCGCGTGCCGGGCAGCGGCCAGCCGACCGTGCCGAGGCGGGGACGGACCGGTGGGGTGACCGTCACGGCCGCCGTGGTCTCCGTCATGCCGTAGCCCTCGAAGACGTCGATGCCGGCGCCGGCGAAGAAGGCGGCCAGGCGGCGGCCGAGCGGGGAGCCGCCGCAGATGACGTAACGGACCCTGCCGCCGAGCGCGTTGCGGATGCGGCGGTAGACGAGGGGGTCGTAGAAGGTGCGGGCCGCCCTGAGGAAGGCGGTGGGGCCGGGGCCGGTGCCGTGCTGCTCGGACTCCAGTGCCTCCCCGTAGCGGCGGGCCACGGCGGCGGCGCGGTCGAAGGAGGAGGCGCGGCCCAGGCGTTCGGCGGAGGCGCGGGCCGTGTTGAAGACCTTCTCCAGGACGTACGGGATGAGCAGCAGGAACGTCGGCCGGAACGACTTCAGGTCGGCCAGCAGGTCCTCGGTGCGGAAGCTCGGCGAGTGACCCACGCGGATCCGGGCCCGCATGCACGCGATCGCCACCATGCGGCCGAAGACATGGGCGAGCGGGAGGAAGAGGAGCGTCGACGCCTCCTCGTCGGTCTTCGCGCGGAAGATCGGGTAGAGGAGGTCGATCGCGTTGTCGACCTCGGCGAAGAAGTTGCCGTGGGTGAGGGCGCAGCCCTTGGGGCGGCCGGTGGTGCCCGAGGTGTAGATGAGGGTCGCGAGGGTGTCGGGGCCCAGCACCCCGCGCCGTACGGCGACTTCCTGGTCGGACACGTCCCGGCCCCGCTCGGCGAGGCGTTCCGTGTGGCCCTTGTCGAAGACCCACATGTGGCGGAGGTCGGGGAGGCGGTCGAGTTCGGGGCCGAGGGCGGCGGCCTGGGCGGACGTCTCCACGGCGAGGGCGACCGCGCCGGAGTCCTGGAGGATCCAGCGGGTCTGGAAGACCGAGGACGTGGGGTAGATGGGTACGGTGACGAGGCCCGCCGCCCAGGCCGCGAAGTCCAGGAGCGTCCACTCGTACGTCGTCCGCGCCATGATGGCGATACGGTCGCCCGGCATCAGGCCCTCGGCGATCAGGCCCTTCGCCACGGCGAGCACCTCCGCCGCGAACTCGGCCGCCGTCACGTCCCGCCAACGCCCGTCGTCCCCACCTGGGTTGCCGCCGCCGTTGCCGCTGCCGTTCGTGTCCTCACGGCCGTCCCCGGGGCCGCCGACCCGGTCGTCCTTCCCGTTGCCCCTGCCGTCGCCCCTGCCGCTGTCCTTGCGGCTGAGGACGACCGCGCCGGGCTCGTGGTCCGCGTTGTCGAAGGGGATGTCCGCGAGGGAGCCGTAGGTGCCGGGCGTGACCAGCGGGGGGATGTACGCCTCTCGTACCGTGCCGTCCAGCCGCTTCAACTCGGGTGCCACGAGCAGGGGTTCGCTGCGATCGAGGGGGGACACGGGCGGCTCCTGGGCGTTCGGTGTGCCCGGATCGTACGGGGCCGGTGTGTGAGGTTCGTGTGAGTGTGGGGGTGGTCCGGGGATGTTCCGGGGGCGGGGATGTGCAGTGTCGTGCGGCGCTCCGCCACAGGTCAAGGCGGCGTCAAATTACCTGAGAGTCGTTCATCTCCCCTGCTCGCACACCCTGCTTCCGGGAGCTTTACCTCGGGTAACCTGACTGGGGAGTAAGGAAGTGCGCCGCACCGGGGAGAAGGGGAAACCGTCCGATGCCTCAGCTCACCCTCACGGACCCGCCTCTTCTCCCGCCCCTCCTCGCGCGGGGCGCCCTGCTCTCCCCGTGCAAGAGCCGCAGGCTGCCCCGTACGGCCGGCCCGCACGGCGACGGCACGGTCGGCCGCCTCGATCACCTCGACCGGCTCGTCCTGCCCGGCGTACGGATCGACCTCGCGCGTCTCGCCGCGTACGAACGGGTCTGCGGCTTCCCCACCGGCGAGGACGCCGTCCCGCTCACCTATCCGCACGTCCTCGGTTTCCCCCTCGCCATGCGGATCATGTCCGGCCGCGACTTCCCGCTGCCCCTGCTGGGGCTCGTCCACACCTCGATCGAGATCACCCGCCGCCGCCGGCTGCCGGCCACCGGGGAGTACGAACTGACCGTGTACGTGGACGGGTTGACGCCGCACCGCCGGGGCACCGAGGCCACGGTCGTGACGGAGGTACGGGACACCGGCGGTGAATGCGGCTGCGACGAGATCGCCTGGGAGTCCCGCAGCACCTACCTCGCCCGGCACCGGGTGGACGACGCCCCGAGCCTCACCCGTGAGAGCAGGCGGTCGGCGGCCGCGCCGCTCCCCGCGCTCGCCGAGTGGCGGCTCGGCGCGGACGTGGGGCGGCGCTACGGGGCGGTCTCGGGCGACCGCAACCCCATCCACCTCCACCCCCTCGGCGCCCGCCTCTTCGGGTTCCCGCGCGCCATCGCCCACGGCATGTGGACCGTCGCCCGCTGCCTCGCCGAACACGGCACACCCCCGGCGGCCCTGGTCCGCGCGGAGTTCCGCGCGCCGGTACCCCTCCCGAGCACCGTCACCTACGCGGCGGACGGCCGCCCCGGCGGCGACTTCGAACTCCGCGGCACGGAGCGGAAGGGCGGGGGGCGGGTGCATGTGACGGGAAGCGTGTACCCGCTGATCCAGTGAGCGGTGGCGGACGTCACCGCCCGAGACCACTGGCGGAGGTCATCGGCAGAGGTCAGCGGCGGAGGTTGTCGCCGAAGGTCAGCGGCGCATCGTGCGGGGCGCCCCGTAGGCGCGAGCGGCGTCCGGCCGCCAGTTCGTGACGGCCCGCAGTGCCCATTCGACCGGGCCGTACCGGTACCGCACGAGCCAGCGTCGGCGCAGCTCCAGCCAGGATCCGTGGTGGGGCCGGCCCCACGGGTCGGCTCCACCGGTCGTCGCCGGGTCGACCCGCGGCTCGCCGGGGAACGTCCGGCAAGGCGCCGGCGGACGCGGTGGACCTACGGCGTGGCCATGTCGGCCGGTGGGGTCCAGGGGTGGCCGTCCATCAGGTTGCCGAGGCCGGACCAGGCGAAGTTCATGAGGGTGGCGGCGGCCTGCCTTGCCGTGAGGCCGGGCGTGGCGTTGGCCCAGGCCGCGAGGGCCTCGGCGGCGCCGACGAGCGCCTCGGCGAGGCCGGCGACCTCGCGTTCGGGGAGGGACGGGTCGCGGCGGGCGTCTCGGGCGGCGACCAGGATCAGCCCCGTCACGAACGCCACCATCTCCTCGCGCATCGCCGCGACCTCGGCGGCGAAGGGTTCACCGTGTGTACGGGCCTGGAGGTGCAGGACGGCCCAGGCGTCCGGGTTGCGCGCGGTGTGCGTGAAGAACGCCCGCAGCCCCTCCCAGAGTTGCCGGTCGGCGGGCAGCCGGGGGTTGACGCCCTCGCGTACGGCGGTGGTGAGCGCCTCGGCCTCGCGGCGGATGCAGGCGGTGAAGAGGTCTTCCTTGGAGTTCAGGTACAGGTACACCAACGGCTTGGACACGCCCGCCAGTTCGGCGATCTCGTCCATGGAGGCGGCCCGGTAGCCGCGCTGCCCGAACGTCCGCACGGCCGCGTCCAGCATCTGCTGTTCCCGTACCGCCCGGGGCATCCGTTTGTTCTTCACAGCACCCATGCGGGCAAGCGTACGGTTTTGCCGCCGGGAAAGATCCCGGCCGTTTCCGGGGCGGCCGCCTGGCCACCCTGGCCCGCCTAGGAAGCCTTGACGCCCTCGGAAGCCTTGACGCCCTCGGAAGCCTTGACGCCCTCGGAGTCCGGGCCGCTCTCGGCGGCCTTGGCGTTCCCGGCGTCGGTGTCGTCGGCGGCGTCCTTGGCGGGGGCGCCGCCCGGGGCCGGGGTACGGGTCGCGTCGTCCGCCTCGTCCTCCTGGTTGCGGTTGGTGGCGAGGTTGGACTTCACGCGCTCGATGGAACGGTCGAGGCGCGGGGCGATCCGCTCCGAGGCCCGGTCGCGCTCCTTGCGGAGGGCGACGAAGCTGATCGGTGCGGAGACGACGAGGGCCAGCATGATCATCCACATGCCGTTGGAGGCACCGAGACCGCGCGGGGCGATGCCGGAGTAGACGAGGGCCCAGACGACCACGAAGCAGCCCACGAAGATCCCGAGGCGCATCAGTGTGTAGCGGAGCATCTCAATCCACTCTTCCGTTTCCGTACCGGACGTTCCCAAAGGCCACCGTCCAGTGAAGCACGGTCGGGGGGCGATCTTGCACGGGGGTGCGGGCGGTGCGGGCGCGGCTCAGGTCAGGGACAGGAGCATCGTGATGTCGTCGCGGTGGTCGTCGGGAGCGACCCGGATGGCGCCGGGGACGCGGCCGACCTCCTTGTAACCGCACGCCGCGTAGAAGTGCTCCAGGCCGAGGCCGCCGCGGCAGGTGAGGCGGACGGCGTCGATGCCGTCGAAGCCGCGGGCCGCCTCCTCGGCCGCCTTCATGAGGTCGCGGCCGTAGCCCTTGCCCTGGTGGGCGGGGTGCACCATCACCGTGTACAGCCAGACCCAGTGCGTCATCAGGCGGTGCGTGTTGAAGCTGAAGAACGCGGTGGCCGCGGGCGCGCCGGCCGCGTCGAACCCGACCAGCAGCCGCTGCCGGCCCTCCACCATGCCCACCATGTGCTTCACCAGCTCGGGCCGTATCGCCTCCGGCGCCACCGGCGCCACGAACCCGACGGCACCACCGGCGTTGGAGACGTCCGCCCAGAGACCGAGGATGCCGTCGCGGAGGTCGGGGGTGAGGGGAGGGTCGAGCTGGAAGGCAAGGGTCATGGACCGAGATTCGCACAGTCGGGCGGGCCGCAGGCCCGTTCCCTTCAGGGGCGCGGGGAACCGCGCGAGAAACCCCGCACCACCCGCACCCGCCGACGAACCCGCACCCCCGAGCCACCAGGCGCCCCGCTCACACCCTCATCGGCTGAGGAGACTCCCGCCGCAGCCGATCCGCCCCCTCGTACTCCCGGATGATCTCGTACCGCGTGTTCCGCTCCACCGGCCGGAACCCGGCGTCGCGGATGAGGTCCAGCAGGTCCTCCCGGGTCAGCTTGTTCGGCGTGCCGTAGTTGTCCGCGTCGTGAGTGATCTTGTACTCGACGACCGACCCGTCCATGTCGTCGGCGCCGTGCTGGAGCGCGAGCTGCGCGGTCTGGACGCCGTGCATCACCCAGAAGACCTTCACGTGCGGGACGTTGTCGAACAGCAGCCGCGACACCGCGAAGGTCTTCAGCGCCTCCGCGCCCGTCGCCATACGGGTCCGCGCCTGGAGCCGGTTGCGTACCTTGCCGTCCCGCACGTCCACGAAGTCGTGCTGGTAGCGCAGCGGGATGAAGACCTGGAAGCCGCCGGTCTCGTCCTGGAGCTCCCGCAGCCGCAGGACGTGGTCGACGCGGTGCCGGGGCTCCTCGATGTGGCCGTAGAGCATGGTGCACGGGGTCTTCAGACCCTTCTCGTGCGCCAGACGGTGGATCCGCGACCAGTCCTCCCAGTGGGTGCGGTGGTCCACGATGTGCTGGCGGACCTCCCAGTCGAAGATCTCCGCGCCGCCACCCGTCAGGGACTCCAGGCCCGCGTCGATCAGCTCGTCGAGGATCTCCGACGCCGACAGCCCGCTGATCGTCTCGAAGTGGTGGATCTCCGTGGCCGTGAAGGCCTTCAGCGAGACGTTCGGGAGGGCCGCCTTCAGCTCCCGCAGCGAGCGCGGGTAGTAGCGCCACGGCAGGTTCGGGTGCAGGCCGTTGACGATGTGGAGTTCCGTGAGGTTCTCCGACTCCATCGCCTTGGCGAGCTTGACGGCCTCCTCGATGCGCATCGTGTACGCGTCCTTCTCCCCCGGCTTGCGCTGGAAGGAGCAGTAGGCGCAGGAGGCCGTGCACACGTTGGTCATGTTGAGGTGACGGTTGACGTTGAAGTGGACGACGTCGCCGTTCTTCCGCGTCCGTACCTCGTGCGCGAGCCCGCCCAGCCACGCCAGGTCGTCCGACTCGTACAGCGCGATGCCGTCCTCGCGGGTCAGCCGCTCGCCGGAGCGGACCTTCTCCTCCAGCTCGCGCTTGAGCCCGACGTCCATGCCTCCGCCTTCCCTCAGTCTTCCCTCAATGGACAACCCAGCCACCGTACTCCCCGAGGTCTACTGCTCCTCGGGCAGCTCACCCACCCTGTTCTCCCACTTCGTGGAGAGCACGATCGTGGTACGGGTCCGGGAGACGCCCTTCGTGCCGGACAGCCGGCGGATCGTCTTCTCCAGGCCGTCGACGTCGGTGGCGCGCACCTTGAGCATGAAGGAGTCGTCGCCGGCGATGAACCAGCAGTCCTCGATCTCGTCGAGGTCGCGGAGCCGGTTCGCCACGTCCTCGTGGTCGGCCGCGTCGGAGAGCGAGATACCGATGAGCGCGATCACGCCGAGGCCGAGGGAGGCCGCGTCGACGGTCGCGCGATAGCCGGTGATGACACCGGCGGCCTCCAGCCGGTTGATGCGGTCGGTGACACTGGGTCCCGACAGGCCGACGAGGCGCCCCAGCTCCGCGTACGAGGCCCGGCCGTTCTCCCTCAGGGCCTGGATGAGCTGCCTGTCCACCGCGTCCATGCGATCGGTTGCCTTCCGCTGAAGAGTTGCTTGTCCGGTGTTGCTGATGAGGAGTTGCTGACGGGTAGTTGCTCTGTGTGACGAGCGTGGTGCGTGGTGCGCGCGGGGTGAGCGGATGCCGCTCAGGTGACCCTGGGTGCCGTGGGGGCCGCCGTACCAGTACCGCTCGTGTCGCTCGTCCCCGAGGGGCGGGACCCGCCGATCTCGCCCTCCCAGCGCCGGTACAGGGTGTGCGGGACGCCCGCCGCGTCCAGCACCCGCCCGGCCACGAAGTCCACCAGGTCCTGGATGTGCGTGGCCCCCGCGTAGAAGGCGGGGGAGGCGGGCAGTACGGTCGCGCCCGCGTCGTCCAGGGTCACCAGATGCCGCAGGGTCTGCCCGTTCAGCGGCGTCTCCCGTACGGCGACGACGAGCCGGCGCCGTTCCTTCAGGGTGACGCTCGCCGCCCGTTGCAGCAGGTCCTTGCTGAGCCCCAGGGCCACGCCCGCGACGCACGCCGTCGACGCGGGGACGATCAGCATGCCCTTGACGGGGTACGAGCCCGAGGACGGTCCGGCGGCCAGGTCGCCGGCGCTCCAGTGCCGTACCCGGTCGCCGTCGACGTCCACCGGGAACGTGCCGGGCTTGCCGTCGGCGCCGCGCGACAGCCATTCCCGCAGGTCGTCACGCCAGTGCGCGTCCCGGAACGCGATGCCCGTCTCGTCCAGCAGGGTCAGCCGCGAGGCACGGGACACCACGAGGTCGACGCTTTCGCCCGCGGCGAGGAGCGCGCGCAGCACGGCGGCGGCGTATGGGGTGCCGGATGCGCCGGAGACCCCTACGATCCAAGGCGTACGCGCCGTCTCTCCTGGCTTGACTCGGTTCACGACACCGAGCCTATCCGGCGCCGTGCGGCGGGAACCGGTCAAGGGGGCACGGCCGTTCCACTGAGGGGACGAGTTGAGTCGGGGGTTGACATGGCAGGTGGAGTGCGCGGGGCGCTGAGCCCTGATCGGGAGTGGTCGCGGGGGCACCGCGCGAAGGCCGCCGCCAAGCTGATGGCGGGCTGGGTGGCCCTGCTGTGGATCCTCGAAGTGATCGACGTGGCCGGCGGGAACGCGCTGGACGACTTCGGCATCATGCCGCGGTCGGTGCCCGAGCTGGTCGACGTCGTGCCCGCGTCCTTCATCCACTTCGGCTTCGGCCATGTCGCGGCCAACAGCGTGCCGCTGCTGGTGCTCGGCTTCCTCGCGGCGCTGGGCGGGCTGCGCCGGTTCCTCGCGGTCTGCGCGCTGATCATCGTGGCCGACGGTCTGGGCGTCTGGCTGATATCCCCGGACAACACCAACACGGCGGGCGCCTCCGGCGTCGTCTTCGGCCTCTTCGGCTTCCTCGTCGTCAGCGGCTTCGTCGAGCGCCGGCTGCTGGGGGTGGCGGCGGGGGTGCTGGTGGCCGCGATCTGGGGCGGCGCGATCCTGGGTGGTATCGCCCCCACCGAGACCGGGATCAGTTGGCAGGGCCACCTGATCGGATTGGTGACGGGGGTGGTGGCGGCGTTCCTGTTCCGGCGCCGTCAGTCCCGCGGGGCGCTCACCGCGTAGGGGGCGCCTTCGGGTCCACGGTGAGGCGGCCGGTGGCGATCGTGAGTTTGCCCAGCGGCGAGTCGCCGGTGACGTCGGGGCCGTAGGGAATCGTGTCGCGCCCCCGGTAGCCGTCGGGGCCGGGGTTCCACATCGTGACGCAGTGGCCTTTGAGCGGGTCCAGGATCAGATAGTTGGCGATACCGCGAGGGGCGTACCAACGTGGCTTGAGTTCGTAGTCGCGGCGGATGCTGCCCTGGGACACGACCTCGACGACGACTTCGACGAGGTCGGGTGAGTACGCTCCCTCGTTCTGCTCGACCTCCACCGCGGGAATGACGGCCAGGTCCGGGCAGAACTCGTTCTCCTCGTCGAAGGGGAAGGCGACATCGCTGGTGATGCTGCCCTCGACGATCTCCATGCGGTAGCCGGGGAACATGTCCTCGAACCGGCTGAGCTGCGAGTGCAGGCGGTCGGTGCCCGAGAGTCACGCCGGCCTCCCTGGGTTTCTGGCCTCGGTGATGGGCCGCACCGTATTCAGGGAGTCAGACCCCGCACCAGAAGATCGAGCAGCGCGCACACGAACAGGGCGATGCCGATGAAGCCGTTGACGGAGAAGAACGCGCGGTTCAGCCGCGACAGGTCGTGCGGGCGCACGATCGTGTGCTCGTAGACGAAGGCGCCCGCGACGATCGCGAGGCCCAGCCACAGGAACGCGCCCGCGTCCGTCGCCAGCGCGTACCAGACGAACAACCCCGTCGTCAGGGCGTGGCACACCCGGGCCGCCCACACCGCCGCCGGGATGCCGAAGCGGGCCGGGACCGACAGGACGCCGGTGTCGCGGTCGGAGTCGACGTCCTGGCAGGCGTAGATGAGGTCGAAGCCGCCGATCCAGATGCCGACGGCCAGGCCCAGGATCACCGCCTCCCAGGACCACTCGCCGGTGATCGCGAGCCAGCCGCCGACGGGGCCCATCGCCTGGGCGAGGCCCAGGATGGCCTGGGGGTAGTTCGTGAAGCGTTTGCCGTAGGGGTAGACCACCATCGGGATCACGGCGACGGGGGCGAGCGCCAGGCAGAGCGGGTTCAGCAGCGCCGCCGCGCCCAGGAAGATCACCAGCGCGATCAGGGCGCCGGTCCAGGCGTGCTTCACGGACATCGCGCCGGTCACCAGCTCACGGTGCGCGGTGCGCGGGTTCCGCGCGTCGATCTCGCGGTCGATGATCCGGTTGACCGCCATCGCGAACGTGCGCAGCCCGACCATGCAGACGGTGACCAGCAGCAGCCGTACCCAGTGGATGTTGCCGTCCAGCTGGAACATCGCCGTGAGCGCGGCGATGTACGCGAACGGGAGCGCGAAGATCGAGTGCTCGATCATCACCAGGCGCAGGAAGGCCTTGGTCCGGCCCGGCTGGGGGATCGCGGCGGAGGCGCTGGTCACAGGCCGTACTCCTTCCAGCGGCGGTCGACGAGCGCCGCCGTGGCCGGGTCCGACTCGACCATGTCCGGCCAGCCCCCGTCCCGCGTGTAGCCCTCCTCGATCCACTTCTTCGTCGCGTCGATGCCGGCCTTGCCGCCCCAGAACTGCTGGTAGGAGGCGTGGTCGAGGTGGTCCACCGGGCCTTCGACGACGGTGAGGTCGCGGGCGTAGTCCGTGTTGCCGAGGGCCCGCCAGGCGACCTCGTGGAGGTCGTGGACGTCGCAGTCGGAGTCGACGACCACGATCAGCTTCGTCAGGGACATCATGTGGGCGCCCCAGATGGCGTGCATGACCTTCTGCGCGTGCTTCGGGTACTTCTTCTCGATCGAGACGATCGCGCAGTTGTGGAAGCCGCCGGACTCGGGGAGGTGATAGTCCACGATGTCCGGGACGATGATCTTGAGGAGAGGGAGGAAGAAGCGTTCCGTCGCACGCCCCAGCGGTCCGTCCTCCGTCGGGGGACGGCCGACGACGATCGACTGGAGCAGCGGGCGCTTCCGCATCGTCACGCAGTCGATCTTCAGCGCGGGGAACGGCTCCTGCGGGGTGTAGAAGCCGGTGTGGTCGCCGAAGGGGCCCTCGGGGAGCATCTCGCCGGGCTCCAGCCAGCCCTCGATGACGACCTCGGCGTTGGCCGGTACCTGGAGCGGCACCGTCTTGCAGTCGACCATCTCGATCCGCTTGCCCGCGACGAACCCGGCGAACAGGTACTCGTCGATGTCGCCGGGCAGCGGTGCCGTGGAGGCGTACGTCACGGCGGGCGGGCAGCCGAAGGCGATGGCGACCGGCAGCCGCTCACCGCGCTTGGCGGCCACCTGGTAGTGGTTGCGGCTGTCCTTGTGGATCTGCCAGTGCATGCCGATGGTGCGCTTGTCGTGGCGCTGGAGGCGGTACAGGCCGAGGTTGCGGACGCCGGTCTCGGGGTGCTTGGTGTGGGTGAGCCCGAGGTTGAAGAAGGAGCCGCCGTCCTTGGGCCAGGTGAACAGCGCGGGCAGCTGGTCCAGGTCCACGTCGTCGCCCTGGAGGACGACCTCCTGCACGGGGGCGCTGTCCGCCTTCACCTTCTTCGGCGGAACGTGAACCATCGCGCCGAGCTTCCCGAACGCCTCGCGCACGCCCACGAAGCCCTGCGGCAGCTCCGGCTTGAGCAGCCCGCCGATCTTCTCGCTGATCTCGCCGTACGACTTCAGGCCGAGGGCCTTCAACAGGCGGCGGTCGGTCCCGAACACGTTCATCGCGAGCGGCATGCTCGACCCGCGGACGTTCTCGAAGAGGAGGGCGGGACCGCCGGCCTTGTTGACCCGGTCGACGATCTCCCCGACCTCCAGATACGGGTCGACCTCGGCCTTGATCCGCTTGAGATCGCCCTCGCGCTCCAGGGCGCGGAGCAGGGAGCGAAGATCGTCGTAAGCCATGCGGTCCAGTATCCCCGAGGGGCTACCCTGACCCCGTCACGGGGCCCGGCGTAAGGTCATGGCTTTCCGCCGCACAGGGTCGGCGCCGCACGGCCCCGCCGGTCACCACCGGGTCCGGCGGACGGGCCCACCACCGCTTTCCAGGGGGCGTTCCATGCTCAGGGTGTTGATGTACCTCGTGCCGTTGGCGCTGACCATCTACGCGTTCATCGACTGCCTCAACACCCCCGAGGACGAGGCGAAGCACCTGCCCAAGATCGCCTGGGTGTTCATCATCCTGCTCTTCTGGATCGTCGGGCCGATCGCGTGGCTCGCCGCGGGCAAGCTGCGCGACGTCCCCGCGAACGGGCGCACGCCCTCCCAGTGGCACCGCAACCACCGCGCGCAGTACGTCGCCCCCGACGACAATCCCGAGTTCCTGAAGTCGCTCTCCGAGGAGAACAAGAAGGACGAGTCGCTCCTCAAGAGCTGGGAGGCGGATCTGCGGCGCCGCGAGGAGGAACTGAAGCGGCAGGAGAGGGAGAAGCGCGAGAAGGACGGCGAGGAGTAGGGCTCCGGCGCCTGATGCTCGGGGGTGCGCGGTTCGTCGGCGGGTGCGGGTGCGTCGTGGTTTCTCGCGCGGTTCCCCGCGCCCCTGGAGGAACGGGCCTGCGGCCCGCCCTCCCCATGAGAAGCACGGGGCGCAGCCCCGGTCGCTTTTCAGGGGCGCGGGGAACTGCGCGACAAGCCCCCGCGCACCCGCACCCGGCCGAACCACCCGCACCCCGTTCCCCCGCCCTCCCCGCACCGCCCGATCCACGTTTTCCCGGACCAATTGCCTCAAAAGTGTTATGCATGCTTTTTTCGGGCACACGGCGAGATGAGGAGAGAAGGTGAGAGCCACGAACGGCCATGAGTCGGAGAAGGACCGGTCCTCGTCGCGGCAGGAGCCCGCTGAGGAGCGTCTCTCCGCGCCCGAGGCCATTCGGAGCGCGCTCGAGCAGCTCGCCGAGGTGCTGGGACGCGTTCCGGAGTCCGTTTCCTCGCTCAAACCGACAGAACAGGGCTGGGAGGCCGAGGTCGAGGTCGAGGAGCTGGAGCGCGTCCCGCAGACGAGCAGCGTGATGGCGAGCTACCAGGTGGTCCTGGACCCGGCGGGCAAGCTGCTGGCGTACGAACGCGGACGCCGGTACACCCGCGCGCAGATCGACCGGAGCGGCGGTCGCTGAGGCGACCGCCGCCGCGCACGGACTCCCGTGCCCGGAAGGGATCACATCGTGACTGTGGTGCCGCAGGGCGAGGGTGCGCTCGCCTCCCGCGGAGGCGGGGGTGGCGGCTCGGGAAACCTCTACGACGTGCTGGAACTGGTCCTGGACAGGGGCCTCGTCATCGACGCGTTCGCACGGGTCTCCCTGGTCGGCATCGAGATACTCAAGATCGACGCCCGCGTGGTCGTGGCAAGTGTCGACACCTATCTGCGCTTCGCGGAGGCGTGCAACCGCCTGGATCTGGAATCGGGGCGCAAGGCCCCCGCGCAACTGACGGACATGGTCGGCGAGGCCACCGAGGCGGGCGCACGAGGCAAGAGCAAGGGGGCGCTGTCGGGCGCGGTCGAGGCCGTCACCGAGTCCCTCCAGAAGGGGCGCGAGGACCGCGAGTCCGGGCGCGAGAAGCAGCGGGTGCGTTCCGAACGCGGTGCGAGCCGCCGCTCCTCGAGGCACGACGACGAGGAGTGAGGCGAGCCGATGTCCGTGTACGTCTACGCCATCACCAAGTCGGAGCACCCTCTGGACCTCGACGACGTCCACGGCGTCGGGGAGGACGGCGGCGATCTCCACGCGGTGACCAGCGGCTCCCTGAGCGCCGTCGTCAGCGAGGCCCCGGCCGATCTCGCGGTCGCCCGCCGGGACCTGGAGGCGCACCACGACGTCCAGGAGAACCTCTGGGCCGGCGGGGCCATCCTGCCGCTGAGCTTCGGTTTCGTCGCCCCGGACGAGGATTCCGTACGCGCCTTGCTGGACGAGCGGGCCGAGGCCTTCTCCCAGCGGCTGGACGAGCTGTCGGGCACCGCTGAGTTCAACGTGAAGGGGGTCACGGACGAGGATGTCCTGCTGCGCGCGATCCTCACCGACTCCGAGCAGGCCCGGACGCTGAACGCATCGATCCGCGACGGCGGCGGCACGTACGAGGACCGGCTGGCCCTCGGCGAACTCGTGGCCCAGGAGGTGCAGAACCGGAACGCGGCGCTCGCCGAGGAGGTTCTCGCCGCCCTGCGTCCGCTGGTCGTCTCCGAGCAGGTCGCTCCGCCGTCCCAGCAGTACTTCGTGAACGCCTCCTTCCTGGTGGAGGACGCCCGGTCCGAGGAGTTCACCCGCGCCGGCGGGGAACTGGCCGAGCGCCTGGGAGAGGGCGTCGAACTCCGGCTGCGCGGCCCTCTGCCGCCGTACAGCTTCGTATGACCACCGCGCTCCGAGGAGGCGAGGACGTGGGACTGGTCGGAACGATCGTGACGTTGCCGTTCGCCCCCGTGCGCGGCATCGGCTGGGTGCTGGACAAGGTGCGGCAGACCGCCGAGGAGGAGTACTACGACCCCGCCCCGATCCAGGAGGAGTTGGTGAACCTGGAGCGGGCGCGGAGCGAGGGACGCATCGACGAGGAGGCGGCCACGCGGCGCGAGGACGAGTTGCTGCGCCGGTTGCAGGAGATCAGCGCCTACCGGGCCCAGCAGGGGACGGGTCCCGGTCCGTGACGCGCGTGGGTACGGAAAGAAGACAGGATCATGAAGAACGCGACGATCGGCGCGGCCGTCCTGGGGGGCTACCTCCTCGGCCGGACGAAGAAGGCGAAGCTCGCGCTCGGCGCCGGGGCGCTGCTGGCCGGCGCCAAGGCCAGGCCGGGGCAGCTCGCCGGCCTGCTCGACTCCCCCTTCCTCAGCAACGTCACCCAGCAGGTGCGCGGGGAACTGACGGAGGCGGGCAAGGCGGCGGCGACCCACGTGCTGACGGCGAAGGCGGACAGCCTGGCCGGCGCCCTTCACGAACGCACCGAGGGGCTCCGCGAGCGGGCCCACCCGGACGACGGCGAGCCGAAGGGCGACGAGGAGCGGACCGAACCGGACGACCAGCAGGACGACCAGCAGGACGAGCCGGACGACCACAACGAACAGGACGAGCCGGACGCCGAGAGCGGCGGGGACGGCGAGGACGGCGGGAAGGGCCGGCCCGCGGCGAAGGGGAGCCGGAGCGGCGGCGGATCGCAGCGCCGGAGCGCGGCGTCGCGCGCGAAGAAGCAGACCGCTTCCGCGGGCCGCACCAAGAGCGGGAGCGGATCCAGGTCGAGGAGGCACGACGATGGCTGAGGGCAAGGGAGCGAAAGGCGGTGCCGGCACCCTCAGCAGGGCACGGGACGAGGCGCTGCACAACCCCGGTACGACCCGGCTGAAGGAGGAGCTGGAGGAGTACATCGAGGCGCGGCTGGCCGTGATGCTCGAAGGCGCGGGCCAGAAGATCGGCGAGGGCGCCCGCCGGATCGGCGAGGGCCACCTGACGGACGGCCTGGCCTCGACCGCGTCCCACGCCAAGGACGCGCTCATGGACAAGGCGAAGGGCGCGGGCGGCAAGGCCATGGACGTGGCCGGGAAGGCGAAGGACGCGGCGGGGAAGGCCAAGGACTCCGCCGCCGGCAAGAAGCACGGCAAGCAGCCCGAGGGCGGCACCGGCCGCGGGCACACCATCATCGAGGACATCGACGTGGGTGTACCGGTGCGCGAGGCGTACGACCAGTGGACGCAGTTCCAGGAGTTCAGCCGGTTCGCCAAGGGCGTCGTCGCCGTCGATCAGCAGGACGACACCACGACGCAGTGGCAGGTGAAGGTCGCCAAGTCGAAGCGGCGCTGGCGCGGCAACATCACGGAACAGGTGCCCGACCAGCGCATCGCCTGGACCTCCGAGGGCGAGAAGGCCACGACCAAGGGCGTCGTCACCTTCCACCCGCTCGGCGAGAACCTCACCAAGGTACTGCTCGTCATCGAGTACTCCCCCAAGGGGCTGTTCGAGCGGACCGGCGGTCTGTTCAGGGCCCAGGGCCGCCGCGCCCGCCTCGACCTCAAGCTGTACCGCACGTTCGTGATGATGCGCGGCGAGGCCACGGGCGGCTGGCGCGGCGAGATCCACGACGGCGAGGTCACCGAATCGCACGAGGACGCCCAGGACGCCGAGGACGCCCGGAACGCCGAGGACACGGAAGAAAGGGAAGACACCGAGGCCACCGACGCCGACGACACCGACGCGGACGACCAGGACGACGAGGGGCCCGAGGACACGGACGAGCCCGAGGACGAGGACACGGAACCGCGGGACGAGAAGGACGAGCCCGAGGACGAGGACGAGGACGGGGAACCGCGGGACGAGAAGGACGAGGAAGAGGACGAGGACGAGCAGGAAGAGGACGACGAGGACCAGGACACGGAGGCACGGGACGAGGACGAGGACGAGGAGGACGGTGCCGAAGAGGGCCGGGCCGAAGAAGAGGACGACGACGAAGAGGGCGAAGCGGACGACGAGGCGGACGAGGACCAGGAGCCGGATGACGAGGCGGACGAGGACCAGGAGCCGGATGACGAGGCGGACGAGGACCAGGAGCCGGACGACGAGTACGTAGACGAGGAGGAGGACGACGACGCGGACGAGGAGCCGGAAGAGGAAGCGAGGTCGAGCGCGTCGTGAGCCGGCCCGCCGACTCCCCCGCCCAGACCCCGTCGCGGGCCTTCACCCCGTACGGCGGCGGCCAGGGGTCCAGCGCGAACCTCGCCGACATCCTCGAACGGGTCCTCGACAAGGGCATCGTCATCGTCGGCGACATCAAGGTGAACCTGCTCGACATCGAGCTGCTCACGATCAAGCTGCGTCTGCTGGTCGCGTCGGTCGACAAGGCCAAGGAGATCGGCATCGACTGGTGGGAGCACGACCCCGCCCTCTCGTCGCGCGCGTCCCGCTCCGACGGGCGCCGCTCCCTGGAGGAGCAGAACGAACGCCTCCGCGAGGAGGTCAGGGAACTCCGGGGCCGCCTGGAGGAGGCCCCGGCGGAGCTGCCCCCGAGCGACTCGTCGTCGTCGGAGCGTCGCCGCGCCGCCGAGCCCGAACGCAGGGCCCGCGATCCCGAACGCAAGGCCCGCGCCGCACCCCGCCGGGCGGAGGGCCGTCCGGATGAGGCGCGCCCCAAGCGGCGCAAGGCGCCCGCCACGCGGCCCGACGACGAGCGGGACGACGACGAGCGGGACGAGGACCGGCACCGATGAGTGCGTACGACGCGCCCGCCGCGTACGACGACGAGTACGACCGCCCCCTCAGCGGACGCCAGGTCGCGCTGATCGATCTGCTCGACCGGCTGCTGAGCGGGGGTGTCGTGCTGACCGGCGACGTCGTGCTGAGCATCGCGGACATCGACCTGGTGCGGATCTCGCTGCGCGCGGTGATCGTCGCCGTCCGCGAGCAGATGGAGGAGCAGTGGGCCCCGATCCTGCCGCCCGCCACGAACGCGGACCCGGCGCGCACGGGCCCGGCGCGCACAGACCCGGCGCACACGTACCCGACCCGCTCGGACCCGGCGTACACGGAAGGGCGCGGTCATGGTGCCGATGCCCTCTGAGGGACCGCCCATCGACCGGCTGCGGGAGGTGGCGGAGGCCGCGCGGCGCGCGTTCTCGGTGCTGCCCGCCCGGCCGGAGGAGATCGCCCCGCCACCGCTCTCCCGCGGCGGGGCGGTCGCCCACCGGCTGCGGACCGATCCGGACACCGTGGAGCGGGACCTCGTCAAGCTCGTGCTGACCATCGTCGAACTGCTGCGCCAGCTGATGGAGCGCCAGGCCCTCCACCGCGTCGACCAGGGTGGGCTGACCGAGGAGCAGGAGGAGCGCCTCGGGATGACCCTGATGGTCCTGCACGACCGCATGGAGGAACTCTGTGACCGGTACGGCCTCACCCTGGACGACCTGAACCTCGACCTCGGTCCCCTGGGCACCCTGCTCCCGCCGTGATCCCCCTCCGTATACGTGGCCTCCGCATACGTGGGCCCGCCCGTTCCGGGGCAGAGTGAGCCCATGGCTGACGAAACGACGGCACGGGCGTGGCTGGCCACCGCCGTGGCGGAGGCGCGGGCCGGTCTCGCCGAGGGCGGCATCCCGATCGGCGCGGCGCTCTACGGCCCGGACGGCACCGTCCTCGGGCGGGGGCACAACCGCCGGGTCCAGGACGGCGACCCGTCCACGCACGCGGAGACGGCCGCGTTCCGTGCGGCCGGCCGGCAGCGGACGTATCGCGGTACGACGATGGTGACGACGCTGTCGCCGTGCTGGTACTGCTCCGGTCTGGTACGGCAGTTCGGCATCTCGCGGGTGGTGATCGGCGAGGCCGTCACCTTCCACGGAGGTCACGACTGGCTCGCGGAGCACGGCGTGGAGATCGTGGTCCTCGACGACGCGGAGTGCGTGGCCCTGATGCGTGACTTCATCGAGAAGAACCCGGCTCTATGGAACGAGGACATCGGTGAGTAGTCCCAGCAGCCCCGGTACCCCCAGCAGCCCCCGTGGCCCCGGCAGCCCCCGCGTGCCGACCATCGACCTGGCCCCCTGGTTCGACGGTGACGAGGAGGACCGGGCCCGGATCGCGCGCACCGTCGACGAGGCGCTCCAGACCGCCGGGTTCCTCCTGGTGACCGGGCACGGCGTGGACCCGGCGCTCCGGACGCGCGTGCGGGAGGCGGCGCGGGCCTTCTTCACGCTGCCCGCGGAACGCAAGCGGGCGTACGAGGTGAAGGTCGGCGGGAGGGGGTGGCTGGGGCCGGGGGCCGAGGCGAACGGCTACGCGGAGGGGACCGAGACCCCGCCGGACCTGAAGGAGTCGCTGACGTTCGCGACGCACGAGCCGTTCGAGGACCCGGTGGTCAACGCGGAGTGGTACCAGCCGAACGTCTGGCCGGCCGAGGTGCCGGAGCTGCGGCCGCTCTGCGAGGAGTACCTGGCCCGGATGGGTGAGCTGGAGCGGCATCTGCTCACCCTGCTCGGCGACGCGCTCGGCCTCGAACGGGACTTCTTCGCCCGGCACATGAGCCACCCGACCTACGGCTTCAACATCAACTGGTACCCGGGCCGGGACGTCCTCGGCGACCCCGCTCCCGGCCAGTTCCGTATCGGCCCGCACACCGACTTCGGCACGGTCACGATCCTCGACCGGCAGGCGGGCAAGGGCGGGCTCCAGGTGTACACGGACGACGGCGGCTGGGAGGACGCACCGTACGACCCGGCGGCCTTCACCATCAACATCGGTGACCTGATGGCCCGGTGGACCGGTGACCGCTGGCGCTCCGGACGACACCGCGTGCTGCCGCCGCCGGCCGACGAGCCGGCCGAGGAGCTGATGTCGCTGGTCTACTTCGGCGAGTGCACACCGGGCACGGTCGTCGAGTCGGTGCCCGCCCCGGTCGGGCGGGTCGCGTACCCGCCGGTCGACTCGCACGTCTACCTGCGGGAGAAGCTCGACGCGATCACCGTGGGCTGACGGTCAGCGCGGCGGCGGAAAGCGGTTGGAGACTCCTCCTCGACACCCACTTGTATCGAGCGTTTGACACAACGTCCCGGTCGGGCCATCTTGTATCCACAACTTGGTACAAGACGATCCGGGGGGATCTCCACATGCTCGACAGCGCCCCGCTCCCGTACCGGCTGCTCGAACACGCCGATCATGTCGCCCGCTGGTCCGGGCTGGCCGTCGGCGTGGTCGTGGCGCAGGCGGTCTCCACGCTGGGAGACGGAGACGTGGAGTTCGAGCAGCGCGTGGTGTTCTGCATCACCGCGTTCGGCCTGTGCGCGGTGGCCGGCGTCCTGCTCGCCGATGCCCTGACCCTGCGCCCGCAGGAGGCGGTACGGACCGCGAGTCTCGCGCCGCGCCTGGTCAGAGACCATGTGCCACCGCACATGGGCCCCCTGATCGCCCTCCAGGGGGTCTCCCTCGTGGCGCTGCTGGTGATCGCCGCCGCCACCGCCTCCGTGGACCCCGACCGCGCCCTCAGCACGGGGAAGGTCGTCCACATCACCTGCAACGGGATGCGCGCGAGCCTCGGCCCGTGGCCCGGCCTGTACTACAGCCTCCCCATGTTCGGCGCGCTCGCCATAGCCACCCCCACCTGCGCCTGGGCGCTGCGCCGCATCGCCCACGGGCCGGGCGGGGACCAGCAGCGCCGCGACCGCGCGTGGGCGGTCACCGGGGCGTGGGGCCTGCTGGTGTCGAGCCAGCAGCTGTACGCCGTGCTGATGATCTCCGTCGCGCTGACCGAGACGGGCTGCGCGGGGGTGGTGGGCGCGCTCACCTTCTGGGTGTTCTACCCCCTGGCCCTGCTGAACCTGTTCACCGTCGTCTGGTCCCTGGTCACCGTGGTGGCCCCGAGGGCGGTCGAGGACGAGAAGCCCCTCGACGACACGGCGGCCTTCGACGACGCGGCGGACCTCGATGACATGGCGGACCTCGACGACGAGCGCGCCGCCGAGGGGACGCTCCGCCGATGACCGATCACGCCGTCCGCGTCGACACCACCAGCCAGGTACCGCCGTACGAGCAGATCCGCGCGCAGTTGGCCGCGCTGATCCGCACCGGCCGGCTGGTCGAGGGCGAACGGCTGCCGACCGTACGCCAGCTCGCCGCCGACCTCGGCCTCGCGCCGGGCACGGTCGCCCGCGCCTACCGCGAGCTGGAGGCCGGCGAGCTGATCCGCACCCGCCGGGGCGCGGGCACCCGGGTCGCCGCCCTCCCGACCGGCCCGCGCACCCACGACGCCGACCAGCTCACCACCCTCGCCCGAGACTTCACGTCGGCCGCGCGGGCGCTGGGCGCCGACACGGAGGACATCCTGACCGCCGTACGCGACGCGATGGCGTGAGGACGCCCCTCGGCGTGACGGCACCGGGAGCAGGTCAGGGCGTCGTCCTCTCGCGGGACACGTCCTCCTGCGCCTCGAACACCGCGTAGTCGCCGAAGGTGCGCCGGTAGCGCCGATGCCCGGTCTCCTGCGTGTGCCCCCGCAGCCACTCCTCCACGTCCGCCGGGCCGCTCCGCACGCCCGACCCGGCGCCGCACTCCGTCTCGTCGCCCGACACGCACCGCGCCTCGTACTCCGGTTCGGCCGTCGGGTCCTGCGCGAGGACGTACGGCACGTACCGGAAGACCCGGCGCCCCCGGACGCCTCCGCCGTGGTCGCGCCGCTGGTGGTGCCGGAGCAGGACGTTCGCGTCCGTCTCCGCGCTCCCGTCGTACCGGGCCCGGGCCTCGTCCCGCCGCGCCGCCAGCTCCGCGCACGCGGCGCAGCCGGGGACCGGAACGGGTGGGCGGCCCGGTTCGCCCTCGTCTCGCCGACGCACCCTCACACCCTCCTCTTCGTACGCCGGTTCGCCGCGCGTACCTGCGCGCCGATCCGCTCCGCCTGCGTCGCCGGCCGCAAGGCCGCCGGGTCCGCCTCCCACTCCCGGCCGCCGCCGACCGGTCGCAACAGCGCGTACGGGCCGACCTTGTCCCGGTACTCGCCGACCCGCCGCGTCATCGGGTCGTAGACAAGCTGTCCCTCTGGTTCCACATGCACTCCACAGCCCTGTCGGTAACTCTGGGTGTACACAGCGTCGCCGAGGGGAACGGTGGCAATCAACGCGGGACGTGTGGCACTGGGCCTTTGCCACGCCAGGAGCACGAGGGGGACGCGGTGACGAGGCGGAACGCGGACGGGGCGGGAGGGGCGGGGAGCGCGGCCCTGTTCGGCGAGGTGCTCCGGCACTACCGCGAGGCGGCGCTGCTGACACAGGAGGCGTTGGCGAGGGAGATCCCGTGCGACCGGTCGCAGGTGGCGAAGATCGAGGCGGGCACGAGGGTCCCGAGCGACCAGTTCGCGAAGCGGTGCGACGAAGTACTGGACACGGGCGGGGTGTTGACCCGCATGTGGGGCAAGATCGACTGGTACCCGGCCGTCCAGCATCCGGATTGGTTCGAGCGGCGGGTGGAGATGGAGGCGGTGGCGGTCGGGCTGCGGCAGTACCAGGAGCAGGTGGTGCCGGGTTTGTTGCAGACGGCGGATTACGCTCGCGCGCTGTTCTCGCGCTCCGCGACCGGCGACGAAGTGGAGGAGCGCGTCCGCGCCCGGTTGAGTCGACAGCCGCGCTTCCTCTCCGACGACGGCCCGCTGTACGTCGCCGTACTGGACGAGAGCTGCCTCCGCACCGGAGTGGGGAGCCCGGAGGTCATGCGTGACCAGTGCGCGCACTTGCTGAGCGTCGGGCAGCGTCCCAACATCCGTATCCAGGTGGCTCCTGCCAGCCACTTCGGGGCTGTCCGCCCCAGACAGTCCATGTCGCTGATCGAGCTGCCCGAGGAGCGATGGGTCTACTCGGAGTCGCTGGATCGCAGCCATTTCACCAACGAACCAGCCGCTTACGCCCGTTATAGCCGGACCTATGATGTGCTCAGGGCAGACATCCTGTCAGCCCACGATTCCGCCGCCCTGATCAGCGACGTGATGGAGGGGTACGAGCAGCATGGACAGCTACGAGCTGAGCGCGGCGATCTGGATCAAGAGCAGCCACAGCGGCGACAACGGCGGCGACTGCGTCGAGGTGGCCCCCGGTATCCCCGGCGTCGTCCCCGTCCGCGACAGCAAGAACCCTGACGGGCCCGTACTGGTCATCAACCGGTCCGCCTGGGCGCACTTCGTGGACGCCGTTCCGACATTCTCGTAGTACGAACGGACAACCTGCCCCCTAGTCCGTAACAACTGCCCCTCGTGCCTCGGCTCTTGATACCCACGCTGCTATGACGCACGCGAAGGATGAGCCGTTCGTGGTGCTGGCCGACGCCCGGGGCCCGGGCAAGAGCACGGCACTGCGGGAGCTACGGGACGCGTACGAGGGCCGTACCCCCGTCGCGTTGATGGACGGCGAGGAAACACGGTTCGAGCGGCCACCGCCGGGTCGCCCGGCGGAGTCGTGGTCGCCCGTCTACGAGGCGCTGTCGACGATCGCGGAGCAGCTCACCGCACCGGTGGCCGGGGCGGGGCGCGTCGCGTTCCCCCGGCTGGCGTGCGGTCTGCTCGCCGTCGCGGCCGGCGGGTGGAGCGATCGGGAGGCGCCGAGGCTGAGGGAGGAGGCCGAACGGGCGCTGCTGCTGAGCGGCACGGGCGGGCTGCTGGGGAGACCGGCGGGCCGGTGGACGGGCAAGGTGGTCGCACGGCTCGTGTCGTCGGTGTCGACGTCGGGGACGGGCCCGGTGGTGGAGGCGATCGTCGAGGCGGCGCTGGAGGCGTTCACGGAGGGCATGTCGTCGTCGTACCGGCGGCTGCGCAGGGGTGCGGTCTGGTACCGGGACTACCCGTACGCGGCCGGCAATCCGAAGCTGGGGCTGGTCCTGCTGTCCCGGCACTTCCGGGCGGGCGGGGACGCGCGGGCGCACGCCGAGCGGCATCTCGTTCGGGCGTTGCTGGCGGACCTGGGGGACGCGGGGGCCGGGGGCGGGCGGCCGGTGATCCTCATAGACAACGTGCAGGAGACGGCGGGGCTGAGGGTGATGGAGTCGGTGCTGCGGGACCGGGCGGCCGGGATAGCAGACCGGGCCGTGTTCTACGCGGGGTTGCGGGGGCGGGACCACCCGGCGCTGCGGCACGCGACACGGACGAGCGACTGGGTGCCGGGGCGGGCGCCGTCGTCGCGGGCGCTGCTGGTGTCGCTGCCGCAGTGAGGCCGCCGGGCGCCTAGTGGGGTGGGGGTGCGCGTGCTTTTGGCGGGTGCGGGTGCGCTGTGGTTTCTCGCGCGGTTCCCCGCGCCCCTGAAGGGTCGGGCCTGCGGCCCGCCCTTCATCTGGAAAAGCACGGGGCCGCAGGCCCCTGCTTTTCCAGGGGCGCGGGGAACTGCGCGATCAGCCCCCACTCACCCGACCCGCCAAAAGCACGCGCACCCCCGAGTCATTAAGCGCCCCTCACGGCCGCTCCCCCGCCCGGTCCACCACCCCCCGCTTCAGAATCGCCTCCGACGACACCACGTCCCCCACCCGCAGCGACTCGCACTCCTCGTCCAGCGCGTCGAGGTTGACCGAGTTGAACGCCAGGAACGCCGACGTCCGCTCGTCGAAGAGAAGTTCGTAGCGGGACCGGCCCTGCCCGAAGTCGTTGAAACGCCCCGCGATCCCGACGGACACGCCCGAGCGGCCCACCGTGTCCCGCGCCCGCTCGTACACGGTCAGCCCGGGGATCCGGGCCAGCGCCCGGTACAGCGCGACCTCCACCTTCGGCGGCAGCAACTGCCCGGCCAGCAGCTCGGCGCCCTTCTCGAACGCCTTCCGGTCGGCGCGCTTGTCGCCGGCCTTCGGCTCCTTGCCGGCCTTCGCCCCGTACAGGTACCGGTACATCCCCTCGACCTCGTCGGGCAGTTCGTCCTCGGCCTGCCGGTAGGAGGTGATGAAGCCCTTCGTGCGCGGCTGCACGGGAAGACGGCGCTTGACGATCTCCCCGAACTCCTCTTCACGGGCCAGCCCGACGTGCTTGCCGTCGACCGACCTCCAGAACTCCCGGGTCCCGAACGGATGCCCCTCCAGGGTGCTGGGGCAGTCGGAACCCATGAAGTCCTCGTCCATCTTCCAGTGGTAGTCCTCCTGCTTGATGTAGACGAACTGGTCGTCCTCGATCGCGGGCGGCTTCCGCTTCCCGACCGCCTCGGCGGCCCGCTCCAGCACCTCGGCGGCCCTCCGGTCGCTGAGGGAGCCGCCCCACTCGTTCCCCTTCTTGAGCACACTGGGCGCCGGGGGCTCGGCGATCACCGCGGAGCCGACGACCACGGCGACGGTCAGGGCGGCGGCCACGGCGGGCGCGGCGAAGGCGGGCCGCCGCCACAGTGGCCGTACGGCCACCGGACGCGACGTGTCCGCGCTCTCGGTACGGTTCTCGATCTCCCGCATCAGATGCTCCCTCAGGACACGGTGACGGCCCGGCGGCAACTCCCGCTCCACAGCGACCGGAACCTCGGGGGAAGCCGCCGTGTCCGGCGAGGGCGAGGCGTCCGGTGGGGACGGGATGTCGTGGGGGGACGGGTTCTCGTTCACTGGTTCCCCTCCTGGATGGGCCCGGCCACGGGTGTGCGGCCGCCTTGTGTCTGTCCGCGCCCGGCGGCGGGTTCCCCGGCGAGCGCCGCGGCGAGCTTCGCGCGGGCGCGGGAGAGCCGGGAGCGGACGGTGCCCACGGGGACGCCGAGCGCCTCGGCCGCGGCGGCGTAGTCGAGGCCGCCCCAGGCGCACAGCGCGAGCACCTCGCGCTCGGGCCGCCGCAGCCGGTCCACCGCCGTGCGCACCGCCCGCAGGTACGCCGTGTCGTCGAGCTTCCCGGCCACGTCGTCGGCGAAGTCCCGCACCGACTCGGGCCTCGGGAGCCGCGCCACGGCCGCGGCGTGCCGCCGCGCGGTGCGGCGGCTGTTGCGGGTCACGTTGGTGGCGATGCCGAGCAGCCACGGGCGCGGCGAACCGCCCTCCCGGTCCAGCCGGTCCCGCAGCCGCCACGCCTCCAGGAAGGTCAGCGACACGATGTCCTCGGCCGTCGACCAGTCCCCCGTCAGCCGGAAGGCATGGTTGTACACGGAACGCGCGTACGCGTCGAAGACCTCGCCGAAGGCCTCCGCGTCCCCGTCCCTGATCCGGGCGCGCAACGCGCTCCGGTCCCCCTGATTCGTCTCCACGTCCTCCCCCTGTCCGTACGCCGAAGGCCGGTTCCCGTGACCCACGTCACAGGAGACCGGCCTTCGGCGGATGAAGTTGTACGGGAGAGGCCGGCGAGGCCCCCTGCGGTCAGACGCCCGCGTAGGAGTGCTTGCCGCTGACGAAGATGTTGACGCCGTAGTAGTTGAACAGCCAGCAGGCGAAGGCGGCGAGCGCGATGTACGCGGCCTTGCGGCCCTTCCAGCCGGCGGTGGCGCGGGCGTGCAGGTAACCGGCGTAGGCGACCCAGGTGATGAACGACCAGGTCTCCTTGGGGTCCCAGCCCCAGTAGCGGCCCCACGCGTCGCCCGCCCAGATGGCGCCCGCGATGATCGTGAACGTCCACAGCGGGAAGACGGCGGCGTTGACGCGGTACGAGAACTTGTCGAGGGACGACGAGGCGGGCAGCCGCTCCATGACGGAGGTCGCGAACCGGCCCGGCCGGCCGCCGCTCGCCAGCTTGCTCTCGTAGGAGTCCTTGAACAGGTACAGGATCGTGCCGACCGCGCCCACGTAGAAGACGGCGCCGCAGAAGATCGCGGTGGAGACGTGGATGTACAGCCAGTACGAGTGGAGGGCGGGAACCAACTGGTCGCTGGCGGTGTACAAGACAGTGACGGCGAGACCGAGATCGAGGAGGACCGTGGTGATCAGCGGCAGGCCCAGCCAGCGCACGTTCTTCCTCAGCGCGAGCAGCACGAGGAACACCCCGACGGCCACGGTGGAGAAGGTGATGTTGAACTCGTACATGTTGCCCCACGGCGCCCGCTGCACCGACAGCGCCCGCGCGAGCACACCGGCGGCCTCGACGGCCCACGCCAGCACCGTGAGGGACACGGCGATACGGCCGTAGAGGTCGCCCTGCTCGTCCCCTCCGTGGG
The DNA here is from genome assembly GCF_055572815.1 of Streptomyces sp. NPDC030296. Taxonomy (NCBI): domain Bacteria; kingdom Bacillati; phylum Actinomycetota; class Actinomycetes; order Kitasatosporales; family Streptomycetaceae; genus Streptomyces; species Streptomyces sp. NPDC030296. Next base: position 110,476 of record NZ_JBVICQ010000016.1, read on the forward strand.
CGCCCGGCCCGTCCGGCACGTCCCGCGCGCCGGCGGCGGCCCGCACGACCACCTTCGGCCGCTCCAGCACGGAGGTGCCCCCGGCCGACTTCACGGTCACCGAGGGCGCGGCCGTCTTCTTCGCCGCCCCGTCCTGGGCGGTGAGCGCGGCGGCCGTCCGGCCCACCTTGCTGCGGCTGCCGAACAGCCATTCGGCGATGTACGCGAAGAAGGCCAGCGTGTACACGGCCATCGCGGAGTAGATCAGCGTGTTGCTGATGTTCGCGAGATTCTCGTTGGTCGCGGCGGCGAGAGTCACTTCTCAGCCCCTTCGGCAGTGACGACTGGGGGTTCGGAGTCGGGATCGGGGTCCGGGTCGGGGTCGACGTCCGGGTCGGGCGCGGTGGGAGCCTCGTCGTGGATCACCCCGGCCAGGTCGCCCAGCTCCTCCGGCACCTTCGCGGACTCGCTGCGGCCGAGGCCGGCCATCTCGACCACGGTCACCCCGTCGGGCCCGGCTACCGCGCGGACCCACACCCGGCGGCGCTGGATGAAGAGGGACCCGGCGAGACCGAGGATCGCGGTGATCGCGCCGCCGAGAGCCCAGCCGCTGCCGGGCTGCTGGGTCACCTGGAAGCCGGCCCACTCCTTGACCCCGTCGAACGTGATGGTGCCCGCCCCGTTCGGCAGGGTCATGGACTCGCCGATCTCCAGGTTCTCCCGCACCTGTGCGCCCTTGGCGTCGCGGAACGCCTTCAGCTTCGACTTGTCGAGCTGGTACACGCTCTGCGGGAGGCCCGCGTTGACCCTCAGGTCACCGTGGTACGGCGTCAGGTTGAGCCGCGGGTTCAGCAGCGCGGGGAACTGCGACACGACCGCCGAGTCCTTGCCGCCGTAGGTCGGGAGGAAGAACGCCTGGATACCGAGCTGGTCCCACTTGCCCTTGCCGTCGCGGTAGCCGTCCATCACCTTGATCGCGCCGGTGGAGGTGACGTTGGAGTCCAGCGGCAGCAGCGGCACCGCGTCCTCGAAGACGACCTTGCCCCGGCCGTCCTTGATGGTGATGACGGGCGCGTAGCCGTGGCTGACGAGGTAGACCTTGGAGTCGTCGATCTCCAGCGGCTTGTTGACCTCGATCCGGGTGGTCTTCTCCTTGCCGTCCGCGCCGACGGCGTAGACGACGTTCGCCTCGTAGATCCGGGGCGTGCCCTTGTTGGGTCCGGTGGCCTCGTAGGTGCCGCGGAAGTTCTTGAGGTCGAAGCTGAACGGGTTGAGGTCGTCGGCGGAGAAGAGGTTGCCGGACTTGAAGTCGTCGTACTGCGGCAGGACGTTGGAGAACCCGTCGCCCTCGACGATCAGCTTGTTGCCCTCGGACTTGTAGAGCTGGCCCCAGGCGAAGGCGATGAGCATCACGATCAGCGCCAGGTGGAAGGCGAGGTTGCCGGCCTCCCTGAGGTAGCCCTTCTCCGCGGCGACCGCGTCCCCGGCGACATGCGCGCGGAACCGGCGCCGCTTCAGCGCCTTCAGCGCGACCTCGCGGACCTGCTCCGGGCTGGCCTCGGTGCGCCAGGTCGCGTAGGCGGGCATGCGCGTCAGCCGCTTCGGCGCGCCCGGCGGGCGGCCGCGGAGCTGGCCGACGAACTGCCAGGTGCGGGGCACGATGCAGCCGATGAGCGAGACGAACAGCAGGATGTAGATCGCGGAGAACCACACCGAGCTGTAGACGTGGAACAGCCCGAGCTTCTCGTAGACCGGCCCCAGGGTGTCGTGCCGCTTCATGAAGTCGGCGACCCGGGTCTCGTCCTGCCCGCTCTGCGGGATCAGTGAGCCGGGGATCGCCGCGAGCGACAGCAGGAACAGCAACAGCAGCGCGACCCGCATGGAGGTCAGCTGCCGCCAGAACCAGCGGGCCCAGCCGATCACCCCGAGCTGGGGGACGTTGAGGGCGTCCTCCTGCGGGGCGGTGGACAGCCGCGAGCCGACGACGTCGAGTTCGCCGTCGTCGCGCTTGCCGGAGTCGGTCGTCGTCATTGGCTCAGATCCCAGGGGTGAAGCCGGTGGACCAGACCTGCATCTCCTGCACGATGCGGTCCCAGGCGCCGGTCAGCATGAGCACGCCGATGGTGATCATCATGCCGCCGCCGATGCGCAGCACCCACGCGTAGTGCCGCTTGACCCAGGCGAACGCGCCGAGCGCCTTGCGGAAGGCCACCGCGGCGAGCACGAAGGGCAGGCCCAGCCCCAGACAGTACGCCACCATCAGCAGCGCGCCGCGCACGGCGCTGCCCTCCTGCATCGCGAGGACGTTCACGGCGGCGAGGGTCGGGCCGATGCAGGGGACCCAACCTATGCCGAAGAGCGCGCCGAGGACCGGGGCGCCCACCAGTCCGGTGGCCGGCTTGGTGTGGAAGCGGAACTCGCGCTGGGTGAGCCAGGGCATCAGCCCCATGAAGAAGAGCCCCATGAAGATCATGAATCCGCCGAGCACCTTGGTCAGCACCTGCTGGTGCTCCAGGAGCGTCGTGCCGAAGTACCCGAACAGGGCCCCGCTGGAGACGAACACCGCGGTGAACCCGAGCACGAACAGCCCGGCCCCGGCCGCCATCCGCCCCTTGCGGGCGTCCGCGAGGTCGGTGCCGCCGACGCCGGTGACGTACGACAGATAGCCGGGGACGAGGGGCAGGACGCAGGGCGAGAAGAAGGAGACGAGACCGCCGAGCAGGGCGACCGGCAGTGCGAGCAGCAGGGCCCCGCTGGAGACGGTCTCGGTGAGGCTGGAGGCGTTGGTGGTGAGGGCGGTGTTCAGCACGGTCGCGGTCGTCGTTCCCGGCACGTCACTTCTCCGCGAGGACGGGCTTGATCATCTTGCGCAGCAGTTTCTCGGTGAGCGGCGTCTGGGCCCGCGCCGCGAGCCTGCCCTCCCGGTCGACGACGATCGTGGAGGGGATCAGCTGCGGGTTGAGGGTGCCCTTCTCGAACCGGAGCAGCAGCTTGCCCGTGGGGTCGTACAGGCTCGGGTAGGTGACCTTGAACTCTTCCTCGAAGGCCAGCGCGGGACGGGTGCTGGTGTCGCGGGTGTTGATGCCGACGAACTGCACGCCCTGACCGGCGAGGTCCTTGGAGACCTTGACGAAGTTGGCCGCCTCCGCGCGGCACGGCGGGCACCACGAGCCCCAGACGTTCAGGACGACGATCTTGCCCTTGTAGGCGGAGGCCACATCGAGTTCGCCCCCGTCGATGGTCCTGCCCGCGAGCTTGGGGGCGGTGTCCCGCTCCCCCTTCTTCACGGTCGCGATGCCGTCGGAGCCGGCCACGAAGCCGGTGCCGCCGCCACCGCCCTCGATGCCTCCGCCCGAACAGGCGGACAGCACCAGCGCCAGGGCGACGGCCCCGGCGGAGAGCAAAGCGGCACGACTGCGGCTCGTACGGACACTCATGTGAAAAGTTTCGCATGCCCGTTTCGTCGACCTGCGGCGGGGTCGAGCAGCCCGCCCGGTCGTGCGTCCGCCGAGGTCAGGCGGTCGAGCCCGCCTTCAGGAAGTCCTTCCAGCCGCCCGCCGGCTCCTGCCCGACCCCGAGGGTCCGGAGCTTGGCGAGGACCTCCGGCTTCTGCGCGTCCATCCAGTCGACGAACTGCCGGAAGGAGACGATCCGGATCTCCCCGTCCTTGGCCTTCTCCTTGGCCCGGGCGATGTGCTTGAGGGCCCCCTCGACGGCGTCCATGTAGACCCCGCCGTTCCACTCCTCGAAGTGGTTGCCTATGAACAGCGGCGCCCGGTTCGTCTCGTACGCCCGCTGGAATCCGGCCACGTACGCGCCGGTGGACTGGGTGCGGTAGGCCGGGTAGTTGGCGGGCGGGGCCTGGGTGGAGTTCTGGGACTGGTTGTACATGATGTTGTAGTCCATCGACAGGACCTCGAAGCTGCGGCCCGGGAACGGCACGGACTGCAACGGCAGGTCCCAGATGCCCTGCTTCTTGTGGGGCCAGACCTGGAGTCCGCCGGGCGAGGAGGAGTCGTAGCGCCAGCCCAGTTCGCGCGCGGTGGGCAGGAGGTTCTGCTGGCCGAGCAGACACGGGGTGCGTCCGCCGACCAGCTCCTTCTCGTAGTCGAAGGGCAGCGGGTCGAGGTCGGTCCAGCCGCTGTTCGTCTTCCACTCCGTCACGAACGACTTGGCCTGCTCTATCTCGCTGCGCCACTGCTTGGGGGTCCACTTGCCGACCGACCCGAAGCCGTCGCCGCAGAAGTGGCCGTTGAAGTGGGTGCCTATCTCGTGGCCGTCGAGCCACGCCGTCCGCAGGTGCTTCAGCGTCGACTTGATGTGCTCGTCGGTGAGGTAGCCGATGTCGGAGGCGCCGGGGGCGTTGTTCGGGGGGAGGTACTTGCGCTTCTTCGACTCGGGCAGGAGGTAGATCCCGGAGAGGAAGAACGTCATGTGGGCGTCGTGGTCCCGGCCCGCCTTCAGGAACCGCTCGAAGAGGCCGTTCCCGACGTCGCCGGCGCCGTCCCAGGAGAACACCACGAACTGCGGCGGGGTCTCGCCCGGCTCCAACGGCCGCGGCTTCTCCGGCTGGTGGGGCTGCTTGCCGGTACGGGCGGTGGAACCGTCCCCGATCGGCGTCACCTTCTTCTTCGGCTTCCCCTTGCCCTTGCCGCCACCCCCGGACCCCCCGGAACCGCCGGCCTCGCTGGGCTTGCCCCCGAGCCCCGTGCCACAGCCGGTCAGCCCCAGCCCGGCGGCGGCCCCCGCCCCGAGCCCGAGCACTCCCCTGCGCGATATGTGGCCCATTACGTCCCCCCTTTGTTCAGGTCACGCCCCGCTCGACGTGAAGCACACCGTTTTAGAGGTCAGGGGAATCGCCGGGGTTCCGCCGATCTTGCACATATTGCAGAGCCTTTGACCGAAAACGGTTGTATGCGCCCTCCGTACGCCACACACCGAAGCGCACGCCGGGGGCGCGCACGTAGGCACGACCCCCCGAGCAAGAGAGCACGCCTCATAGGACAGACGTACGGACCGCAGGGTTCCATTTGATCAAGACCAACGCGAAGCGGGTCGGTTGGGGGCGCAGGGAACCGCGCGCTTGTCAGGGACGCGAGGGCCGGCGGGTGCCATTGAGGCCGAGGGCAACCGCACGCTTCTAGGGGCGCGGGGAACTGCGCGACCAGCCACAACGGCCCCGCAGTCACCCACCGACCTCAGTCATCCACCCACCTCAGTCACCCGGCACCCCGAGGTCACCCGGCACCAAGCGGAGCGCTCACGCTCCGAAGGCCTTGTCCTTACCCTTCACCGGCTTCGCCCCCGCCAGCAGATGCGCCGGCACCAGATCCCGCGCCGGCTCGCTGTACCCCACCGACACGATCTTGTCGCCCTGGTACGTGAACGTCGTCAGCGAAGCCAGCGTGCACTGCCGCCGCCGCGGATCGTGCCACAGCCGCCGCCGCTCGACGTACGACCGGACGATCCAGATCGGCAGCTGGTGCGAGACGAGCACGGCCTCGTGCCCCCGCGCCGCGTCCTTCGCCGCGTCCAGCGCCCCCATCATCCGGACGACCTGGTCGACGTACGGCTCACCCCACGACGGCTTGAAGGGGTTCACCAGGTGCTTCCAGTTCTCCGGCCGCTTCAGCGCGCCGTCGCCGACCCCGAAGGTCTTGCCCTGGAAGACGTTGTCGGCCTCGATGAGCCGCGCGTCGGTCGCGAGGTCCAGCCCGTGCGCCTTGGCGATCGGCGTGGCCGTCTCCTGTGCCCGCTCCAGCGGCGACGCCACGACGTGGGTGACGTCACGGGTGGCGAGGTGCTCGGCGACCCGGTCGGCCATCCGGCGCCCGAGGTCGGAGAGGTGGTACCCGGCGAGCCGCCCGTAGAGGATCCCGTCCGGGTTGGCGACCTCGCCGTGCCGCATCAGGTGGACGACGGTGATGTCACTCATGCTGCTGTGGCCTCCGCTGCCGCTCGCGCCGCCGCCGGGAGGGCGTCGGCGATTCTCTGGACCGCCTGCTCGTCGTGTGCGGTGGACACGAACCACGACTCGAACGACGACGGCGGCAGATAGACGCCCTGCGACAGCATCGAGTGGAAGAAGGCGTTGAACCGGAAGGACTCCTGCGTCTTGGCGTCCTCGTAGTTCCGTACCGGGGTGTCCGTGAAGAACACGGAGAACATGTTGGAGGCGTTCTGCAGCGTGTGCGCGACGCCCTCCTTGGTGAGCGCCTCCGTGACGAGCCCCTGGATCCGCAGGGCCACCTCGTCGACGACGTCGTACGCGGCGTCGTCGAGCAGCCGCAGCTGGGCGAGCCCGGCGGCGGTGGCGACCGGGTTCCCGGAGAGCGTGCCGGCCTGGTACACGGGCCCGGCGGGCGCGAGGTACGCCATCACGTCGGCACGGCCGCCGAAGGCCGCCGCGGGGAAGCCGCCGCCCATGACCTTGCCGAAGGTCATCAGGTCGGGGACGACCCCGTCGATCCCGTACCAGCCGGCCCTGCTGGTGCGGAAGCCGGTCATGACCTCGTCGGAGATGTACAGGGCCCCGTTCTCGGCGCAGACGTCCTTGAGTCCCTGATTGAAGCCGGGCAACGGCGGTACGACGCCCATGTTGCCCGGGGACGCCTCGGTGATCACGCACGCGATCTCGCCGGGGTGGGCGACGAACGCGGCGCGCACGGCGTCGAGGTCGTTGTAGGGGAGGACGATCGTGTCGCCGGCCTGGGCGCCGGTGACGCCGGGGGTGTCCGGCAGCGCGAACGTGGCGACTCCCGACCCGGCGGCGGCCAGCAGCGAGTCGACGTGGCCGTGGTAGCAGCCGGCGAACTTGACCACCTTGGTACGGCCGGTGAAGCCGCGGGCGAGCCGGATCGCGGACATGGTGGCCTCGGTCCCGCTGGAGACGAGCCGCACCTGCTCCAGCGGCCCGACGCGGTCGACCATCTCCTCGGCGAGCGCGACCTCGCCCTCGCCGGGGGTGCCGAAGGAGGTACCGCGCGAGACGGCGTCCTGAACGGCGGCGATGACCTCGGGACGGGAGTGCCCGAGGATCATCGGCCCCCAGGAGCACACGAGGTCGACGTACTCACGGCCGTCGGCGTCGGTGAGGTAGGGACCGGTACCGGACACCATGAACCGGGGCGTACCGCCCACGGCGCGGAAGGCGCGCACGGGAGAGTTCACGCCGCCGGGCGTGACGGCCGCCGCGCGCTCGAAAAGAGTCTGCGAAACTGGGGCTTCGTACGGATAGCTCACACAGGCCATGGTGTCAGAGGCTCCGAAGATCCTGCCGACTGGTGTTTGCGCGCACGTTTCGGCGGGCGGTCGCGGGGGAGGTCACTGACACGATGATCGGGTTGCGCGGCGGGGATCACGTGGCCCAGAAATGCGTTCGGGTGGAGATATGCATCGCGGTGGCGGACTGGGCGACGGGACCGGTGACCTCGGCCCTCGTCGTGCCCGGCGGGGAAGGCACCGGCGCGACGCGGAGGAGACTGCGGAGACCCCACGACAGGAACGAGGCGGGTCCGGCGCGTCCGGCACCGCGTCGAGCGGTAGCGGTACGGGCGGACTGAGCGGACTGCTGGGCGGGCTGAGTGGGCTGGGTCGACCGGGCGGATCCGGTGGACCGAGCGGTTCGGCCGGGCAGGGTGGACCGAGCGGCTCGACCGGGTCGAGCACGCCGACCGGCACGGGCACGCCGTCGGACGGCCCCGGCGGTGTGATCGGACCCGGTGCACAGGACGGCCCGACTGGTCCTGATGGGCCGGGAGGTTCCGCCGTACCGAGTGGCCCCGACGCAGCCGCGGACACCGGATCCACCGGCCCCGCAGGACCGGCGAACGGACCCACGGGACCGACGGGCCCCCTGCGCGGTCTGGGGCCGCTGGGTTCCCTGGGAGCGCTGGGCTCCCGGAGGTTGCGCGGCGGACAAGGGTCGCAGGGATCGTCGCAGGGGTCACAGGGCCCGCAGCCGGCGTCGGACGGCGCCGCGCAGCCGCCGACGCCGTCGGCTCCCCCGTCACCGCACTCACCGCCATCACTCCCCTCACCTCCCACACCCCCCTCACCGTCGGCGCCCCAAGGGTCGCCGGGGTCACAGCCCCCGTACGGTCCGCACGGCCCGCAGGGCGTGTACGGTCCGCAGGGTGCGCACGGCACATACGAGACCCAGGACAGGGCGAACCCGGCCGACGGGTCCGTCGGCATGCCCGGGCTGGACGGAGCGGACGACCCGCAGCAGGAAGGTGCGCGGTTCTCGCGCCGCCGACGGGCCGCACGCCACGGTTCCGACCGCGTCGAGGACGGTTCCGACCGCACCGAGACCAGCCCTGACCAGCCGGAGAGCGATTCCGGCCGACTCGAGCGCGGCGGTGCCGACCGGATCCAGGGCGGTGGCCCTGAGCGGATCGGGCGGCGCAGCCGTATGGAGGGTATGGACCGTATGGATCGCGCCGAGCATGTGGATCGTGTCAATCGTGACGGAATGGATCAGACGGGCCAGACGGACCGGCCTGACGCCGTCGACCGTGAGAGCCGTGCGTCGCGCAGGCGCCGTACCGACCGCCTCGACCAGGTGGTCAACCGGCTCCACACGGCCGGGAGCAGGAATGGTGGTCGGGTGGGGGTGACGTACAAATACTTCGGCGCGCCCGACGGCGCGACCGCGGCCCGTGTCCCGATCTCGATGCGCCCCGAGGAACTCGGCGGCGACGAACTCGGTATGAACGGCATGTTCACCAAGATCAAGCCGGAGACGATGGCCGCGATGGTGCTGACCGGCATCGAGGGCGTCCCCCTGCACAAGGTCCCGCCGCTGGAGCTGGTCGTCCTGCACCCCGACTACGCGGTCGTGAAGCTGCCGATGACCGTCGTGGACCCGCTGCGCGGCATCGGCGAGGAAGCGGTCGGCGCGGCGGCCTTCATCTGGTCCACGGTCCCGGACCGCGGCGGCCCCCGCGACGCGTTCAACGTGTACCAACTGCTCCACGAATGGCAGGACTTCAGCCACCGCCTCCACGAGGCGGGGCACCAGCCGTACTGCCTGGTGTGGCCCTGAGCCGAAGCCGGACCGAGCAGGAGGAGGCCCTCACCGGTGGTTCCGGTGAGGGCCTCCTCCTGTCGGCTTGGACCGCCCCGGAGGCTTTCGCCCCCGGGGTCGGGTCTCATCCACGGGTCAGCTCGTCACCTTGAAGGTGGCGTCGCTGCGTGCCGTCGCGGTGGTGATCGGGTCGAGCTTCAGGTAATAGGCGTAGTGGCGGATGTACCGGTCCGGGTGGTTGTACGACTGGAACGACGACCAGGTCGGGTCGGCGAGCCCGGCCACCTTGTTGAAGGTGGCGTCGGCGGCGAACTGGGCGGTGCCGTCGTTGTAGGCGAGCTGGAAGTCGTAGTTGGAGTGCCGCAGGAAGTAGCCGGGCATGTTCACCGACTCGAAGGAGACGGTGCCGGTGCCGGTGAGGCCGGTGCGCAGGCGGAAGCGGGAGTCGTCGACGGGGCTGACGTTCGGGTCGATGCGGACGTCGAAGTTGGTGTGGCGTACGTAGCGGTCCTGGAAGTTGTAGGACTGCAGTCGCTGGCCGGCGGTGTTGGGCCAGCGGGCGAGTACGCGGCTTTCCTCGGCGGCGGTGAGGTTCATGATCCAGCCGTGGCGCTTCTTGGTGCCGCCCATGTTGTAGCTGGTCGAGGCGAGCCTTTGGTAGGCGGCGGGGTTGGATGGGTCGGTCGTGGTGACGGGCATGTAGCCGCCGTTGGTGGCGTACTGGTCGACGTAGAGGGCCCACTTGTTGGTGCCGTTGAACTTCATCCACATCGGGCCCTCGACCGTTGTGCTGCCGGCCGTGCCCTGAGTGCCGGTGAGGCCGATGCCGGTGAGGTCGCCGAGCCTGGTCCAGGTGCCGAGGATGGAGTTGCTGCCTTCGAGGGTGATCTGCCCGTCGCCGGAGGCCCGCACGTAGCGGTAGTTCCCGACACCGGCCGGGACCTCGATGATCTGGGTGTCGATGATCTCCTGGGTGCCGGGGCGGTCGATGTAGATCTGCGGGGTGGTGATGGTGCGGAAGTCGCTGGTGCGGGCGTAGAAGATGCGGTGCTTCGTGGCCCCGTTCTGGGGCACGTTCGTCGCCCAGTACAGGACGTAGTCGTTGGTGGCCGGGTCCCAGATCGCCTCCGGCGCCCACGCGTTGCGCCCGTCGGGGATCGCGCCGGCGACGTTCAGCAGCCATGGCTTCGACCAGGTGACCAGGTCGGTCGACTCCCACACCACGAGGTTGCGGCTGCCGTCGTTGATGGACTGGCTCCAGGTCTGTCCGCAGGCGATGCACAGGTCGGTCGCGATGATCCAGTACTTGCTGCCGTCGGGGGATCTCACCAGTGCGGGGTCGCGCACTCCCTTCGTACCGACCGTTGAGCGCAGGACCATGCCGCCGCCGTTGAGGTCGTTCCAGTGCACGCCGTCCGTGCTGTGCGAGAGGTACATCTGCTGGTTGGTCGCCCCCTCCCCGGTGAAGTGCACCATCAGGTAGCCCGCATCGGCGGCTGCTGCCCGCTGCGGCGTGGTCAGGGCTTGGGACGTGAAGAGCAGACAGGCGGCGACCAATATCGTCGCCAGTCGGGAGAGGAGTGGGCGCATGCGCGTTCCTGTCTTTGCTTGCGGGTGCGGGTTCGTCAGGTGCGCAGATCGACGACCGACGACTATTGTTCGATATTCAGAATGGCGTCTGAAAATTCGGCCAGACGCTATAGGCGCCGCAATAAGGTGTCAAGACGTCCGGAAAGAGAAAGCCGGTCACAATGACGACGAGAGGGACGGGGAGTGACGCGACGATCCGTCAAGCCAGGTCAGTACTTGTTCGACTAGCCGAACATCGTTCGGCATCTATTGACGCGCCTCGCGTTTCCATTCACACTCGCGCAGCGCGAGGTCAATAAGGGCCAGGCCTTTTCAGGGGATCGCGGTGAAAACCCTTTGGCGGCCCGCGGTGGCCGCTGTTACTTTTCCGGCAGGCCGTGCGAGAGGACGAGGAGGTGGTACCCGTGAGCGCTGTATCGACATGGGTGCTCCCCTCTGGGGTCACGGTCGGGCGGTAGGTCGTCCGGGAGCGCCGTTCTCGCGCACTCCCGAAAGGCACGACCATGCGTTTCACTTCCGAACTGCGCCTCGACGACGGTGTCCTCTAACGCGAGTTCCTCCTCGGCGAGATCCCCGGCACCCTGTGGACGCCCGAGTCCGCCGCGCCGGTCCCGCTGATCCTGACGGCCCACAACAACGGCCTGCCCAAGAGCGATGCCCGGCTGGTGGCCCGGGCGCGGAAATCCGCCGCGTACGGCCACGCGGTGGCCACCATCGACGCCGCCGGGTGCGGTGACCGGCCCCGTTCCGCCGCCGACGAGCAGGCCCGCGCCGACCTGCGGCGGGCGATGCGGGCCGGCGAGCCGGTCGACGAGATCTTCGAGTCCCTCGTCGGCCCGCTGGTCGAGAAGGCGGCCCCGGAGTGGCGGACCACCCTGGACGCGCTCCTCGCGCTGCCCGAGATCGGCGGCCCGGTCGGGTACTCGGGGTGGACGGCCCTCGGCATCCGGCTGGCCGTGACCGAGCCGCGCATCGCTGCGGCCTGCTGCTTCGCCGGGGGCTTCGTGCCCCGCGCCCAGCGCGAGGAGGCCCGCCGGGTCACTGTTCCGCTGCTGCTCCTGCTGCAGTGGGACGACGAGGGGAATCCCCGGCAGCGGGCCCTGGACCTGTTCGACGCCTTCGGCTCCGGGGAGAAGACGCTGCACGCCAACCTGGGCGGGCACACCGGCACCCCGTGGTTCGAACTCGACGACAGTAACCGCTTCTTCGCCCGTCACCTGAGGTGACGCCGGGCCCGCCCCGGCCGACGGCGAGCGGCTCGGCACGCCGTTCGCACCGGCGGTGGGGGCGGGCACCGCTGACGGCGGCGGCTGGGGCCGGCCGCCCGCCCGACGCCGCCGACGGCCACGACGGTGCCGGCCGCCCGCCCGGCGGCACTCCCGTTCCGTACCTCCGGGGGTGGCCTTTCGGGAGGTGCCCTTTCGGGTGGTGGCTGGAGAGACAATTTCGGCCAAGTTCCCCGGTTCGTAGGGTCGTTGGCGCAGCCAACAGCCACGTGTCACGGGGAGCCCCACATGTTCACTTCCACCACAGGTCGTCTGACGTCCGCCGCCGTCGCCACGGTGGCCGGTCTCGCCGTCCTCGCACCCGCCGCGCAGGCGGTGGAGCAGGGTCCGGCCGAGCCGTTGGCGCCGCGGCTGACCGTCGCCGGGTACACGAAGTACCTCAAGGCGCAGTCCACGCCGGAGGCGAGGAAGGCGCTGAAGAGGTTCCTGGCGCTCACCCGGGGGCAGCAGACCGTCTTCGTGAAGGACCTCCAGGACCGCCGGATCCACAAGGCGCTCCTCGGCAAGGTGGCGGCCCCGATCGGAAAGCCGGTCAGCATCACCGACCCGTACAACAAGGAGGTCCGGTTCGTCACCCAGGCGACCTCCAAGGTCGGCAAGGACAAGGACCGCACCACGACCGTCAGCTTCACCGTGACCCAGGAGATCTTCCGCATCCCGGTCACCAGCGAGACGCTCACGATCAGCTACCCGACCGCCGGGCAGGGGCCGAAGAAGATCACCGGCAAGGCCAGGGTCACCAACGTCAACGCGGCCATCGCCATCAAGGACAACCCCCGCGTCGTAGTCAAGGGCTCCGACGCGCAGACCCTCTGGGTCGCGATCCCGCAGGTGAAGTCCTTCGGCAAGCCCGTCCACAAGAAGCAGCACATCCAGCGCACCGCCCCCGGCTTCCGCGCCCAACTCACCGACCTGGGCTGACAGACACGGGACAGACGGCCGGCCGGGGGCCCGGCACCCCGGCCGGACCGATGGATGCGGCAGCCCTTGCTGTGGCGGTCGCGGGCCGCCGTACTCGCGTCGTCACCTGAGCGTTCGCTCTGACCGGCGCCTATCTTGACCCCATGCAGTCCTACACGATCGGTCAGGCCGCGCGGTTGCTCGGGGTGAGTCCGGACACCGCACGGCGGTGGGCGGACGCGGGGCGGGTGGCGACCCGGCGCGACGACAGCGGGCGTCGGCTCATCGACGGCCGGGACCTCGCCGCGTTCTCGGTGGAGCTGGCCGCGGACGCCGCCGCCGAGGACGACGTCCCGTACACCTCCGCCCGCAACGCGTTCCCCGGCATCGTCACCGCTGTCAAACTCGGCGATGTGGCCGCGCAGGTGGAGATCCAGGCCGGGCCCCACCGTCTGGTCTCGCTCCTGACGCGGGAGGCCGTCGAGGAGCTGGGCCTGGAGGTCGGGATGGAGGCCACCGCCCGCGTGAAGTCCACGAGCGTGCACATCGACCGGACCTGAGGTCGACACCCATCCCGCCGACGGGCGACCCGCAGGGCAGGTCTACGCTCGCGCAGCCAGGTCGAACCAGACCGCCTTGCCGTCGGGGTGGACCAGGCCGCCGCCGTAGGGGAGGGCGGCGGCCGTGCCCCAGTGGCCCTCGGTGAGGGCGTCCACGAGGTACAGGCCGCGGCCGCCCTCCTCCCACCCCTCGGGGGTCAGGTCCCGCATGACCGGGGGGCTCTCGTCACCGTCGTAGACGATCACCCGGACCCGCCAGGTCTCCACCGCCAGCCACAGAACCGATCCTCCACCTTTGGCGTGCACACACGCGTTCGTGACCAGTTCGGAGGTGCACAGGGCGGCCGCGTCGACGAGGTCGTCCAGGCCGAGGGCGCGCAGCACCGTGGCGACGAAGTCCCGGGCGATGAGGGGGGACGTCTCCAGGGGCGGACAGAACAGGGTGTAAGTCGTCGCCGTCGGCGAGACCCAGGGGGTGGGGGACGGGGTGCGGGGAGAGGGGACGGCGGGGAGGTTGGGGGCGGTATCGGGCATGGCTGACCAACTCCGTTGCGACGAGAAGGGATGGGGTGGGTCCCTACCGCGTCTGGCTCCTCCTCGGGTGTCGACGGCCCGGGGCGCTTTCAACTGGCGGTACTCAGGGGGGAATTCTGTAATTGTTGCGCTTTGTACATCAGTTGAGCACTCTCCGTGAGCGCAGGAATGACCGTAGTCGGCATATTTGCACCGCCGCAATGGGGTCGCGGGAAGTACTACGAAAGCGCGTCGCCGGGGCGTGCCGAGTCAGGGCCCCAGGAGGTGAGCGGAACGCCCGCTCCCCGGGGGAGGGGGACGGCGCGGCCTCGGACGCGCCCCGTGTGAGGATGGCGAAGGGCGCTCGCCGGGTATACGGGACGGGGGCCCGCAGGTGAGCGGCGGGGCACACGGGGAACGGGGACGACATGACCAGTCGGTTGCTCATGGCGTACGGCGCGCGGGAGAAGCGGGCCGGTGCGGCGGTACGGGGCGCGGACGACGTCCGCGGATCCACGCGGGCCACGCCCATCCTGGACCACGACGACCCGCTGGTGCGGGCGATCGCGGGCCGGGTGGTGAGCGAGGCGACCCCGCTGGAGGCGCTGCGCGCCGCGCACCGGATCATCGCGCGGAACGTGCGGCCCGTGTACTCGGTCGAGGACCGGCGCCGGGTGTCCCGGACCCTGCGGCTGGGGCGCGGCTCGTGCAGCCAGCGGATGGCGGCGCTGGAGGCGGTCGCTCGTGCCGTCCGGGTGCGGACGCGGGTCCGCGGGCTGCTCGTCGACGGCGCGTTCTGGTACCCGCGCTTCCCGCGGCTGAAGCCGTTCGTGCCGGCGCAGGTCCTGCTGGCCTGGCCGGAGTTCCGGATCGACGGCGCGTGGCTGCCGATCGGCGAACTGTTCACGGGGCCCGCCGCGGGCCGCCACTACGCCAACGACGGCGGGGAGACCCTCTTCGACGCGGTGGCCCGCACCGGCATCGACTGGGACGGCGGTTCCCCGGCCGAGGTGAACACCTGCGCCGCCGACCGGGGATCCTGCGACCTGTCCGCGCAACTCGTCGCGGACCTCGGCCACTTCGACGACCGCGACACCCTCTTCGACCGCCACGGCCAGACCCTCTGCCGGACGGCCCGCACCCTGACCGAGCCCGTCCTCGGCCGCTGGACCCCGACCACCCGCACCCCGGCCTCCCGCACCCCCGCGTGAGGCCCCGCCTCGGCCGGTCCGTCAGGCGTCGGCACCCCGTACCGTGAAGCCGATCACCAGCCCCCCGCCCACCCGCCGGAAGGCGAACGGGGTGCCGCCGTGGGCGGCTGCCACCGCGCGGACGATGGACAGGCCGAGGCCGGAGCCGGGGAGGCTGCGGGCGTCGGCGGCACGGTAGAAGCGGTCAAAGATGCGTTCGAGGTCGCAGTCGGCGACGCCGGGACCCCGGTCCAGGACCTCCACCCGGACCACGTCGGGCCCGTCGCCCTGGCCCACGTCGTCGAGGTCGACGAGGTCACCGCCGCCCCGCGCCGGCCCCCGCGCGACCACCACCTCGATCGCCCCGATCCCCGCGCGGTCGAACTTCGCGGCGTTCTCCACCAGGTTGGACACGGCCCGCTGCAACGCCCCGGCCCGCCCCTCGACGGTCGTGTCGCCCTCCACCCGTACGGCGACCTCCCGACCGGTCCGCCGCCGCGCGGTCGCCGCGACGTCCTCGGCGATGTCGGCGAGCTGCACCCGCTGCACGGGCTCGGTGCTCGACTGCCCGGCCGCGAGGTCCACCAGCTCGTTGACGAGGTCGGTCAGTTCGCGGGCCTCCTGGGCGAGGTCGTCGACCAGTTCCTCCCGCACCCGGGCGGGCAGTTCGTCGATGCGCCGCAGCAGCGAGATGTTCGTCCGCAGGGAGGTCAGCGGGGTCCGCAGCTCGTGCCCCGCGTCCTGCACCAGCCGCCGCTGGTCCTCCTCCGACTGGGCCAGCCGCACCAGCATCCGGTCGAAGGACCGCCCGAGGCGCCCCACCTCGTCCCGGCCCGCCACCGGCACCTGGATCCCCAGGTGCCCCGTCCTGGCCACGTCCTCCGCCGCCCCGGCCAGCTGCACCAGCCGCCGGGTCTGCCGCCGCGCCAGCCACCAGCCGAACAGCCCCGCCGAGACGACGACACCCGACACGAACAGCAGGGTCCGCTGCTGCAACTCCCGCAGCAGGTCCTCCGTGTCACTGAACTCCTGTGCCACCTGCACGGCCCCACGGCCACCACCGAGCGCGACGGTCGCCACCCGGTACCGGCCG
Source organism: Streptomyces sp. NPDC030296 (assembly GCF_055572815.1). Classification (NCBI taxonomy): domain Bacteria; kingdom Bacillati; phylum Actinomycetota; class Actinomycetes; order Kitasatosporales; family Streptomycetaceae; genus Streptomyces; species Streptomyces sp. NPDC030296. The sequence goes on from NZ_JBVICQ010000016.1 coordinate 126,615, forward strand.
CCGCCCACCTCGACCTCGCCGTGCTCGACCATCGTCCCGGCGAACCTCGCGCCCGCGGTCCTGCGGTCGGCCGGCCGGACGGGCAGACCGGGGTCGCCCTTGTCGAGGACCTGCCCCTCGGGGCCGAGCACCTGGACGTCCGTACGGCCCGAGCGGATCAGGTCGTCGCGGGGGCCGCCGCTGTCCGAGGGCGCGAAGTCCTCGGGCCCCAACCGGTCCTGCTCCACCAGCTCCCGCAGATCGCGGACCACCTCGGCGAACACGGTCTGCTGGTCCACCCGCACCAGCCGCGCCGCCGCGCTGTAGCTGAGGATCCCGACGAGCACGGTGACGACACACGCCACCGCCACGAACGACACGGTGAACGTCGCCCGCAGCGACGGCACCGGACGCAGCCGGGCCGGCACCCGCGACAGCAGCCGGACGAGACGCTGCGGCACCGCCCGCCGCCTCAGTCTTCCCGCAGCGCGTACCCCACACCCCGCACGGTGTGGATCAGCGCGGGCGCCCCGGGCTCGTCGAGCTTGCGCCGCAGATAGCCGACGTAGACGGCGAGGTTCTTGGAGCCGGGCCCGAAGTCGTAGCCCCAGATACGGTCGTAGATGGTGGCGTGGTCGAGGACGATCCCCGCGTTGCGCACGAGCAGTTCGAGCAGGTCGAACTCGGTCCGTGTCAGCTCCAGCTCCCGCGACCCCCGCCACGCCCGCCGTGCCTGCACGTCCATCCGCACCCCGGCCGCCGACACCAGCCCGGACTCCTGCGCGGGACTCGCGGCGCCCGCCGCGACCGGAGCCGAGGACTCCGGCGACGACTTCCCGGTGAGCTCACCGGCGTTGCCGGTCCGGCGCAGCAGCGCGCGCAGCCGGGCGAAGACCTCCTCCACGTCGAACGGCTTGACGACGTAGTCGTCCGCGCCGGCGTCGAGCCCGGCGATCCGGTCCGCGGTCTCCACCAGCGCGGTGAGCATCAGGATCGGCGTCCGGTCGCCCTCGGCGCGCAGCACCCGGCACACCTGGAGACCGTCTATGCCGGGCATCATCACGTCGAGGACGAGCACGTCGGGCTGCCTGCGGTGCGCCTGCGCCAGCGCCTCGACGCCGTCGGCGACCGCCGTCACCTCGTAGCCCTCCAGCGTCAGCGCCCGCTCCAGGGCATGGCGGATGGCTCGGTCGTCCTCGGCGAGCAGCACGTTCTGGGGCACCCCCCCAGTCTGCCAAGGTCACGGCCGCGCACCACCTCGCCGGGTGCGCCCGAACGCCCCTTCTTACCGGCCTCTCACCGCGACCGCGCGGTCGGCTTACCCCGCCGCAGGACGGTGTTCGTGTGACACCGGCCAGCAAGGGAACCCGGGCTGAGAGGGCGGATGCAGTAAAAAGGGTCGGAACCCGCCTCAATTCTCCGATACACCGTCAATACCGTCGGGAAGGTAGTGCATGAGCCGCCGGATGAAGATCGTGTTCCTGCTGCACAACGCGTACGCCATCGGCGGCACCGTCCGAACGACCCTCAACCTGGCGTCGGCCCTCGCGGACCACCACGACGTGGAGATCGCGTCGATGTCGCGCCACCGCGACGAACCCCGCTTCACGGTCGACCCCCGGATCACCCTCGTGCCCCTGGTCGACATCCGCGCGAACAGCGCCGACCTGCGCGATCCGGCCCAGATGCAGCCCGCCGTCGACTTCCCGACCGCCGACAAGCGCCACCGCCAGTACAGCCGCCTCACCGACCGGCGCGTCCGTGGTTATCTGGCCGGCTGCGACGCCGACGTCGTCATCGGCACCCGCCCCGGCCTCAACGTGTACGTCTCCCGCTTCGCGCCCCGCCGCGCCCTGCGCATCGGCCAGGAACACCTGCGCCACGACGCCCACTCCAAGCAGCTGCGCGCGGTCCTCGCCCGCCACTACCGCACCTTGGACGCGGTCGTCACGACCACGGCCGCCGACGCCGAGGTGTACCGCGCGCGGATGAGGCTGCCGGGCGTACGGGTGATGTCCGTGCCCAACATCGTCCCCGTCACCGGCGTCGCCCCCTCGGACGGCACCGCCCCCGTCATCGCCGCCGCCGGACGCCTCGCCCGCGGCAAGCGCTTCGACCTCCTGCTGGAGGCATTCGCCAAGGTCGCCCCCAAGGAACCCGACTGGGAGCTGCGCATCTACGGCGGTGGCCAGCAGAAGGGCCGCCTGCAGACCCTCATCGAGGAGCTCGGCCTCACCGGCCGCGCCCATCTGATGGGCCCGCACACCCCCATCGAGGACGAGTTCGCCCGCGCCTCCCTCGTGGTCAGCGCCTCCGACGCCGAGTCCTTCGGCATGACCCTCGTCGAGGCCATGCGCTGCGGGGTCCCCGTGGTCAGCACCGACTGCCCGCTCGGCCCCGCCGAGATCATCACCGACGGCGTCGACGGCCGCCTCGTCCCCGTCGACGACCCGCACGCCCTCGCCGACGCCATCCTGGACCTCGTCACCGACGACGCGCTGCGCCGCGCCATGGGCCGGGCGGCCCTGAAGTCGGCCCACCGCTACGACCCGGCCCCGATCGTGGCGCGGTACGAGGAACTGTTCGAGGAACTCCACGCGACCCGGCTCCAGCGCACCTGGGAGAGCTGGACGACGAGGGCGCGCGTCTGGCTGCACCGCAGGGCACGTTCCTGGAGGGGCCCCGCTCTTGCTTTCACGAGTGCGGGACCGTCCCCTGCGCGGCTCCGCCGCCCGGGTGCGAGCAACCACCAACGACACGCGGCCTGAACCGGGCCGACGCCGGGGCGTCGCTCGGCATCGGAGAGGCCACCTGGCCATCCTGTGATGCCGGAGCCAGGCCGCGGCGGCGAATCGGATCGCCGCCGCTCACATGCCCAGGGCCGTCACAGCCCCACGGGCTGCCATTCCTGGTTGGAGCCGCCGTTGGCGGGCCACTGGATGATCTTGGCGCCGTCGGCGGTGGATCCACTCTGCACGTCCGCGCACAGTCCGCTCTTGATGTTGACGAGGCGGTAGTAGCCGCTGGTGGCCGCCGGAACGAGCTTCCACCACTGGTGGGTGCCGTTGGCGTCCGACCGCTGGTCCAGCGCTGTGCCGTTGCTGGTGGAGCCGCCCGGGACGTCGAGCACCTTGCCGCTGTTGACGTTGGACAGGCGGAACGAGCCGTCGTGGTCGGGGAGCAGCTTCCACTGCTGGTTCGCGCCGCCGGACGACGTGTACTGGATGACGGGCGCGCCGTCGGAGGTGGAGGAGCCGGAGACGTCCATGGCCTTGCCGCTCTTGCGGTTGACCAGCTTGAAGGGGCCGGTCAGCAGGCCGATCGTGATCGTGGTGCTCGTTCCCGCGGTCAGCGACACCTTCCGGGCGTGGTTGCCCAGCGACGACGTGGTGACCGTCGCGCCGGTGCTGATGGACGTGATGCCGCGCCGGCAGATGAAGGTGATGTTCTGGTCGATGTCGGAGGTGAGCGTGACGGTGGCCGTGCGGGCCGCCGTGTCCCAGGACAGCGACTGGACGGTGATGCGGTTGCGGCCGCGGACGCCCTTGATGGTGCCCTTGTCCAGCTGGTCGGGGAGGGCGGGGAGGATCTCGAGGACACCCGGGCGGCTGTAGACGAGCGCTTCGCCGAGGACGGCGGGGATGGCGTTGGCGGCGTCGCAGTTGTAGATGTCCAGGTTGGGGTTGTGGGAGGTCATCAGACTCCGCCACACCATGTTCTTGCCGTAGATCTTCAGCAGGTTGCCGTAGACGCCGGGGCCGTCCTTGAGGCGGGCGCGGGCCAGGGCGCGGTGGAGGCTGCCGTGGGCGGAGTAACCCCCCTCGCCTCGCTTGTCCAGGGCCCTGGCCGCGTACTTGACGAGGTCGGGCTTGTCCTCGGGGTTGATCTCGTGCAGCGGCCAGGCGCCGTACAGGTGCTGGACGTGCCGGTGGTCGTAACGGTCGGTCAGGCCCGGCCAGGACCACTCGGCCAGTGCGCCGTCACCGTTGATCGTGTAGTCGGGCAGCTTGGCGAGCAGGGCGGTCCAGCGTTGCACGCCCTGGCCGCTGCCCTGCTCCAGGCCGAGGGTGTCGGCCGCGTCGATCGCCGCCTGGAGGGCGTGCCGGCCGGCCATGATGTCGCCGGTGGCGTTGATGGAGAACGCCTGGCTGGTGCTGAGCGGCCTGTTCTCCATGGAGTAGGAGGGGACGAAGACGGCCTTGCCGCTTGAGTCGGTGCGGGTGAGGAAGTCCTCGTAGAACAGGGCCAGTTCCATCAGTGCCGGGCCGAGCTTGTTCTTGTAGAAGGCCGCGTCGCCGGTGACCTGGTAGTACTCCAGAAGCGGGTAGAGCAGCCAGTCGGCGCCGCCGGTCCAGGCCTCGCCGGGGAAGCTGGTGTTGTTGAAGTGCAGCATGTGCCCGTACTCGCCGTCGGTCCGGGACGGGGCGAGGAAGCCCCGGGCGCCGTAGAGGTTGGTGGCGTTGTCGCGCCAGTGCTGCAGCTGCCCGAGGACCAGGTCGAAATAGCCCTGCATGGCGTCGGTGAGGTCGAGGATGTTGCCGCCGGCGACCTGCAGGTTGACGTTGGCGTCGGTGGTGAAGTCGTCGGCCCAGGAGCCGTTCCAGGTGCCGGTCCAGATGCCGGTCAGGCGGGGTGGCAGGACGCCGCTGGAGCTGATGAAGAGATAGCGGCCGGAGTCGTACATCCGCTCCAGCAGGGCGACGTCGATGGCCGACGCGTCGCTGTTCTGGCGGGCTATGAGCTCGCTGGTGGCCAGCCGGCGGTCGGCGGCGGAGACGTTCAGGTCGATGCTGGAGCGGTCGTACATGGCCTGGTGCTTCGGTACATGACGGCCCAGGAGGGTGACGTAGTCGGCCGTCAGCGCGGCGAGGGCGGTCTGCAGGGGCTGGCTGTTCCAGCCGGTGGAGGTCTCGTACCGGCCGAGCTTGGTCAGCAGCAGCACCTTGGTGGCCTTGGCGACCACCAGGGTCTGTCCGTCGGCGGTGACGGAGGAGCCGCTGCCGGAGACCACGACACGGGTGACGCCCTCGTAGCCGTACGCGCCGCCGGAGGGGTAGGTGCCGCGCAGGTTCAGGTAACCGTCGCCGCTGGTGACGGTGGCGGTGGTGGAGAAGGACACTCTGGTCGGCACGCCCGTAAGAGCGGTGTTGACGCTGATGGTGGTGTCCACGGTGCGGCCGGTGGCGGGCAGCAGCTCGTGGACGATGACCTGGTCGGCGCGGGAGACGAAGACGCGGCGCTTCCAGGTGCCGTACTGGTCGGTCCAGGTGTGGGTGACCTCTCCGGTGCGGAAGTCGGTGATGCGGGCGAAGTCGTCGACCGTGGTCATGCCCGGGGTGCTGAGCTGGAGTTCGTAGCCGGGGTGGAAGGTCTGGGTCCAGCGCAGGCTCCAGCCGTGGGCGAAGGTGGAGGAGGCACCGGAGTAGTCGCCGGCCAGCGCCTGGTCCCGCGCGGCCTCGAGATACGGCGAGAGCACGGGGGGCATGACACTCCGGGTGCCGTTGGGCAGCACGAACCGGTGATGATTGAAGATCATCTTCTCGAGCGTCGGCGCCCCGTAGTAGACGGCCCCGTACTCGCCGTTTCCGCTCAGGAATCCGTCGGTCCAGGCGGAGGCGGTGGCGTTGTCCCAGATGCCGCGGTCGGGCAGGGTGACCTGCGGCGGTACGGCCGCGGCGGCCCGGTCGGCGAAGACGAAGCCGGGCAGGGCCGCGGCGCCCGCGGCGAGGGCGGCCGTGGTGAGGAAACGCCGACGGTTGAGGGGAAGCTCGGGCAGTGACATGGGGCGACTCCGTTGTCGGACGGTGAGTGCAACTGGGCACAGGGGTGCCATCGGTGCGGGCGGTGGTGGACAACAGCGCTTTGTCAGACCGGCGGTGGCTGGATCGGCCGTCGGCGGCAGAACCGGACGGCAGAGGCCGGCCCGCCCCTCGGGGACGGGCCGGCCTCGCGTGACTACGGGGTCACGGTCAGCGCGGGCACCATGTCGGCGTCCGCGTTGGTGAGCTTCCCGGCGCCGGTGGCGCCTTCGGAGCTGACGAAGCGCAGCTCGTGGTTGGTGCCTCCCGCGTTGCCGACGGCGAGCAGCAGCGTGGACTGCTTGGCCGCGTAGGCGTTCTGGACGAAGGAGGTGATGTCGACGGTGATGACGCGACCGTCGATGGCGTTGCCCTGGTGGTTGCCGCCGCCCTCGGGGATGACGGTCGAACCGAGGGTGAAGGTGGCCGACTTCGCGACGGAGGAGTTCGTGGCCGTGAAGCTCGGCCGGTTCTGCCAGGTCATGGTGTTGACCGGGCAGGACGTGCCGCCGCCGGTGCAGGTGGTGTCGCTGACGGGTTGCACGAGGAGTTGGTCGGTGTCAGTCGACGGCACCGACGAATAGCGGTGTCCGACGTAGGTGAGTCGGAGTGTCGCCTGGGTCGGCGCCTTGGTGATGCCGTTGAGGGGGAACTGGATGTAGGAGAGCTTTCCGTCTCCGGATCCTGTGGTGTACTGCTCGCCCATCAGGCCCACGCCGGTGTTGCGGGTGATGAGCGTCAGGTCCGAGGAGTTGTTCTTGCTCAGGTCGCCGGTCCACGCGCCCACCCAGGTGTCGCCGTCGGCGGGGGCGCCGGTCCTGACGTTCTGGGTCTGGCCGTTCGCGTCCGTGTAGGTGCTGGTCAGCGTGCCGATCCCGCTCGGCGCCAGCGGGAACTGGCTGGAGTACTTGACGATCTGGCCGCCGACGCGGAGGTTGTTCAGCGTCACGTTCGTGGCGCCGTTCAACGGGCTGCTGTTCGTCCTCTGCTGCGAGAACCACACGTTGTCGAGCTTGAAGGTGCTGATCGGGGTCTTGGTGTACGTGTACGTGGCGCCCGACCCGTCGGGGTTGGGGGCGAGCCCGTAGTTCGCCTGGTCGTCGGCGGTGATGGTCTGGATGGATCCGTTGCCGCCGTTGAGCCTGATCGGTCCCGACGTGTACCGGGAGGTGTCGAACGAGCTGTTCTTGATCACGATGCTCGAGATGCGGGGGTACGGTTTGGGGCTGTTCTGCGTGAAGATGCCGCCGGCCCCCTGCGAGATGGAGTTGAGGTTGTCGAACGTGTAGTTGTTGAGCTTGTATCCGAACGAATTCCATCCGATGCGGATCGAGTTGCCGGCACCGGCGGACCAGCTCAGCGTGTTGCTGACCGAGATGTTCTTCGAGTCCGCGCTGTCCCAGTGGTAGTTGTCGAACCCGAGCTCGCCGGCGACGGTGTCGTGGGCGCCCACCGCGTTGGCATAGCCCTGGATGTCGGGGGTGGAGGTGCCGAGCTGGAAGTTGTTCCACACGCCGGGGGCCAGCGGGGTGAATCCGTCGCTGGGGTTGTAGTGGCCGGAGGCGAACGCGTCGTCGTTGCCGAGAGTGAAGACGCCGTTGGCGGTGATGTCCTGGCCGCTCGCGAAGTCGATCCCGTCGATCCACGGCTGGGGGTACGGGGTGAGGCCCTTGATGTTGTTGAACGTCACCCTGCTGGCGGTGTGGGTCTCGTAGTTCCACTGCTTCGAGTCGCGCAGGTAGGTGTCGTTGAACGTGATGTCCGACGAGTGCATGACCATGACGCCGCCCTGGTGCTGGCTGCGGTAGGCGTCGTGCGAGTCACCGACGCTGCGGGCGTTGTAGTTCGCAACGCCGTTGCCGTCGAAGACGCCGCGACCGTCGACTTCGATGTTGCTCGAGTTGATGATCGCGACCGCCGGCTCGAATGCCTCCATGTACCCCTGGATGCGGTTCTTCACCAGGGCACCTTCGTCGGTGTAGATCTTCAGCTTGCCGCCCTTGAGCTTGCTGCCGTCCACACCGTTGACCAGGAGACCGGACGATATGTACGTACCGTTCGGGAAGTAGAGCGTGTTGAGCGCCGTGGGGTTGGCCTTGATGGTGTCGATGGCGGCCTGCAGGGCGTACGTGACGTCGTCGGCGGCCATCGCCCGCACATTCGGGTACCGCACATTGACGGTGCTCGCGCTCACCAGGGTCCCGGCCGAGGTCTTCTGACCGGCGGGGATGGCGGTGCCGTTGACGGTCTTGCCGGCCATGGAGCTCGTCGTCGCGGCGGGAGCCTTCTGAGCCGTGCTGTTCGGGTTCGCCGCGAGGTACTTCGCGGCGAACTGCTGGAAGTTGAGGACACCGGTCTGCAGGTTGACGCCGGAACCGTCGGGTGCGCTCGTGGTGTTCGGGCGCCGCGCCGGGTCTTCCAGAGGGTCGTTGATGACCGCCAGGTAGGGCTGTCCGGAGGCGGTGGTCGAGTCGCCGTTGACCATCACGATCGCTTGGTTCAAGCCGGCGTCGGCTGACATCTGGAATGTCAGGGAGTGCTTGTCCGCGCTCACCGAGACGCTGCTGGACGGGTAGTAGCGCGCCGGGTAGATGTTCACCGTGTCGATCGTGGTGCTGGGCAGCGTGACCGTGATCGTCGGTGTCCGGGAGTCCGACGCGAAGCGCGCGATGTCGAAGTTGTTGCGGTTCGCGGTGTACCGCACAGCCTGGACGGGCGTGCCGGCGACTCGCACCTGGTACTTGGTGGACGCCACGTCCGGTGACGTCGTCGTACCGCCTCCCACTCCCGTCGGTGCGTACGTGTGGACGGTGGTGGCGGCCTGTGCGGGGGCGGCGCCGGTGAACATGAGGCTCGCCGCCGCGATGGTGGCGCTCGCGGCTGCCGCGATGACGCGCTTCACGCGCGATCCGCGTCGGGCGGGGGCGGGGTTCGGGTCGGCGTCGTCGCCGGCCGGTCGGGTCATGCCTGTCTCTCCTCAGGACGAGACCTTCACAGGTCTGTTCAGGCGCTCCCCGCCTGCCGGAGACGGCGCGGAGCATGCGCGATGCCACGGCCGGGGTGGGGCCGCCGGCGCCGTCGCGACCGAGAGGACCACTGCGGCGCCTCGAGGGCGATGGCGCCGAGTGACATGGGGGGTGGTTCCGCGCGGTGGGCCGCGACGGTTCATCTCGTTGACCGATCCATGTGACCGATGTGGCCGGGATGTTAATGTCGTATTTCTGGAGCCGTCAACGGTTCCGTCGCCTTTCCGATGGTGAACGGGGTGCGATGGGCTCCGTTCTCAGCGTGTGCGCGTAACCGCTGGATCACGACAATCTGTCCAAAGTCTTGCTCTGTTACGAGAGCCGACCTACGCTGTCGCCACTTTCGTGGATCGATACATGTTCTGGGGGTACGGCTCGTGGTGACGATGGCGGAGGTGGCCGCTCGGGCAGGAGTCGCCAAGCAGACCGTCTCCAACGTGGTGTCCGGCAAGAAGGTGCGGCCGGAGACCCTGGCGAAGGTGAACACGGCGATCGCGGAACTCGGCTACAAGCCGAACCTGGTGGCGCGCTCGCTGAGAACCGGCAGCACGTCGACCGTGGGCCTGTTCGTGCCCCGGGTGGCCAACCCGTTCTATTCGGAAGTGGTCGAGGAAGTCGAGAACGTGCTGGTCGGCCATGGGTACAACCTGCTGCTGGCGACGACCCGCGACGACCCCGACCACACCCGGGCCCATCTGGAGAACCTCGCCGCGCGCTCGGTGGACGCACTGCTGGTCGCCGGGGACAACGGCGTCGAGCAGCAGTTGCCGATGCTCGTCGAGGCCGCCTTCCCGGTCGCGCTGTGCGCCTGGGAGGGAGACGCGCCCACCACGCTGCCGGTGGTGTCCATCGACTACGAGCACGCCGGGTTCCTGGCCGGGCGCTACCTGAGGGATCTCGGCCACCGGAACGTCGCGGTGATCGCCGACCTCCCCGCGCACTCGCCGCGCGTCCGCGGACTGCGCCGGGCGTTCGCCGACGACGGGCTGACCATCGACGACCGCCAGGTGTTCGCCTGCACCAGGGACGACGCCGCCGGCGGGTTCGCCGCGGGGTGTGCGGCGCTGGAGGCGGATCCGGAACTGACGGCGATCTTCGCCACCCATGACGTCCTGGCCATCGGCGCCATCCAGGCGGTCGTCCGGTCCGGGCGGCAGGTCCCCAGCGACGTCAGCATCGTCGGCTTCGACGACATCTCCCAGGTCGGACAGATCCAGCCCGCGCTGACCACGGTCACCTTCCCGAAGAGGGAGATGGCCCAGCAGGCCGTCGAGCTGCTGCTGCGCGCCGTCGACTCCGGCCGGCCGCCGACCAACGCATTGACGCTGCTGCGCCCCACCCTGACCGTCCGGGACAGCAGCGCCCCACCCCGGGCGACCGGATAGCACCGGGCTCCGCTCGACCCGCGCGTCGCCCCCATATGAGTCGAGGGCGCCGTCCTGCCTGCCGGTTTCCCGTCACCGCCACGAGTCCCGACACAGAAAGCCCTCCACTGATGACAGATCTCGACCCCCACGCCTACGTCGAAGACCGGTCGCCGGGCACCGGACGGCTGCGGCCGCGCGCCGCGTTCGCCACCGACCTGCCCACGATCGCGCTCGACGGCGACTGGAGATTCCGTCTGGCGTCAGGGCTGGACGACCTCACCGGGGACTTCGCCGCGCCGGAGTTCGACGACGGCGCCTGGGACCTGCTCGCCGTGCCGTCCTGCTGGCAGATGACCGGCCTGCCCGGCGAGCCGCGCTACGGTGCCCCCGCCTACACCAACATCCTGTACCCGTTCCCGGTCGACCCGCCGCGGGTGCCCCGGCAGAACCCGACCGGCGAGTACCGCCGCGCGTTCGACGTTCCGGACGGGTTCCCGGCATCGGCCGCGGTGCTCCGGTTCGAGGGCGTCGACTCCGCGTTCGCGGTGTGGCTCAACGGGATCCGGCTCGGCGACGGCAAGGGCAGCCGGCTGACCACCGAGTTCGATGTCTCCACCGCCCTGCGGCCCGGCCGGAACGTACTCGCGGTGCGTGTGCACCAGTGGTCGTCCGGCAGTTACCTGGAAGACCAGGACATGTGGTGGCTGTCCGGGATCTTTCGGTCGGTGACCGTGGCCGCCCGCGGTGTCGAGGACTTCTTCGTCCACGCCGCCTACGACCACACGACGCGGCAGGGCACCCTGGCCGTCGACGTCACCGCCCCCACCCGCGTCTCCCTTTCGGTGCCCGAGCTCGGCATATCCGGCGCCGATCCGGCCGGCCCGCACGTGATCGACGGCATCGAGCCCTGGTCGGACGAGCAGCCGCGCCTGTACACGGGGGAACTGGTATCCGAGGCCGGGGAGCGGATACCGCTGCGCATCGGCTTCCGCACCGTGGCCGTCGTGGACGGTGTCCTGACCGCGAACGGCAGGCCGATCTCCCTGCGGGGCGTCAACCGCCACGAATGGCATCCGCTGACGGGGCGGACCCTGACCGAGGACACCATGCTGACCGACGTGCTGCTCATGAAGCAGCACAACATCAACGCGGTGCGCACCAGCCACTACCCGCCCGACCACCGTTTCCTGGACCTGTGCGACGAGCACGGCCTGTGGGTGTTCTGCGAGGGCGACCTCGAGACGCACGGCTTCGAACCCGGCGGCTGGCGGCACAACCCCAGCGACGACCCCGCATGGCGCGAGGCCTACCTGGACCGGGCCGAGCGGCTGGTGGAACGCGACAAGAACCACCCCTCGGTCATCGTCTGGTCGCTGGGGAACGAGGCCGGCACCGGGGTCAACCTGGCCGCCTCGGCCGCGTGGATCCGGCAGCGTGACGACAGCCGCCCGATCCACTACGAGGGCGACTTCGCGAGCTGCGCGTACGTCGACCTGTACTCCCGCATGTACATCGGCGTGGACGAGCTGGCCGCCGTGGGACGCGGCCAGGAGGCACCGACGGCCGACCCGGCCGACGACGCGCACCGCCGGGCCCTGCCGTTCGTGCTGTGCGAGTACGGGCACGCCATGGGCACCGGCCCGGGCGGACTGTCCGAGTACCAGCAGGTCATCGAGGCACATCCGCGTCTGGCCGGCGGATTCATCTGGGAGTGGATCGACCACGGGATCGCCCGGCTCACCGGCCAGGAGGACCCCCACTCGTTCTACGCCTACGGCGGTGACTTCGGCGAGGAGGTCCACGACGGCAACTTCGTCGCCGACGGGCTGCTCTTCCCCGACCGCACACCGTCGCCGGGCCTGGTCGAGTACAAGAAGGTCATCGAACCGGTCCGGATCCGCGTCGACCCGGCGACCCGGCAGATCGGCGTGCACAACCTGCACCACGTCCGCGACAGCGGCTACCTGGACTTCCGGTGGACCGTCGAGGACGGCGGCGAGCCGGTGGGCTCCGGCGACCTGACCGTGCCCGCGACCGCTCCGGGTGCGACGACGACGATCGCATGGCCCGCCGACGTCACAGCCGCGCTCGACGCCGCGCGGAAGAACGACTCCGGCCACGAGGTGTGGCTGACCGTGACCGCGGTGCTCGCCGCCGACGAGACCTGGGCCGGGGCCGGCCACGAGATCGCCTGGTCCCAGGGGCTGGTCGTGGCTCCGGCCGCCTCGCCCGCGCCCTTCACACTGGCGCCGGCGATCGCCCACGACGGGTACATCGCCCTGGGCCCCGCGCGGTTCGACGCCCGCAGCGGGGTGCTGACACGGCTCGGTGACCTGGAGCTCGACGGTCCGCGACTGGACATCTGGCGGGCCCCCATCGACAACGACCTGCTCAGCGCCTTCGGTGAGCCGCAGACCGACGCCTGGTTCGCCGCCGGACTGCACCGGATGCGCCATGACGTCCTGGCTGTCGAACCCGACGCGTCGGGCCTCACGGTCACCGCCCGGCTGGCCGCCGCCGGGTCCTCCTGCGGGCTCGACGTGGTGTACCGCTGGACGGCCTGCGAGACACCGCACGCGGGTCAGGCCCGGCTCCGGCTGGACACCCTCGTCACCCCAGACGGCCCGTGGTCGGTGCCACTGCCCCGACTGGGCGTCGCGATGTCGCTGCCCGGCACCGACGCCGAAGTCGAGTGGTTCGGTCCCGGCCCCGGTGAGGCGTACCGCGACTCCCGCGCCGCGGCGCGCGTCGGACGCCACCGGTCGACCGTCTCCGCGATGCAGGTCCCCCAGATCCGCCCGCAGGAGAACGGCAACCGCCACCAAGTCCGCCGCGCCGGGATCACCACCCCGGACGGAACCCTGCTCATCACCGGCGACCCGGTCATCGACCTGACCGTTCGTCCCTGGAGCACCGAGGCCCTGGCCGCCGCGGCCCACCAGCACGACCTGGTCCGCGACGGCCGACTCCATCTGCACCTCGACCACGCGCACCACGGTCTGGGCAGCACGGCCTGCGGCCCGGGCCCTTCGGCACCGGACGTCCTGGCCGCGGTCACCACCGCGTTCGCCGTGGAATTCAGCACCGGCCGATAGGCGGGCCTTGCCCGCCCGCCCATCGGCCATCCAGCAAGTCAGCCCCCGTCACAGAAGGTTCCCTCGCATGGACAACACCACCATACGCACCCGCAGACTCCTGACGTTCGCCACCGCGGCACTCCTCGTGGCAGGCGTCAGCGGGTGCAGCACCGACAGCTCCTCCGACACCGCCGAAAAGGGCCAGAGCGGGCCGGTGAAGATGGAGTTCTGGGGCTGGGCCGGCTACGAGAAGATCGTCGACCAGTGGAACGCCTCCCACCCGAACACCAAGGTCACCTTCAAGAAGATCCCGTCGGGCCCCAAGGGCGGCTACACCCAGATCAGCAACGCGCTCACCGCCGGCGAGGGCCCGTGTCTGGCCCAGATCGAGTACCAGGCCATCCCGTCGATGCTCGTGAAGAACTCGGTCATGGACATCACGGAGTACGCGAGCGACGGCATGGACAAGTACGTCCCGTCGGCCGTCTCCTCCTCCAGCGTCGGCGGCAAGATCTACGGGGTTCCGGTGGACGTCGGCCCGATGGTCCTCTTCTACCGCAAGGACCTGTTCGCCAAGTACGACATCACCAAGCCGCCGGCCACCTGGGCCGAGTACAAGGCCGACGCCGAGAAGGTCACCGCCGCCGACCCCGATGTGAAGTTCGGCCCCATGCTCGGCGACGCCGGCAGTCTGGCGGCCTTCACCCTGCAGACCGGCCAGTCCTGGTACTCGGCCAAGGGAGACAGCTGGACTGTCAGCATCGACAACCCCGGCACCCGCAAGGTCGCCTCCTACTGGCAGGACCTGAAGGACCAGGGACTGGTGGCGAAGCACGGCAGCGCCTGGGACCCGCAGTTCAACAAGGCCTCCGAAGGCGGCAAGGTGCTGACGTTCGTCGCCCCGGCCTGGGCCGCCGGCGGTCTGAAGTCGGACCTGAAGGCCCTGGCCGGCAAGTGGAGGGTCGCCCCGATGCCGACCTGGGAGGCAGGCGACGGCACGAGCGCCAGCGGCGGCGGCTCGGCCACCTCGGTGATGACCGGATGCAAGACGCCCCGCGAAGCAGTGCAGTTCGCCGATTTTCTGTCCAGTGACCCGCAGGCCGTGAAGACGGGCATCGAAGGCGGGCTGTACCCCGCGTCGAAGGCCGGACAGGACGACCCGTCACTCACGGAGGGTGACCCGTACTTCGGCGGCCAGAAGGTCGGTGACGTGTACAAGACCTCCGCCGCGCAGGTACCCAGCACCTGGACCAACGGCCCGACCTTCCAGCAGGTCGAGACGGACTTCACCGGAGCCGTGGGCAAGGGCACCCTGCCGGACGCGGTCACCAAGGTCCAGACCTCCACGGTCGCCGCGATCAAGAAGCTCGGGCTGTCGGTGACCAACTGAGTCAGCGGGACTCCCGCCGCCCCGATGGATTCCCGCGGCCGCCCATGTCCGGCGCCGCGGGGATCCGCTCCCTGACGACGAACCGCCCAGCGAGGTTTCCATGAGCAGTCCCAGCAGCACCCGGACCGCGTCACCGCCGCGGCCGGTGCCCGCGGTCACCCGCCGCGCCTCCCCCGCCGGCCGGCCGCGGCGCACCGGCCGCCGCAGCGCGTTGACCGCGTCGGGTTTCCTGGCGCCGTTCGCGGTCCTCTTCGTGACCATGATGGTCGCGCCGATCGGCTACGCGATCTACCAGAGCTTCTTCACCGTCCGCCGCGCCGGGCTGTTCGGCGGTGCGCAGACCAGTGAGTTCACGGGGCTGTCCAACTACACCGACGCCTTCGGCGACCACGACTTCGTCGCGTCGATCGTCCGGGTCGTGCTCTTCGGCTGCGTCCAGGTCCCGGTCATGCTCGGTCTGGCCCTCCTGCTCGCGCTCCTGCTCGACTCCCGCTCGGCCCGGCTGCGCAAGACCTTCCGGCTCACGTTCTTCCTGCCTTACGCGCTGCCGGGTGCGATCGCCGCGCTGATGTGGTCCTTCCTCCTGGTGAAAGACCTCTCGCCGTTCACCGGACCGCTGTCCCACATCGGAATCGACACCGACTTCCTGTCGCCGTCGTGGGTTCCGTTCTCGATCGGGAACATGATCACGTGGGGCTGGACCGGCTACAACATGCTGATCATCTACTCCGCGCTGCAGACGATCCCGGCCGAGGTGATGGAGGCCGCCGCGCTCGACGGCTGCACCGGATGGCGCCTGGCGTGGGCGGTGAAGATCCCGCTGGTGCGTCCCGCGCTGGTGCTCACCACGGTGTTCTCCATCATCGGCACGGCGCAGATGTACACCGAACCGGCCGTCTTGGTCGGCGCGCGCATCCCGGGCGTCGACCCGAAGTTCTCCCCGATCATGAACACGACCGTGGCCATGGACGTGGGCGGCCAGAACCTGGCGGCCGCCCAGTCCGTCATTCTCGCGTTGATCACCCTCGTGCTCTCGTTCGGATTCCTCAAGTACAACCAGCGCAAGGGAGCGATGGGATGAGCGTGACTTCGGCCGGCCGACCGACCCGACCGGCCCGCCGCGGCCCCGACCTCGCGAGCAAGGCCGTCGTCAACGGCATGCTGGGCCTGATGGCCCTGTACACGCTGATCCCGCTGTGGTGGCTGTTCGTCTCCTCGACCAAGGAATCGGGCTACCTCTACACCGGTACGCCGCTGTGGTTCTCCCACTTCGACCTGGTCACCAACATCAGGAACGTGTTCAGCTTCGAGGGCGGCATCTTCTCCACCTGGCTCGCCAACAGCGCGCTGTACAGCCTGGTCGGCGCCACCGTCGGCACCCTGCTGTCCGCGATGGCCGGCTACGCGCTCTCCAAGTTCACCTTCCGCGGCCGCGAAAGCGTGTTCAACGTCATCCTCGCCTCGGTCCTCATCCCGGCGCCGATGTTCGCCCTGCCGCTGTTCCTGCTCATGGCCAAGCTGGACATCACCAACTCCTACTGGTCGGTGCTGCTGCCCAGCTGTGTCAGCCCGTTCGGCGTCTACCTGTGCCGGATCTTCGCCGCGGCGTCCGTCCCGGACGAACTGCTCGAGGCCGCACGGCTAGACGGAGCAGGTGAACAGCGCACCTTCTTCCGGATCGCCCTGCCGCTGATGTCCCCGGCACTGGTGACCGTCTTCCTGTTCCAGTTCGTCGCCGTCTGGAACAACTACCTGCTGCCCTCGCTCATGCTCAACACCCCCTCACTGCAGCCCGTCACGGTGGGCCTGGTGCAGTGGCGCGCGCAGTTCGCCAACGGAGTGCCGCCGCTAGTGCCGATCACCGGTGCGTTCCTGTCGCTGATCCCCCTGCTCGTCGCCTTCGTCAGTCTCCAGCGGTTCTGGCGCAGGGGCCTGACCGCGGGTGCCGTCAAGTAGCGCGCCACCGGTGTCATGGAGCGCCGTCACGCTCGGCTGAGTCCCGCACCCGCAGGACGCCCACGAGGGCCGGCCGAAGGAGACGCCCCCGATCAGTCGGGAGCTGTCGTCCTTCGCCGGCCCTTCGCGCTGTCTCAGCCCGTGCTCAGCCCGTGCTCACCCCGGCGGAGGCCCGCAGGGAACCGTGGGTGGGCGCGTCCGGGACGTCCGCCGGCCGGCCCTTCGCGAACTCCTCCCGCAGCACCGGCACGACCTCCTCCCCCAGCATGTCGATCTGCTCCAGCACCGTCTTCAGCGGCAGCCCGGCGTGGTCGACGAGGAACAACTGCCGCTGGTAGTCGCCCGCGTACTCGCGGAAGGCCAGCGTCTTCTCGATCACCTGCTGCGGCGACCCCACGGTCAGCGGCGTCTCCTTGGCGAAGTCCTCCAGGGACGGCCCGTGGCCGTACACCGGCGCCACGTCGAAGTAGGGCCGGAACTCCCGTATCGCGTCCTGGGAGTTCTTCCGCATGAACACGTGCCCGCCGAGCCCGACGATCGCCTGCTCGGGCGTGCCGTGCCCGTGGTGGGCGTACCGCTCCCGGTACAGCTCCACCATCCGCTGGGTGTGCTCGGCCGGCCAGAAGATGTTGTTGTGGAAGAAGCCGTCACCGTAGAACGCGGCCTGCTCGGCGATCTCGGGCGAGCGGATCGACCCGTGCCAGACGAACGGCGGCACCCCGTCCAGCGGCCGCGGCGTGGACGTGAAGCTCTGCAGCGGCGAGCGGAACTTGCCCGCCCAGTTCACGACGTCCTCGCGCCACAGCCGGTGCAGCAGCGCGTAGTTCTCGATGGCGAGGTTGATGCCCTGGCGGATGTCCTGCCCGAACCACGGGTAGACCGGCGCGGTGTTGCCGCGGCCCATCATCAGGTCCACCCGGCCGTCGGCCAGGTGCTGGAGCATCGCGAAGTCCTCGGCGATCTTCACCGGGTCGTTGGTGGTGATGAGGGTGGTCGCCGTGGAGAGGATCAGCCGCTCGGTGCGGGCGGCGATCCAGCCCAGCATGGTGGTGGGCGACGACGGCACGAACGGCGGGTTGTGGTGCTCACCGGTGGCGAAGACGTCGAGCCCGACCTCCTCCGCCTTCAGCGCGATCTCGACCATCGCCTTGATGCGCTCGCGCTCGGTCGGCGTACGGCCCGTCGTGGGGTCCGGCGTCACATCACCGACGCTGAAGATCCCGAACTGCATCATCGTTGCCACCCTCTCAGGTTGTTTATGATTCAACCATAGCGCCAAACAGGTGCTCCGCTTCCACTATTCCGCCGGCACCCCTGACCGGCCTCCCCACGCCCGCGCAGAATGTCAGTCCCCGTCCCTACCCTCTCCCCATGGCCGCCCCACGCCGTGACACCCGAGGCATCGTGGACGCCGCGGAACTCTTCGCGCGCGTCCGCTTCCGCCGCCGTGAACCCGCCGCACCGCTCCGCCCCTATCTGGAGCACTACTGGCTGATCGACTGGGACCTGCCCGAGCCGTACGTCTCCCAGGTCGTCCCGCACCCCTCGGTCAACATCGTCTTCCAGCGGTACGAGGGACAGGCCCCCTTCGCCGAGGTCTCCGGCGTCGGGCTCGACCTCTTCACCCAGAAACTGGAGGGCGCGGGCCGGGTCTGCGGCATCCAGTTCCGGCCCGGCGGCTTCCGCCCCTTCGCCCCCGCCCCCGGCAGCCCCGTGTCCGACTGGACCGGGCGCCGCGTACGGCACCCCGAGGTGTACCCCGACACCGACCCGGACACCGTCCTCGCCCCGGACGACGAGGACGCCCGCGTCGCCGCCCTGGACGCGTTCCTGCTGGGCCTCGACCCCCGCCCCGACCCCCAGGCGGACCTCGCCATGACACTCGTCGACCGTGTCCGCACCGACCGCCGTGTCCGCCGCGTCTCCGACTTCGCCCGCGCCGAGGGCCTCTCCGTACGGCTGCTGCAACGTCTGTTCGCCGCGTACGTCGGCGTCGGCCCCAAGTGGGTCATCCTCCGCTACCGCATCCACGAGGCCCTGGAACGCGCCGAGACCGAACGCGCGGTCGACTGGGCCGCCCTCGCCGCCGACCTCGGCTACGCGGACCAGGCCCACCTCGTCCGCGACTTCACGGCGACGGTGGGCGTCCCGCCGAGGGCGTACGCGGAGGCCGTGACCCCCTCCGCGCCACCCGGACCACCCGGACCCGGCTGATCACTTGGCGTGCGTGACCGCGTAGATCATCACGAACGCCACGAGGTGGATGCCGAAGAGGAAGTACGCGAGGTACCACCACACGTACCGCTCGTTCTTCTTCTCCTCGACGAGCCGGCGCCGCTCGGAGTCGAGATCCCGCTCCTCGGGCGGCATCACAGCTCCCGATGGACCTTGGTGTTGGACGCCTGGGCGCGGGGGCGCAGCACCAGCAGGTCGACGTTGACATGGCTGGGGCGGGTGACCGCCCAGGTGATCGTGTCGGCCACGTCGTCGGCGGTCAGCGGCTCCGCGACCCCCGCGTACACCCGCGCGGCCTTCTCCTCGTCACCGCCGAACCGGGTCAGGGCGAACTCCTCGGTCTTCACCATCCCCGGCGCGATCTCGATGACCCGCACCGGCGTCCCGACGATCTCCAGCCGCAGCGTCTCCGCGAGGACGTGCGCCCCGTGCTTGGCGGCGACATAGCCCGCGCCGCCCTCGTACGTCCCGTGCCCCGCCGTCGACGACACCACGACGACCGTGCCGTCACCGCTCGCGGTCAGCGCGGGCAGCAGGGCCTGGGTGACATTGAGGGTGCCGATGACGTTCGTCTCGTACATCCGCCGCCAGTCGGCGGGGTCGCCGGTGGCCACCGGGTCGGCGCCGAGCGCGCCGCCCGCGTTGTTCACCAGGACACCGATCGTCCGGAAGGCCGTCGCGAACTCGTCCACGGCCGCCCGGTCCGTGACGTCCAGCGCGTACGCGGTCGCCTGGCCGCCCGACGCGTTGATCTCCTCCGCCAGCGCCTCGATCCGGTCCTTGCGGCGCGCTGTCAGCACGACGCGGTACCCCGCCGCGGCGAGCCCCCGGGCCGTGGCGGCGCCGATGCCGCTGCTCGCACCCGTGACGACGGCGATACGGGAGGCGGCGGACGGTGCGGCGGTGGCCATGAGTGCTCCTGGTGCGCGGCGACTGAGTTGCCCGGCCAGGATAGGCATGCGGTGGGACAATGGGATGAACGAGACGGGTGATCCCCTGTTCAGGAGGTGGATCATGGGACAGGCGCGCGAGGTCATGGACCAGCTCACCGAGGCCCTCACCACACATCAGGACCCGAAGACCATCGGCAACCTCTTCGCGGAGGATGCGGTCGCCCACACGCCGGACGGCGGAGAGATACACGGCCGGGAGAACATCGCCGAGTACTGGCGCCAGATGACGGACGCCGTACCCGAGGCCCGCTTCGAGTCGCTCAGCTCCTTCGAGGTCGGCGACACCGCGATCGACGAGGGCATCTACAGCGGCAGGAACACCGGTCCCCTGGCATTCCCCGACGGCACGACCCTGCCGGCGACCCAGAAGGACATCAGCATCCGGGGCGTGGACTTCGCGAAGGTGGAGAACGGCCAGATCACCAGCTACCGGCTGTACTTCGACCAACTGGAGTTCCTCAGCCAACTGGGCCTGCTGCCCGAGGCACTGACGCAGTAAGAGCTGACGCCGTAAGAGCTGATACGACGGCAGGAGCGGGCGGGAGGCGGCGGCGCCGCACCGCCTCCCCCACCCGTGTTCACCCCTTGACGCAGACGACCTGCTTCAGCTTCGCCACGACCTCGACCAGGTCCCGCTGCTGGTCGATGACCTGCTCGATCGGCTTGTAGGCGCCCGGGATCTCGTCGACGACGCCGGAGTCCTTGCGGCACTCCACGCCCCGCGTCTGCTCCTCCAGGTCCTTCGTCGTGAAGCGGCGCTTCGCCGCGTTGCGGCTCATCCGCCGGCCCGCGCCGTGGGACGCGGAGTTGAAGGCCTTCTCGTTCCCGAGGCCCTTCACGATGTACGAACCGGTGCCCATCGAGCCGGGAATGATCCCGTAGTCGCCGGAGCCGGCACGGATCGCGCCCTTGCGGGTCACGAGGAGGTCCATACCGTCGTAGCGCTCCTCCGCCACGTAGTTGTGGTGCGCGCTGATCTCGGGCTCGAAGGTCGGCTTCGCCTTCCGGAACTCCTTGCGGACGACGTCCTTGAGGAGCGCCATCATGATCGAGCGGTTGTACTTCGCGTACTCCTGTGCCCAGAACAGGTCGTTGCGGTAGGCCTCCATCTGCGGGGTGTCCGCGACGAAGACGGCGAGGTCGCGGTCGACCAGGTCCTGGTTGTGCGGCAGCTTCTGGGCCACGCCGATGTGATGCTCCGCGAGTTCCTTGCCGATGTTGCGGGAGCCGGAGTGCAGCATGAGCCAGACAGAACCGGTCGAATCTGTGCAAATTTCGACAAAGTGGTTTCCGCTGCCCAGGGTTCCTATCTGCTTCTGCGCCCGCTCGTGACGGAATTTGACCGCTTCCGCCACACCGTCGAAACGCCCCCAGAAGCCGTCCCACCCCGCCGAGGCGAAGCCGTACAGCTGCCCCGGGTCGACGGGCTCGTCATGCATCCCCCGCCCCACCGGAATCGCCTGTTCGATCCTCGACCGCAGGCGGGAGAGGTCGCCCGGCAGGTCGTTGGCGGTCAGGGACGTCTTCACCGCTGACATGCCGCAGCCGATGTCCACGCCCACCGCCGCCGGGCACACCGCCCCCCGCATCGCGATGACCGACCCGACCGTCGCGCCCTTGCCGTAGTGGACGTCCGGCATGACGGCCAGCCCCTTGATCCAGGGGAGGGTCGCGACGTTGCGGAGCTGCTGGAGGGCGACGTCCTCCACCGACGCGGGGTCGGTCCACATACGGATCGGCACCTTCGCGCCCGGTATCTCTACATACGACATCTCAGCCTCATTCCCCCGTGATTGCAGCAAAAGTCTCACAACGCAAAACCGGCGCCAAGGTCAACGAAAGGGATGCCGGACCGGCGTCCGCGGCAGTGCGTGCGATACACATGGTGCCCGGGGGTCACCCCCGGTCGGCAAGTGAAATTCGCACAGGCCACAGGACAGAACTGCGCAGGCGTCCCCCAGGGACCCCGTCGAGAGGAGCCCCCACGGTGCAGCGGAAGGCGTACGTACCCGGCGTCGCCGTGCTCCTCGCGGCAGTGCTGACCGCGTGCACGGGATCGGGCGACGACGGCACCCCGGACGACCCCCGCCCCGGCGAGATCACCGCGTCCGCCTCGACCGCGCAGCCCGGCCGCTACGACACGCTCCCCGAAGCCTGCGGCTCCATCGACGACGACACCCTCGAAGCCCTCCTCCCCGGTCTGAAGCAACTCCCGGACGCGGAGCAGCGCGAGGAGGCGTACGAGGGCCGGGCGACGCTCACCTACGACACGGACCGGAAGGCCGGCTGCCGCTGGAAGGTGGAGTCGCCG
The DNA here is from genome assembly GCF_055572815.1 of Streptomyces sp. NPDC030296. Taxonomy (NCBI): domain Bacteria; kingdom Bacillati; phylum Actinomycetota; class Actinomycetes; order Kitasatosporales; family Streptomycetaceae; genus Streptomyces; species Streptomyces sp. NPDC030296. The sequence goes on from NZ_JBVICQ010000016.1 coordinate 148,707, forward strand.
ACCGCCACCGACTATCTGTTCGTCGACTTCGAGCGCGTGGTGTCGTTCAACGGCGCGGTCAGCGACGACAGCAAGGCGCAGGAGGTGTACGGCGGCAAGGTGGCGGCCGCGGACCTCCCGGAGCCGTCGCCGAGCACGACCGAGGGGGACGGCGAAGGGGACGCAGGGGATGGAGGGGAGGGTGACGGCGGCTCGTCGGCTGCTCCGTCGCAGAGCGCTTCACCTTCCGACTCCCCCAAGTCCTCCAAGTCCTCCAAGTCACCCAAGACGTCCGAGTCTTCCGGTTCATCCGGTTCTTCCGATGCGCCCGGTTCCGCTTCCGCGTCCGCCACTCCGGCCTCTCTCCAGCCCCGCACGCTCGACGGTCTCGGGGACGAGGCGTTCCTCGACGACGCGCTCGGGACGAGTCGGCAGCGCACGGTGACTGTGGTGTTCCGCACGTCGAATGTGATCGTGACGGTCGAGTACGAGGAGCAGCCGGCGACGACGACGGATGTGCCGGACAGCGAGGAAATGCAGGACAGGGCCCGGAATCTGGCCGAGTTGCTCGCGGAGGCGTTCGACGAGTGAGCGGTTTCCGGGGGTGCGGCGGGCGGCCCGCCGAACCCCCTGATTCAGGACCGCGTTTCCTCCTCACCGCGTACCGTGGCCCCTCGGACCCGATCCGACCGCAGGAACCACGAGCGTGATGAACGTCATGAGTGAAGGAACCATGCAACGAGCCGCAGAGTCAGGTCATCGTCAGCAGCAGTCGCGTACCGCGCGGGGCACGGGCGTCGCGCGTGCCGGGCGTCCGGGGCGGGCACGGGTGCTCGTCGGCGCCGCTGTCGTCCCGGTGATGCTGGTGGCGGTCGGCTGTTCGTCGGACTCCGGCTCCGGCGGCGCGTCGGGGGACAAGCCGTCGGCGGGGGCTACCTCGGCACCGGCGAAGTCGGCGACGCCGGAAGTGGTCGAGGCGGCGTACGCGGTGCTGCCGGACGCGTGCGAGGTGTTCGCGTCGAAGACGCTGAAGTCGCTGGTCCCGCAGGGCACGAAGTCGGGCAAGGCGATCAACACCGCCGAGGAGAACGTGACCGGCGACTGCCGCTGGACCAGCCTCGACAACAACGGTGTGGACGGCTCGCAGTACCGCTGGCTGAGCGTGTCGCTGCACCTGCTGGCGTCGGACGCCACGAACGGTCCGGGTGAGGACCGGGCGCACGAGGCGTTCGAGTCGAAGGTGACCGCCGCGAAGGCGGTGAAGGGGGCGAAGAACGTCAAGACGGAGCCGGTGACGGGCACGGGCGACGAGGCGACGGTGGTGCGTTACGACCTGAAGAAGGACGGCGACACCTTCAAGCAGCAGACGATCGTGGTGCGCACGGAGAACGTGGTCGTCACGCTCGACTACAACGGCGCCGGTCTGGCCGGTGACAAGACCCCGGACCCGGCGGCGCTGCTGAAGTCGGCGAAGTCCGCCGCGAAGGAGGTCGTGGAGGCGGTCGAGGACGCGAACGACGGCGACGGCGACGGGTCGTCCCCGTCGGCGAGCGCGTCGAAGTCGCCGTCCAAGTCGCCGTCCAAGTCCGCGTCGAAGTCGCCGTCGAAGGGCGCCACGAAGGCGGCGGGCTCGGGTTCCGGTTCGGATCTGGGCACAGGATCCGACTCGGGATCCAGGACCTCGACGAGCGGCTCGTCGTCCACGCGGAAGACCTCGCGGTAGCGGACGCGCACGACCGGTCGGCAGCGGGCCGGCCGAGCCGGGCCGGCGTAGTGCCCAACTCGTAATGCGCGGCGGGTGACGACCGCCCTCACCAGGGCTTTCGACCGGGCCCGGCCCCCTCGCGGGCCGGGCCCGATGCGTACCGGCAACCCGTTTGCCGTACACATGTGCCACCCTGTTGCGCGCAACAACACGCAAGGGGAGGGGAGTACGGGTGGCCGCGCCAATGCAGCTGACTCGAATGCACCGCGTTCTCATCGGCGTGGTCGTGTTCGGCGCCGTCATCATCGCCGGGATCGGCTTCGCGGGTTCCTACGCGGCGGTGCGGGAACTGGCCGTCAAGAAGGGCTTCGGGAACTTCTCCTACGTCTTCCCGATCGGTATCGACGCGGGTATCTGTGTCCTGCTGGCCCTGGACCTGCTGCTGACCTGGATCCGCATCCCCTTCCCCCTGCTGCGTCAGACGGCGTGGCTGCTGACGGCGGCGACGATCGCGTTCAACGGCGCGGCGGCCTGGCCGGACCCGCTGGGTGTGGGGATGCACGCGGTGATCCCGGTGCTGTTCGTGGTGTCGGTGGAGGCGGCGCGGCACGCGATCGGCCGTATCGCCGACATCACCGCCGACAAGCACATGGAGGGCGTGCGCCTCACGCGCTGGCTGCTCTCGCCCGTTCCCACGTTCCTGCTCTGGCGCCGGATGAAGCTGTGGGAGCTGCGCTCCTACGACCAGGTGATCAAGCTGGAGCAGGAACGTCTCGTCTATCAGGCCCGCCTGCGCTCCCGCTTCGGCCGGGCGTGGCGCCGCAAGGCCCCGGTGGAGTCCCTGATGCCGCTGCGCCTGGCCCGTTACGGGGTCCCGCTGGCGGACACGGCCCCGGCGGGGCTGGCGGCGGCGGGCATCGAGCCGGCGTTGCTGCCGCCGGCGCCGCAGGTCGAGGTCGACCTGGCCACGGGGGACCGTGGCTCCGGTACGGCCCGGGCGGGCGTGGCCGCGCCCGCCGCCGAGCAGCGCCGTCAGCTGGAGGGCGTCCCCGCCCCGCGGCAGCCGGAGCACCCCGAGTGGGAGCAGCAGGGGTACGCCGAGCAGGAACCGCCGCCCGAGGAGAGCCCCTGGCTCCACGCCCGCCACCCGCAGGAGGTCCCCTACCAGGGCGGCTACGACCCGTCGTACGACCCTGAGGAGGAATACGAGCGGTGGTACGAGGAGCAGGACCCGGAGCAGTACCAGCGGGAGCAGTACCCGGCCGACCAGTACCAGGCGGAGCAGTACCCGGCCGAGCAGTACCAGCAGCAGCGGTACGAGGAGACCGAGGGGCCGGTGGAGGAGCCCTCGCCGGAGGAGACCGGCAGTTTCCCCATTCCGGTGGCCCCGGGCCGCACCCGTGAGCTGGGCGAGGGCGGCGGTACTCCGGAGCCGGACGAAGAGGCGTACTACCAGGTCTTCAAGCAGTCGATAAGTGCCGGCAGCGGGTACCCGACCCCCCGTGAGTTCAGCGACAACATCCAGATGACCTATGGCGTCAGCGTCCTGGACGCCGAGGCCAAGCGCATGGTGCTGCGCTTCCAGAACCGCCACACCGCGGAGCTGGAGGACGACCACATCGCGTGACGGCGTGAAACGCGTGGAGGGGGCGCCCGGTGATGATCACCGGGCGCCCCCTCGGCGTAGGTGCGGGTGCTACTCGCCGAGCAGTGCCCGTACCCGGTCCTGGCCCACCGCGAGGAGCAGCGTGGGCAGGCGCGGGCCGGTGTCACGGCCGACGAGCAGGTGGTAGAGCAGGGCGAAGAACGACCGCTGGGCGGTCTTGATCTCCGGCGGGAGCTCCTTGGGCGTGGCGTCCGCGGAGAACCCGGCCTGGACCTTGGGCACGCCGTAGACGAGGTGGGTGAGCCCGTCGAGGGACCAGTGGTCGGCGAGTCCGTCGAGCAGCAGCCGCAGTGAACCCTGCGCCTGCTCGTCGAGGGACTTCAGCAGCTCGGCGTCGGGCTCGTCGCGCACGATGGTCCGCTGGTCGGCGGGGACGTGCGTGTTGATCCAGGCCTCGGCCTTGTCGAGGCGGGGCCGTACGGCGTCCAGGGAGGACAGCGGGTCGGTGGGGTCGAGCTCGCTGAGGATGCGCAGGGTCTGGTCCTCGGCGCCCGCGGTGATGTCGGCGACGGACGCGAGGGTCCGGTACGGCATCGGGCGGGGCGTGCGGGGCAGCTCACCGGCGGCGGTGCGCACGGCACGGGAGTGGGCGGCCACGTCGGCCGGCAGCGCGGAGCCGTCGGCGACCTTGGCGTCGAGCTTGTCCCACTCGTCGTAGAGGCGCTGGATCTCCTGGTCGAAGGCGATCTTGAAGGACTGGTTGGGCCGGCGGCGGGCGTAGAGCCAGCGCAGGAGCTGCGGCTCCATGATCTTCAGCGCGTCGGCGGGGGTGGGCACGCCGCCCTTGGACGACGACATCTTGGCCATGCCGCTGATGCCGACGAAGGCGTACATGGGGCCGATGGGCTGCTTGCCGCCGAAGATCCCGACGATCTGCCCGCCGACCTGGAAGGACGAACCCGGGGACGAGTGGTCGACGCCGCTGGGCTCGAAGACGACGCCCTCGTACGCCCAGCGCATCGGCCAGTCGACCTTCCAGACGAGCTTGCCGCGGTTGAAGTCGTTCAGCGCGACGGTCTCGGCGAAGCCGCAGGCGGTGCAGGTGTAGGACAGCTCGGTGGTGTCGTCGTCGTAGGCGGTGACGGTGGTGAGGTCCTTCTCGCACTGCCCGCAGAAGGGCTTGTACGGGAAGTACCCGGCGGAGCCGGAGCTGCCGTCGTCCTCGGCGGCGGCGCCGGAGCCCTCCGCGGCCTCCAGCTCGGCCTCGTCGACCGGCTTCTGGGACTGCGGCTTCTTGGCGGGGTCCTTCTTGGTGCGGTACTGGGCGAGGATCGCGTCGATGTCGCCGCGGTGCCGCATGGCGTGCAGGATCTGCTCGCGGTACACGCCGGAGGTGTACTGCTCGGTCTGGCTGATCCCGTCGAACTCGACGCCCAGCTCGGCTAGCGCGTCGACCATCGCGGCCTTGAAGTGCTCGGCCCAGTTGGGGTGGGCGGAGCCGCGGGGGGCCGGGACGGAGGTGAGGGGCTTGCCGATGTGCTCGGCCCAGGTGCCGTCGACGCCCTCGACGCCGTTGGGGACCTTGCGGTAGCGGTCGTAGTCGTCCCAGGAGATCAGATGCCGGACCTGGTGACCGCGCCGGCGGATCTCGTCGGCGACGAGGTGCGGCGTCATCACCTCGCGGAGGTTGCCCAGGTGGATGGGGCCGGACGGGGAGAGCCCGGACGCGACGACGACCGGTTTGCCCGGGGCCCGACGCTCCGACTCCTCGATGACCTCATCCGCGAAACGGGAGACCCAGTCGGTGGTCTCGGTGCTCTGAGCCACGATCGGCACGTCCTCTTTTTCTGAGTGTTCTCCGGGGCCGACCGGTACGGTCCCCGGCCGACGGGGCCCATTCTCCCAGCTCTGGCCATAACCACGAAACCGCGTTTCGAAGGGGGCCGGGCGCCTGATGGCTCGGGGGCGCGCTCTCGTTGGCGGGTGCGGGCGGGTGGGGGTTGTTCGCGCAGTTCCCCGCGCCCCTGAAAAGCGACCGGGGCTGCGCCCCGTGCTTTTCAGCTGAAGGCCGGGCCGCAGGCCCATGCCTTCGGGGGCGCGGGGAACTGCGCGAGGAACCACACACCACCCGCAGCCGCCAACGAGAGCGCACCCCCGAGCTATCAGGCGCCCGGCCCGAGCCATGCGGCGCCAAAAACCCCTTTACCCCCCGTGGGATACTGAACGACATCCATCCGTACCCCGAGGAGAACGGCTCCCCATCTCATGGCTCCGGTCACGTCCCTCACCGCCTCCGTCCACCAGCGCCTCGCGACCGCCCTCTCGGCCACCCTGCCGGAGGCCCCCGCGGACCCGCTGCTGCGACGCAGCGACCGGGCGGACTTCCAGGCCAACGGCATCCTCGCCCTGGCGAAGAAGGCCAAGGCGAACCCGCGGGAGCTGGCGACGCAGGTCGTCGCGAAGGTCGAGTCGGGGGTGACCAGCGATCTGATCAAGGAGATCGAGGTCTCGGGCCCCGGCTTCCTCAACATCACCCTCACCGACGCGGCGATCACCCGTAACCTCGCGGAGCGCTACGCGGACGAGGTCCGCCTCGGCGTGCCGCTCGCGGAGCACCCCGGTACGACGGTCATCGACTACGCCCAGCCGAACGTGGCGAAGGAGATGCACGTCGGCCACCTCCGCTCCGCGGTGATCGGTGACGCGGTCGTCCAGATCCTGGAGTTCACCGGCGAGAACGTGGTCCGCAGGCACCACATCGGCGACTGGGGCACCCAGTTCGGCATGCTGATCCAGTACCTGCTGGAGCACCCGCACGAGCTGGACCACAAGGCGGACAGTGAGGACACGGCGGTCTCCGGCGAGGAGGCCATGTCGAACCTGAACCGCCTGTACAAGGCGTCGCGGGCGCTGTTCGACTCCGACGAGGAGTTCAAGACGCGGGCCCGGCGCCGGGTGGTCGACCTCCAGGCGGGCGAGCCGGAGACGCTCGCGCTGTGGCAGCGGTTCGTGGACGAGTCGAAGATCTACTTCTACTCGGTCTTCGAGAAGCTGGACATGGAGATCCGGGACCCGGACATCGTCGGCGAGTCGGGTTACAACGACATGCTGGACGAGACGTGCCGGCTGCTGGAGGAGTCGGGGGTCGCGGTCCGCTCCGAGGGCGCGCTCTGCGTCTTCTTCGACGACATCAAGGGCCCCGAAGGCAACCCGGTCCCGCTGATCGTGCAGAAGTCGGACGGCGGCTACGGCTACGCGGCGACCGACCTGTCCGCGATCCGCGACCGGGTCTTCAACCAGAAGGCGAACACGCTGCTCTACGTCGTGGACGCCCGGCAGTCGCTGCACTTCAGGATGGTCTTCGAGACGGCACGCCGGGCGGGCTGGCTGAACGACGACGTGAAGGCGCACCAGCTGGCGTTCGGCACGGTCCTCGGCAAGGACGGCAAGCCGTTCAAGACCCGTGAGGGCGAGACGGTCCGGCTGGAGGACCTCCTCGACGAGGCGGTGCAGCGGGCGACGGCCGTGGTCCGGGAGAAGGCCGAGAAGGTGGGCCTGGCCGAGCAGGAGATCGTCGAGAACGGCCGGTACGTGGGCATCGGCGCGGTGAAGTACGCCGACCTGTCGACGTCCGCCGTACGGGACTACAAGTTCGACCTGGACCAGATGGTGTCGCTGAACGGCGACACGTCGGTGTACCTGCAGTACGCGTACGCCCGTATCCAGTCGATCCTGCGGAAGGCGGGCGAGACCCGTCCGGCCGCGCACCCGGAGCTGGAGCTGGCCCCGGCGGAGCGGGCGCTGGGCCTGCACCTGGACCAGTTCGGCGAGACGATCGCGGAGGTCGCGCAGGGGTACGAGCCGCACAAGCTGGCCGCGTACCTGTTCAAGCTGGCGACGCTGCTGACGACGTTCTACGACCAGTGCCAGGTGCTCTCCGCGGACAACGCGCCGGAGGTCGTGGAGAACCGGCTGTTCCTGGTCGACCTGACGGCCCGCACCCTCCACCGCGGCATGGCCCTGCTCGGCATCAGGACGCCCGAGCGTCTCTGAGCGCGGTACGCGTCACCCCGTCGCGCGGGGGCACCCCCACGTAGTGCCCCCGCGCGACGGTGTCGGTCAGCGGTTGGCGAGCCGGGCGCCGAACTTCGCGCTGGTGCCGAGGGTGGTCTGCGTCTTCACGATCGGCGTGGTGCCGGCGGACTTGTAGAGCGGGGTGTACTTCCAGGTGGCGACCCCCCACACACCGCTGCTGATCCTGACGCTGTCGGCGGCTCCCCGCGTGACGGCGAAGGCGCCGTTGAGGTTGGTCAGGGAGCTCTTGAACTTCGGCGACTTGTAGCCGGAGCCGGGGCGGTAGGTGTAGCTCAGGACCGACTTGTGGCTGATGACCGGGAGGTCGTAGATGCTCTCGGTGGCGGTGAAGGTCAGCGTGGTGTGGCGTCCGGCCTTGTCGCTCCTGGTGACGGCGCGGACGTCGCCGGTGAAGCGGACGTCCTTGTTGTAGTCCTCCCAGTTGCGCTTGTTCGTGGTCACATAGCCGCCGAGCGCCGCGTCGAACGCCTTCTGGACGGCGGCGCTCTGGAGATAGCCGACGAACTTCTGCTGCTTGGCCTTCGGCAGCCTGTCGAACGACTTCAGCAGCGTGGCGGAGGAACCCCCGCCCTTCTTCAGGAACGCCCGGTAGTCCTGGACGGTGAGCTTGGCCTTCGGTGCCTGCGGTGCGGCCAGGGCGGTGCCCTGTGCGGCGGCACCGGTGAACAGCAGGGCACCGGTGGTGGCGGCGAGGACACCGGTACGGGTGGCGAGGGCGAGTGTGCGCATGGTGAGGGTGCCTTTCGGGCGGAGGGCGAGGAAGGGCCCGCGGTGCGGGGGCGGGGCGGTCAGCGCTTGCCGACCCAGGCGTTGAACTTCACGTTCACCGTGGAGGTGGTCTGCGGCAGGGCGAGCGTGGTGGTGCCGGCGGAGCGGTACAGCGGCTTGGCCTGCCACGCTGTGGTGGCCTGGATGTTGCGGCCGCCGACCTTGACGGCGTCCTTCTGCGGCGCGGTGATCGCGAAGGCCCCGTTGAGGTTGGTGACGGAGCGCTGGTACTTCGGCGACTTCACGGCGGTGCCGTAGTCGTAGGACAGGACGGTCTTCTGGGTGATGACCGTGATGCCGTAGATCCGCTCGCTGGCGGTGAAGGTCAGCGTGATGTGGGACCCGCCCGGTGCGGCCTTGCGGACGCCCTTGACGTCGGCCACGAAGCGGACGTCCTTGTTGTAGGCCTGTTCGTTGTGGCCGCCGCGGTTGATGTAGCCGCCGGCCCGGACCTTGTACGCCTCCTGGACCTTCCGGTTCTGGAGGTAGTCGACGAACTTCTGCTGCTTGGCCTTGGGGAGCTTGTCGAACGCCTTGAGCACCTTGATGGAGGCGGCGCCCTCGTCGTTGTTCTTCAGCCAGTCGCGGTACTTGGCGACGGTGAGCTTGCTCGCCTTGCCCTGCGGCGCGGCGACGGCCGTGCCCTGGGCGGCGACACCGGTGAACAGCAGGGCGCCGGCGGTGGCGGCGAGGACACCGGCGCGGGTGGCGGTGGCGAAGGTACGCATGGGTCAGGGGGGCCTTTCGAGACGGTGGTGAAGGTGCGACCACCGTAAATTCCGCGCGAGTCGGCCGAAATCGTCTCTTGGGGCATTGCCCTTTGGGACACGGCGGAGCGGCGGCCCGCGAGGCGGCGGGGCCTTCCCGGGCCGCCCTGCGGACCCGTTGTCAGTGCCCGGCCCTACAGTCGCGGCATGGCGACACTTCCCAACCCGCTGCCCGGCCTCGCGGCGGACCCGACCGGCCGCTCCCTCGGGCTGGAACGGCCCCTTCCGCCCGGCCGGTTGATCGACACGACGGACGAGGGGCCGTGGCACGAGCCGCTGCTGTGGTACGCGGACGAGCCGGCCGAGCCCGGCGCCTGGGCGGCCGCGCAGCCCGCCCGCCGCACGGCCGGCCTCCTCCCGGTGCTGCTGGACGTCGGGGACGGTCAGGGCGGCCCGGAGGGATGGGAACTGATGCCGGGCGAGATGTCGTACCCCGGTGACCACGACCCCGAGGAGGTCCTGGCGGACCTCTGGGACACCGTCGCGCCGGGCGGCGACACGGCCGGGGACGGGGCGGGCGCCGAGGACTGGCCTGGGCTCGTGGACACCGCCGGCCCGGACGACGGCGACCCCGACCCGGACGCCCTCGCCGCCGAGGTCGCCGACGCGCTCCTGGCCGGCCGTGCGCGGCTCAAGGAACCCCGCCTCGCGCTGGTCCCGGCCCGCCGCAGCGCCGACATCCCGGCGGCCATCGGCTGGGGCGGCCCGCTGAACCACGAGAGCGACGTGGCCCGCCTGTGCGCCGTCCTGCGCTCCTGGGAGGACCGCTTCGGCATACGCGTCGTCGCCCTCGGTTTCGACCACCTCACCGTCTCGGTGGCCACCCCGCCCACCACGGAGGCCGAGGCCCGTCACCTGGCCGCCGAGCACTTCGCCTTCTGCCCCGACAACATCTTGCAGGGCCCACGCGACGCGACGCGCGAGACGTACGCGAAGACGCTGCTCGAAGCGGACACGTGGACGTTCTGGTGGGACTGAGGGGCCTGCAGCTGCGGGCCGGTGGGGGCTGATCGCGCAGTTCCCCGCGCCCCTGAAGGGCACGGGCCCGCGGCCCGCCCCTTCATGAAAAGCACGGGGCGCAGCCCCTGCTTGTCAGGGGCGCGGGGAACTGCGCGAGAAACCACGAACCACCCGCACCCGCCGACGCGCACGAACCCCCGAGCTCCTAGGCCCCCAACCCCTCCCCCAGCCTCCGCAACCCTTCCCGAATCTCCCCCGGCGCCTGCGTCACGAAGCACAACCGCATCGTCGAGCGGTCAGGGGCGCCCGCATAGAACGGCGCCCCCGGCACGTACGCCACGTCGTGCTCGACCACCCGCGGAAGCAGTGCCGTCGTGTCGTACCCCGCGGGCAGCCGCGCCCAGAGGAACATGCCGCCCTCGGGACGGTTCCAGACGGAGCCCTCCGGCAGCGCCCCCGCCAGCCCGGAGAGCATCGCGTCGCGGCGCTCGCGGTACGCCGCCGCGACGCGGGCCACGTGGGCGTCGAGGTCCCGGTCGGCCAGATACCGCGCCGCGGCGAGCTGGTTGACGGTCGGCGTGTGCAGATCGGCCGCCTGCTTGGCGACCGCGCAGGCCCGCCGCAGCGCGGCCGGCGCCCGCAGCCAGCCCAGCCGCATGCCGGGCGCCATCACCTTGGAGAAGGAGCCCAGCAGCGCCGTACGGTCCTCGGCACCCGCGCACGAGGCGATCCACGGCACCCGCTCCCCCTCGAAGCGGAGTTCGCCGTACGGGTCGTCCTCGACGATCCACAGCCCGAGCCGCGCGGCGACGGAGGCGACGGCCGCGCGCCGCTCGGCCGGCAGGGTGCGCCCGGTGGGGTTCTGGAAGGTGGGCACGGTGTAGAAGAGCTTGGGCCGGGTCCGCGTCACCAGTGCGGCCAGCGCGTCGGGGTCGACACCGTCCGCGTCGCCCGGCACGGCCAGCACCCGTGCCCCCGCGAGCCGGAACGCCTGGAGCGCGGCCAGGTAGCAGGGGTCCTCGACGAGGACGACGTCGCCCGGTTCGAGGAGCGCCGTGGCGAGCAGCGACAGCGCCTGCTGCGACCCGGTGGTGACGAGCACCCCGTCGGCGTCGGTGGGCAGCCCCCGGGCGCCGTACCGGGCGGCGAGCGCCTCGCGGAGCACCGGCTCGCCCTCGGTCGTCGCGTACTGCAGCGCGCGCCCGGCCGACCCGGCGAGCACGTCCCGGTAGGCCGCCGCCATCCCCTCGGTGTCGAACAGCTCCGGGGCCGGCAGACCGCCCGCGAAGTTGACGACTTCGGGCCGTGAGGTGACGGCGAGGATGTCCCGTACGGGGGAACCCCCGACGGAGGTGACGCGCTCGGCGAGACCCGGCACGGGCGCCGCGGCGACCTCGTCCGACCCGGCGCGCACTTCGCCCGCAACCATCGAACCCCCGACAAATCCCACGTCGTTCATGGCCCGCACAGCGTCCACAGCACCCACCCCACACCCGTAGTGGCATATTCAGGGCGGTTCGGCTCCGCCCATGCCCTCACTCTAGAGAGATGCATGCCCCTTACATCCACCGGTTTCGCGATACGGACGCGGCCTCGTACCCCTAGGCTGCGCGCATGCTGCCCAGCGTGGACACGAACGACGAACTGGAAGAAGTCGTCGGTGACGAGGCCCTGCTGCGACCGGCCGCCCAGGATCTCTGTGCTCAACTCGGTCTCGCAGGCGCGCGAATCGTGCGTTTCCCCGAGGGCTCGTTGCCGGTGTACGCGGTCGGTGACGCCCTCGTCCTGAAGCTCTATCCGGGCTTCGAAGCGTCGGAAGCCGTGCGGGAGGCCCGGCTGTTGTCCCATCTGTGGGGGCGACTGCCGATCCCCACGCCCCGGTTGCAGGCCGCCGACCAGTACAAGAACGGCTGGCGCTTCGTCCTGATGTCCCGGCTGCCCGGCGAGGACCTCAACGAGGCCTGGCCGCGTATCCCGAGGGCGGACCAGGAGCGGATCGTCGCGGATACCGCCGAGTGCCTGGCCGCCCTGCACGCCCTGGATCCGGGCCCGGTGGCCTCCGTCGTCGGACCGCCCGACTGGTCGCGGTTCCTGGCCGGTCAGCGGGCGGCCGCGGTCGAGCAGCAGGCCGGCGGGGGCCTGGCGGAACCGTGGCTGGAACAGATCCCCGACTTCCTGCACTCGGTGCCGCTCACCGCCCCCGCCCGGCCGGTGCTGCTCCACACGGAGCTGATGCGCGAGCACCTCACGGTCGACCCGCACGACGATTGGCGCCTCACCGGCCTGTTCGACTTCGAGCCCGCCATGATCGGCGCGCCGGCGTACGACTTCGTCAGCGTCGGCCTGTTCCTGACCGCCGCCGACCCGGCCCTCCTCAAACTCTTCTACGAGGCGTACGGCCAGCCCCCGTTCGACCCCCGGGAACTGATGGCGTACACCCTCCTGCACGTCTACAGCGACCTGAACTGGTACCTGCACAGGCTCCCGACCCCACCCCGCAAGGACCTGGACGCGCTGGCGGAGACATGGTTCGCCACGGGTTGAGCTGAACGGAGGCGGGGCGGCCGCCAGTGGACCGATCACCCGGCCCAAGGTCAGGTCACCAGGGCACGACGCCGCTGTCGTCGAACAGCTGACCGGTCGGGCCGTCGTCCGGCAAGGTCGCCAGCCGGACGGCGATCGCCGCCCTGCTCGGGGGCCGCGTCCCCCTGAATCCGTTGAGGTCGGTGGCCACGTAACCGGGGCAGGCGTTGTTGATCAGGACGTTGGTGCCGCTCAGCTCCTTGGCGTACTGGTGCCGGCCTCACACCCGCTCGCCGCCCGCTCCGAGGTCCGGATGGCCGACGTCACCGCACTGCCGGAGCTCCCGATGGCCCGCTGGCCCGGTCCCGGCGGCAGCTAGCCGGAAGGACCGGGCGCGGAGATACGGAATCCGACACAGCTCTTCCAGCTGACCGCGCTAGGCCGTACCACCGTGGTCATTCCCGAGTCAGCCGGCGCCGACCTGCGCCGGGACCTCGCCGCGGTGCGGGTCCTGGATGCTCCGCCTGTGAACGGTGATCGCCTGGCCGCCGCAGAGCTGCCTCCGTGCGGTTGCTGACCTGGTCCGCGTTGCGACACTCCTTCGAAGTCGGACGAGGAGGGCGGTCAGCCCTTCCGGCCGGTGGCCGCGTACACGTTGATGTCCGCGTCGGTCACGTCGTTGATGTCCCGGTAGCGGACCTTCTCGATGTCGTCCAGCGCGGCCGACGTGTGCGGCTCCAGTTCGGGAGGCAGCGGCGCGCCCCCCTCGAACCGCCAGTGATGGACGGGAACGACGCCGGGCTCGTCGACGACGAGCCCGCTCTGCTCGAAGAACCGCGCCACCTCGTCCCGGGAGCGCAGCACGAAGGTGAACCCCCGCTTGGTGTACGTGTCCCGCACCGCGCGGATCTTCGACGGGTTGAGGTCCTCCGTGAGGTGGGTGAGGACGAGCCGGCTCCCGGCGGGCAGCGCCTCGACCAGTTCGCGTACGGCGGGGTAGGCGACCTCGTCCTCGACGAAGTGCAGCAGCGCCACCAGGCACAGCGCGATCGGCTCGTCGAAGTCGAGTGTCCTGGCGGCCTCTTCGAGGATGCGGGCCGGTTCCCGGAAGTCGGCGTCGATGTAGTCGGTGGCGCCCTCGGGCCCGCTGGTGAGGAGCGCGCGGGCGTGCGCGAGGACCACGGGGTCGTTGTCGACGTACACGACCCGGGTGCCGGGGGTGATGTCCTGGGCGATCTGGTGGACGTTCTCGGCGGTCGGCAGCCCGGTGCCGATGTCGAGGAACTGCCGGACCCCCTCGTCCTTGGTGAGCGTGCTCACGGCTCGGCGCAGGAAGTCCCGGTTGTGCCGGACGTCGAGGTAGCCGCGCGGATTGGCCGCGAGCGCCGCGCCGGCCGCCTCGCGGTCCACGGGGTAGTTGTCCTTGCCGCCGAGGAAGACGTCGTAGACGCGTGCCGGGTGCGCCTTGGTGGTGTCGATCCTCCTCCGCAGGTCGGCGGGGTCCTGGCTGAGCGCGTCTCCGGCCATGAAGCCTCTCCTGGGGGTGTCATTGAACGCACAACAACCTAGCCGTAAAAGGGAGTTCGCAACGCCGAAATCCGGACGCCTTCCCCGCCCCGGCTCAGCCGTCCCCGCCGAGGGTCGTGCCCTCCTTCACCCACTGCTTCCCGTTCAGCGGGTACTCGTAGGCCGGGCGCCCGTTGTTGCCGCTCGTGCGGAACGGTCGGCCGCCGTTGTCCACCTTCAGCGTGTCGCTGCGGGAACCCGACGACCACATGACCTCCAGGTACCAGCTGACGTCGTACACCGAGGCGTCGGCCTTGATGAAGTACACCTCCGGGTCGGACTCGCTGACGGAGTACGGGAAGTCCCTGCTCCCCGCCTCGGGCTTGACGACGGGCCGCGCGGCGTCGAGGGCGACCGTGAAGGACCGGGTCGGCACACCGGCCCCGCACCCGACACCGGGATACCCCATGATGTAGTCGTTCCAGGCCAGGGGCTGCCGTTTGGCGACCGTGCGGACCTTGACGCTGTTCACGACGACCGTCTCCTTGCCGGTGCCCTGGACGGTGAGCCTCAGGTACTGCCCGCCGGACGAGACCGCCCCCGTCCGCGCCACCCAGGACGCCGCGTCCGGCTCCGGCGGCGGCTCCGGGACGTCCGTGGGCGGCCGGTTCACCAGATACCGCTGGTCGCACGGGCTCTCCCAGAGGTACGGCTCCACCTTCACGGACAACGGCGGGTCGAGGGACGCGGAGTCACCGCCGCCCGCCCCGGAACCCTTCGGGCCGGCCGCACCGGCGGACGCGGGCGCATCCTTCCCGTCGCCCTTCGCCCCCTTGCCGTCCTTCGCGCCCTTCCCGGCCGTCTCACTCCCGGAGGGTGAGGGCGAGGCGTCGGACGGGGACGGTGAGCCCTTCTCCAGCCGGTCCCCGGCGGGCACGTCGGCGAGGGAGCGGCGACCGCCGTCGTCCCCGGACTCGCCCGGCGGCAGGCTCACCGCCAGCGTGACGGCACCGACCAGCGCGGCGACGGCCACACCCGCGACGAGGGCGACCCGGGCCCGCCGACGTGGCCGGGGAGCCGTACGGAACGACCGGGCCCCCGGGCCGCCCTCGACGACCTCGCCCTCGGACATGGGGTCCCCGGCGGCCTCGCCAGCCCCGGCGGCCCCGGCGGCCCCGGAGGCCCCAGCGGGCACGGCCTCCGCCGGTGTCGGCGTCTCGCGCTCGCCGGCGGCGTCCCCTGTGCCCGCCACCGGGGCCGGCCTCTCGTGCGCGACCGCGCCCCCGTCCGAAGCCGCCGCGGAATCCCCGCCGGGCGCACGGAGATCGCTCCCCTTGCGTCCGCGCGTCGCGTCCGCGAGCACCCATTTGCGGTGCAGCTCGACCAGTTCCGCGGGCGTTGCCCTGCAGAGGCGGGCCAGCCGCTCCACGGGCGCGTAGTCCGTCGGTACGGCGTCCCCGTTGCAGTACCGGTGCAGGGTCGACGTACTCATGTGGAGCCGCTTGGCGAGCACCCCGTAGCTCAGCCCGGAGCGCTCCTTCAACTCCCGCAGTTGTTCCGCGAAACCAGCCGCCATGCCGTTCCCGGCACCGCTCCCCGACACGTTCTCTCCGTCCCCTCACATCACCGGCGTCCCGTTCCGCGTTCCAGGGAAGGGACGTTCGCCCAGGTCACAGGCGTTGCGAGCATTCCAGCGTCCCTGATAGCCCGCCGGAGGTGGCGGCCGGGACGGATCACCCCGCAAGCTCTGGTCATCCAAACACGCCGCTCCCGAAAGTCCGGTCGAGCGGCGCGCGTTCGACCACTTGTTCTCAGCCTTCTCCACCGGCTTTGTCCGAAAGGGACTCCGTCATGCGTACGTACCGCACCGCCCGCACCGTCCGCCCCTCCCGTCTGCTCGTCGCGGCCGGAGCGGCCCTCGCGGCGCTCTCCCTCACCGCCTGCGGCGACGGCACGGGCATGAAGGACGAGGGCGCCGCGCACGCCTCGGTGTCCACCTCGGAGGGCTCCCAGCGGACGGACGCGGGCAAGGGCACGGGCACCGGCACGGGCGGCAACAAGACGTCCCCGAACGGGCAGACGGGCGCCGAGACCTCCGCGGCCGGGGGGCAGCAGGGCCAGGGCGCGGGCCAGGGCAAGGGCACCGTGGACCAGGCGTCGAAGAAGGGCGGGGACCCGTTCGACCCCGCGAACCGGGTCACCTGCAACGGGGCGAACACCGCCGTGACCATGAAGCCGGTCGCCCGCCCCCTCAACCACATGCTCATCACGGTCAAGAACACCGGCACGAAGGTCTGCGACCTGTTCTACTACCCGACCGTCCGCTTCGACGAGGTCCAGTGGGCCCCGCGCGTCATGGAGGAGTCCCAGCCGCAGGCCGTGGTGACCCTCGCCCCCGGTGAGTCCGGCTACGCGGGCGTCCTGCTCTCGGCCGCCGACGGCAGCGGCGAGAACGGCACCACCGCCAAGAAGGTCACCCTCCGCTTCCAGGGCTCGAAGCCCGGCAGCAACGGCGGCGCCGTCGCGTCCCCGTCCCTCCCCGCCAAGGGCGTCTACTACGACAGCACCCTGGCCGTCACGTACTGGCAGTCGACGATCGACGACGCCCTGATGTACTGACCGAACGATGTACTGACCGAACGCCCCATGACGGGAAACGGCCCCGGCCGACGCACGCCGCGTCGCCCGGGGCCGCCCCCGTGCGGGGACACCGCCCGCTCAGCGCACCATGCGGGCGGCCTCGACGGCCCAGTAGGTGAGGATGTTCTGCGCGCCGGCCCGCTTGATGCCGGTCAGCGTCTCCAGGATGGCCCGCTCCCGGTCGATCCAGCCCTTCTCCGCGGCGGCCTCGACCATCGAGTACTCCCCGGAGATCTGGTACGCGGCGACCGGCACGTCCACGGCGTCCGCGACCCTCGCCACGATGTCGAGGTAGGGGCCGGCCGGCTTCACCATCACCATGTCGGCGCCCTCCTCCAGGTCGAGGGCCAACTCCCGCAGCGACTCCCGCACGTTGGCGGGGTCCTGCTGGTAGGTCTTGCGGTCCCCCTGGAGCGAGGAGGCGACGGCCTCACGGAAGGGCCCGTAGAACGCGGACGCGTACTTGGCGGTGTAGGCGAGGATCGCCACGTCCTCCCGCCCGATCTGGTCGAGCGCGTCGCGGACGACGCCGATCTGGCCGTCCATCATGCCGCTGGGCCCGACCACGTGCGCACCGGCGTCGGCCTGCACCTGCGCCATCTCGGCGTACCGCTCCAGCGTGGCGTCGTTGTCGACGCGGCCCTCGGCGTCCAGCACACCGCAGTGTCCGTGGTCCGTGGTCTCGTCGAGGCACAGGTCCGACATCACCAGCAGTTCGTCGCCGACCTCGGCCCGTACGTCGCGGAGCGCGACCTGGAGGATCCCGTCCGGGTCCGTGCCCGGGGTGCCCAGGGCGTCCTTCTTGGCGTCCTCCGGCACCCCGAACAGCATGATCCCGGAGACCCCGGCCTCGACGGCCTCCGCGGCGGCCTTCTTCAGGCTGTCGCGCGTGTGCTGCACGACCCCCGGCATCGCGGCGATCGGCACCGGCTCGCCGACCCCCTCCCGCACGAACGCGGGGAGGATGAAGTCCGCCGGGTGCAGCCGTGTCTCGGCGACCATCCGGCGCATCACGGGGGAGGTGCGCAGCCGCCGCGGCCGCGTACCGGGAAAGGATCCGTACGTCGACATACCTCTACGCTACGCCCGCCCCGGCACCCCCTTTACCGACGTACCGTCGGCGGCGCCGCTCCCCCGCACCGTAACGATCCGCTCCCTTGCGCGGTGACGATCGCGTCATTCGTCTCACCATGCGTGTCCGCGCGTGCGTAACCTGCGAGGAGGGCAGTGCGCGCCGGTACTCAGGTCAAAGGGGGATGACGTTGGGTCTTACGGGGGAGCGTGACCTCACGTGTGAGAACACGGCGGAGGCCGCGGACGAGCGACGCCGTCTGTCCACCCTCGACCTCGTGGGCCTGGCCGCCGGGGGTGTGGTGGGCTCCGGGTGGCTGCTGGCGGCGGGGCCCGCCTTCTGGGGGCTCGGCGCGGGCGCCATATGGGGGTGGGTGGCCGGTGGGGCGCTGATGCTGCTGATCGCCGCCGTGATGGTCGAACTGGGCATCGCCGTGCCCAAGACGGGCGGGCTGATCTTCCTGCCGCTCCAGGCCGCCGGGCCGCTCGTGGCCACGGTCGTGGCCGCCGGCCTGTGGATCGTCTACGCGGCGAACCCGGCGAGCGAGGCGGCGGCCATGGTCCGCGGGCTGGCGTACAAGTACCCGTGGCTGCTGGAGAACGGGGACCGGCTGGAGGGGGCCGGCGGGCTCGGCGGGAGTGTGGCCCGGCCCTACGACCTGTCGAACAGCGGTCTGCTGTGCGCGGTGGCGTTCCTGGCGTTGATCATGGCCGTGAATCTGCTGCCGCAGCGCCGGCTGATCCGGCTGAATCTCGTGGTCACCGTGGTGAAGGTCCTGATCCCGGTGCTGATCGTGGTCTGCCTGTGGCGCTACACGCTCGACACCGCGCACAGCTGTGTGCCGAAGGACGTCTGGTACCTCAGCGGACAGGAGGACACCAAGGCGGCCCTCCAGGCGAGGGCCGGGCATCCGAAGCCGCAGGACTTCCTGTACATGGTGCTGGGCGGCAGCATCATCTACGCGTACATCGGCTTCCAGGCCCCGCTGGACTTCGCGGGCAACGTCAAACGGCGCGGCAGGGGCGAGGCCGCCCGGCTGCGGTGGGCGGTGTACGGCACGCTCGTCGGCGCGTTCGTGCTGTACACGGCGCTCCAATGGATCTTCGGTCGGCTCTGCGGCGAGCTGACCGGCAACATGCTGGCGTCCCCGTACGCCCAGTTCGCCACGGCCCTGGGCGGGATGTGGCTGGTCTGGCTGATCCGGCTGAACGCGGTACTCTCCCCCATGGGTTCGGGGATCGTCTTCACCCACGCCCTGACCCGCGAGGTCGCCGCCCTCAGCCGCGCCCACCTCACCCACCGGGGGCTGCAGACCGCCCGGCGGGCGTCGTTCCGGTTCCGGGGCGCCGAGATCGACGCGTTCTGGATGATCCTGCTGGTCAACTTCACCATCGGCCTGGTGATGCTGCTGCTGGTCAAGGGCAGCTGGGAGGACCTGGTCGCCCTCAACAGCGTGCCGGCGCTGGTGGTGTACGCCATGCCGGGCGTCGTCCTGGTGGCGTTGAAGCCGCCGGGGTTCCCGGGCGCACGCCGGGTACTGCACCTGGTGCTGTCCGCCACCGCGTTCGTCGCGATCGCCGTGGTGATACACGAGGCCGGGTGGGGCAAGGTGTGGCGGGGCATGGCCGCGGTCGCGGTGGGCTCGGCCCTGCTGCTCGGCCTGCCCCTGCTGGCCCGGCTCGACCTGCCGTTCCTGGGACGCCTGTTGCGCCGCTACGACGCCCGGGACCACGTCTCCCGCTTCGCGCGCCCCGACGACCCCGCCGTACGGCCGGTGCTCCTCTTCCTCACCCATCTGGCGGTGCTCGTGCTGTGCACCGGCCTGCGGGACGCCCTGGACGAGCACTTCCCCGACGTGGGCCTGGTGACCCTGCCCGTCGCCGCCCTCTCCGCGGCCGTCCTCTTCCCGCTGCTGGTCACGGCGTGCCGCCGCTACATGGCCGCCGTACCGCCGACCCTGCCCGGCCCCCGGCGCGAGGCGGAGCCGGAGCCGAGGGCGGCGGTCACCGCAGGGACTTGATGACCCACTCCGCCGCCTCGCGCCGCCCGGCGTCGCGCAGCGCGGTCACCGCGTCGTCGCGGTGACCGACGTCGGACCAGCGGCCCACGGTGGCGCGCAGCAGCAGTTCCGCGTCCGGCAGCGGCAGCGCGAGCACCCCGCCGACGACCTCGACCACATCGGCCGGGGTCACCAACTGCTCGTTCTCCAGCAGCCGTTCGAGCAGGGTCCAGGCGATTTTGTGCAGCCCGGCGCGGTGCAGCCGTCCCGCGACGTCGGCGACCAGCGCGGCGTCGACCGTCAACGCGTGGGAGGGGTCGGACAGTTCACGGCACGCGGCGCGTACGGCGACGGAGTACCGGGCGTCGTGCAGCGCGCGCAGGCAGTCCGCGAACCGGTCGCGATCCGCGTCCGGCCGCATCACGGCCATGGCGAGCCGGCGTCCCACCGTGTCCGCGGCGCGGGTCCGGTCGCGGCTGCGCACGACCCGGCCCAGCAGGGTCACCAGGTCGGCGCCGGAGCGCCCCTCCACATGCACGGCGGCCGCGTGCCCCAGCATCCGGGAGCACTGCGGGTCGGCGTCCTCCACCCGCAGCCACTCGTCCAACTGCCGCAACTCGTTCAGTGTGCGGGGCACGGCCCCCGAACCGCCGGGCCCCGCCCCCGCACCGCCGGGCCCCGCCACGATGTCCGTCAGCAGGTCACGGGTCGTGCGCGTCAGGGCCGGCTCCTTGTGCCAGAACGTCACCAGCACGGCGAGCTCCTGCACGTTCTTGTGCCCGGCCGCGTACCGCCGCACCAGGGCGCACTTGGCGGGGGACGCCGTGTCGCCCCTGGCGAGCAGCGCGCAGAGCTTCACCACGTGGCGGGGCTGCGCGGTGCGACCGATGTGCTCGGCGAGGGCGTCGTGTCCGGCGCCGCGCCGGGCGATGAGCCGCGCCACCAACTCCCTCGTGCGCTCCACCTCCGTGGCGTCCGAGGCGTTCAGCCGTTCCTCGACCCAGCGTTCCAGGACGCGCCCGGCGGGGCTGAGGTGCTGGAAGGCGCCCGCGAGGTCGGCCATCTCCTCACCCTCCTCGCCCGCCCCACCCGGCCCGGCGGCACCCGGCGGGCTGTCGGCGATCGCCCGCAGGGTCAGCCCGAGCAGCCGGTCGGCCTCGCGGTGGCATCCCTCGTCGCGCAGCGCGGTGTGCAGCAGCGCCTTGTCGAGGTTGGTGCGGCCTGAACCGGGGCTCGCGAACACCTGTACGGTCCGCTTGGCGAGCGTCGGCTCCCGCTGCTCCAGGACCCGCACGAACACCGCCACGTCGAACGCGGTGCGCTGGCAGGCCACGTCGTGCACGATGCTCGCGGTGATCGGGGCGCGCTCGCCGCCCGACTCCGCCTCGTACTGCATCAGCGCCAGCTCGGCCGCCTCGCCGACGGGCCGGGACAGGGCCGCCGTCGCCATCAGCATCACCGCGTCCCGCCCGTCGAAGTGGTCGGCGAGCCGGACCAGTTCGTGGACGGGGCGGCGCAGTGCGAAGGCGTGCAGGGCCCGCATGGCCATGGCCTCGCGGTGCTCCTCCCGCATCCGGCTCAGGATGCCCACGAACTGGGCGACCTGGATCCGCGCCACCCAGGCGTACGCCTCGTTGAGCGACTCGGCGAGGTCCAGCTGGAACAGGTGCTCGGTCCGGCGGCCGGCCGCCCGGCCGTGGGTGCCGCTCATCCGCCGCCCAGCATCGCGGGTTCGATCTCGCCCCAGTACCTGACGAAGTCGACGGGGTCGGGCAGGAGTTCGGCGGCCCGCCGGTCCACGCGGTGGGCCAGCTCGCGGCTCTGCTCGTCGCCCGCCTTCAGTCGCACGACGACCCGGCCCGCGAGGTCGGGGCGGCGCATCAGGTCGGGCAGGTTGCGCTCCCCGTTGAGGAGCAGCTCGCGGACCCAGCCGTCCACGGTGTCCAGGACGCGCGCCCGGGGCCGGCGGCCCTTCGCGTGGTTGGTGAAGAGGGTGGCCGCCTCGGAGGCGTCGTTGAGCAGCATCCGGGGTGCGTGGTGGACCCCGCACTCCTGCATGCTCTCGTCGATCCCGGCGCGGAGCGCGCCGAGGGTGAGGTCGTCGGGGTGGTCGGGCATGCCCTCGCCGAGGACGTTGAGCAGATGCCCGCTGAACGGGGTGCAGGTGTCGAGGGGGCTCGGGAGATTCGCGCAGGCGTCGGCCCAGGCGTTGTGGACGGTGCCGCCGACCGCCGTGAGGACACAGGTGCCCTGGTAGCGGGTGCCGAGGGCGCCCGGCAGCGCGGACTCTGGTCCGAGGTGGGGCAGCATGTTGGAGTAGCAGCAGTCGGCGATCAGCACCTTGAGGCCGGCTTTGCTCTTCCTGATGGCCCGGTACACGTACCAGGCGGACAGCCAGGTCCAGGGCTCGTTGATCCGGGACGAGCCGACCGCGAAGTGGACCTGCCCGCCGGGTACGTCCTGCCAGTAGGCGCCGTGCCCGACGTACACCACGAGCAGGGTGTCCTGGGGGCCCTCCCCGGCGGCGGCCGCGTCATGGAGGGCCCGCATCACCCCGTCCGCGGTCCGGGTCCGCTCGGGCTCCAGCACGGCGGCGCCGGCCTCCGCGCCCCACTGCGGGTCCCGGGCGAGCGCCGCCCCGTACGCACGGGCGCTCGCCTCGATCGTCGGATACCCGTCTATGCCGGAGTCGTCGTCATACGCCCCGACACCGATCACCAGCGCCCGCGACGCCATACCCGTCAGCTCCCTTCGGGGGTGCCGGGCCTCGTAGGACCGCCGACGTCATCACCGGGGACCTGCGGCGACTCGGGATCCTGGGGCGGCTCGGGCGTGCCCGAGGCCGTCGGCGCACCCGCAGTCCCCGGATCCCCCGGCGTAGTCGGCGTTCCCGACGTGCCCGGCGTGCCCGCAGTCCCCGGCGTAATCGGCGTACCCGGCGCACCCGCAGTCCCCGGCACTGGCGCCACTCCCGGCGCTCCCGCAGTCCCCGGCACTGGCGGCACTCCCGGCGCTCCCGGCGCTGGCGGCGCTGGCGGCGCCCCTGGCACCGGCGGCGCTCCCGGCGTCTGCGGCATCTGAAAGACGATGGTGACCGTCGGCGGGTCGAGCCGCCGCCCGCGCCAGGTGTCGACCGCCCGCTGCGCGGCGACCCCCACCGCGGCTCCCACCGCGCCCTCCAGCAGCGCCTCCAACAGCGTGAAGGCGAGATCGCCGCCCAGCGTGCCCTTCTGCCCGACCGTCTCCAGCCGCCAGTCGAGCCCCGTCTCCCGGCCCAGCTCCTCCAGGAGCTCCTGCGGCTCGTCCAGCCCGACCGGCCCCTCGACCTTCACCGAGATCATCGCTGTCATGCTCCCGTGCCTCCCCCGTCGGCCCGCGCGATACACGTCCACTCTGCCAGCGACAACACCCGCTCCGCGAGGGTGAACTGACGCACACCGCGGCCTTCCTACGCCCCCTGAACGCCACCCCCCCCTGCGCAGGCGAGGAAGCCGGCCGGACGCTCGACGAGGGCGGGCAGGTCGGCCGTCATGGCGTGGTGCACCGCCCTCGCGCTGGCACCGTTGTGGAACCAGGCGATGACAGCCGGAGTGAGACGGCGCACGTTCCGCCAGGAGGCGTGAACCGGTCGCCAGTACGGCGAAGTCCCATGAGCGGGGCGAGCTTTGGCCAGAAGTACATGGGATCGCGATCGCAATTTTGGTACAAATGATCGACTCAGCGTTCATGTGTGTCCATGCGTCACAGCGTGAGACGCCCCGAGCGTGGCATCGAGTTGAGGGAACGAATCTGCGAGGGCGTCCACGGGGGTAGGCGTGAGCGAGGACAGGCCCGTTGTCTCTGCCGAGATACCGGAGTTCACCGGGAATCTGGAGCAACTGGAGACGGACGCCGGTGACATCGCGTTCGACGGCATGGCGATCGGTGCGGCGGGTCTGCTGATCGACGCCAACTTCAACCTGCTGGAACCTTTCTACAAGGCCCCCGAGGCCGACCAGCTCTTCGCGACGACGGCGCCCGTCTCGTCGGCCGGCCACGACCTGCAGACCGAGCTGGGCACGGTCTCCAAGGCACTGCTCGACTACGCGACCGAGGTCCGGCCCCTGGTCGACCGGCTCAACACGCTCCGCGAGGAGGCGGCGGCGTTCGAACGGCGCGTCGCGGACGACGACGACTGGGTCGCGGACGGCGACCTCATCGACGAGAACACGGCCCGCCGCAACGCGGTGAACGCGGCCTGGTCTGCTTTCCAGGCCGCCGAGCGGGCCTGCCACAACAAGATCGTCGCACTGGTCGGCGGGGATCCGCTCGTCGTCGACGACGGCTCCGGCAAAGAGAACATGTACGGCTACCGCGCCGAGGACCTCAACAACGCCGGGGGTCTGCCGTGGGGTGACGTCGTCGAGGAGTCCAACCCCTGGTACTACTTCCACGAGCACGCCTGGGACTTCACGGTCGGCTTCGTCGTGGACGGCGTGTGGGGCACGATCAAGGGCCTCGGCACGCTGGTCGGCTTCAATGGCTGGGACGCGGCGGGACAGGCCTGGACCGGCCTCGGCAAGCTCGCGACCGGCGTCCTGATCACGGGAACGCCGCTCGGTGCCGCGTACTGGCTGGCCCCGGCCGACAAACTCCCCTCCTGGCTGCGCGACTCCCGTACGGCGGTCGTGGAGACCGGGAAGGCGCTCATCGCGTACGACGAGTGGGGCAAGAACCCCTCCCGGGCGGCCGGGGCGGTCACCTTCAACGTCCTCACCACCGTTTTCACGGGTGGAACGGGAGGCGCGGTCGCGGCGACCGGCAAGGCCGGTGCGATCGCGAAGGCCCTCTCCTTCGCAGGCAGGGCAGGGCGGATCGTCGACCCGATGACGTACATCGCGAAGGGCATCGGCGGGACCGCCGTGAAGATCAGTGACGTCATGTCCGGGCTGCGGGGGATCACGAACGGCACACACATCAGACTCGGCGAAGGCACGTACCGGATAGCCGACACCCCGAACATCGCCGACGCCCTCCCGGCCGGCCTCACCCCCGAGAACTCCGTCCGCATGACCACCCCCGGGGGCGAGGTCGTCTACCTCGACACCAAGACCCTGATCATGCACAACGCGGACGGGACGGTACGGGAGTCCCTGGACGCCATCCGACACGAGCGGACGGCGGAGCAGCGCGGCGCGGAGACCGGCGAGCGGGGGGAGCACACGCGGGGCGCGACGGGTGTACGGGAGACCACGGCAGTCGGAGCCCGCGGGGGAGACGGTGCCGGGGCCGTCGGCCGTGGAGGAGACAGCGGCAGCACGGGCGGTGGGCGGGGCGGTGACGGACTGCCACCCCGGTCGGGTGGCTCGGGCGGGTCCGGCTGGCTGGACGATCTGGGGCCGTCCGGCGACGAGGCGGGTGGACTCGGGGACGAGGCCGCAGCGGGCGGCAGGACGGACGAAGCGGCCGACGGCGCGGGCGAGCCGCATTCAGGACGCGCCGACCAGATGGACGCGCGTGCCGTCATGCAACGCCACGTGGATCTCGCCAACAACGATCCACGCTGGTTCAAGGACCATTACCGGTCCAACGGTTACCGCAGGTCCGCCTCGGCCGAGGTGTTCGGACAGCGACTGCCCATTCTGGTCCGGGATCCGGCGGATCCCACCAAGTGGATCTCCAAGAGCGATCTGCCGCCCGCGATCCAGGCGCGGTACATGGACCCCAATCCCCATGGGACGGGGGTCCGGACGAGCGTCGACAGCGGCGTGCTGAAACGCCTCGATGAATGGGCGACCTCGCGTCGCGACGCGATCGTGGCCGACAAGGCGGCCGAGAAGTCGCTGACCGCTGCCGAGAAGGAGTACCTGAAGCACCGAACCGCCGAGGCGGAGGCGGCGATGGACGCCGCCGAGGCCGCCCACTCCCCGCTGCACGGCGACATGCTCAAGCAGAGCGAGCTGTTCGGTGAGCGGGTCGCGGAGCACCACGCCATACCGGAGCGCTATCCGGGAGCGCGGCGTGTGGACGACGGGGCCTTCGGCAACAACCGGTTCGACCAGATCTATGAGAAGCCTGGCGGGGGTTACGTCGTCGTCGAAGCCAAGGGATCCACGACCGCGAAGATCGGGGAGCGGACGAGCCATCTGGGCAATCGCGTAGAGCAGGGCACCCGCGAATATTTCGAGACCATCCTCAAGGAGATGGACAAGCGGGCCGACAGGACGAAGGACCAAGCCGAGGCCGACCTCGCCAGCAAACTGCGCATAGCCCTCGCCCTGGGGAAAGTCGACTACGTCCTGGTCAAGGCGGACGCCACACCGGGCGGCAAATATGCTGGTTATGAGATGCAGCAGTTCATCATCGGCAAGCCCGGGAGCAACTGATGGTCGTACGTGTGCCGCGGGGCGATGACGCTTCACCCGCGGATGCAACGGATTTCATCGAGGCGGCTGACCGGCGCTTGCTCGAAGAGACAGAGGTTCTCTCGGAGCATCCCGAGATGTTCGGCCTGATCTTCAGCAGCGCCTTGAGCAAGGCGGCGCTGCACTGCCTCCACGACGCCACCGCCGACAAGTCCGAGACCTGGGAAGCCTGGGTGGCGGCGATGCAGCTCGGCTCCGCCATGTTCGCGGCGGCCACCACGGATCAGGAGACGGTGGAGTGCCGGATCGCGCACAAGGTGCGCACGATCCGGGCCATTGGTGCTCAGCACTTCACCGACGCGGGTAACTGGATCACCGCGTTCTGGCTGGCGGTCATCTGCCGGGACCAGGACCGCATGACACGTCTGTCCGACGTGCCGCTCGACCTGTTGCACGGTTCAGGGGCGGTTTACGACGACTACGTCTACGACTGGGTCGATGCTCTCCAGACGTACTGGATGGAGCGTCCGGGGCTCGGCGACAAGTTCACCGCAGCCTTTCGGGGGACCGACCCTGATCGGCTCCGGGTTGCCGACCGTGAGCTGATGCTGAAGGTCCTCTACCCGCCGCTCAACCTGTTTCTGCAGTTCCTCAAACGGGACGAGGAACAGTTCAACACCGCCCTCGTCGAGGCCCTCCGACTCCACAAGGAGTACTGGACGGCGAACGAGGACCGCGAACAGAGCACCGACGGAGCCGTCGCCCTCGGTCCCCTCGCCATGGCTTGCCTCGCCTACGACGTGGGCATGCCCATCACCGTCGAGTCCGAGTACCTGCCCAAGCACTTGCTGGAGCGCTCCTGGGTGGGCGAGTTCGAGACCTGAGACCCCCGTTCCACGCTCGGCCGGAAGCAGTCTGCCAGGGCTTCGATTCCGGCAGACGGCTCAGGGACACCTTCATCAGTTCCCCTGACCTTGCGAGGAGCAGATCAGGGATCTCGTCCTCATAGAACCTGATCTGACCGATGACACCTTCCGTGGCCGAGTGGAACGCCAGCAGTTCCGGCGAACCCCTCCCCCGTCCCCTCAAGACCGAGGTGTCGGCGCAACTCGGAGAGCACCGCGTCCGGCACCGTAGCCGCCAGGTTCATGGAGACGTCGACTGCAAAGAGGTCGGCCATACGCGCAGGGTACTGATGCCGCCGGCCGGCCGCTGACACAGCGACCGCACAAGACGGAGGGGCGGCGGTCCCGAGAACCGCCGCCCCTCCCGTACGCCTACGACCGACCCGCTCAGGTCGTGTTGCGCCTCCGCCGAGCCCCCGGCCGCCGCTCGCTCGGCCGTGTCACCGGGTCCCCCGCCTCCAGCGCGGCCGCGCGCCGCCGGAGGCCGAAGTCGGCGAGCGCCTCGGCCAGCTTGTGCACGGACGGCTCGGGAGCCATCACGTCCACCCGCAGCCCGTGCTCCTCGGCGGTCTTCGCCGTCGCGGGGCCGATACAGGCGATCACGGTGACGTTGTGCGGCTTGCCGGCGATGCCGACCAGGTTCCGCACGGTGGACGACGACGTGAACAGCACGGCGTCGAAGCCACCGCCCTTGATCGCCTCACGGGTCTCCGCCGGCGGCGGCGAGGCCCGCACGGTCCGGTACGCGGTCACGTCGTCGACCTCCCACCCGAGCTCGATCAACCCGGCGACCAGCGTCTCCGTGGCGATGTCGGCCCGCGGCAGGAACACCCGGTCGATCGGGTCGAAGACGGGGTCGTACGGCGGCCAGTCCTCCAGCAGCCCGGCCGCGGACTGCTCACCGCTCGGCACCAGGTCCGGCTTCACACCGAACGCGACCAGGGCCCTGGCGGTCTGCTCACCCACCGCGGCGACCTTGATCCCCGCGAAGGCCCGGGCGTCGAGCCCGTACTCCTCGAACTTCTCCCGTACGGCCTTGACCGCGTTCACCGAGGTGAAGGCGATCCACTCGTACCGTCCGGTCACCAGGCCCTTGACCGCGCGCTCCATCTGCTGCGGGGTGCGCGGCGGTTCGACGGCGATCGTCGGCACCTCGTGCGGCACGGCCCCGTAGGACCGCAGCTGGTCGGAGAGCGAGGCGGCCTGCTCCTTCGTGCGCGGCACGAGGACCCGCCAGCCGAACAGCGGCTTGCTCTCGAACCACGACAACTGGTCGCGCTGGGCCGCGGCGGAACGCTCACCGACCACGGCTATCACCGGCCGGCCGCCCTCCGGCGAGGGCAGCACCTTGGCCTGCTTCAGCACCTGCGCGATCGTGCCGAGCGTGGCGGTCCAGGTCCGCTGCCGGGTCGTCGTACCGGCGACGGTGACGGTCAGCGGCGTATCGGGCTTGCGGCCGGCGGCGACCAGCTCACCCGCGGCGGCGGCCACGGTCTCCAGCGTCGCCGAGACCACGACGGTCCCGTCGGACGCGCCGACCTCGGTCCAGCACCGCTCGGACGCCGTGCGCGCGTCCACGAAGCGCACGTCCGCGCCCTGCGCGTCCCGCAGCGGCACACCCGCGTAGGCGGGCACGCCCACGGCGGCCGCCACACCGGGCACCACCTCGAACGGCACACCCGCCGCGGCGCACGCCAGCATCTCCCCGGTGGCATAGGTGTCCAGGCCAGGGTCCCCGGACACCGCACGGACGACCCGCTTGCCGCCCCTCGCGGCCTCCATGACAAGATGTGCCGCATCCCGCACAGCGGGTGCACCAACGGTTGTCGACGCGCCGTCAACAACCGTCAGCTGAGGCGTGCCTGTGCCCGAAAACGTATCCGCTGAAGTAGCCGCGGAAGAGGCCGAGGGCGCCGCGGCCACGGGCGACGGCGGGCCCGTGTCGGTGTCCAGTACGGCGACGCCCGGACGGGCATGCGCGCGCACCACGTCGAGCACGTCGTGCTCGGCGACGAGGACGTCCGCGTTCGCCAGCGCCTCCACGGCGCGCAGGGTCAGCAATCCCGGATCTCCGGGTCCGGCACCGAGGAAGGTGACGTGACCGTGGTCCGGACCGGCGGAAAGGGTGGTGGGGCTCAATGTGCTCGCTCCCCCATCAGACCGGCCGCGCCCTTGGCGAGCATCTCGGCCGCGAGTTCACGGCCGAGCGCCATTGCCTGGTCGTGCGTCTCGGGCACGGGACCGGTGGTGGACAGCTGCACCAGCGTCGAGCCGTCGGTCGTGCCGACGACGCCGCGCAGGCGCATCTCCTTGACAGTCTGCCCGTCGGCCAGAAGGTCGGCGAACGCACCCACCGGGGCGCTGCAACCGGCCTCCAGGGCGGCGAGCAGGGACCGCTCGGCGGTCACGGCGGCCCGTGTGAACGGGTCGTCGAGTTCGCCGAGCGCGGCGACCAGCGACGCGTTGTCCGCGACGCATTCGATCGCCAGTGCCCCCTGGCCGGGGGCGGGCAGAACCGTGTCGACCGACAGGAAGTCGGTCACCTCGTCGATCCGGCCGATCCGGTTCAGTCCGGCGGCGGCCAGCACGACGGCGTCCAGCTCACCCTTCCGCACGTATCCGATCCGGGTGTCTACGTTCCCGCGGATCGGCACCGTCTCGATCGTCAGGCCGTGGCTGCGCGCGTACGCGTTCAGCTGGGCCATCCGCCGCGGCGAGCCGGTGCCGACGCGGGCGCCGTCCGGCAGCTGGGCGAAGGTCAGGCCGTCGCGGGCGACCAGCACGTCCCGCGCGTCCTCGCGCACCGGCACGGCGGCCAGCGCCAGCTCGGCGGGCTGCGCGGTCGGCAGGTCCTTGAGGGAGTGCACGGCGAAGTCGACGTCGCCGCGCAGCAGCGCCTCCCGCAGGGCGGTGACGAAGACGCCCGTGCCGCCGATCTGCGCCAGATGCTCGCGCGAGACGTCGCCGTACGTCGTGATCTCCACGAGTTCGACGGGCCGCCCGGTCACCTGCCGGACCGCGTCCGCCACCAGCCCGGACTGGGCCATGGCGAGCTTGCTCCGCCTGGTCCCGAGCCGCAGCGGCCCATCGGCTCGACGCTGGGGCGCCTCACGTGCCTGCTCACTCATGATCGCCCTCGGTTCTCGGCGTTCTCTTGGCTGTCATCGGCCCGGGACACGGCGGCGACCGTCTCCTGGTCCAGGTCGAACAGGGTCCGCAGCGCGTCCGCGTACCCGGCGCCGCCGGGTTCGGCCGCGAGCTGCTTGACCCGTACGGTCGGCGCGTGCAGCAGCTTGTCGACGACGCGCCGCACGGTCTGGGTGATCTCGCCGCGGTGCTTGTCGTCGAGGCCGGGCAGCCGGCCCTCCAGGCGGGCGATCTCGCTCGCGACGACATCCGCGGCCATGGCGCGCAGCGCCACGACGGTGGGGGTGATGTGCGCGGCCCGCTGGGCGGCGCCGAAGGCGGCCACCTCGTCCGAAACGATCCTCCGCACCATGTCCACGTCGGCGGCCATCGGCGCGTCGGCGGAGGCCTCGGCGAGGGACTCGATGTCGACCAGGCGGACACCGGGCAGCCGGTGCGCGGCCGCGTCGATGTCCCGCGGCATGGCCAGGTCCAGCAGGGCGAGCACGGGCTCGGGCCGGGGCGCCTCGACGACCGGCTCGGGCCGGCGCAGTTCGGTGATCCGGCCGGTGACGGCGAAGGTCGCGGCGAGCGCGGCGATCAGCTCGGCGTCGCCGGCGGGTGTGCGGCGGGCGGCGGTGCGCCGGTCGACGGTCGCGTTGTCGACCCAGGCGGCGTGCTGCTCCAGCGTCGCCGCGTCCATCCCGGCGACCGCGGCCTCGCCGTGCACGGAGAAGCCGCCGCCCTGGACGGCGGGGAGGTCGAGCGGACAGTCCTCGTCGGTGCCGACGGACGTCGGCGGCAGCACGGGCCGTATGTCGCCCCGCGTGTCCGCGCGGTGGTCGCGCCCGGCCACGGCCGTACCCTCGGGCACCCGCCCCTCGACGGCGGCGGCGACGGCGTCGGCGGTCAGGACCAGGCCCGTCGCACCGGTGCACGAGACGACGACATCGGCACGTGTCAGCTCGGAAGGCACCGATTCCATCGGTACCGCGCGAGCCAGCACGTCCGTTTCACCCTTTTCGCCCTGCTCGCCGAGGATCTGCGCGAGCCGCTCGGCCCGGTCGTACGTCCGGTTGGCGACCACTATCTCGGCGACCCCGGCCCGCGCCAGCGTGGCGGCGGCCAGCGACGACATCGACCCGGCACCGATCACGACGGCCCGCTTGCCCCGGGCCCACTCCTCGACGGCACCACCGGCGGTGAACTGCTCCAGACCGAAGGTCACCAGCGACTGCCCGGCCCGGTCGATCCCGGTCTCGGAGTGCGCCCGCTTGCCGACCCTGAGGGCCTGCTGGAACAGGTCGTTCAGCAGCCGCCCGGCGGTGTGCAGCTCCTGCGCGCGGGCCAGCGAGTCCTTGATCTGCCCGAGGATCTGCCCCTCGCCGACGACCATGGAGTCCAGCCCGCAGGCCACCGAGAACAGATGGTGGACGGCCCGGTCCTCGTAGTGCACGTACAGATAGGGCGTCAGCTCGTCGAGCCCCACCCCGCTGTGCTGGGCGAGCAGCGTGGACAGCTCGGCGACACCGGCGTGGAACTTGTCGACGTCCGCGTACAGCTCGATGCGGTTGCAGGTGGCGAGGACGGCGGCCTCGGCGGCCGGCTCGGCGGCCACCGTGTCCTGAAGCAACTTGATCTGCGCGTCCAGGGACAGCGCGGCCCGCTCCAGCACACTCACCGGAGCGCTGCGATGACTCAGCCCGACGACCAGGAGACTCATGCCGGCATCACGGCGGGGACATCCCCGTCGGGCCCTTTCCCGGACTCCTTGGGAGCCAGCGGCACGGCCGCGGACTCGCCCGCGGCCTCCTCCCCGGCCTTGCGCTGCTCGTGGAAGGCGAGGATCTGCAGCTCGATCGAGAGATCCACCTTGCGTACGTCGACACCGTCCGGCACGGAGAGGACGGTGGGCGCGAAGTTCAGGATGGACGTGACCCCGGCGGCGACGAGCCGGTCGCACACCTGCTGGGCGGCTCCGGCGGGGGTGGCGATCACGCCGATGGAGACCCCGTTGTCGTCGATGATCTTTTCCAGGTCGTCCGTGTGCTGCACCGGGATGCCCGCGACCGGCTTCCCCGCCATCGCCGGGTCGGCGTCTATCAGCGCGGCGACCCGGAACCCACGGGAGGCGAACCCGCCGTAGTTGGCGAGGGCGGCGCCGAGGTTACCGATACCGACGATCACGACCGGCCAGTCCTGGGTGAGGCCCAGCTCACGGGAGATCTGGTAGACGAGGTACTCGACGTCGTAGCCGACGCCCCGCGTCCCGTACGAACCGAGGTAGGAGAAGTCCTTGCGGAGCTTCGCGGAGTTGACCCCCGCCGCGGCCGCCAGTTCCTCGGATGAAACGGTGGGTACCGAGCGCTCCGACAGCGCGGTCAGGGCACGGAGGTACAGCGGAAGCCTGGCGACGGTGGCCTCGGGAATCCCTCGGCTGCGGGTCGCCGGTCGGTGAGTTCGGCCAGTTGCCACGGTGCTCCTGCGGGTAGAGCGGGGCTGCGGGCGGTCATGCGTCCCCAGACCGCCCCGTCGACAGCAGGCTATGTCTTTGTGAACGCGTGCACAAAGATGGTGTCCGATTTGCCCGGCCAACGTGACCGGGGTCACGCACGCTCGACGCGCACGCGCGGAACCGACACGGACGTGCCTTCGTTCCTCACGCGACGCCCAGCTCGGCGCCTTGCTCCACGGGGGCAAAACCGCACACTCTCCTCACGAATCCCGCCCCCGAGACCAATCAGCCCGTCGATCCTAAGCGACTTTCTGGACCACTTGGACTGGCCGGTCAGTCACATCTGTGTAAGGGCTTTGCGCAGACGCGCCTCGTCCACCCGCCAGAACGTGTGCTGCGCCCCGTCCACCAACACGACCGGGATCTGCTCCCAGTACGCGCGGTGCAGTTCCTCGTCCTGGGTGATGTCCTTCTTCTCCCAGGGCACCCCGAGCTCCCCGCACACCTTCTCGATCACCGACTGTGCGTCATCGCACAGATGACACCCCGGCTTGCCGATCAGGGTGACGAGACGCTCCCCCGACCCACGCGACCGTCGCCGAAACATGGCACTCATGCCCCCATTGTCGCAGCGCGCGACGCGCCCCCTCGTCACCCGTCCCGCACCCGGACACGCCGCACGGACCACCTCTTTAACGACAAGGTCGTGCAGAGTTCACACCTTGCGAACCTCTTGGCTCCGGAACCACCGAACGGACTGGCTATGCTCACGACATGGCCGCTCTAGGATGGCTCACTCCTCGTAGGCGCTCCGCCACGGCACGGAGTGTGTTGGCAGGCGAGGCCTCAGCCGAGGCCGCGCGCAAGTCCTCCCGGGATCTGGAGGACCTCGCTCCCGCGCCCGACACCCCTGCCGCCGAACCGGAGTTCCCGGTCCTCGGCGACGAGAAGGCCGCGGCCTTCTTCG
Source organism: Streptomyces sp. NPDC030296 (assembly GCF_055572815.1). Taxonomy (NCBI): domain Bacteria; kingdom Bacillati; phylum Actinomycetota; class Actinomycetes; order Kitasatosporales; family Streptomycetaceae; genus Streptomyces; species Streptomyces sp. NPDC030296. Next base: position 182,124 of record NZ_JBVICQ010000016.1, read on the forward strand.
ACCTCGACAACACGGTCATGCAGGGCGCGTCGCTGTTCCACTTCGGCCGGGGCCTGTACAAGCGGAAGTTCTTCGAGACCCGCGACCTCGCCCGATTCGCGTGGCAGCAGGCGTGGTTCCGGCTCGCGGGCTCCGAGGACCCCGAGCACATGCAGGACGCCCAGAATTCCGCGCTCTCCATCGTCAAGGGCCACCGCGTCGCCGAACTGACCATCATCGGCGAGGAGATCTACGACGAGTACATGGCCGAGCGCATCTGGCCGGGCACCCGCGCCCTCGCCCAGGCCCACCTCGACGCCGGCCAGAAGGTGTGGCTGGTGACGGCCGCGCCCGTGGAGATCGCCCAGGTGATCGCCCGCCGCCTCGGTCTGACCGGGGCGCTCGGCACGGTCGCCGAGTCGGTCGACGGCGTCTACACCGGCAAGCTGGTCGGCGAACCGCTGCACGGCCCCGCGAAGGCGGAGGCCGTCCGTGCCCTGGCTGCCGCCGAGGGCCTGGACCTCTCCCGCTGCGCCGCCTACAGCGACAGCCACAACGACATTCCGATGCTGTCCCTGGTCGGCCACCCCTACGCGATCAACCCGGACTCCAAGCTCCGCAAGCACGCCCGCTCCATGGACTGGCGGCTGCGCGACTACCGCACGGCCCGCAAGGCGGCCAAGGTCGGCCTCCCGGCCGCGGCCGGCGTGGGCGCGGTGGCCGGCGGCACGGCCGCCGCGATCGCGCTGCACCGCCGCCGCCGCTGATCCACCCGATCGCTCAGCACCTTTTTTCGACCACACCTTCTTTCGAACGCCGGAGGGGCGGGAAACCGCCCCTCCGGCGTTCGGCGTTCCCGCACGCCCGCACGCATTCCGGCTGTCATACCCCCACCGCCCGCCCCTCAGTCCCGCCATCCGCACCCGACCACAACCCGCCCCGCACCCAGACGGAACGCGAACCCAATCGATCAAGAATCGATCACGCACCGGCACTTGAGCAGCCGTCAATCGGTAACAGAAGCGACGTAATCGATGATTTGAGCAACTGGGTGTAGCAGTGCCTGCACGAAGCGTTATTCTCCTCAAACGCAAACCGGTACCCCTCCGTCGCTACGACGGGTGAATGGTTCCGTACTGCACGTGATGGAAGCTCTGCCTCTGGGAGTCCCGTGTACCCACACGTCGGGGTTGACGCCTCGGGCCTGGCTACGCTGCGCGCGACGGTCAACAACCTGTTGCGCGGCTTCGTCCCCACCGCGTACGCCGTCCCCGCCCTCGCCTCCGCCGCCGCGCCCGTAGGCCCGTGCTACGCACTCGCCGACAGCATTGAACAGGGGTCGGCGCGCAGCGCCGTCGTTGGGGGGCGGAGGTCGGGTGACGGGCGGGAAGTGGGCAGACGAGGCCGTTCGGGATCCACCGCCACCACCACCCGCCGTCCCGCCGCGGACAGCGACAGCGCCCGCATGATGGACCTCGTCGAACGCGCCCAGTCCGGCGAGGCCGACGCCTTCGGCCGCCTGTACGACCAGTACAGCGACACCGTCTACCGCTACATCTACTACCGCGTGGGCGGCAAGGCGACCGCCGAGGACCTCACCAGTGAGACGTTCCTGCGCGCCCTGCGCCGCATCGGGACGTTCACCTGGCAGGGCCGCGACTTCGGCGCCTGGCTGGTCACCATCGCCCGCAACCTCGTCGCCGACCACTTCAAGTCCAGCCGCTTCCGGCTGGAGGTCACCACCGGCGAGATGCTCGACGCCAACGAGGTCGAGCGCTCCCCCGAGGACTCCGTCCTGGAGTCCCTCTCCAACGCCGCCCTCCTCGAGGCCGTACGCCGCCTCAACCCCCAGCAGCAGGAGTGCGTCACCCTCCGCTTCCTCCAGGGCCTCTCCGTCGCCGAGACCGCCCGCGTCATGGGCAAGAACGAGGGCGCGATCAAGACCCTCCAGTACCGCGCGGTCCGCACCCTCGCCCGCCTGCTGCCGGACGACGCCCGCTGACCCGCCCGCCCCCGGCAGGACCCATCCCGGCGACCCATCGCCGACCCCGCGCCGAGCACTGCGTCCGGACACGCTCGGCGACCTTCAACTCACCCTCCGTCGCCTTCCGTTGACTTCTTCGCCGGTTCATCCTCCGTCCGTAACCCAAGTGCCGCACCACTCGTTGAGCGGGATACAGGCTCCCTGTGGTCACGGCCCGGCCGACATCGATCACTCGATCGTGTGCATTGGTCGGGGACGTGCAACCCTCAGGACCCCCTGGGGAGTCGACCGTCATGACGAGAGGAGGTGCCGCCAGTGATCGCGAACGTATCGGCGCACCGGCGGGCGAACGCCTTCGCCCAGGCCCTGGAGGAGCTGTCCGACCAGGGCACGGCGGCCGAGCAGCCCGAGGGATCGGCACCGGCCCCGGCAGCGGAACAGACCGATCAGGGACGCCTGTTGACCCTGGCGACCGGTCTCGACGAGCTGCCCAAGCCGGAGCTTGACCCCGAGGTCAAAGTGGTCCAGCGCGCCCAACTGGTGGCCGCGATGGAAGCCATGCTGCGGGACGGCACGCTCGCGGGGCGCGAGGCGAAGGACTCTTCGGTGCCCGAGCAGCGATCCGGCAAGGCGCGGGGCGCCCACCGGGCGAGCCCGCTGGGCAAACTGCGACCGCGTTCACGGCTGACGAAGGGCCTCGCCGCGGGCGGGCTCAGCGTCGGAGTCGCCGCGGGAGCCTTCGGCGGTGTGGCCGCCGCCAGCTCGGACGCCCTGCCCGGTGACTCGCTCTACGGCCTCAAGCGCGGCATCGAGGACGTGAAGCTCACCCTGGCCGACGACACCGACGACCAGGGCCGGCTCTATCTGGACCAGGCGTCCACCCGGCTCAGCGAGGCCCGCAGGCTGATGGAACGCGGCCGCGGCGGACACCTCGACCACGAGTCCCTGGGCGACATCCGCCGGGCCCTCACCGGCATGAAGCACGACGCCGCCGAGGGTCACCGCCTGCTGCACGAGGCCTACCAGCGCGACCCGGGCTCCCTCGGCCCCATCCAGGCCCTGTCGACCTTCTCCCGGTCCCACCGGGAGGCGTGGGACGCGCTGCGCGAGCGGCTGCCCGTCCAGCTCGGGGACGTCAGTCAGCAGGTGTCCTCGGTCTTCGACGCCATAGACGAAGAGGTCGCCCCGCACCGGTCGCAGCTGCCGCTGCCCCCCGCACCGGGCGGCGACGACAAGCAGGGCCGCTCCCCGGGCTCCCGGGCCCCCGGCGCGGCCGACTCCGGCCGTCCGGCGCCCAGCACCGGCGGCGGCTCCGCGGACGGCCAGGAGAGCGACGGCAAGCCCGACCCGTCCGCGTCGGACAGCGGCGAGAACCTCGTCGGCGGCACCACCGGCGGTCTGCTCGACCCGCCCGAGGACGACACCTCCAGCACCTCCCCGTCCACCGGCAGGAGCACCCCGGCCCAGGAGCCCGACGTCACCGTCCCGCCCCTCCTCCCGGGCCTCCTGCCCGGCCTGGGCATCGACGGCGGCGAGACCGACTGACCCGGCACCACGATGGGGCGCCCTTCGCGAGGAAGGGCGCCCCATCGTCGTACGTCGGCGAACGTCTCAGAAGAACACCGACCGCCGCTGCACCAGCAGCTTGTACAGGGTGTGCTGGATCTGCTCCCGTACCTGGTCCGTCAGGTTGAACATCAGCATCGGGTCCTCCGCGGCCTCCGGCGGATAGCCGTCGGTCGGGATGGGCTCACCGAACTGGATGGTCCATTTGGTGGGCAGGGGGATCGCGCCGAGCGGGCCGAGCCAGGGGAACGTCGGAGTGATCGGGAAGTACGGGAAGCCCAGCAGGCGGGCGATCGTCTTGGAGTTGCCGATCATCGGGTAGATCTCCTCCGCGCCGACGATCGAGCACGGGATGATCGGCGTGCCCGCGCGCAGCGCGGTGGAGACGAAGCCGCCTCGGCCGAACCGCTGGAGCTTGTAGCGGTCGCCGAAGGGCTTGCCGAGGCCCTTGAAGCCCTCCGGCATGACCCCGACCAGCTCGCCCTGCTGGAGCAGCCGTGAGGCGTCCTCCGCGCAAGCCAGGGTGTGCCCCAGCTTGCGGGCCAGCTCGTTCACCACCGGCAGCATGAACACCAGGTCGGCCGCGAGCAGCCGCAGATGGCGCCCGGCGGGGTGGTTGTCGTGCACGGCGACCTGCATCATCAGGCCGTCCATCGGGAGCGTCCCGGAGTGGTTGGCGACGATCAGGGCGCCACCCTCCGCCGGGATGTTCTCGATGCCCTTCACCTCGACCCGGAAGTACTTGTCGTACAGCGGCCGCAGCAGCGACATCAGTACCTGGTCGGTGAGTTCGGCGTCGTAGCCGAAGTCGTCGACCTCGTAGTCCCCGGTGAGCCGCTTGCGCAGGAAGGCGAGACCGCCCGCGATCCGTCGCTCCAGCGCCCCGGCGTCCACTGCCTCGGCGGCCTCCTGGGGCGGCTCCGGCTTCTCCCGTGTCACAGGGACATCATCCGTGCTGCCCGCCAGTCCTGGGAGGGCCTGGACCTCACCGGATTCCCGGACGTCGCGTACGGCCGCGTTCTCACCCTTGCGCCGGCTTCCCGCGCTCCGGCGGCGCGGCGGGCGCTGCGCGGCGCCCCCACGGGTCCGGTCGTCGTCGAACGGAATGACCTTGGCATCCGCCATCGTTGATGCGCTCCTCAGTTGGCGCTCTGCGTCGGGGTGTGGCCGCTGCCCGGAGCGGGCACCGCGAGTGCGGCGAGCCGGTCCACGGCCTCCGCGACGGCCTCGGGGGGCAGCAGGCCGGGTCCCCTGCCGCGCGCGAAGTCCGCGAAGGTCTCCGCGGTCGTGTACCTGGCCCGGTACCCGAGCGTCTCGCGCATCTGGTTCGTGGACACGACCCGGCCGTGGGTCAGCAGCCGCAGCTGCTCCGGCGAGAAGTCCGTCACCCCCAGCGTACGGACCATCGACCCGACCCAGCTGACCGCCGGCATCAGCAGCGGCACCGTCGGCCGGCCGAGCCGCCGCGCGCACTGCGACAGCAGCAGGACTCCGTCGCCGGCGATGTTGAACGTGCCGCTGTTGAGGGTGCCGCGCGCCGGCTCGTGCGAGGCGATCCGCAGCACCTCGATCACGTCGTCCTCGTGCACGAACTGCAGCCGCGGGTCGTAGCCGAGCACGGTCGGCAGCACCGGCAGCGAGAAGTACGAGGCGAGCGGCGAATCGGCGCTCGGCCCGAGGATGTTGGCGAACCGCAGCACGCACACGGCCACATCGGGCCGGCGGCGCGCGAAGCCCCGCACATAGCCCTCGACCTCGACGGTGTCCTTCGCGAAGCCGCCGCTCGGCAGGGATTTGGGCGGCATGGTCTCGGTGAACACGGCCGGGTCGCGGGGCGCGGAGCCGTACACGTTGGTACTGGACTTCACGACCAGACGCTTGATCAGCGGGGACTTCTGGCAGGCACCGAGCAGCTGCATGGTGCCGATGACGTTGGTCTCCTTGAGCGTGGCCCGGCCGCCGCTGCCCAGCGGGGTGCCGGTGACGTCCAGGTGCACCACGGTGTCGACGTTGTGCTCGGCCAGCACACGGGCGATGGCGGGATGGCGGATGTCGGCCTGCACGAAGTCCGCGCCGCCCAGATGGTGCTCCGGCGGCACCGCGTCCACCGCGATGACGCGGTCGACCTCCGGGTCACGCTGGATCCGACGTACGAACCGGCCGCCCAGCTGACGGGCCACCCCGGTCACGAGCACGACCTTCCCCAAGATCAGCGCCTTCCTTCCCAACGTCGGCGCCCGTAGGCGTATCCCTGCTCGTCCTGTGCCGCGTTCCCCGTGTGCGGCCACGTTAGCGGGTTGTTGTTGCGCTGTGATGACTGCGACTCCGCCAACGACCGGCAAAAACACTGAGACCCCCCACCGGAATCCGGTGGAGGGTCTCAGCAACGCGCTCTCCACAGCGCTCGCACAAGCGTGCAAGGCGTGCGACGCCCGTACGGGACGGGCGTCCACCGGGCCCCTTTTCAGGGGCCTGGCCGCCTTACTTCTTGTTGCGACGCTGAACGCGGGTGCGCTTGAGCAGCTTGCGGTGCTTCTTCTTCGCCATCCGCTTGCGCCGCTTCTTGATAACAGAGCCCACGACTACCCTCGCTCACTTCTCATCACTCGGTGTTTGGGCGCCATGGGCCCATACGACCTACGAGGGGCCAGCCTACCCGTCCGAGCGCTGAGGTCGTAATCGAGGGTGAACCAGGGGTATCCCGGACGCCCCGCGGGGGCCTCCGGGAACTCCTGGACCCGGTGACCGTCAGGCAGTCTCCACCCCCACATAGCTCTCGCGGAGGTACTCGTGAACCGCTTGCTCCGGCACCCGGAAGGACCTGCCCACCCGGATCGCCGGCAGATGACCGCTGTGCACCAACCGGTACACGGTCATCTTCGACACTCGCATCACCGAGGCGACTTCCGCCACGGTCAGGAACTGAACCTCGTTCAGAGGCCTCTCGCCAGCTGCAGCCATGACACACCTGAACCTTCCGCACTCGACGGCCACCGGCTTCCCCTTCCGGTGACTCTTCGTCGCTGCGTGCTCACTCCCCAATGTAGGGGCGGGTGATGCGAGTGGGGAAGAGGGGATGCCGTCGGCGGCCTACTGTGACAGACACGCCCGATTGAGTACGTAGCGGGTCAGCGGTCGGTAGTAATCAGACCGCACACCGTCATCAAGTGGAACGACGACGGACACCCGCCCCTCGGCCTCCCCCACGAAGGGCGCCGGATCGTCCGTGTCGGCCAGCCCGATCGCCTCGAACCCCAGCTGACCTGCCCCGCAGACCCAGCCGTGGTCCCCGACGACGAGTTCCGGGAGGGGCCCGCCGCCGTCCGCGGCGGCCGCCAGAACCGTCCGGATCGGGAGCGGCGAATGCGTGTGCACGCCGGTCGCACAACGGGAGCGCGAAGCGGTCGCCTCCCGGACCACGGAGACACCTCGTACGTAGTCGAGGTTGTACGTGCGTAGACCGAACCGGGTCGTTATGTCGACACGTCTACCCGTCGCTGGGGTGAGGACCTCACATCCCGCCGCCGACAAAGCGTCCGCGAGAGCGCCGTAGAAGCCGATCAGCCGATGCGGGTGCCCGGTACCGAGGAGCACCGGCCCACCACGGCGAGCGACCGCGGCGAGCCGCTCCGCGAACCGGTCCAGCGCCGCCAGGGTGAACCCCGGGTCGATCACATCCTGCCCGGTCGTACACCCCGGGTCGGCCGAAACCCCGCACTTCCGGGCCATCAAACCGAGCACATCCCGCTGTCGCCAGGTCATTTCGGGATCAAGCCCGATCAGAAACCGAGGATCGCGGGCCGCGAAGAGCCGGTAGCTCCGCAGGCTCGACTCCCGCGAGGTGGCCACCCTCCCGGCCAGCCCGACCGCCACCAGATGAGCCCGTAACGCCCCCGCACTCCACACACCCCGATGCTGACGCACCCGCCCCACGCCACCACCGGAATCCCTGGCCGAACCACACAGTTGGCCTAACGGCCGCCGCCCCTACGGCAGCAGCCCCCGCAGCGGGAAGACAGCCTTGCGCGCGGCCAGCACCGCCTGGTCCAGCCGGTCCGCCGGGTCGTACCCGGCATCCCACCCGGCCCACTCCACGGGCCACCGCCCGTCGGTCATCCGCACCGGCGCCAGCTGCCGTGTCCGCGCGAAGACCTGCTGCCGCCACTCCTCGGGAATCATGGCCTCGGGCGCGATCTCCCGCCCGGCCACGATCCCCACGAGATGGGTCCACGACCGCGGCACCACGTCCACCACCGCGTACCCCCCGCCGCCGAGCGCGACCCACCGCCCCTCGGCATGCTCGTGCGCCAGGTCGTGCAAGGCCACCTGTACCGCCCGCTGCGCGTCCAGCGACACCGCCAGATGCGCCAGCGGGTCCTCGAAGTGCGTGTCGGCGCCGTGCTGGGTCACCAGAACCTGCGGCCGGAACTCGGCGAGCACCTCCGGCACCACCGAGTGGAACGCCCGCAGCCACCCCGCGTCCCCGGTCCCGGCCGGCAGCGCGACGTTCACGGCCGACCCCTCGGCCGTGTCCGCCCCGGTCTCCTCCGGCCAGCCGGTCTGCGGGAACAGCGTCCGGGGGTGCTCGTGCAGGGAGATCGTCAGGACCCGCGGGTCCTCCCAGAACGCGGCCTGGACCCCGTCCCCGTGGTGCACGTCCACATCCACGTAGGCGACCCGTTCGGCGCCCAGCTCAAGCAGCCGGGCGATGGCGAGGGAGGCGTCGTTGTAGATGCAGAACCCGGAGGCGCCGCCCGGCATGGCGTGGTGCAGGCCGCCGGCGAAGTTCACGGCGTGCAGCGCGTCGCCGCGCCACACGGCCTCCGCCGCCCCCACGGACTGCCCGGCGATCAGCGCGGACACTTCGTGCATCCCGGCGAACGCCGGATCGTCCATGGTCCCGAGCCCGTACGAGCCGTCGGCGCCACCGGGGTCGGCGGACGCGGCCTTCACCGCCGCCACGTAGTCCTCACGATGCACGAGCCGCAGGGTCGACTCCCCCGCCGGCTTCGCCGAGACGACGTCCATCTCCCGGTCGAGCCCGAAGGCGCTCACGAGACTCCGGGTCAACGCGAGCCGGACCGGATCCATCGGATGGTCAGGGCCGAAGTCATAGCCCGTTACTGCCTCGTCCCACATCAACTGTGCGCGGCCGCTCATGCCCGCCACCGTATCGGTCCGGTTCAGTCTCGAACGACCGGGCGTACACCAACGTCACCAGCACCAACGCCATCGGCACGAGCATCGCGCCGCGATAGCTCCAGGCGTCCCCCAACGCCCCCACCAACGGGGAACCGATCAAAAAGCCCACATAGTTGAAGATGTTCAGCCGCGCCACGGCCGCATCCGAAGCCCCCGGGAACAGCCGTCCCGCCGCCGCGAACGTCTGCGGGACGAGCACACACAGCCCGAGCCCCAGGAGCGTGAACCCGAGCATCCCCACCCAGGCCCCCGGCGCTCCCGCCACCACCGCGAACCCGGCGGCCGCGATCACCGCGCCGGCCCGTACGACGGCAGCGGCCCCGAACCGCCGCACCCCCAGGTCCCCGATGGACCGCCCGAGCAGCGTGGTGACCATGTAGACGTTGTACGGAACGGTCGCCATCTCGTCCGAGCTGCCGAGGACGTCCTCCAAGTACTTGGCGCTCCAGTTGGAGACGGTCGAGTCCCCGATGTACGCGAAGCACATCACCAGACAGAGCGGCAGCAGCAGCGAGAAGGCGACACGCCCACCCGCGGCACCGGACTCCGCGGCGGCCTTGTCCTCGGGCCCACCCCCGTCGACGTACCACCGGCTCCCGACCAGAGCGGCCGGCAGCAGTACGAGGACCACCGGCAGATACGACACGAGCAGCGGCAGATCCCAGTGCGCCCCCACCCACGCCAGCGAGGCCCCGGATATCCCGCCCAGGCTGTACACGGCGTGGAACCCGAGCATGATGCTCCGCCCGTAGGACCGCTGCAGGCTCACCCCGAGCATGTTCATCGAGGCGTCGAGCGCCCCGACCGCCAGCCCGAACGCGGCCAGCGAGATCCCGAGCTCGACCATGTGCTCACCGGCTCCGACGCCCAGCAGCGCCAGGAGCACGACGGGCTGCGACCAGCGCAGCACCTGGCTCGCCGGGACCTTCTTCACCAGCTGCTCGGTGCAGACGCTGCCGACACCGGCGAGCACCGGTACCGCGGCGAGGAAGGCCGGCAGCAGCGCGTCGGAGACCCCGTACCGGTCCTGAATGGCCGGAATCCGCGTCACGAGCAGTGCGAAGGCGACGCCCTGAGCGAAGAAGCTGAACGCCAACGCGGCCCGGCCGCGCCGCAGCACATCTGTCATGGCGGAACAGTAGGGGCCGCCCGCTCCCCCTGGGTAGAGGAAGTTGAAGATTGCTCAACTAAGCAGAGGGAGCAGCTCCGCCATGTCCGAGAAGTGCCCCTGGACCCCGGTCAGTTTCTCCGCCGGCGTCATCGCGGTGAACCCGTACACGTCCATCCCGGCCGCGAGCCCCGCCCGAACGCCGAGGGGGCTGTCCTCGACCACCGCGCACCGCTCCGGCGCGACTCCCATCCGCTCGGCCGCGTGCAGGAAGAGATCGGGTGCCGGCTTCCCACGCCCCACGTCCTGCGCGCTGAACACCAGCCCCTCCCCGAACCACCGGTCGAGCCCCGTCGTCCGGTGACCGACCCGGATCCGCTCATGGCTCCCGGACGACGCCACGCAGTACGGCACGCCCTCCGCCACCAGCTTCTCCAGCACGTCGAAGACCCCGTCGACCGGCGCCAGCTCCCGCTCGAACGCGGCGAACACCCGCGCGTGGAAGACGTCGTCGAAGTCGTCGGGCAGCCGCAGCCCCGTCCGCTCGTGGATCAGCTCATGAACACGGTGCATCGCGGAGCCCATGTAGTCACGGATGGACTCCTCGTACGAGGTGGGGTGCCCGAGCTCGGTCAGATAGGCGGCGAGGTGCCGGTTGGAGATGGGCTCACTGTCGACGAGCACACCGTCGTTGTCGAAGATCACGAGGTCGTAGCGCATCCCAGCACTCTACGAAGCCGACGCATGAACCGCTAAAAGCAGAAAGGCCCACACCGTAAGGTGTGGGCCTTTCCCAATATTTGTTCGGCGGCGTCCTACTCTCCCACAGGGTCCCCCCTGCAGTACCATCGGCGCTGTGAGGCTTAGCTTC
>NZ_JBVICQ010000017.1:0-67231 GCF_055572815.1 Streptomyces sp. NPDC030296
TGCACGCGCCGATCAGACGCGCACAGCCAAGCCGAGGCAAGCGGTGTCAAGCATCAGGTGAAGCCGCAGTGTCAACCATCAGCCGAGACAGGACAAGGGGCTGTGATGCGCCACAAGGGCGCGTCGTACTTCTCCGGACGGCTGTTGATCAGCAGTTGGCGCAGGTCCTCGCGTAGGGAGCCGTTGAAGTTCAGTGCCTCGGTGATGCGGCGGAACGTCGTGTGGGTGACTCCGCGGCTTCGGGCCTCGGCCTCGAACTGATCGAGTTGCGTCAGTGCAGCCTTGGGGTCGAGCTTCGCCGGGGGCTGGTCCTTGAGCCACGTGGCCTTGTTGCGCTCGTAGTCGATCTCTGAGTATCCGCAGATCTCGCGGCTGTGTGCCTCTACCTCGTCCAAGGTGGCTGTCGTCGTGATGGCGCGGGCCAGTTGGTTGCGGCTGAGTGCTTCGTCCAGGTCGACCTCATGGACGGTCGGCCCTTCGTCGGTGAGAGGCACGGGAAGGCCGGCGTCCCGCATCTCGCACGTGCCGCGTACTCCTCGGGCTGTCGCCGCGAGCATCCCCGTTGCCTCGGACGGGTGCCACTCCAGGACCGAGCTGATTGGCTCCACGTCTTTGGCCGTGAAGGTGTGAACGATCGGACCGAGCATGCCGCGCAGGTCATCAAGAGGTAGCTCGCCGTCCAGGCCGGGGCCTGTCACCAAGAGACGGATCGGCGCGTTCACTTGGCAGCATGCGGCGAGCGTGACGGCGTCTGCAAGCGGGCTCTTGAGCGTCGGCTCATCGCCTCGGGCGAGGATGTCTCCGCCGACGTCCAGGAGATCGATCGACTCTGGTGAGAAGTGGGTCACCAGTTCTGCGAGTTGGCGGGTGATGCCCTCGACTCCGTGGTGTGGGTCGATCAGGGCGAAGGTGTGCGGGAGCTCTGCCGCGAGGCGAGGGAGGGTGGAGCCTGCTGGAGCGATCGGGCGGGCGTTGGCCGGCACTGCCCGGACTGCTGGGGTGAGGTGCTGGAGGCCGGTGAAATTGTCCGGTCCTCGGGGTCCCGGTACCGGGTCGATCAACAGGCGGTCCCACGCGTACGTGAGGATCACCGCCGGGTCCTCGTCGCCGTAGAGGGCGGTGTGGAGCATTCCGGCGGCGACTGCGTCGCCCCCTCCTCCTGCTGCGACGATCAACCGCTTCATGCGGTTCAGCCTACGGGGTCGGGGGAGCTGACCGAGCGAGCCGTAGCCGCGTACATCGCCAAGTACGCCACCAAAGGCGCGGAGACGGCGACCGGCACCCTCGACCGGCCGATCCGCTTCCTCGCCGAGCTGGCAGGCGCCCGGATCACCGACCACGCCCGCCGCATGATCCGAACCGCCTGGAACCTCGGCGCCCGCCCCGAGCTGGCCGACCTCCGCCTACGGGCCTGGGCCCACATGCTCGGCTTTCGCGGCCACTTCTCCACCAAGTCCCGCCGCTACTCCACCACCCTCGGCGCCCTCCGCGACGCCCGCGCCGCGTGGCGCCGCGCACAAGCTGCCCCGCCTGCACCCCAGGACGGCGAAACCACGCTCGTGCTCGCTCACTGGGTCTTCGCCGGAACGGGTCTCAGCGCGGGCGAGACCTGGCTTGCAGCATCCCTCGAACCCGCCCCCGGAACGGAAGGAGAGCCGACCACATGAACGACCGCTACCTGTCCGTCGACCAGGTCGCCGAGCTGCTGGGCACGACCGCGCGCTTCCCCCGGCGGCTGATCGAGGAGCGGCGCATCCGGTACGTCAAGGTCGGTCGCCACGTCCGGAACCCCGAGAGTGCCCTTCACGAGTACTTGGCCGCTCGGACCGTGGAGCCGATCCGGCTCCGCCGCGCTGGACTGCGGAGGGCTGCCTGATGGCCAACAAGAAGGGCAGACGACGCCGTTTCGGGGCCGTGCGTCAGTACCGGTCCGGGAAGTGGACGGCGTCGTATCTCGCGCCTGACGGCCAGCGGGTCCGTGCACCGGAGACCTTCGAGACCAAGAAGGACGCGGAGATCTGGCTCTCGCAGGTTGAGGCCGACCTCAGCCGTGGCGACTGGCGCTCTCCCGACGCGGGCGCCGTTAACTTCCGTGAGTACGCCGAGAAGTGGGTCGAGGAGCGGGAGTTGGCCGTTCGTACCGTGGACCTCTACCAACACCTGCTTCGGCTCCACGTCCTCCCGGCCTTCGGCGCGCTCGACCTGGACGAGATCACCGCTCCTCGCGTCCGCGAGTGGCGCGCTGAGCGGCTGCGGTCCACGAGTGCCAAGACAACCGTTGCCAAGGCGTACAGGCTGCTCAAAGGCATCATGGAGACGGCCGTTGATGACGACCTGATCAGCCGCAATCCGTGCCGGATCAAGGGCGCGGGGAAGGAGTCGGCGGCTGAGCGTCGCATCGCCACCGTCGCCCAGGTCGACGCGCTTGCCGACGCGATCGGCATCCGTTGGCGCCTCATGGTCTACCTGGGCGCGTACGGACCGATGCGGCCCGAGGAACTGGCCGGCCTTCGGCGCCGAGACGTCGACCTCGACAACCTAGTGATCCGCGTCCGTGTCGCCGAGCCCGAGCGCACCAACGGCAAGCGCGCTCCCGGTGCCACCAAGTCCGATGCGGGTGCTCGTCTCGTCGTCCTTCCGGCCTTCCTGGAGAAGGACGTGAAGCGTCATCTCGCCTGGTACGCGGAGAAGGGGCCTGACGGCCTCGTCTTCGTCGGCGAGAAGGGGGCGGCCTTCCGTCGTACGTCCTTCGGGCGGAAATGGCGTCGTGCTCGAGCGTCAGCGGGTCTGCCGGACGGCTTCCGCTTCTACGACCTTCGTCACACCGGACACACGCTGTCGACGCGTTCCGGCGCGACGCTGAAAGACACCATGGTCCGGGCCGGGCAGTCCTCCGCGAAGTTGCGCTGATCTATCAGCACTCCGACGACGAGCGGCAGCGCGAGCTGGCGGCTGGGCTCGACGAGGTGGTGCGCGCCGAGCGTGCGAAGAGCCACAAGGACAACTCCGCGCACCACAAGGAGGAGGCCACCGGAAGCTAGCCGAGAGCTAATGGTGCGGTTGTGGTGCGCCACCCGCTCACCGGTCTAGACAACAAAGAACCCCCGGGTCTCTGACCTGGGGGTTTCGCATGGAGCGGGTGACGAGAATCGAACTCGCGCTCTCAGCTTGGGAAGCTGATGTTCTACCATTAAACTACACCCGCGTAAGACGCCGGTCGGTGCCGGTGTCGGAACGCTTCGTTACTTTACCTCATGTCGGGCCCCGCGTGTTGATGCCGTGGGGCCCGGGCCTGTTTCAGGGGTGGGGACGGGGGCTGCGGGGCGCGGGAGTTGGGGCGTACGGTGAGGGTGCGGAAGAGGGTCCGTGGGGGCCTCCGGTGGATCGGAGTGCCGCCTGGAGGGGCGTCCCAATGATCCCGTAATGTGGCTTTCGTCGTCAGGTCGGCGTGAGGCCGGCCATCAGACGCGGCTCTTGGGGAAGGGACTCTTGGACTTGATGGAGCGCACCGTCGTCCGTTGTGCCGATGGGCACGTGTTCAGCACCGCTTCGTTCCCGATGCAGCAGGCCGAGCGACTCGGCCCCGGCCGGCTCATCCGTTGCCCTCGCTGCGCCCGGCTGCGCAGCGTCGTGCCGGTCGCCTTGGAGAAGCGGTGAGCGAGAAGCAGTAAGCCGCAGCCGTAGTGCTGTGGTGGCGTCGTGCGGCGTAGGCGTGCGGGGCCGGTATCGGTAGGCGTGAGACGCGCGGTTCCCCGCCCGAATGCGGAGGGTCCGCGCGTCTTGCGTATCCTCGGGGCGTGCTTCTCTCAGACAAGGACATCCGGGCCGAGATCGACGCGGGACGGGTGCGGATCGATCCGTACGACGAATCCATGGTGCAGCCGTCGAGCATCGACGTGCGGCTCGATCGCTTCTTCCGGGTGTTCGAGAATCACCGGTACCCCCACATCGACCCCTCCATCGAGCAGGCGGATCTCACCCGGCTCGTGGAGCCCGAGGGGGACGAGCCGTTCATCCTGCACCCCGGGGAGTTCGTCCTCGCCAGCACCTACGAGGTCATCACGTTGCCCGATGATCTCGCCTCCCGTCTGGAAGGCAAGAGCTCGCTCGGGCGGCTCGGGCTCGTCACGCACTCCACCGCCGGGTTCATCGACCCCGGGTTCTCCGGTCACGTGACGCTGGAGCTGTCGAATCTGGCGACGCTCCCGATCAAGCTGTGGCCCGGTATGAAGATCGGGCAGCTGTGCATGTTCCGGCTCAGCTCGCCGGCCCAGTTCCCGTACGGCAGCGAGCGGTACGGGTCGCGGTACCAGGGGCAGCGGGGGCCGACCGCCTCCCGGTCCTTCCTCAACTTCCACCGGACGCAGGTGTGAGCATGTCCCAGGCCCGGGAGAACCTCACCTACGAGGCGTTCGGCGTCGCCGTGCGCGAACTCGCGCAGACCATCGCCGACGACGGGTACGAGCCCGACATCGTCCTCTCCATCGCCCGCGGCGGTGTCTTCGTCGCCGGAGGGCTGGCCTACGCCCTCGGCTGCAAGAACATCCACCTGGTCAACGTGGAGTTCTACACCGGCGTCGGCACCACCCTCGAGATGCCCGTCATGCTCGCGCCCGTGCCCAACGCGATCGACTTCTCCGACAAGAAGGTCCTGATCACGGACGACGTCGCCGACACGGGCAAGACGCTCAAGCTCGTCCACGACTTCTGCCTCGACGCCGTCGCCGAGGTCAGGTCCGCCGTGATCTATGAGAAGTCCCACTCCCTCGTGAAGTGCGAGTACGTGTGGAAGCGGACGGACGAGTGGATCAACTTTCCCTGGAGTGTTCTGCCCGTGGTGCGTAAGTCGGGGGAGCCTGTCACTCCGTCCACGGAAGCGATCTGACTCGGTTCGTCGCGACCGGGTCCTGGATGTCCAGCGATCTTGAGCACCGTCGTGGAGAAAGTCACCGTGGGTTCACTCCCACACCCACCGCCAGGCAAAACGGCCCCTGACCAGGCACTTGGTCAGTGGGTGCCGGGGTTGCTGTCTTCGTTGCTGTACAGCAGGATCCGACGATGTCCCGATCAGTAGGCGCACACACTGCCGACCCCTGCCCTCGGTGCCTCGTCGAAGCGGTCCGTCCGGGCCGGCCGATGACTGTGGGGGGATGCGATGTGGTCGGCTATCTCTGCGATCACTGTTCGCATGCGTGGGCTCGGCCTGTGGAGGATGACCTGGACGTCCACGACATCGTCAGGGTGGACCTCCCCGACGGCACGCTCTACGGCGACGTCCGGCAGGTGGAAGACGACCGCGTCCAGGTCCGTGGTCCGGGCGGTGAATGGCTGCTGTGGGTCGAGCGCTGGAGAGTCATCGTCTACTGAGGGGACTCGGGAGCACCGGCTTTGCCCGCGTCGGCCGCGCACCGAGGCATCGCCGCGGGGATGGGCGTGATGTCCAACTGTGAGAACGGCGTCAGCCGGCGGATGTGGCCCGCCATTCGGCGGTGATGCAGCCCTCTTCCATGTGCCACCACTCCTTGGCCACGCCGTGCTTGAGGAGCCGCTGCACTTTGGTGAGATCGGCGGTGGGTGGGACGTCCAGGGCGACCATGCCGAACCGCTCCATGCCCTCGCCGCAGACGCCGAGTTCGTGGAAGGCGTTGAGCACGCTCTGCCGTGCGGCTTCGGAGCCGTCGTCACGGAGCACGATGAGGCGGATGGTGCAGTTCTCGGAACGCCGTACCACCTCGCCGACCCATCGCACGCCCTCCTCGTCGGGCTCGGTGGCCACGACGTCCCCGCACGCTATGCCTCGAACGAACCACGGGATGTTGTCGAGCCGCGCGGTGCCGTCGCCCTGGTCGACGGCCCACAGGCTCTCCACCGATGCCGGGGGCCAGTCGTCCTCGATCTCGAGCAGAAAGTGCACCTTCACGTACGGGCCTTCGGGGTTCGTCATGAAGCCCAGGATGCACACTCCTGCCGCGGGCTGCCGCAGCCGGGGGAACGGGGCATGTCTTCGACCAGAGCAAGTTGGGACGACCGCCCCCGAGGCTTACCTGCTGAGCGGTACAGGTGCCTGGTGCCAGGCCATTTCATCTCCCGGTGGTCCCCGGTGGTCCCCGGTGGTCCCGGGCGTCGGGTCCGCCACGATCGCGGCGGACCCGACGCCTTTGCCGTCTCAGGCCTTACCGCCGGCTCGGACCCCACCAGCCCGCCGGCACCGCGGGCGTCACTTCACCACGATGTCGTCCCCGGACGACGTCGACGGCCCGGTGGTGGTGTTCCCGTAGTACACCCAGCGCCACGTTCCCGTCTTGGAGGCCTTCACGGTCGTGCTGAGACCACCTGAGCCGTTCGCGTACACCTTCTTCACCGTGGTGTAGGAGCCGGTTCCGGCAGGCTTGAACTGCAGGCTCACCAGGCGGCCTCCGTAGGAGGCGTACTTCCTGGTCTCCCAGTTGGCCCGCGTGAGCTTCCCGGTCACGGTGATGGTCCTGTCCTTGGCCACGGGTTCGGGCGAGGCGTTCACGGACAGGCGGGAGTCGCGCTTGACGCGGACCGTCAGATCCTTGTCGTCGGTGTCACCACCGCCGCCCTGGAAGGACACCTCGGCCCCGACCTTCCAGACGCCGGCCTCGCTGTTGCGCATGTCCCACACGCTCGGGTCGAAGTACATCGTCTCCTTGAAGTCGCAGACGCCCGAGCTCACCTTGATGCAGTCGCTCGTCTCGACTGCGTGCCACAGCCGATCACCCGAACGACCCCGGTACAGGAACACCGCCGGCCACTTCCACTTGCGAGTGGTCGCCATCCGGAAGGAGGCGGGCACCGCGACCTCCTTCGACACCCCGATCACGATCGGCTTGCCGCCGTTCACCTGGACACGGGTGAAGGAGACCCCACCCTCGGCCGCCCCGGCCGGCGCCGCAGCCACGGCCGTGAACACGGCCGCCGCACCACCGGCTACGACGACTCTCCAGGCCTGCTTCCCCACCTGATCCCCAATCTCCTTACGGAAAGGCACCGAAGGCTCATCCTTCCAGCGCCTTACAGACGGCCGGCATCCGCACGGGGTTGTACACCCGCGCATCACAATGGGGCATCCGACGATCCCCGCCTGGCGCGAGGCGAGAGGCCGGTACGGTGCCCCGGATCCTGGCGGTCGCCACCGGCGCAGCTCCTGCGCGTGAACCCTTCTGGCCGCTTCGGACAACAGGGGGTGGAATGCACTCCACTCCTACTGCACGAAGAAGCGAGGGCCTCGTGGGGGACCCACCCACCGACGACGCGCTGGTCATCCAGGAATCCCTGGAGCAGCCGGAGATGTTCGCCAGGCTTTACGACAGACACGCCGCCGAGATCCACCGGTATGTGATGCGCCGGCTGGGCGACAGTCACGCCGACGACATCACGGCACAGACCTTCCTCATCGCCTTCCGCAACCGCGCCCGCTACGACGTCGCGCGCGCCAGTGCCCGGCCGTGGCTCTACGGCATCGCCAGCAACCTCATCGGCAGCCACCGCCGCGCCGAAGTGCGGGCGCTGCGGGCGCTGGCCCGTACCGGCGTCGACCCGGTGGCCGAGTCCTGGTCGGAACGGGCCGACGAGCGGGTGACGGCCGAGGCCTCGCAGCAGGCGCTGGCCGGGGCGATCGCGGCCCTGCCCGGGAAGGACCGGCATGTGCTGCTGCTGGTCGCCTGGGCGGACTTCACCTACCAGGAGTGTGCCGACGCCCTCGGGGTGCCGGTCGGCACGGTCCGCTCCCGGCTGAACCGGGCGCGGCGCAAGATGCGTGCGGCGCTCGGCGCCGACCCCACCCTCGTAAGCGACCCCAACGGGGCGGTAACCCATGGATGACATGACCAAGACGCACGAGTTGCGCGCCGATGCGCCTACGCCGGACCGGGTGAGGCTGGCTCCCGGCCGCCAGAAGCTGCTGCGAGCAGCGCAGCAGGGCTCTGCCCGCAGGGTGCGGCTGGACTGGCGCGTGACGGCTGCGGGGGGCGCCGCGACGGTGGTCACCATCGCGGTGCTGGTGACCATGCTGGTCGGTGGCGGTGGACCCGAGCGCGGCGTGCAGCCTGCCGGCCCGAACCTGACGTCCGCGACGGCACTCCTGGATCAGGCGGCGGAAGTGGTGTCGCGGCAGCCGGATCCGCGTCCGCGCGACGGCCAGTGGGTCTACCTGAAGACCGCGCAGTGCCAGAACGGAGCGTCGGACGCGGCGCCCGACGCCAAGCCCGAGGTGAGCGAGGAGTGGGTCCAGTACGACAGCCCCGTGAGGGAGGACGACGAGGACGGCGACACCGAGCCCTCGCAGCGGCGGCTGTATCGCCTGCTCGCCTCGTTGCCGGACGACCCCGCCGAGATCCGGAAGCGGGCGGCGGACATGTTCCCCATGGGCGAGGACACCGGCTTGACGCGTGAGCAGGCCGAGACCTTCGCGCTCCTGGCGACCCTCGACGAGGCCTATCCCGTGCATCCGCAGGGGATGGCCAAGCTGTACCGGGCCCTGGCCGCGGACCCCGCGATCGAGGTGGTCCCGCACCTGGTGAAGGACCCCCTGGGGCATGACGCCATCGCCCTGTACCCGGACCTCGGCGGCGAGGCCGCTCAGCGCCGGGAGTACCTCCTCGACCCCGACACCTTCCAGTACCGGGGGAACCAGTCGGTCGCGGTGCGCGACTACGACGAGACGTATGAGGACGGCTCGTCGGCCGGGCGCTCGCACAAGAAGGGCGAGGTCACATTCTGCGAGATGAAGATGACCCAGTCCCTCGTCGACCGGGACGGCGAGAAGCCCTGAACCGACCGGGCGCGCCATGATCAAGCCCGGCCGGCGTCGACAACGCTCGTGATGTGGGTGAGGGGCTCCCGGTCGGTCGACCGGGAGCCCCTCACTCGTGTGCGCTCGAAGCGGGATGCCTCTGTCTAGAACGTGCCCAGCTTGATCAGGGACAGGATCGCGATCAGTTGGATCGCCGACGCTCCCAGGGCCTTCGGCCAGGGGAGGTCGTGGGACTTGGAGACCATCAGGGTCAGCAGGGCGCCCGCGGCGACCCAGGTGATCCAGCCCAGGATCTGGACGAACGGCGCGTCGCCGCCCGCGAACATCGCCACGACCAGGCGGGGCGCGTCCGTGAGCGCCATGATCAGCATGGAGAGGCCGACCGTCGGCTGCCACGCGCCGTCGCCGCCCAGCTGGCGGGCCAGGGTGTGGGTGACCACGCCCAGGATGAACGTGCTCAGCACCATCGTCACCGCGGTGACCAGGACGATCGGCACGGCGTTCGACAGCGTCGCGTTGATCGCGTCCTCGCGGGCCGTGTCGAAGCCGAAGACGGCGAGCAGGCCGTAGAGGAACATCACGATGAGGGCCGGGCCCCACACCGCGTAGTCGCGCATCACCAGGAACGTCTGGTTCGGGCTGGTGACGATGCCCTTCAGGAGGTCCTTCCACGCCAGGCGCGGGCCGACCGGGGCCGCGGGGGCGTTCCCGGCGCGGTAGGTGCCGCCCTGCTGGTACGGGTCCTCGCCGACGGCGAACATCTGGGTGTGGCCCGGGTTGTTGGCCGCGTACGGGTCCGCGCCGGCGCCGCCGTGGCCGCCGTCGCCGAAGTACTCCGGCTCGCCGTGGTTCCCCTGGCCCTGGTGGCCCTGGGGGCCGTAGTTGCCCGGGCGGCCGCCGTGCGTCTGCGGCCAGCCCTGGCTGCCGCCCCGGCCTCCGCCGTACGGCGGGCCCGGTGGCGTCTGGGGATAGCCGTACGACGGGCCGCCGGCCTGCGGGGCCTGCTGTCCGTGCGGGGGGTGTTGCGGTCGCGTCTGAGGAGCGCCGTTGTCCCGGCCGCGTCCGATCCTGAATCCAGCCACGTCATCGAACGTACCTGGTCCCGGCGAGCGGCGTGCCGGACCGGGGGGCACCGGCCCGGCTTTGCGGCCGAGCTGTGACATCCCCTAAGGGATCGTCAGGTACTCGGGTCGGAGATTTCGTTCCGGGATCCTCCGGGAGTACTCAGGGTGTCGTGAGGGGGGCGTCGGCTCCTGCCGGGCCGGCTCAGTGGCTGCTCATGTACCTGCCGTACCGCAGGGCCGTCGTCGGGGACGGGAGGCCCAGGTCGGACGGGGTGAGGGCGTACGAGCCCTTCGCGGAGGCCCTTGGGAGGAGCCAGACGCCGCCGGAGCCGCCGTTCTCCCCGGGGGCGCCGATCGCCGTGTCGGGGACGCCGTCCTTGTCGTAGTCGCCGGTCGCGACGGCCGCGCCGAACGCGTCGCCGGTCTCGGCCGCGCCGGGGACGCGGGGGCTGTCCTGGTGGTACGCGACGGACGTGGCCTCGCCGGACGGGTCGACGATGCCGCTGCTGTGGCTCAGCAGCAGGGTCGCCGCGCCGGCGCGGACGCGGCTGCCGATGGCCTCGCCGGGGGCACCGGCGACCAGGTCGTCGCGGCCGTCGCGGTTCCAGTCCAGCACGGCGAGGGACGCCCCGAAACGGTCGCCGGTCTCGGCGACGCCGTACACGCCGACCGTGTCCTGGTTGAGGGTCTGGGTGCGGAAGCCGAACGAGCCCGGGTGGCCGTAGAGGATGTGGATGCCGCCGCCCTTGGCGTACGACTCCGGGCCGCACGGGTCGTCGATGTTCTCGTCGGCGATCTCGCGGCACTCGCCGAGGGCCAGGTCGTCCAGGCCGTCGCCGTCGAAGTCGCCGGTGGCGAGGGCGGAGGCCGCGCCGTTGCTCGCGTTCCAGAAGTTGTCCATGCGGCGCTCTGCCGGGTCCCACGTCCACAGCCGTACGTGCGACTGGGTGTAGGGGGCGTTGATCGTGTGGAACGCGAGGGCCAGGTCGTCCGTGCCGTCGGCGTCGAAGTCGCCCGTGGCGAGGAGGGGGGCGCGGCCGCCCATGGGCGTGGCGAGGACGGTGGTGGTGACCAGGTCCTCGCCGCCGTCGACCACGGCCCGCAGGACGACCTTGTCACGGCCGCCGACCACGATGTCCCGGCCGCCGTCGCCGGTCACGTCGGCCGCGGCGACCGACCAGCCGTACGCCGCGTTCGCGGACGGGCCGACCAGGGCGTTCGAGCCGGGGCGCGAGCTGCCCTTGCCGCCGCCCACGACGACGACCACGCCCGCGTCCGTGGTGCCGTTCACGTCCTCGCCCGGGGCGCCGACGATCAGCTCGGCCGTGCCGTCGCCGCTGAGGTCCTCCAGCGCCACGGCGGCGCCGAAACGGTCGCCCTTCTCCGGGGTGCCGGGGACCTCGGCGGTGGCCTGACTGATGCGGATGCCGCCGTGACGGCCGACGCCCTTCGCGCCGCCCCACAGGACGTGGACGTAGCCGGCCTTGGCCTTGCCGTTCACGGTCGCGTCGGGGACGCCGACGGCGAGGTCCGCGTAGCCGTCGGCGTTGAAGTCGCTGGTGACGGGGGAGGGCTGGGGGGCGGCGAGCGCGTGGGGGGCCGCGCAGAGCGTGAGTGCCGTCGTGGCCGAGCAGGCCGCCGCGGCGGCGGCCAGGGCGTACGTCCGTCTGTGCACGAGGGGCTCCAGGTGGGTGGCCGGATATCGGCGGTGATGCGGGTTCACCTGTTTGACACCTGGAGGTGGGGTTGGGTTGTGCGGGTGCGCTCCGCTTGGGGGGCCGGGCGCCTGGTGGGTGGGGGGTCACTGTGCGTGGGCGGGCGCGGGGGGCGTCGTGGTTGCTCGCGCGGTTCCCCGCGCCCCTGAAGGGGGCCTGCGGCCCCCTTCACCCCCCAGAGCCTCCCGGCCGCCCTCTACCTCAGGACCAGAACTCCGCTTCCTTTTCCAGGTCCTCCTGGCACTCGTCGATGTCGGTGATCTTGTCTCCGACGATGCGGAAGACCAGGCAGCCGTTCTGTTCGATGCGCTTGTCGCCGCGCTCGGCGGTGTAGCGGTGCACGGAGACGGCGTGGCCCCGGCCGTCCACGCACACGTGGCTCAGGTCGACGCTGAACGTTCCACCGGTCTCCTCGTAGAGCCGCTGGTAGAGCTGGATCATCGAGTCCTGGCCCTTGTAGTCGCCCGAGAGCATGTGGCTGCCGGGGACGTGATGCGTACAGTCCGCCGCCATCAGCCCTCGGAGGGTGTCCATGTCACCCCGTGTGAAGGCGTCGTAGCCCTTGCGGACGAGCGCTGCGTTGGGGTGTTCAGCCATGAGGTATCGCCGGCTTTCCGTATGCGTGTTATGTCCTCATTGTCCCGATAAGGGAATTATCCGCGTCGGCGTGGGTCTCCGCGAGTGCGCCCGCGAGTGGTCCTCCGCCCCCGCCCCGCGACCGTGCGGCGCCGGGTCACTGCGGAATGCCGGGGATCGCGACGTCCCGGTAGCCGTCGCCGTTGAAGTCGTCCGCGTACCGCACGGGAGCGGCGGCGGCCGGCGCCGCCGGGAGCGCCGTCAGCAGGCCGGTGGTGAGGGCTGCCGCGAGGAGGGGGCGGGTACGGGTGCGCATGGGGCTCCCGGGGGAAGGGGAGAAGGCCCGCACCCTTACCGGATGCGGGCCCAACTCGTGTATGCGGTACGTCAGTTGGCCGCGTTGGCGCCGAACACCGGCTGCCCGGCGGTGGAGACTCCGACCGCGGACGGGGCGAGGGAGCGGGCACCGGACGTGGTGATCTTGCTGCCGTTGGACGGCAGGTAGAGCAGCGAGCCGTTGTAGTCGTTCTCGCCGTACGAGCCGACGGTGAGGTCCGCCTTGCCGTCACCGGTGACATCGGTGAGCTTGACCTCGCCGCCGAGCAGGTCGTCCGTCTCGTCCGTGCCGGGGACACCGGCCGTGGACTGAGCGAAGTACTGGTAGCCGGAGCTGGTGTTCACACCGGAGGGCGACCCGTACAGCACGGTCACCGCACCGGCGTTGACGACACCGCCGAGGTTCTCGCCGGGCGAGCTGACGACCAGGTCGGTCCTGCCGTCGCCGTTGATGTCGCCGAGGGAGAGCTCGCTGCCGAAGTAGTCGCCGCGCTCGGAGGAACCGGGGACGTTGCCGCTGTCCTGCGTCACCGCGACCGTGGTGGCCGGGCCGTCCGCGGAGCCGAACAGGATGTGGATCTTGCCGCCGGTGGACGAACCGGGCACGCTGGGCTCGCTGCCGTCCTTCGACGGGTCCCAGTCCTGGCCGGTGACGATGTCGCCGTAGCCGTCACCGTTGATGTCGCCGATGCCGGTGATGATGCCGCGCTTCAGCTCACGCACACCGCCCTCCGCGCCCAGGCCCTGGGAGGAACCGGGCACGTACCAGTTGGTGTTGTACTGCCAGGAGCTGTCGGTCTCGAAGCCGTCGACCACGAGGTCCGTGCGCTTGTCGCCGTTGGCGTCGCCGGCGGTGAGCATGATGGCGCCAGCGCCCTTGCCGGAGACGATGTCCAGCTTGACGGCGTACTGGTCGCCGAACGAACCGGACTTGGTGATGCCGTCACCGACGACGAACACCTCGTTGGAGGTGCTGCCGATCGCCAGGTCCTCGGTGCCGTCGCCGTCGAAGTCACCCGAGGCGAGCGACCGGCCCCACTGGTCGTGCGACGAGGGGGCGAGGTCCTTGATGGTGGTGGCTCCGGACAGACCCGAGGCGGAACCCCACACGATGAGGACGGTGCCGCCGTCGGTGTCGCCGTCGACGTCCTCCATGGGCGCGGACACGGCGAGGTCGTCGTAGCCGTCGCCGTTGTAGTCGCCGTACGCGCTGGACCAGCTGAACCAGTCGCCGGTCTCCGCCTGGCCGGGTACACCCGAGGTGTTCTGGCTGATCGTCGTGCGCTTCGTCGAGCTGATACCGCTCGCCGAGCCGTACAGGGCGACGACCTGCCCCGCGTCGGCCTTGCCGCCGACCGTGGCGCCGCCGGCCGAGTACGCCACATCGCCGTATCCGTCGTTGTTGAAGTCCGCCACCGGGTGGTGGACCGAGTCGGCCGCCGTGGCCGTCGCGGCCGAGAACGTGAGCAGACCGCCCGTCAGCGCGGCCGCGGAGGCCGTCGCGAGGGCGAGTCGCAGATGCTTGTGCATGCGGGAATCTCCTGCTGCATGCGGGACGCCTGGCAGACGTCCGCAGTCAATGGGGTGCCCTTCCTGTCCGTGTTCGCCCGTAGTTCGTCCGGGGTTCACGGGGAAGTCGGCGAACAGGAGACCGCCCAAGGTGCGGGAGGGTTGTACGGGAGTTCGAGAAATTTTTGTGGAGGGTGGAACCGGTGGGGCGCCAGGGGCCTCTTACCTCCTCGCGCCCCGCACGGCTCACCTGCCGAGCACCGCCCCGTACCCGGCCGCTCCCGTCAGTCCGAGCTTCGCCGGTGTCAGGGACACCGCGGGCAGACGGGAGGCGTCGCCCGCCGACGGGCGGTACCAGAGGGCGCCCGTGGGGGCGTTCTCGCCGGGCGCGCCGATCACATGGTCGTCGTGGTTCGCCGTGTCGAAGTCGGCCGCCGCCACCGCCGCCCCGAACAGGTCGCCCTCCTCGGCCGTGCCCGGCACCCCGGCGGAGCTCTGCGTGAAGGCCGGACCGGTGAACACCCGGTCGCCGCCCGCCTCCAGCTCCCAGTACGCGCCCGCGCGGGCCGCCGACCCCACCGCCTCGTGGCTCGCGCCCACCAGCAGGGAGTCGGGCCCGCTCCCGTCGAGGTCGACGACGGCCAGCGCGGCCCCGAAGTTGTCCTCGGACTCCGCCGTGCCGCCCACACCGGTCGAGGACTGGGTGGTGCAGGTGACCTGGCCGCCGAGCGTGGTGCCCGGCGCCCCGTACACCGTGGCGAGGGCGCCGCCGAGCCGGTCCGCGCAGTACGCGCCCCCCGCCTCGGGGTCGGGCTGCACCTCGCCGATCGCCAGGTCCGTCCGGCCGTCGCCGTCGAAGTCGCCGGCGGCGAGCGCGGAGCCGAAGTCGGCGGCCTGCCAGCGCGTCGTCCAGCCGTCGGGTGCCAGGGAACGGACGCGGGTGCCCGAGATCTCCAGGCCCTTGTAGGTGACGGCCAGGTCGTCCCTGCCGTCGCCGTCGAAGTCCGCGGTGGTCAGCGCGCGGGCGTCACCGAAGTCGTAGCCCTCGACGAGTGTCGTGGGCGCGGCGGCGGTGAGCGGCCCCGGTCGCAGGACCGTGGCGCCGCCCTCCTCGCCGCTCACGGCGAGAACGAGGTCCCGGTCGCCGTCCCCGTCGTAGTCCCCGGCGGTGACCAGCCGGCCGAGTCGCTGCCCGGGGCCTCCCTTGGCCACCGTCAGCCCCGTCCTGAGCCCTCTCGCCGAGCCCCACAGCACATACGCGGCGCCCTCGTGCCCGGAGGCGCCGACCTGCTCGCCGGGCGCGGTCACCACGAGGTCGGTGTAGCCGTCCGCGTCGAAGTCCGAGGCCCGCACGGCGTACCCGAACTGGTCACCGGCCTCCGCCGTGCCCGGGATGCCGCCGCTCGTCTGGTCGATCCTGGTGCTCCGGCCGCCGAGGCCGTCCGCGGAGCCCCACAGCACGTGCACGAAGCCGGCCTTGGCGTGCCCGCCGGCGGTGCCCGCGGGCACGCCCACCGCGAGGTCGGCGTAGCCGTCGCCGTCGAAGTCGCTGCGTACGGATCCCGCGGCGGTCGCCGGGGGCGCGACGAGCATCCCGAGGCCGAGGCCGGCGACGGTGACGAGGACGGCGGTGGGGAGGGCGGAGGGAAGGGCGGCGGTGAGGGCTCTTCGTCCGCCGAGCGGCCGGGGGCCGCGGCGCTGGGGGGTGGTGGACACGAGGGCTCCAACTGGTCGGGGGGCGGCGGGAGTAGCGGCGTCGGGTCGGAGGGAGGGGCAAGCCTCGTCATCAGGGTCGCACCCAGGTGGCGGGACCCACCGGCCCGACGGCACCGATCCTGCAACCGGCGCGAGCCGAACGACAGACCCCGGGGCCCTACTTGAGGCATCCCCGCGGCGTCACGGCGACACAGCACCCCCTGGGCCGGACACGACCTACCGGAGGAGGGTGCCGAAGGCGGGGTACGCCGTGCCGCCCAGGCCGAAGTCGAGGGCGTTGAAGGACGCGGCGTAGGACGTGGTGAGGCCGGAGGCCGTCCCGCGCAGGACCCAGACCGCGCCCGTGTCCCGTGCCGTGCCGATGTCCTCGCCGGTCGCGCCGATCGCCAGGTCGGCGCGGCCGTTGCCGTTGACGTCCTTGAGCCGGACGGCGGAGCCGAACGCGTCGTCGGTCTCGGCCGCGCCGGGCACGCCGGGGGTGGCCTGGTGCCAGGACGTGCCCCGGCCAAGGCCGCTCGCGGACCCCTTCAGCAGGACCACGTCACCCACCCCCTTCACCCCGTCGACGGTCTCGCCGGGCGCGCCGACGGCCACGTCCGCGTAGCCGTCGCCGGTGACGTCGCCCGCGGCGAGGGAGCCGCCGAAACCGTCACCCGGCTCGTCGGCACCCGGGACGCCGGTGCCGGCCTGGCTGTACGACCGCGAGGGCCACCCGTCGACGCCGAGCCCGCGGTCGTTGCCCGGCCACACGGTGATCCGTCCGCCGGTACCGGCCCCCGGCTCGCCGAGGACGAGGTCGCTGTAGCCGTTCCCGTCGACGTCACCGGCGGCGACCCGCGGCTCGGTGATCACGTCGGACACGGCGCCCTGGTGGAGGGGACGGTAGGAGGAGCCGATGTCGCCGGCGCCGCCCCGCAGGTAGCCCGCGAAGCCGTGGCCGGAGGCGTCGGTGCCGTGCAGGACGTAGTCGCTGCCCGAGCCGCCAGAGAAGTGCCCGCCGAGGACGCCGTCGAGGCGGACGCCGACGGGCAGGAAGTCGACCTCCGGGGCGATGGCGGGCTTGTCCGGCACGCCGTCGGCGTACCACCAGAAGCGGTTCTCGGAGACCACCACCAGGTTCCCGGAGTCGTCGCCGTCGAGGTCGACGAAGGAGGCGCCCTCACCGAAGCGGACGTCCTCGGCGGTGGGGGCATTGAGGACCATGCCGCCGGTGCGGAAGCCCCGGGCGCCGCCCCAGAGGACGGTGAGGGAGCCGTCCGGCCTGCCGTCGACCTTCTCGCCGGGCGCGCCGACGATGAGGTCCGCGTAGCCGTCGTGGTTCACGTCCCCGCCGGTCACGTTCTCGCCGAACTCGTCCTCGGGCTCCAGGGCGCCGGGCACGCCCGGCGAGTTCTGCGTGAGGGTCACCGACCTCGCGGAGCCGGTGCCGACACCGGAGGAGGACCCGAACGTGACGGTCACGGCGTTGGCCTTCGGGGTGCCGATGACGAGGTCCCGGTACCCGTCGCCGTTGAAGTCGTCCTTCGCCCCCGGCGCGGCGACCGCGCTCCCGGCCATCGGCAGGGCGAGCCCCGCCACCGCGAGCGCTCCCGCACAGGCGGCCACGACGAGCTTCCTTGCAACCACGGGTGACCTCCGGGAGGACGACGTAGGGCGGTTCGTGGGTGTGACTCGTCGGTGTGACACGCGGGGCGTACGAAGGGTTGTGCGCGGGTGGCCGGGAAGTGAACCGAACGTTCGACGCGCGCCGTGCGTCCAGGGAGCGAAGCGACTGTTCCTCAATGCTGAGCGGGAGGAGGCCTGTTGCCAGAACTCGTGCGCTGCCAGCCCAGCGGGAGGACGACACCCCCGTCAGCGCCCGCTTACGCGCGGCCCATCCCTCGGCGTCGTGGTCCACCCCCACCGCGCACGGCAGAACACGCTTGTGCGCAGTCAACCCTCAGCACTTCACAGCCCCTGACGAAGGAGACGTGACCATGCTCGTCGCCCGTGCGCGGACCGCCCTGGCCGCCGTCGTACTGACCCCCCTCGCCGTCGGCTGCGCCGCGTTGGGCGGTGGCGGGGAGTCCTCGGCGTCCTGTGCGTTCGTGGTGGACTACCGCGACAGCCAGTACGTCGACGTGGGCCGCGTCGAGTACGAACTCGGGTCGAAGGTGGGCACCGCCCGGCAGGCGATCTGCGAGGACCAGGGCGGCGGCGAGGAGGACGCCGCCGACGCCGTGGCCGCGGAGGACCGGACCGTCTACACGGCGTACGCCGTCAAGGGCGTCGACCCCGCCGACGCGATCGCCGTCCGGGAGTCACCGGGCGGCGAGTTGTACGTCATGGTGGACCCGAGGGAGGACGAGTCCCTCCCGGACGCGGAGGACCGGATCTTCGGCCGGGACGACGCGGCGGGCGAGGGGGACGGCGGCGCGACCGGTGAAGGGGAAGGGGGCGGCGAGGGCGGGGACGGCGGCCCGTCCGGGCCGAGCGCGGCGAAATGCGTGTTCGTCGTGGAGCACGCCGGGGAGGGCTATATCAATCGCGGCGAGGCGGACTTCGAGCTGGGGGAGAGGCTGGGCACGGCCCGTACCACGTACTGCGACGACACCCCCGGTGACGTCGACCCGACCCCCGAGCCCGAGGTCTACGAGGCGTACGCGGTCAAGGGGCTGGACCCGGCCGACGCCATCGCGGTCCGCCTCTCGGGGGACGACGAGCCGCTGTTCATGACGAGCCTGGACGACGACCTGCCGCAGGAGGTCCTGGACCGCCTGAAGGAGTAGTGAGCGCTGCTTCCGGAGCCGGTCGGCGGAAGGGCGTGACCCCCGGCGGCCGGGGGCCGGTTGTCGGTGCCCTCTGCGAGGGTGGGCGCATGGGCGAGCTGGTGGAGCGGGTCGGGGACGACGACGAGGTGATCGGGGTCGTCGACCGGGAGGAGGCGATCCGCCGGGGCTGGCCGCACCGGGTGGCGACGGTCGTGTGCCGTGACCCCGCCGGCCGGTATCTGGTCCACCGCCGCCCCGACGACATGTCTCGTTTCCCCGGCCGGCTCAACTGGCTGCTCGGCGGTGCCACCGAGGTCGGCGAGTCGTACGAGGAGGCCGCCGCGCGGGAGCTGTGGGAGGAGTTGGGGGTCGTGGGGCGTCCGCGGTTCCTGCTGAAGTTCCGGTGCGCGGGGGCGATCAGCCCGTACTGGCTGGGTCTGCACGAGCTGGTCGTCACGGGCCCGCTGCGGCCGGACCCCGCCGAGATCGCCTCGTACCGCTGGGTGGGTGAGGCGGAGCTGGCCGGGCTGGTACGGGATGCGGCGTTCGTGCCGGACGCCCGCGAGGCGTTCCAGCGGTACCGCGTGTCACGCGCTGAAGGGCGATGCCCCCGTGCTCGGGGGGAGCACGGGGGCATCGGGGGTGTCGCGGGGCCGGAGGGCCGGCCGGTCACTTGACCGGCTGGGGCTCCGGCTCGTTCTCCGTCTCGGCCGCGCCCGCGGGGGGCTCGTCCTCGTCGGTGACCGGGGTCTTGACGGACTCCAGCAGCAGCTGGGCCACGTCGACGACCTGGATGGACTCCTTGGCCTTGCCGTCGTTCTTCTTGCCGTTGACCGAGTCGGTCAGCATGACGAGGCAGAACGGGCAGGCGGTGGAGACGATGTCCGGGTTGAGGGAGAGGGCCTCGTCGACGCGCTCGTTGTTGATGCGCTTGCCGATCCGCTCCTCCATCCACATCCGGGCGCCACCGGCGCCACAGCAGAAGCCGCGCTCCTTGTGGCGGTGCATCTCCTCGTTCCGCAGACCCGGGACGCCCGCGATGATCTCGCGCGGCGGCGTGTAGATCTTGTTGTGGCGGCCCAGGTAGCACGGGTCGTGGTACGTGATGATGCCCTCGACCGGCGTGACCGGGATCAGCTTGCCCTCGTCCACCAGGTGCTGGAGCAGCTGGGTGTGGTGGATGACCTCGTAGTCGCCGCCGAGCTGCGGGTACTCGTTGCCGAGGGTGTTGAGGCAGTGCGGGCAGGTGGCGACGATCTTCTTCGCCGCCTTGGGCTTCTTCGACTCGGGCGTGATGTTGCCCTCGTCGTCCATCTCCTCGCCGAACGCCATGTTCAGCGCGGCGACGTTCTCCATGCCGAGCTCCTGGAAGAGGGGCTCGTTGCCGAGACGGCGGGCGGAGTCACCGGTGCACTTCTCGTCGCCGCCCATGATCGCGAACTTGACGCCCGCGATGTGCAGCAGCTCGGCGAAGGCCTTGGTGGTCTTCTTGGCGCGGTCCTCCAGGGCGCCGGCGCAGCCGACCCAGTACAGGTACTCGACCTCGCTGAGGTCCTCGATGTCCTTGCCGACGACCGGGACCTCGAACTCGACCTCCTTGAGCCACTCCAGCCGCTGCTTCTTGGCCAGGCCCCAGGGGTTGCCCTTCTTCTCCAGGTTCTTGAGCATCGTCCCGGCCTCGGACGGGAAGGCGCTCTCGATCATCACCTGGTAGCGGCGCATGTCGACGATGTGGTCGATGTGCTCGATGTCGACGGGGCACTGCTCGACGCAGGCGCCGCAGGTGGTGCAGGACCACAGCACATCGGGGTCGATGACGCCGTTCTCCTCGACGGTGCCGATCAGCGGCCGCTCGGCCTCCGCGAGCGCGGCGGCCGGAACGTCCTTCAGCTGCTCCTCGGACGCCTTCTCCTCGCCCTCCATGGTCTTGCCGCCACCGGCGAGCAGGTAGGGGGCCTTGGCGTGCGCGTGGTCGCGCAGCGACATGATCAGCAGCTTCGGGGAGAGCGGCTTGCCGGTGTTCCAGGCGGGGCACTGCGACTGGCAGCGGCCGCACTCGGTGCAGGTGGAGAAGTCCAGCAGGCCCTTCCAGGAGAACTGCTCGACCTGGGAGACACCGAAGACGTCGTCGTCACCGGGGTCGGTGAAGTCGATCGGCTTGCCGCCGCTCGTCATCGGCTGGAGCGCGCCGAGGGCGGTCTCACCGGTGGCGTTCCGCTTGAACCAGATGTTCGGGAAGCCGAGGAAGCGGTGCCAGGCGACACCCATGTTGGTGTTCAGCGAGACGACGATCATCCAGATGAACGAGGTGCTGATCTTCACCATCGCGGTGAAGTAGACCAGGTTCTGCAGGACCGGGAGGCTGAGCCCCTTGAAGGCCAGGACCAGCGGGTACGAGGCGAAGTAGGCGGCCTCGTAGTGGTCGACGTCGTGGATGGCGCCCTCGAGGCCGCGCAGCACGTAGATGGCGAGACCGATGGTGAGGATGACGTACTCGACGAAGTACGCC
Organism: Streptomyces sp. NPDC030296; assembly: GCF_055572815.1. NCBI lineage: Bacteria > Bacillati > Actinomycetota > Actinomycetes > Kitasatosporales > Streptomycetaceae > Streptomyces > Streptomyces sp. NPDC030296. The sequence continues at coordinate 20,952 of NZ_JBVICQ010000017.1, forward strand.
TGACCGGCCTTCGAGCCCGCGAAGCGGGACTTGCGGCCGGCACGCGAGGGCAGGCTCAGCAGCCGGATCACGATCAGCGTGGCGATGCCGAGGATCGTCATCACGCCGATGAACTCGATGTACAGCTCGAACGGCAGGAAACCGCCGATGACCGGCAGCACCCAGTCGGCCTCGAAGAGCTGCCCGAAGGCCTGGGCGAGGGTCGGCGGCAGCGTCAGGAAGCCGACGGCCACGAACCAGTGGGCGAAGCCCACGATGCCCCACCGGTTCATCCGGGTGTGCCCGAGGAACTCGCGCACCAGCGTCACACTGCGCTGGTAGGGATTGTCGGTACGGCTGCCTGCCGGGACCGGCTGGCCCAGCTTGAAGTACCGGATGAACTGACCGATGGCGCGTGCGAGCAGCGCGACGCCGACCACGGTCAGTACCAGCGACACGATGATCGCGGCGAGTTGCATTTGGGGGCTCCTCGGGCCTGCGAGGGTCATTACTAAGCGGTAACTTATGCAGTCCGTCTGAGACTACCCACTTCTCCTGCCGCACTGTAGCCAGCGACGCGGTGATCTGCGTCGCTGAGGGTTGCCTGAGTGGGGAGCGGCGATCTGAAGGAGGGCTCCTGGGGCGCGGTGCCCGGCTCTGGGGTCGGCGGGTGCCGTGCGTACCGCCGATGGGCGGGCGGACGATCGTGCTGTTCCAAAACGATCGTGTTATTCGTATGAAATCGTCACATTCACCCCTAACTTGGTTCCGTGCTGTACGGAATCCTCGCCGCCGCGTCCGCCCTCCTGGTCACCGCCGTGCTGACGGCGGCCGTACGTGTGCCCGCGCAGCGGCTCGGGATCGTGGAGCGGCGACGGATGCGGCCGGTGCCGCTGCTGGGGGGTGTCGCGCTCGTCTTCGGGGTGGGCGGTGTGGCCTGGCTGGGGGAGCGGAGCGGGGTCGCGCCGCTGGGCGACGAGGCCGGGCGGCTCCTCCTGGCGGGCGCGGCCGTGGGCGGGCTCGGGCTCATCGCCGATCTGTGGGGGCTGCCGTGGGTGCCGCGCGTCGTGGGCGTCGCCTGCGCCGCCGCGTTCGTGGTGCCGTACGAGGAGGTCGGCGTCCTCGGCGGGGTGGGCGCCGTCGCCTGGATCGTGTTCGTCGTGCACGGGTTCAAGGGGCTCGGCCGTCCCGACGGGGTGCTCGGGGTCGTCGGGGTCGTCACCGCGTTCGGGCTGAGCGTGTGCGCCGCCGCCGAGGTGCTCGACGGGCTGGCCGCGCTGTGCAGCGTGCTCGCCGCCGGTCTCACCGGGTTCCTGATGCAGAACTGGCCGCCCGCGCGGGTGGCGCTCGGGGAGTGCGGGGCGCTGTTCGTCGGGTTTCTGCTCGCGGGCGGCGTCGTACAGGTGTACGCGTACGCCGCCGGGCACGGCGTGGGGATCGGCGGGCCCTTCGCCCTCACCGCGCTCGCCACCGCCGACGTGGTACTGGTCCTGCTCTCCCGGCGGCTCGCCGGCCGCGAACCCTGGCGGAGCGGCCCCGACCACCTGCCCCACCGGCTGCGCAGGCTGGGGCTCACCCCGGTGGGCGTCGCCGTCGTGGTGGGGGTGTGCGCGGCCGCGTCGGTCGTCGTCGGCGTCGCCGTCCACATGCTGTGGATGAGGGCGGGCGGGGTGTGGTGGGTGGCGGGCACGGCGGTCGTCGTCGTGGCGGGGATGTCACGGGTGCGGGTGTACGGGCTCGGCGCGGCGGGCGCCCCCGGCGCGCGGGCGATGTCCCGTCCCAGACGGCCCGATCCGGCACCGGCGACGGGCCGGTTCCCCGCGGCCGACGGCCGGCCCCGGGCCGCCTCCGGTGCGGGGCCGACGGCCGGAGCGCCGCGCCGGCCGGACGGGGTGGCGGCCCTCAGACGCCGTTCGCAGGCCGGGTGGTGAGAGAAACCCTTGGTCCGGCCGGTGCCGGGCCGCACATGATGGCTTCATGACTGAACACGATCACGACCACCCGGCGGCCGTGGACACGGACGCGCTGCTCGCCCTCGCGAAGGAGCACCACCCCCGCCCCGTACGCCCGTGGGGCACCCGCGAACTCTCCGGCCACCTCGTCAAGGTCTACGGCCTCGCCGCGCCGGGCCGCACGCTCACCGAGGCGGACACGGCGGCCGCGCTCCGCGTCGCCGGGGATCACCTCGCGCTCGGCCGGACGCGCGGATCCCTGGGGCTGGCCGTTCTGATCCTGCACGCGGGCGGCGACGGCGACTACGTCCTGGTGCACACCTGGATCGAGGGTTTCATGTCCGACCTGGCGATCTTCACCGGCCCGGCCGGCCGGCCGGAGGAACTGCGGCCCGGCCGCACCGGTCTCGCCCCCTGCGTCTGGGAGGCGGCCGTCCTCACCCATGAGCGCGACGCCTACTCCCGCCACGTCCTGGCCTCCGCCGCCCCGATCGCCGAACGGCTGGCGGCCTGGCGGTCCGACACGGTGGAGGGCGACCTCCGGTGACCGACGCCGCGCCCACCATCCGCCGCGCCCGCCCCGAGGACATCCCGCGCGTCGTCGAACTGGCCGCCGAGCACGCCGCCTACGAGCACGCCGCCCCGCCCCCGCCCGACCTCGCACCCCGCCTGACCGCGCTCCTCTTCGACACCCCGGCCCCGCGACTGCGCTGCCTGGTGGCCGAACTCTCCGATGGCGAGATCGTCGGCTACGCCACCTGCTCGCCCGAGATCTCCACCTGGCAGGCCCGCGAGTACCTCCACATGGACTGCCTGTTCCTGCGCTCCGACAGCCGGGGCTCCGGTCTCGGCGCCCTCCTCATGGAGGCGGTGGCGGCCGAGGCCCGCGCCCTCGGCCTCGACGAGATCCAGTGGCAGACCCCCGCCTGGAACGAGGGCGCGGCCCGCTTCTACGACCGCCTCGGCGCCCGCCCGAAGGAGAAGCTCCGCTACAGCCTGTCCCTGCCCGGGGGCGGGTGACGCGTGGACGCCGTCCTACTGATCGCCGGCGTGGTCGTCGGAGTGGGGGCGGCCCGGTTCGCGGGGGACCGGTTCTGCTGTGGATGGAGGGCTGCGGCCGGCCGGGGTCCGCCTTTTCGCGTGGATCTGGAGGCAGGAACCGTTCGGATACGTCTTACGGGGCGTGACGAGCGATCGTATGAGCCCCCTTCGTGATCTCCGCCGTGCCGCTCCCGCGACGACCAGGCCCATGGTCAGGCCCGTAGTCGGGGTCAGGGTCAGGGTCTTCGCCAGGGGTGTCGCCGGTGTCGCCCTTGCCATGGCCATGGCCTGTGCCGGCCTCGCGGTGACCGGCTCCGCCGCCTCGGCCGCGCCGTCCGCCGCGCCTTTCGACGTGCCTTCGGCCCCCGGCACCGGCACCGGCCCCGTCCTCGAACTGCCACGCCCCACTGGTCCGTTCGCCGTGGGGCGGACCGTGCTGTCGTTGCGGGACGCCTCTCGGGCCGACCCCTGGGTCGCCGGGGAGCGGCGGGAGTTGATGGTGTCGCTGTGGTACCCGGCGGTGCCCGCCAGGGGTGCCCGGCCGGCGCCGTACATGACGGAGCGGGAGTCGGCGGCGCTGCTGGAGTTGCTGGGGGCCGACGACGTACCGCAGGACACGCTGGCGAAGGTGCGGACGTACTCCGTGGTCGACGCCAGACCACTCGCACGGCGTTCGCCCCTGGTGCTGCTCTCACCGGGCTTCAAGCTGCCGCGCGCCACGCTGTCGTCGCTCGCGGAGGACCTGGCGAGCCGCGGTCACGTCGTCGTGGGCGTCGGGCACAACCATGAGGCCGTCGCGACCACCTTCCCCGACGGGCGCACCACGCCGTGCTCCGCGTGCACCCCGCCGTACGACCAGGCCAAGCTCACCAGGATCGGTCGAGGGCGCGCCGCCGACATGCGTTTCGTGCTCGACCGGCTCACCGGGCCCCGTCCGGTCTGGGGTGGCGGTCGGACGATCGACGCGCATCGTGTCGCGATGGTGGGGCACTCGGCGGGCGGGTACAGCACCGTCCCCGCCATGCGGGGCGACCGCAGGATCGACGCGGGACTCACTCTGGACGGTCTGGCTGAGGTCTCCACACCGGGGGTGGACCGGCCGTTCCTGATGATGGGCACGCCCGAGAACGCGCCGGGCGGTGCGGGCGAGCCGTACTGGGGTCGTACGTGGTCCGCGCTGTCCGGGTGGAAGCGCTGGCTGACCGTCGACGGCGCTCAGCACGAGTCCTTCACCGACCTGCCGGCGTTCGCCGACCAGGCCGCACCGGGGGCGGTGGACGAGCCGGTCGCGGAAGCCGGGCTGTCGGGCGCGCGGGGGGTGGAGATCACCCGTGCCTACGTCGGCGCGTTCCTGGACCGGCACCTGCGGAACCGCCCCCGCCCCCTCCTGGACGGTCCCTCCGTTCACCATCCGGAGGTACGGTTCTGGGCTCCGCAGCCGGGATAAACCCCAGCTCAGCGGGCTCCTGTACATAAGTGGGGGATAAAAGTTGAGTCGGCTCGACTCAGGTCTGTTGACCCGGCGGGAAGGGTCGTGCACACTTGAGTCCGTTCCACTCAAGTCAGCTGGAGGAATTGACATGGCACGTGCGGTCGGCATCGACCTGGGCACGACTAACTCCGTCGTCAGCGTTCTGGAGGGCGGCGAGCCCACCGTCATCACCAACGCCGAGGGTGCCAGGACCACGCCGTCCGTCGTCGCCTTCGCGAAGAACGGTGAGGTGCTGGTCGGCGAGGTCGCCAAGCGCCAGGCGGTCACGAACGTGGACCGGACCATCCGGTCCGTGAAGCGGCACATGGGTACGGACTGGAAGGTCGAGTTGGACGGCAAGCCGTTCAACCCGCAGCAGATGTCCGCCTTCATCCTGCAGAAGCTGAAGCGGGACGCCGAGGCGTACCTGGGCGAGAAGGTCACGGACGCGGTCATCACCGTCCCGGCCTACTTCAACGACTCCGAGCGGCAGGCCACGAAGGAAGCCGGCGAGATCGCCGGTCTCAACGTGCTGCGCATCGTCAACGAGCCGACGGCCGCCGCCCTCGCCTACGGCCTCGACAAGGACGACCAGACCATCCTGGTCTTCGACCTCGGTGGCGGCACCTTCGACGTGTCGCTGCTGGAGATCGGTGACGGCGTCGTCGAGGTGAAGGCCACCAACGGTGACAACCACCTCGGTGGTGACGACTGGGACCAGCGCGTCGTCGACTACCTGGTGCAGCAGTTCAAGGCCGGCCACGGCGTGGACCTCGCCAAGGACAAGATGGCGCTCCAGCGTCTGCGCGAGGCCGCCGAGAAGGCGAAGATCGAGCTGTCCTCCTCCACGGAGACCTCGATCAACCTGCCCTACATCACCGCCTCCGCCGAGGGCCCCCTGCACCTCGACGAGAAGCTCACCCGCGCCCAGTTCCAGCAGCTGACCGCGGACCTGCTGGAGCGCTGCAAGACGCCGTTCCACAACGTCATCAAGGACGCCGGGATCGCCCTGTCCGAGATCGACCACGTCGTTCTCGTCGGTGGCTCCACCCGTATGCCCGCCGTCGCCGAGCTCGTCAAGGAGCTGACCGGCGGCAAGGAGGCCAACAAGGGTGTGAACCCGGACGAGGTCGTCGCCATCGGCGCCTCGCTCCAGGCCGGTGTCCTCAAGGGTGAGGTCAAGGACGTCCTGCTCCTCGACGTGACCCCGCTGTCCCTCGGCATCGAGACCAAGGGCGGCATCATGACCAAGCTCATCGAGCGCAACACCACGATCCCGACCAAGCGGTCCGAGATCTTCACCACGGCCGAGGACAACCAGCCGTCCGTGCAGATCCAGGTCTACCAGGGCGAGCGCGAGATCGCGGCGTACAACAAGAAGCTCGGGATGTTCGAGCTGACCGGTCTGCCGCCGGCGCCCCGCGGCGTCCCGCAGATCGAGGTGTCCTTCGACATCGACGCCAACGGCATCATGCACGTGACCGCCAAGGACCTGGGCACGGGCAAGGAGCAGAAGATGACCGTCACCGGCGGCTCCTCGCTGCCGAAGGACGAGGTCGACCGGATGCGCCAGGAGGCCGAGCAGTACGCGGAGGAGGACCAGAAGCGCCGCGAGGCCGCCGAGACCCGCAACCAGGGCGAGCAGCTCGTCTACCAGACCGAGAAGTTCCTCAAGGACAACGAGGACAAGGTCCCCGGCGAGATCAAGACCGAGGTCGAGGCCGCCGTCGCCGAGCTGAAGGACGTCCTCAAGGGCGAGGACACCGCCGAGATTCGCACGGCCACCGAGAAGGTCGCCGCCGTGTCGCAGAAGCTCGGCCAGGCGCTGTACGCCGACGCCCAGGCCGCGCAGGCCGCGGGCGGCCCCGAGGGTGCCGCCGCCGGCGCCAAGGCCGACGACGACGTCGTCGACGCCGAGATCGTCGACGAGGACCGGAAGGACGGTGCCGCGTGACGGAGGAGACCCCGGGCTTCGACGAGCAGCAGCCGCAAGGTCAGCCGAAGCAGCCCGACGTCCCCTCCTCCGGCTCCGAGGACGCCGAGCCGAAGGCCGCCCCCAAGGAGGGGGCGGCCCCGGCCGGGGACGCGGCAGCGGCGGCCCAGGTGGCCGGCCTGACGGCCCAGCTGGACCAGGTGCGCACGGCGCTCGGTGAGCGCACGGCGGACCTCCAGCGCCTCCAGGCCGAGTACCAGAACTACCGTCGGCGGGTCGAGCGCGACCGGATCACGGTCAAGGAGATCGCCGTCGCGAACCTCCTGACCGAGCTCCTGCCCGTGCTCGACGACATCGGCCGCGCACGGGAGCACGGCGAACTCGTCGGCGGCTTCAAGTCCGTCGCCGAGTCGCTGGAGACCGTCGCGGCGAAGATGGGTCTGCAGCAGTTCGGCAAGGAGGGCGAGCCCTTCGACCCGACGATCCACGAGGCCCTCATGCACAGCTACGCGCCGGACGTCACCGAGACGACGTGCGTGGCGATTCTGCAGCCGGGGTATCGCATCGGCGAACGGACCATCCGCCCCGCGCGGGTGGCCGTGGCCGAACCCCAGCCGGGGGCGCAGACAGTCAAGGCGGACGGCGAGTCCGCGGAGACGGCCGACGACAAGGAGAACGGTGGCCCGGACGAGGGCTGACGTCCACGACGCGGAACACCACGGGAAGGAGGGACGCCGGGGATGAGCACCAAGGACTTCATCGAGAAGGACTACTACAAGGTCCTCGGCGTCCCCAAGGACGCCACCGAGGCCGAGATCAAGAAGGCCTACCGGAAGCTCGCCCGCGAGTTCCACCCGGACGCCAACAAGGGCAACGCCAAGGCCGAGGAGCGGTTCAAGGAGATCTCCGAGGCGAACGACGTCCTCGGCGACCCCAAGAAGCGCAAGGAGTACGACGAGGCCCGCGCGCTGTTCGGCAACGGCGGCTTCCGCCCGGGCCCCGGCGCGGGCGGCGGCTCGTTCAACTTCGACCTGGGCGACCTCTTCGGAGGCGGCGCCCAGGGCGGACAGGGAGCGGGCGGCTTCGGCGGCGGGCTCGGTGACGTCTTCGGGGGCCTGTTCAACCGGGGCAGCTCCGGCACCACGCGGGTGCAGCCCCGGCGCGGCCAGGACATCGAGTCCGAGGTCACGCTGAGCTTCACCGAGGCCATCGAGGGCGCCACCGTGCCGCTGCGGATGTCCTCGCAGTCCCCCTGCAAGGCCTGTTCGGGCACCGGCGACGCCAACGGCACCCCCCGGGTGTGCCCGACGTGCGTCGGCACCGGCCAGGTCGCGCGGGGCTCCGGCGGCGGCTTCTCCCTGACGGACCCCTGCCCGGACTGCAAGGGCCGGGGCCTGATCGCCGAGAACCCCTGCGACATCTGCAAGGGCTCCGGCCGGGCCAAGTCGTCCCGCACCATGCAGGTCCGCATCCCCGCCGGCGTCGCCGACGGGCAGCGGATCCGGTTGCGCGGCAAGGGCGCGCCCGGCGAGCGCGGCGGCCCAGCGGGCGACCTGTACGTCGTCGTGCACGTCGACACGCACCCGGTGTTCGGCCGCAAGGACGACAACCTCACGGTGACGGTGCCGGTGACGTACCCGGAGGCGGCGCTCGGCGGGGAGGTCAGGGTCCCGACCCTGGGCGGCCCCCCGGTCACCCTGAAACTGCCCCCGGGCACCCCCAACGGGCGTACGATGCGGGCCCGCGGCAAGGGCGCGGTCCGCAAGGACGGCACCCGCGGGGACCTGCTGATCACCGTCGAGGTGAGTGTCCCGAAGGATCTGTCGGGGAAGGCTCGTGACGCACTCGAGGCGTATCGCGAGGCGACCGCGGGCGAGGACCCGCGGGCGGAGCTGTTCCAGGCCGCGAAGGGAGCATGACCACACCATGGACACACCCGGTCGCCGTCGTAACCCCTATGAGCTGACGGAAGAGACACCGGTGTACGTCATCTCGGTGGCCGCTCAGCTGTCCGGTCTGCACCCGCAGACACTGCGCCAGTACGACCGCCTCGGCCTGGTCTCGCCCGACCGCACCGCCGGGCGCGGCCGGCGCTACTCGGCCCGCGACATCGAACTGCTGCGCACCGTCCAGCAGTTGTCGCAGGACGAAGGCATCAACCTGGCCGGCATCAAGCGCATCATCGAGCTGGAGAACCAGGTCGCCGCCCTCCAGGCGAGGGTGGTCGAGCTGGAGACCGCGCTCGACGGCGCCGCCGCGGCGATGCAGCAGCGCGAGGCCGCGGTGCACGCGTCGTACCGGCGTGACCTGGTGCCCTACCAGGAGGTGCAGCAGACGAGCGCGCTGGTGGTGTGGCGGCCGAAGCGGCAGCAGGCCTCGGACTGAGAGCCGCCCCCGCGAGCCGCCCCGGCAAGCCGCCGCCTGGCAGCGAAGTGCCTGGCAGCAAGTGTCCCGCCCGGTGCAGCATCCTGACATCGCGGAGCCTTCAGGCGGCATGTTCCCGCTGGCAGAGTCGTGGTCATGAAGAACACGGGGAACGCACGCATCATCAGGACACTGTCGGCGCTCGCGCTGATCATGGCCCTGCCACTGGGAGCGACGGCGGCCGTCAAGTCCGGTCCGTCGGTCGCGCTGTCCGTCAACGGCTGGCAGTGAGCCGGCGGGACGGACGGGATGACGACCGTGGAGTTCCAGGACGGTGAGCACCGGGGGGAATGCCGGGAGGAGCAGGGCCGGGACGGTGGGTTCCGGGAACTGGTCCTCGTCCGCAGGGCTCCCGGTGACGCGCCCGCCGCGACGGCCGTGATCAGGGTCCTCGGCCAACTGCCCGGGGGCTGGGGACACGCCTGGCGACTCGACGAGGACGGGGGCCGGATCCACCTTCGGATCCGGCCCCCGTCCGGTTCGCCCGCCCACGCCGTACGGGACTGGCTGGCGGAGGTGCTCACCGACCCGGCGCTGGGCGGCTGGCGCGACGCCGGCGGGCCCTGATCGGCGGCATGGTGAACTGCGGTCAGATCCAGCCCCGCTCCCGCGCCAGCAGGGCCGCGTGCGGACGGTTGCTGGCGTTCAGGGTGCGCAGCACGTCGGCGACGTGCCGGCGGTAGGTGCGCAGGGAGACACCGAGTTCACGGGCACCGATCTCGTCCTTGGTGACCCGACACATCGACTTCAGGACCTCCAGCTCCATCGGCGTCAGGGACTCCGACTCGGGTGCCGGGGCGCCCAGCAGATCGGTGAGGTCCGTCGCCTGGTCCCAGATCTTCTCGAAGAGGGCCAGGATGCTGGCCACCAGGCCGGGTTCCTGCGCGACCAGCGCGCCGCGCGAGGTGTCCGACGGGTCCGCCGGGACCAGCGCGGTGTGCCGGTCGTAGACGAGGACGCGCTCGGCGATGTCGGCGGCGACCCTGATCCGCGCGCCCTGCGCGTTCAGTTCGCGCAGGTAGGCGGCGGTCGCGGGATCGTCCAGGGCGTCCTTGAGGACGACGCTGCGGATGTGGACGCCCCGGCGCAGACAGCGGCTGTCCAGCGGCCGCGCGTGCGCGATGTTCTCCCGGGTGAGCGCCCGGTAGGGCTCGACGGAGAGGATCTCCTCGCGGGCGAAGAACGCCAGGTCGTCGATCCGGTCGCGGATCTGCGCCAGGTTCGTCATCCGCTCCACGCCGCCGCCGGCCTGGGTGTGGACGCCCTGCTCGGCGCGGAGTTCCGCGACGAGGTGACGGGGCCGGGTCACCTGCTGCAGTTCGTGGTGCAGTTCGCTCAGCCGCCGGTCGGTGAGCAGACCGACGGCCACCTCGGGGTCCGCCGCCGTCAGGGTGCCGCAGGCTTCGCTCCCGGCGACGGCCGGATCCTCCGCCGTCTGCGCCCCGGTCTGCGCCCCGCCCTCCGCCGTCGCCTCCGCGCGGCGGAGCAGGCCCAGTTCCGTCAGCCGCCGCAGCGCGGCGCCGACGACGTCCTGCGACGCGTGGAGCAGGAGGTGGATGTCCTCCGCCGTCGTCCCCGGATTCCTCAGGAAGTGCCGGTAGACGCGCTCCTCCATCGTGGTGAGCCCCAACAGCCCCATGCTGCCCGCATCGTTCATCTGTCCCCCGTGTTCCTCCCGTGCGGCCCGGGCCGGTGGCCGGTATCGCGGGTGTGGCTGGTCGGGCCACGGCGATCCGGAATCCACCGAAATGATCGGGACTCACAGTAATGCGTTGGTCAAGGCTTCGTCCGTTCACGGCGGCACGCCGTGGAAGGTGTGGCGAATGTGTGACGGACGAGCGCGGGCCACGACACGAACGAACGGCGTGGGTCGAAAGTTTCGCTCGCAGCATGGTGTCGCGCCGGTGCAGCAAGCTGCGCCCCGCGGGGCGGGATCCGGCCGAAAGCGCTTGGCAGGCTGGAATCCGTCGGACGGGAACCGATGGACGTCGGACCCGAACCTAGGGACGTCGGACACGAACCGATGGATTCGCACGGATTCTCCGGCCACGAGCCGACGGAAGCCGACACGACCGAACACAACCAGGGGGACTCACATGGCTGTTGTCGTACGGGAGGACGCACTCGACTTCTCCGCGCTGACCGATCGCGAGCGGGAGGTGCTGCTGCTGCTCGCGACGGGCGAGCAGAACCGCTGGCTCGCCCGCCGCCTGGGCATCGCGGAGCGCACGGTACGGGCCCACACCGCCAGCATCGTGCGCAAGCTCGACCTCAAGTCCCGGTTCGAGGCGGCGATCGTCTCGCACCTGTACGAGGACGACATCAGGGGAACCTGCGGCTGACCTCCGCGGGGGACACCATGAGGCCCTGCCGGTACCGGGGAGTACCGACAGGGCCTTTCCATGGTGTGCCGGCGGGTCAGCCGGGCAGGAGGTCGCCGACCATCTCGATCGCCGTCATCCACAGGGGCTGGGCGCCCGTGCCGAACGCGGCGGCGAGGGCGTAGCCGAGGGCCGCGTCCAGTGCCTCCGGCTCGGCGTCCTCGCGCCACTCCACCATGACCTTCCCGTCGCCGTCGGAGGAGAAGTCCCCGAGGTACGCCCCGGCCCGCACCAGCCGGCTGCCCGGGATGGAGTCGGGCACCAGCCGCCAGGAGCGCTCCGCGTACCGCACGTCGACGCGGTACGAGCGCCGGGTCAGCCGCCCCTTGGCGGGGTCGATCACCGCCTCCTCGCCGTCGACGGTCAGGGTGAGCCGCGCACCGTCACGGGTGCCGACCGGTATGTGGTCCTCGCCCTCGGTCCCCTCGGCCCGCCACAGCTCGACCCGCGGCACCCGCTCGCCGGTCACCGTGACCTCGCCCGACTCGGAGTCCAGCCGGACGGTCACCGCGCCGAACAGGTCGTCCTCCACGGTGCGCTCGACCACGGGCCCGGGCCCGCTCTCCTCGTACTCGTCCGCGTCGTCGTAGTCGCCGTGGTCGTCGCGGTCGTCGTAGCCGTCGTGGTCGTCGCGGTCGTCGTACGGGTGGTCCTCGTGGGCGTCGTACGCGTCCTCGGCGGTCTGCTTGGCGAGCGAGGTGGTGGGGGCCGGGTCCTTCGGCATTGCGGTGTTCCTTCGCTGTGTGGGGGTCTGACGGTGGTCAGTACGTCAGGTAGGAGGGAGGGGGGTGCGCTCACGCTCCCGCGGCGGTCAGCTGGGTGGCGGCGAGGTCCCGGTACAGCTCGTCCCTGCCCAGGAGTTCCCCGTGCCGGCCATGGTCGCGCACCCGCCCGCCGGCGAGCAGCACCATGTGGTCGGCGGAGGTCACCGTGGACAGCCGGTGGGCGATGAGCAGCACCGTGCAGTGCTCGGCGGCCCGCTCCACGGTGTGCCGCAGCGCCGTCTCGCTGAGACCGTCGAGGTGGGCGGTCGCCTCGTCGAGCAGCAGCACCTGCGGGCGGCGCAGCAGCGCGCGGGCGATGGCGAGGCGCTGGCGTTCCCCGCCGGACAGGGCGAGACCGCGGGCGCCGACCTGTGTGTCGAGGCCCTCCGGGAGCCGGGCGACCAGCGCGTCGAGCAGGGTGTCCCGCAGGACGCGGGCGACCTCGTCCTCGGCCGCGTCGGGCGCGGCGTACAGCAGGTTCTCGCGGAGGGTGCCGGCGAGCATCGGGGTGTCCTGCTCCACGTACGCGATCCGGCGGCGTACCTCGGCTCGGCTGAGGGTCGCGATGTCGGTGCCGTCGAGGAGGACGCGTCCGGAGTCCGGCTCGTAGAACCGCTGGAGGAGCGAGAAGACGGTCGTCTTGCCGCTGCCGGAGGGGCCGACGAGGGCGGTGACACCGCCGGCCGGGGCGACCAGGCCCACCCCGTCGAGGGTGGTGGCGCGGCCCGGGTAGGCGAACGTGACGTTCTCCAGGGTCACTCGCGGCGGAGGGCCGGCGGGGCGGGCCGGGGTCTCGTCGACGTCCGTCTCGATCTCCATCCGCTCGACCTCCTCGATGCGGGTGAGCGCGCCGAGGCCCTGTTGCAGCGAGGTCGTGCCGCCGACCAGGGACAGCACGGGGCCGCCCAGGTTGAACAGGTAGAGCAGGAAGGCGATCAGTGCGGCCAGGTCGAGGGCGCCGGTGGCGACCAAAGCGCCGCCGAAGCCGATGACCGCGAGGAACGACGCCTGGACGACCAGGGCGGAGAGCACGGCGATCGTGGCGTGGTAGCGGGCGCCGGTCAGGCCGGCCCGGTAGGCGTCCTCGGCGGCGGCCACGGCCCGCGCGGTCTCCGTCGCCTCGCCGCCGTTGGCCTTCACGGTGCGGGCGGCGCCGAGCGCGCGGTCGAGGGCGGCGCCGATCTCGCCGACCGAGGTCTGCGCGCGCGTGGTCACCCGGCGGATCCTCGGCATCACCACGCCCATCGCGACACCGACCACCAGCAGCACACCGGAGGTGATGCCGAGCAGCGGCAGGCTGGTCATGCCCATCAGGACGATGGTGGCGATCAGATGGATACCGCCGTCGAGCAACTGGATCACACCACTGGTCGCCGCGTGCTGCACGAGCGTGCTGTCGGACGTCACACGGGTGGTGAGGCCGCCCGGCTCCGTCCTGTCCAACTCGGCCGTCCGCAGACGGATCAGACGGTGGATCAGTCCCCGGCGCACATGCAGCACGACCTTCTCCGCCGTGCGCTCGCTCACCAGGGCCTGTGTCCAGGTCAGCGCGATGGACACCGCCAACAGGCCCAGCATCAGCAGGAGTTCGCGGGTCAGGTCGCCGCCGGTCATCAGCGCCGTCAGTGACGACTCCACGACCATCGGCTGCGCGAGCCCGGCCGCGCTGCCGGCCAGGGTCAGGACGAGGACCAGGAGCAGCACTCTGCGGTGTGGGCGGGCGTGGGCGAGCAGCGCACGGAGCGGGGGGCGCGGGGCGTCGGCGCCCCGGGGGGAATCGGGCGCCTGGACGAGGTCGGGTGCATGAGCGGGATTGGGTGCCCGCGCGGAATCGGGCGCCTGCGTCGGCTGGGGCGGCGGAGGCTCGGGCCTCGCGGAGTCATGTGTGTTCACCCTGGACTTTCTACGCGTACGGGCGGGTGCGGCGGTATTGGCGCTTGCGGCAATGCCGGGCCCGGCGACGCCGGTTCGGGTCATGCCGGGTCCGGTCATGCCGGGTGCGGTAATGCCGCAACTGCCAATAGCGGGCGGCTTTTCCGGCGGGCCATAGTTGTCTCGTCGCCAAGGGGCACCGGCCGAAAAGCCGGAAAGCCCGTAAGGCGGCCGGGAATTCGGAGAACCGTAATCCCGCACCATGAATCAAGGAGAGACTCATGCAGTCGACGCAGAACGAGAAGGACCTGTTCGAGGGCTACACCGCCTACACCTCCGCCGAGGAGCTGGGCCTGTACGACGGCAAGGACGCCGCGCCCGCGTTCAGCCCGACCATCCCGTGGGCGATCCGCGCCACCATCATCACCGCCCGCTCCTCGCAGCAGTGCGCCGCGGCCCTCGGTTCGCTGACCGCCCGCACGATCGAGAAGAAGTGCTGACGACCGGGCGACCGGAGCAGTGACCCGCGGGGAGGGGCCGGTGCCGGCCACCGGCCCCTCCCCGGGCAACGCGACACACACCGAAAAAGAAAGCACAAGGAGGCGGGAATGGACCCCACAGGAGTCGCGGATCCCGGATTCCGCCGGGTGCTCCTCGTGGGCACCGGCGCGCTCAGCGTGGCATTCCTGCCGTTCTGGATCAACTGGCTGGGCAATACCTTCCCGGAAATGGAGAAACGGGTCGTGCTGACCCGTTCGGCGCGACGATTCGTCTCCGCGGACGCGATATCCGCGCTCTGCGGACGGGAGGTCGTCACCGACGACTGGTCCGAGGCCGCGCCCGGTGCCGTCCCGCACGTCGAACTGGCCCGCTGGCCCGACCTCGTGCTCGTCCACCCGGCCACGATGCACTTCCTCGGCCGTTACGCGCTCGGCCTCACCGACACACCCCTGCTGTGCGCCCTGCAGTCGACGTCCGCCCTCGTGGGCGTGGCCCCGTCGCTGCCGCCCGGCGCGCAGCTCAGCCCCGTGGTCCAGGGGCACCTGGACACCCTGCGCGACCGCCCCGGCGTGGTCGTCGCGCCGACCGTGCCCGCCGTCAGCGCCAGCACGGGCGAGATGGAGGACGGCGGGGCACTGCCGCTGTCCGAGCTGATGGGCCTGTGCGTCGGCGCCTACGCGCGGGCCCGGCGCGCCGAAGGGGAGGACGAGTGACCGTACGGACGGCGCCTGCCGCAGAGGCCGACGGTCCGGAGGCCGAGTTCGGCACCGGGCTCCAGCTCACCCGAGTACGGCTCACGGCCGACGGACGCCACGAGTGGTGGCACGGGGCGGGATCCCGGCGGGCGGCCCCGCCGACGGCGCCCCTCGCCGCACACGTCCCCCGGTACACCGCCGGCGCCCGGCTGGTCACCCCGGTGGCCTCGGGCGCGGGGCTCGCCTACCTCGCCGACGGCCCGTACTCGGCCGCGGCGTGGCTCCGCGACCCCCGGCCGGCTGCCCGGCGGCTGGCCGCGCACGCGCTCGCGGCGGCGGGCACGGCGCTACGGGCCCTGCACGCCACGCCCGCGCCGACCGGGGCACCGCCGCCCGCGCTCACCCGACTGCGGGGGTTCGCCGACGGGGGCGACGGGACCGACGGGGGCGACGGCGACCTCGCCGCCGTACGGCGTCTGCGGGAGCACGCCGTACGGGTGTGGGGTCCCGCCCGCCTCTCGACGCTCCGTTCCTGGTGCGCCGAGGTCACGGCACCCGCCCCCGCCCCACACCGGGACGGCCACGGACTCGTCCTCGTACACGGTTTCGCCTCGCTCGGCGCGCTGGTCCCACCCCTGAGCCGGGGTCCGGTGGCGCTGCTGACGGGCGAGGACCTGGGTGCCGCCCGGCCCGAACTGGACCTGGGCTGGCTGCTCGGCGATCTGGCCGAACTCGCCTGGGCCGTACCGGTGTGGGGCGAGGGGCCGGCCGTGGACCTGCCGGCCGCCCTGCTCGACGCGTACGGGCCGGGCGCGGACCGGGAGCTCGCGGCCCGCGCTGCGGTGCTGCGGATCGCCGCGCACACACGGGACTTCGCCGCGTACTGCGGCTGGAGCGACGAACTGGCCGACTACACCGCCTTCGTCGCTGACCTGATCGACGAGGAGGGCCGCCGCGCGGTCCCCGGGGGAGCCACGACACGATGACGATCACCACCGACACACCCACCAGGACGGACCCGGCGGAGCCGGTTCGCACCCGGCAGCGCTACCGGCCCACCGAACTGGGCACCGTGCCCGCCGTGAACGCCCTGCTGGAGCGGCTCGGGCTCGGCCGCCTCGACGCGGCGGCGGTCACCGCGTTCGGGGGCCGCAACGACAACTGGGCGGGACCGACCACCACCGGCGAGCAGGTCTTCGTCAAGACGGTGACGCCGCTGCCGGACGGGGACTGCCCCGAGATCGAACGCGCCCTGAGCTTCGAGGAGTCGGCGGCCCGATGGCTGCCCGGCGGCTCGCCGCTGCGCTCGCCGGAGCTGCTCGGCGCGGACCCGGCGGCCGGGGTGACCGTGCACCGGCTGGTCCCCGGCGCCCGGTCGGGGGCGGAGCTGGCGCTGGACGGGGACTTCGACGACGCGCTGTGCCGGGCGGCCGGGCGGGCGGTGGGGACGCTGCACACGCTGCCGGCCGGGGACGGGCTCGACACCGGGGAGGCGCCGCTGCCGCCGCTGGCCTGGCTGCGCGCGCTGCCCTGGAGCGCCGTCCAGGAGCGCAGCATGGCGCAGATCGCCGCCTGGCAGCTCGTCCAGGACGACGGCGAGGTGGTCGACGCGCTGGCCCGGCTGCGGGAGGGCGAGGCGGGCGTCCCGCACGCGCCCACGCACTGCGACCTCCGCTTCGACCAGTTCATCGGCGCCGACGAGGGCCGCGGGCCGCTGTACCTGTGCGACTGGGAGGAGTTCCGGCTGGCCGACCCGGCGCGGGACGTGGGGGCGTTCGCGGGGGAGTGGCTGTTCCACGCGACGTACTCCGTGTTCGCGCCGACCGGCGACGTCGGGGACGCCGGGGACGACCGCCGGGGCGCGGGGGGCGGGTTCGGCCTCGCGCACGAGGAGATCGTCGGGCGGGGCTCGGCGAGCCTGCGCCGCCATCTGCCGCGCGTCCACGCCTTCTGGCAGGGCTACCTGGAGTGCCGTACGCCCGACCCCGGCCTGCCCGAGCGGGCCGCCGCCTACGCCGGCTGGCACATGTACGACCGCCTCATCGCCACCGCCGAGTCCCACGCCACGCTCAACCCGGTCGCCCGCGCCGCCGCCGGCATCGGCCGCACGGTCCTCCTGAACCCGGGCGGCGCGGCGCGGACGCTCGGCCTGACCCTCCCGGACGGGAGCGGCGACCGATGACGACCGCCACCCGCGCCGTGGCCGGGATCACGGCCCGGCGCGTTCCGGTTCCGGCCGCCGCCACAGTGCGGCAGAGCCCGGCCGTGGCCGCCCGCAGGGTTCCGTGCGCCCCGGCCGCAGCCGCCCGTAAGCCCGGCCCGAACCCCGACCACCCGAACGGGAGCCACCACCGATGACCGCTCTCTCCCTTCTGGACACCCCGGTGCCGGGCGCCTCCCCCGACGTCCGGCACCCGGGGCTCGCGCCCCGGCTCCGTGCCGCGCTGGACGGTGTCGGTGTGGCGCCCGGCGCGCGCGAGGCCGCCGTCGCCGGGCGTACCGTCACCGCCGACAGCCCCCGTGACCTGCGGGGCCGCCTCACCAACGCCCTGTACGAGGAACTGCACGCCGGCCGCGACCGGGGCGGCCCGGCCGCCGAGGGCCCGCCGCCCCGCCGTACGCTCCGCGACCCCGCCCTGGAGGCCCGGCTCGCGGCGGCCGTACCGCACACCACCACCCCCACCCGGGGCCGGCTCGTCGAGGTGCTCCACCGCCCCGACGGCGACCAGCTCGTCGTACGCCTCCCCGAGGTCACCGCCCGCGTCCCGGCCGGCCGGCTGCTGGCCCCGGCCGCCCCGCCCGCACCCGGCGACCTCGTCGACCTCGCCCTGGAGGCCGCGCGCCCCGCGCTCTCCCCCGGCTTCTTCTACGTCATGGGCTCACGCCCCCTGCCCCGCCGCGCCGGCCCCGTACGCCGCCTCTTCCTGCACGCGCGGGACGCGGACGCCGCGGTCGCCCTGTGGGGCACGGTGCTCGGCGCGTTGGAGGAGGCGGGCGCGCTGTACCACGCGAAGGTCCTCTCCGACCCGCAGGACTACCCGCGCCGGGACTCCGTCGTCGTCTACCTGCACGGCGACCACCGTCCCGGCGAACGCGCGGTCGCCACCGCCGTCGCCCCCCACGCGGGCACCCTCACCGGCGACGGCACGTCCGTCTTCACCGAGGAACTGGCCCCCGGCGTCGCCGCCGCCTGGGACCCCGAGGACCCGCGCCCCGGCCAGGACGGCATGAGCTTCGGCCAGCACCGCGCCTTCGCCCTGGCCGGCGGACTCATCGCCCACGCGCTGTCCGACGGTGACGACAGCCGCGAGACGCACGTCGTACGGGCCTTCCACGAGGCGGGCATCGACCCGCTGCACCCTCAGAACAACCTCGACACCCGCTCCGGAGGCGGACGATGACGACCAGCGTGGCAACCGAAGAGTCCCTGGCAACCGAAGAGCCCCTGGCGATCGAAGAGACCCTGGCGACCGGCCCGGCCGACACCGACACCGCGGCCGTCGAGACCGGTGCCGGGCTCGGCACCGCCCTGACCACCGCGTACAGCGACGCGCTCGCCGAGGTCTACGACGAGATCTACCCGGCCACCCCCGATCTGGAGGACATCGCCGACTTCCTCCTCACCCTCACCGGGCCCGGCGCGAGCGTCCTCGAACTCGGCGTCGGCACCGGCCGGGTCGCCCTGCCGCTCGCCGACAAGGGCTTCCGGGTGCACGGCGTCGACTCCTCCGGGGGCATGCTGGCCCGGCTGGCGCACAAGGACCACGAGGGCCGGATCACCCCCGTCCACGCCGACTTCGCCACCCTCGACCTGGGCCGCACCTTCGACGTCGTCCTCGCGCCCTTCAACTCCCTGTGCTGCGCGGTGGCCCCGGACGAGCAGATCGCCCTGATGCACGCGGTCGCCCGGCACACGGCGCCCGACGGGCACGTGGTCATCGAGACGTTCGACCCCAGTGACTACCACGTGCAGAAGAAGAACGAGATCAGCACGTACCCGATCGACGGGCGCGGCGCGATGATCGAGTCCATCGGCGTGCTGCCCGCCTCGCAGAACATGATGATCCACAACACGCTGTTCCTCGACGGCGAGGCCCCCAAGTCGGCGACGACGGTGATGCGTTACCTGTGGCCGAGCGAGCTCGACCTGCTCGCCGGCATCGCCCGTCTGGAACTCTCCGCCCGCTACTCCGGCTGGCGCGAGCAGCCCTTCGACGGCGGCGACAGCCGGAAGATGTGCGTCTCCGTGTACCGGCCGCTGCGGTGAGCCTCCGGCTGGTCACCGAGGAGACCCCCGGCCGAGGTCTCGTGGCGGTCGCCCTCACCGTGGCGGCGGGCGGCGACGACGACCCGCCGGGACGCCACGGGATGGCCCACCTGGTGGAGCACCTGATGTTCCCCCGTGGCGACGGACACGGCGACGGAGCCACCACTGAGGGGGACACCGGTTTCCTCGCTCTCGTGCAGGAGGCCGGCGGGATGTGCAACGCCGAGACCCATCGCGACCACACCGTCCTCCACACCGTCGTCCCGGCCGACGCCCTGCCCGACGTACTGGCCCTGGAGGCCCGGCGGCTCCTCCGCTTCCGGCCCGCGCCCGCCACCGTGCGCTCCGAGAGGGCCGTCATCGCCGAGGAGATCCGCGCGGCCGGGGCCGGTGCCCGCCTCTGGGACACGGTCCTGGCCGCCCTCCACCCGGGCGCCCGGCACGCCTACGGCACGACGGCCGAACTGACCCGTGTGACGGCGGAGGAGACCGAGTCCTTCTTCCGGGCCCACTACCGGCCCGAGCGGGCGGTGCTGTCGGTCGTGGGTGATGTGGACGCGGAGCGGGTGGCGGCGCTGGTGGAGCGGGAGTTCGGGGCGTGGGCCCCGGGGCTGCCGACCGCCCCCCACCTCCCCTCCGGACACGTCCCCTCCCCGCACCGGCCCACCCTCGGCGCGCCCATCCCGTACGCCCGTGACGGTGTGGCCGTCGGGCACGCGCTGGCCGATCCACGGGGCGACTTCCGGCTGTACGTCGCCCAGGTCGTCCTCTGCGAACTGCTTCGCCGGAGCCGCCTGCCGCACCTCGTGGCCAGGGCACCGGAGGTGGCCGCGGCGACCGTGCAGTGCGGCTACCAGGGCCAGTGGCTGGCCTCCGCCGCTCCCGACCTCGCGCTCGTGCTGCTCGGCCGGGTGCCGGGGGCCGGTACGGAGGAGGCCGTCGGGCGGTGGCTGGAGGCGCTCGGCGAGCTGGCCGCCACCCCGCCGGGGGAGACGGAACTGCGGCGGGCGGCACGCGTGCTGCGCGCCGGATGCCACCGGCAGTCCGACTCCCTCCCGGCCCGCGCCGTCACCCACGCCCGCGCCGCCCTGCTCCTCCCGCACGCCACCCCGGACGCGCTCCCGGCGCACCTCGCCGCCGTCACCCCGGCCGACGTGTCGACCGCCGCGCGGGCCCTGCTGTCCGCGCCCAGAACGGTTCACACGCTGGAAGGAGCCGCCGCATGAGGACGGCCGAGACCTTCCGCACGGTCCTCCCCAACGGCCTGGACACCGTCCTCGTGACCGTGCCGGGCGCCCCGCTCGCCGAGATCCGGCTCGTGCTGCCGTACGCCCGGACCGAACCCGGACTCGCCGCCGCCCAGGAGCTGCTCGCCGCGCACCTCGGGACGGCGACGACGACCCGTGACCGGCGGGCCGTGGCGGACCGGGCCGCCGACCTCGGCGGGGAGTTCAGCACGGTGGTGACCGCCGAGCAACTGGTGCTGTCGGCGAGTGTGCTGGCGGAGGGGCTGCGGGACGCGCTCGAACTCCTCGCGGACCTGGTGCTGCGCCCCGCCCTCCCGTCGACGTCGACGATCGCGCGGGACGGTCACCGGGGGCCCACGCCCGCGCCCCGCCCGGCGGGCCCCCGTACGACACTGCGCCGAGCCCAGCTGCGCCACGCCTTCGGCGGGCCGCACCCCCTGGTCGACGACACCCCGGACGGGGCTGCCGCCCTGGACGTCCGCGCGCTCCACCGCCGGGCCGTGGTCCCGCGGGGTGCCGTGCTGCTGGTGATGAGCGGGGAGGCACCCGAGCGTGTACAGGCCGCGGTGGACGCCGAGTTGGGGGAGTGGACCGGCGCGGGACCGTCGGGCCTCGTCCTGCCGCCCTTCCCGCGCACCGAACCCACCCCCGGACGCCTCGCCCTGCACGCCCCGGAGGCCGACCAGGCGCTGCTCCTGACCGCCGGCCCCGCGATCCCGGCGCCCGAGCCGGGACACACCGCGCTCCACCTCGCCCAGGTCGTCCTCGGCGGCCAAGCCACCTCCCGGCTGACCCGGCGGCTGCGGGAACGCCACGGTCTGGCGTACGCGGTCGACGCGAGCATCCGGCAGAACGGGGCGGGCTGCTGGCTGGAGATCGACTGCGTCGGCGCCCCCGGCACGGGTGACCGGCTCGCCGACGAGGTCACCGCCTGCCTCGCGGAGTTGGCCCAGGACGGCCCGACCCCCGAGGAGGTGCGGCGGGCCCGCCGTTACGCGGCCGGGTTCACCCGGTTCGCGCTGGCCACCCGCGCGGAGGAGGCGAGCGCCCTGGCCGGCTTCGTGGCGGGCGGGCTGCCCGTGGACTGGCTGACCACCTACCCGGACGCCCTCGCCGAGGTGACCGACGACCGTGTCACCGAGGCCGCCGCCCACTACCTCGACCCGTCCCGCACCCTCGTGGCCACCCTCGACCACCGCCCTTCGTGAGGACCCCGATGACCACCACGGAACCCCGGCCGACCGGCACGGAACCCCGGCCGACCGGCACGGAAGGCCGGCCGACGAGTACGGCGCCCGCGCCGACTGCGGCTGACCCCGAGTCGGCGAGTGCGGACCCCCGGCCGACCGGCGCGAACGACGACGGGGCGGCGCGCGACCTGCCCGCCGTCCTCTACCCCCTCCAGCCCGACCACCCCGAACTCGTCGCCCCGTTCGCCGCGTCCGTGGCCCGCACCGGGGCACGGCGCCTGTGGCTCTGCCAGTCCTTCCGTGCCGAACCCCACCAGATGCTGGCCCATCTGGCCGGGATGGGCCACACCGTGCCGGTGGGCACCGCGGTGACGTTGCTGCCGCTGCGGCACCCGTACGAGGCGGCGCTCCAGGCCCGTTCGCTGGCGCTGCTCACCGGGCGGCCGGTGGTGGCCGGGTACGGCATCGGCACACCCGACTTCGCGAAGGGCCTCGCACCGGAGCCGTACCGCAGCCCCCGTACCGCGGTCGGCGACTACGTCCGCTCCGTACGGGCCCTGCTGGACGGCGAGAGCGTGGCGTACGACGGCCCGTACCACCGGCTGCACGCCGAACTGCCGCCGGTCGGGCCGCACGCGCCGGTGGAGGTGGGGGCCGGGGTGCTCCGGCCCGGCATGGCGCGCACGGCGGGCGCGACGGCGGACGTGGCGATCACCTGGATGACCCCGCCGGCGTACGTACGGGACGTGCTCGTCCCCCAACTGACCGCGGGCGCGGCCGAGTCGGGGCGTGCCGGGCGGCCCCGGATCGCGACGGCCGTGCACGTCGCCGTCACCCGGCCGGGCCGCGACCCGCGCCATCTGGCCCGGGTCGCCGCGGGCGCGCACCTGGGCGCCCCGCACTACGCGGACATGCTCCGCCGCGCCGGCGTGGACACCGACGGCCCGGATCCCGCCGCCGAGTTGCTCCGCGCCGACGTCGTCGTCACCGGCACACCGGAGGAGATCGCCGCGACCCTGGCCCGCTACCGGGCCGCCGGTGTCGACGAGATCCTCCTCAACCCCACCGCCGTCCTCCTCACGGAGGGCGTGCACGCGGCGGTGGACGACATGGAGGAGATCATCGCGGCGACGGCGGGGTGACGGTCCCCGCACGGGACAGCGGTACCGCCGTGAACGCGACCTCGGCGGCGCCGCTCCGGTTGACGTAGTCGACCCGCAGGGTGTGCCGTCCGGACGGGATGGTGAGGTCGACGCTCTGCGAGACGGGCACCGGGCCGTACGACGAGACCGGCGTCGGGCCGTACGTCGAGACCGGCGTCGGGCCGTACGTCGAGATGGGTGTCGGGACTGCCGTCGCGCCCGGCGTCGGGACGTCGCCGGGGACATCACCTCGGAGGTCGATCCGCAACCGGCCGTCCACGTACACGCGGACGCCGCCGTCCCGCCCCGACGCGACGAGGGTGAACCGACCGCCGGAGCCGAAGTCCCGTGTCACGCTCCACCGCACGCCGAAGCGGTCGTCCGGCAGCCCCGGCGCGGGCGCGTCCGTGCCCCAGTCCTGGTCGATCGCGCTGTCGCAGTCCGTCGTCAGCGGCGTACCCGAGAACGACGTATTCGCGAACATCTGCCGTTTGAACACGGACGGCGCACAGGTCACGGCCGCCTCGGCGGTCAGCGCGTACACCCCGCCCATCGCCGCGGCGATGACCGCCGCCACGGCGGTGGCCCCCACCCGCCGCTGACGACGTCCCCGGCGCCACCGACGCCCCGTCCTCCCGGACGCGGAACGAGAACCCTCGGACATCACTCGCAGCCCTTTCGGCCCACAGACACGGAACGAATGACCTTCGGCGTGGGGGTGTGGGGCGCTACAGCGCAGGTGGGGCTGCTGGGACGCTGAGCGCGTGGGCGCGAGGGTAGGGGATGCCCTTCGGGGTGGGAACGGGCGGCCGCATGCCGAGACCGGCCGAGGTCGGCCGAAGTCGGAAGCCAGCCGAAGTCGGCCGAAGGCGGCCCAGGCGGCCGGAGGTGGGGGCGGGGGTCAGGTCGTGCGGGGGCATCGGACCGTCCAGGCCCGACCAGGTGTCCCGGGGCGTGAGGGACCCCGCCCCCGCGTTCCCGGACCACGGACACGATCCGTGCGCGCCGGACGCGGAGCGAAAGCGGGCGACCAGGACACCCAACACCGTTCGGGGCGTCCGGCTGAGCATGGGTCCTGGCAACAGGACCCACTCCCGCTCAGTCTTTAGGAACGGTAGCCACCCACCGCCAAGTGCGTACTTGATGGATTTCGGAGCTGTGACCACATCCACCGTGGGCCCTACGGCTCGGAGGTCGTCATTCCCGA
This sequence comes from Streptomyces sp. NPDC030296, assembly GCF_055572815.1. Lineage (NCBI taxonomy): Bacteria > Bacillati > Actinomycetota > Actinomycetes > Kitasatosporales > Streptomycetaceae > Streptomyces > Streptomyces sp. NPDC030296. The sequence goes on from NZ_JBVICQ010000017.1 coordinate 45,018, forward strand.
GGGCCCGGCCAAGGGGTTCGCCGTCACGGAGGCCGTCACCGGTCGGCTCCGGACCGACGCTCGACCCGGCAAGTTGCCCACCGGCCGCCTCCGGCTGAACCATCCGGCCCCAGATGGTGTCTCACCAGGCGATACGTCTGCGGCACTTGCGCTTCTGGGGAGGCAACTCATGGCCATGGTCGGGCTGTTCTGGATCGCCGAGGACGGCGGGGTGTATGTCGGGGCGGAGCCCGAGGGGGCCGGGCGGGGGCTGCGGCTGACCCGGGACGGCGTCGTGGGGCTCGGCGTGGACCAGGGTGGCGAGTGGCGGTGGGCGGACCTGCGGTCGGTCGCCCTGCGGTACGTGCGGATCCGGTCCGCCGGGCGGCTGGTGGTCACCGCCGCCGTCGACCTCGCGCTCAGCGCCGTGGCCGGTGGCGGTGGCAGCCCGGGGGCCTTCGAGGTGCACCTGGAGACGGCCGACGGGACCACCGTCGAACTGGAGGCGTACATGGCGTCCGCCGTCGGCGGCTACGTCGAGTCCGAGTACGACCTCTCCGTCGCCCTCCTGAACCGCCTCGTCGACGGCACGGCGGACCTCACCCCCCTGGAGGACTGGGGACGCGCGTACGCCGCCGAGGGCACCCCCCGCCGCGAGGAGCGCGAAGCGCTGCTCCGGAAGTGGACCGACGGCTGAGCCCCCCGCCCCCGACCCCGGGGGGCTCGGCCCGAGCCCAGGTCCCCGGCCTTGGCCCCGGCCTCGGCCCTCGGCCCAGCACCTGGCCCGGCCTTGGCTCAGGCCCCGGGCCCCAGCCCCGGTCTTGTCCCCGGGCCCCGGCACCTGGCCACGGGCCCGGTCTTGTCCCCGGGCCCTGGCCCTGGCCTCTGGCCTTGGCCCGGGCTTCGGCGCTGGCCCAGCCCCGGCTTCGGCGCTGGCCCAGCCCCGGCTTCGGCGCTGGCCCAGCCCCGGCCCCGGTCTTGGCCCCGGCCCCAGCCTGGGCCCCCGCCCAGGCCCCCGCCCCCGGTGACCCCCACCGTGACGCTCCGTGACCGTGGGGTCGGGGCGTCGTGAGGGGGCCGGTGGGTCGGCGATCTTCGGGTCCCGGCCCGGCGTGGCGGTCCCGGCGAGTGACGTCCGCCACCCGTCGGTCCCCGCGCCGGTGTCCGAGGGGCGGTGTGGCGGGTGGCCGTACGTGGTGATCGTCCCGTTCTTCTCCCACATGTCCGTGTCCGCCCGGCCGCCCGCGTCCGCGCCGCCTTCGTGAGTCCTGTCACCCTCTCTGACCTGCTCACTCCTCGGACCTCTGCCCCGGCGGTCGCCCTCGCGGACCCCCGTGATGCGTCAACGGGCACCGGGCCGGGCGCCGTTCGGCGCGTGTCGTTTCCCGCGCCGCCTCACGCCCCGCAGGCCGTGAAGGGCGCGCGGCGACAGCGCGAGCCCTTGCTTTACCCTCTTCACACCGAGACCACACAACGCTGTTGTCATCTCGTTAAGTGATTACTCCTTGACGCTGCGGTGATCAGCGCGTTGGCTTTCAGCCACCTGGGTCTCAGTGCCGACCCACGCCCGGAAGGCCCTTGATGTGAACGCCCGTAACACCAGCACCACCGGCACCAGCCGTGTACGTCGTACCGCCTCGCACCGCGCCGCCACCGCCCTCGCGGCGTCCGCCGCGGCCGTCTCCCTCGCCGCCTGCGGGGTCGTGGACGTCGGCAGCAGCGCGGAGGCGAGCCCCACGAAGGGCGACGACATCACGGTGGGCGTTCTCTTCCCTGACAAGGAGACCAAGCGCTACGAGCAGTTCGACCTCCCGATCATGAAGAAGAAGATCGGCGAACTGACCGACAACAAGGCGACGGTGCAGTACGCCAACGCGGACAAAGACCCGGAGACCCAGATCGAGCAGCTCGAGCGGATGGTGACCGACAAGGTCGACATCATCGTGGTCGACGCCGTGGACTCCAAGAGCATCGCGGGCGCCATCGAGACCGCCGACAAGGCCGGCATCCCGGTCATCGCCTACGACCGCCTCGCCCAGGGCCCGATCGACGGCTACGTCTCCTTCGACAACGAGCTGGTCGGCCAGGTGCAGGGCCGCTCCCTGGTGGAGAAGCTGGGCGACAGCGCCGCCAACAAGATCGTCATGATGAACGGGTCGACCACCGACCCCAACGCCGCCATGTTCAAGGAGGGCGCCCTCTCCGAACTCGGCGACAAGGTGACGATCTCCGAGACGTACGACACCAAGGACTGGGACCCGGTCGCCGCGAAGGCGAACATGGAGGAGGCCGTCGCCAAGCTCGGCGCCGGCAACATCGACGCCGTCTACGCCGCCAACGACGGCATCGCGGGTGCGGTCATCGACGTCCTGAAGACCGCCGGCGTCTCCAAGGTGCCGCCGGTCACCGGGCAGGACGCCGACCTGGACGCGGTGCAGCGGATCGTCGCGGGCGACCAGTACATGACCGTGTACAAGTCGTTCCCGCTGGAGGCGAACGCCGCCGCCGAGATGGCCGTCGCCAAGGTCCAGGGCCGCTCCATCGAGTTCGACGCCCTCGCCAAGGACAGCGTCGACTCCCCGACCACCAAGAAGATCCCCGCCCAGCTGGTTCCGCCGGTCGCGCTGACCAGGAAGAACATCGCGGACACGGTCATCGCCGACGGCATCTACACCGTCAAGCAGATCTGCACGGCCGAGTACAAGGCCGACTGCGACGCGCTCAAGCTGAACTAGCACCGAGCGGCCACGACAACGACGTCAGCGACGCGAACGCGGCGTCAACGAGGACAACGACGTCAGCGGCGGCGAGAGGCCGGGAACGGCCCTCGCTGCCGCCACCCGCCCTCGCCGTCGCCCTGCGTAGATCCTGTGCAGTCCCCGCGCCAAGATCACGCCATGGTCCAGGGTTTCGGCCTGTCATGTCGTGATCACGGGGGACGACTGTCGGGATGCTTCACCACAACGGGGACCCGGCGGAGCGCTGCGCGCGCACCGCCGCCGGGGGAACAACACACGCAGCGGTGCCACACCACGACGCTCCCGCGGTCGCGCGGCGGCGCACAGCGGCAGCCCGGTCGGTGCCCCTCTCCCCCGCGTCCCTCGCCCCACCCCTCACACCGGCGCTCTCCCTCGCCCTCCTGACCGCCTGCACGGCGGTCGACGGCGGTGAACCGGACGGCGGCGGCAAGAAGCCCGCGCCCACCGACCGCCCCACCGCGACCGCCACCGCCCCCGCCCACGACGGCCCCCGTCTCCCCGGCTTCGCCGCGAAGCCCGCGTGGAGCCTGGCCGCCGGGCCCGTGGCGCCCGGTGTGCTGGACCTGGGCGGCACCCTGCTGTTCGCCAAGGACGCGAGCGGCGCCTACCTCAAGGACTTCGACGACGCCGAGGCCTTCCTGGAGCCCGACACCTGGGGCGACGACCGCCGCTCACCGGCCCCGCAGGGGCCCAACCGCGTGCTGCACCTCTCCGAGGCGCCCCAGCCGCTGACGCTGGAGTTCCGGGACACGAGGACCGGGAAGCCGCGCGCCTCCCTGAAGGCGGCCACCGACTCGGTGACGCTCACCGGTTGGCGCGACGGCGCCCCCGCGGTCGCCGTCGGCACGTCGCGGACCGCCGGGTCGGACGGGCTGTCGGCGAAGAAGACCACCTCGACGGTCACCGTCTACGACGGCCAGGGACGGAAGCTGGGGCGCGACCCCGGCGACGCGGCGCCCCGAGACGGGCCTGGAGATCCCCGACACGTACACCCGCGTCGAGGCGGAGGCGGGCTGTGTGCTGACGAACTACGAGCGCGAGTGACCGTCCCGCTCACGCCACCCGTGTGAACTCGATCGTCACCTCCGGCGGGCCCCCGGGCACCCCCCGGTAGATGCCCTTGTGCGGGGTGACGTCGTCGTAGTCCCGGCCGCGCCCGACGACGACATGGGACTCGTCGGCGCGCACCCGGTTCGTGGGGTCGTAGCCGGCCCACTCGCCCGCCCAGTACTCGATCCAGGCGTGGCTCTGCCCCGCGACGGGCCGGTACAGCTCCGCCTCGCGCTCGGGGTGGAGATAGCCGGAGACATAGCGGGCGGGCAGGCCGAGACCGCGCAGCATCCCCAGGGTGAGATGGGCGATGTCCTGGCAGACACCGGCCCGCTGGTCCCACGCCTCCGCCGCGCTGGTGTGCACACCGGTGGCGCCCGGCACGTACGCCACATGGTCGGCCACCATCGCCGACACGGCGACCGCCGTCTCGTGCACGTCCAGCCCGGCGGCCGTCTCCCGCGCCCGCTCGACCAGCTCCGCCGGGAGCGTGGTGCGGCGGGTCGCGGTCAGGTACTCCAGCAGCCGGGAGTCGGCGGTCACCCGGTGGACCTCCGCCCAGTCCGGCGCGTCGGTGAGCGGCTCCGGCGGCGCCGTCTCCACCAGGCTGGACGCGGTGATGGTCAGGTCGCCGTGCGGGTCCATCAGGTCGAAGCCGGTGACCTGGGTGCCCCAGTAGTCCCAGTACGACCAGGTCGGCGTCGACGGGTTGACCAGCACCCGCGCGTCCAGGGTGGTCTGGCCCGGCAGGGTCAGCGGCGTCATCCGCACCTCGTTGTGCGACGACGACGCGGGCTGGGCGTACGGGACACGGGTGGTGTGCCGGATGCGCAGGCGCCGGGTGGCGTGCGTCGCGGAGGGTGGGGTCATCGTGCTCACGCGCCTTCCTGGGCCCACTCGACGGGCCCCTGGTACGGGAAGAACTTCTCGGCCACCGCCTCCGCCGAGGCCATGCAGGCCCGTTGCAGGTCCCGCAGCAGCGTCGGCAGCCCGGCCTCCAGGGACGCGGAGTCCAGGTATTCCAGGTGGGTGCGCAGCGCGCCGATCGGGCGGCGGGCCGGGTCCTGGCGGGGGCGGCCGAGCGCGGCGAGGCATTCCTCGGCCGTGGTCAGCGCGTGCAGCGCCGAGCGCGGGAAGTCCCGGTCGAGGAGCAGGAACTCGGCGACCTTGGGGCTGTCGCCGAAGCCGCCGTGCAGGCGCGCGTACGCCTCGTCGGCGCCGCTCGCGCTCAGCAGGGTCGGCCAGTCGGGGGCGTGCGCGGCGTCCAGCACCCGTACCGACAGCAGCCGCACGGTCATGTCGACCCGTTCCAGGCTGCGGCCGAGGACCACGAACCGCCAGCTGTCGTCGCGGCTCATCGTGGAGTCGGCGAGACCGAAGAACAGGGCCGCGCGCCTGCGGACCAGCTCCAGATAGGCGTACGGGCCGCCGGTGCGGCGGGCGGCCGTGCGCTGGTCGGCGAGGGCGTGCCAGGTGGAGTTGAGGCACTCCCACATCTCGGAGGAGACCGCCTCGCGGGCACTGCGGGCGTTCAGCCGGGCGGCGCCGAGCGCCCCCTCGATGCTGCCGGTGGAGTGCGCGTCGAAGGCCAGCCGGTCCAGGACCTGCCGCATGTCGCAGTGCTGGTCGGGCGCGTCGACGCCGAGGATCGCGTACAGCGAGCGGCAGGCGGCGTCCTCGTCGCGCCAGGGGTCCTCCAGGAGGCGGTGGAGGTAGGCGTCGAGGATGCGGCCGGTGGCGTCGGCGCGCTCCACGTAGCGGCCGGTCCAGGTCAGGGCCTCGGCTATCCGGGAGAGGATCACGTCGTTCACTGCTGCTGCGCCCCTTCCTGCACGACTGTGCGGGTGCCGTCGGGTCCGAGCTGGCGTGGTGCCTTCTCCAGCGGGCCGCTCTCCTCCTCGTGCGGCCGTTCGGCGGGGCCCTCGGCGAGCACCCAGGTGTCCTTGGAGCCGCCGCCCTGGCTGGAGTTGACGATGAGGTTGCCCTCCTGGAGGGCGACCCGGGTCAGCCCGCCGGGCAGCACCCAGACCTCGCTGCCGTCGTTCACGGCGAAGGGGCGCAGGTCGATGTGGCGGGGTGCCATGCGTTCCCCGGCGAGGGTGGGGGAGGTGGACAGGGCGACGGGCCGCTGTGCGATCCAGCCGCGCGGATCGGCGAGGACGGCCGCGCGGGTGCGTTCCAGCGTCTCCCGGTCGGCCTTGGGCCCGATGACGATGCCCTGTCCGCCGGCCCCGTCGACCGGTTTGACGACGAGCTGGTCGATCTGGTCGAGCACGGCCTCCAACTGCCCCGGCTCGTCGGGCCGGTACGACTCCACGTTGGGCAGGACCGGTTCCTCACCGAGGTAGTACCGGATGAGGTCGGGTACGTATGTGTAGAGCAGCTTGTCGTCCGCGATGCCGTTGCCGACGGCGTTGGCGAGCGTCACGTTGCCCGCCATCGCGGCGCCCATGACGCCGGGGCAGCCGATCACCGAGTCGGGCCGGAAGTGGAGTGGATCGAGGAAGTCGTCGTCGAGCCGCCGGTATACGACATGGACGGGCATCTCCCCACGTGTGGTCCGCATCCACACCCGGTTCCCCCGGCACACCAGGTCGTGCCCCTCGACCAGCTGGACGCCCATCAGCCGGGCGAGCAGCGCGTGTTCGAAGTAGGCGGCATTGCTGGGGCCGGGCGTGAGCACCACGACCCGCGGGTCCCCGATGCCGCCGGGCGCGGCCGCCCGGAGCGCGGCGAGCAGTTTCTGCGCGTAGCCGTCGACGGGCAGCACGTGCTGTTCGGCGAAGAGGGACGGGAAGACGCGGGTCATCGCCCGCCGGTTCTCGATGACGTACGACACGCCGGACGGCACCCGGACGTTGTCCTCCAGCACCCGGAAGGCGCCCGCCTCGTCGCGGACGAGGTCGATGCCGGCGACATGGATGCGGACCCCGCCGGGCGGCTCCACGCCGTGCGCGGACCGGTGGAAGTGGGGGGAGTTGAGGAGCAGCCGCCAGGGCACGACCCCGTCCTCGAAGGCCCGGCACGGCCCGTAGGCGTCGGCGAGGTACGCCTCCAACGCCCGGACGCGCTGGGCGACTCCGCGCTGGATGAGGTCCCACTCCAGGGCGTCCAGGATCCTGGGCACGAGATCGAGGGGCCAGGGTCTCTCCTCGCCCGCGAAGGCGTAGGTGACGCCCCGGTCCGTGAACGCCCGGGCCATCTGGTCCGCCCTGAACCTCAGTTCGGCCGGTTCGATGGGCTGGAGCGCCGCCAGCACCGGCTCGTAGGCGGCCCTGACCTCACCCGGCCGCTCGAACATCTCGTCCCACGCGTCGGCCAACGCGTACGCGTCAAATATGTCCGCCATGGCCTGACGGTAAGTGCGCTCAGTAGCAAGCTGATCACGCTCCTGTTTCCGCCATCTTGCGGGAACGATCGCGACCAGCGGAAACGGAGGGTTTGAAGTACGTCCGCGCGGGGGAGTCGCTCCGCGCGAACCACCCGCGAAACACCGGCGGACCACGCGCGACCGACCCGCGCGCCCGGCCGTGCGGCGCGGGCACGGGCGACCGCCGGACGGACCGCCCCCCCCCGGCCCCGCCGCGTCCCGGTCTTCACGGACCCTCCAGGCGACCTCCAGGCATCGTTTCTTCAGCTTGTTGCAAGGCGTAATACCTGAGGGGTGGACAAGGTGGGGCAGACAAGGGTGCTTTGGGGCAGGGGGACGGTGTCGTCGTGTTGCGGAGGCGGTGCGGGCCGCGCATAGTTGCGCTGCGAACAGGCTGGAGCCGGGGGTGAGTTGTCATGGCCGGGCATGCGACGGACGGGCATCCCCACGGTGCCGACCGGCTCTGCGAGGCCGGGGACCGGGTGTACGCGCGAGCGGTACGGCGGGGCCGTCTCCCGCGCGAGGACGCGGAGACCGTGCCCTGTCTGGTCGAACTGGCCCTGCTGCACCCCGACCCCGACGACATGGGCTGGCTGGTGCCCACCTCCCCGCAGGAGGTCATGACCCGGCTGCTGCGCGGCGTGCACGCCGAGGTCAGCGCCAGCCAGGCCCGGGTGGGCGCGGCCGTCGAGGCCGTCGAGTGGTACGCGGGTCTCAGCGCCGTACGGCCGGGCCAGCCGGCGGAGGGCACGGCGATCCGCGTCCTCGACGGGCTGTCCCGGATCCGGGCGGCGATCGACGAGGCCACCGACCGCTGCACCACCGAGGTGATGACCGTGCAGCCGGGCGGCATCCGGCGGGAGGACGAGCTGCGCGAGGGGCTGCACCGGGCGCTCGCCATGTGCCGGCGGGGCGTACGTATGCGGGACCTGTACACGCATGTGGCCCGGCACGGGCAGGGCCTGCACAACTACATGGAGATGATGGGCGAGGCGGCGGAGGCCCGCACCCTCGACGAGGTCGTGGAACGCCTCATCGTCTTCGACCGCACCGTGGCCTTCATCCCCGCCAACGCCGACCGCACCATGGCCCTGGAGATCCGCCACCCCGCGCTGGTGGAGTACCTGGTCACCGTCTTCGAACGGCTCTGGCGCCTCGGCATCCCGCTGACCGCCCCGCTGCCGTCCTCCGGCATCGCGGGCATCACCCACCGGGAGCGGTCCATCGCCGCGCTCCTCGCGGAGGGCCACCAGGACGCGGTCGTCGCCGAACGCCTCGGCATAAGCGTCCGCACCTGCCGCGCCCACATCGCCCGCCTCTCCGAGACCCTGGGCGCCGCCAGCCGCACCCAACTCGGCGTCCGCATCGCCCAGGTGGGACTGGACGGCCCACAACGGCCGGCCACGGAGACCGGGGACGACCGGCTCTCCCTGCCCGCCCCGTCCGCCGCTCCTTCTCCGGCGGAGATCCGTCAGAAGGGCCCTAGGGCAGCGGCTGTTCCTGCTCCAGGATCCCCGACTGCGCGATGAGGTAGCCGAGCTGTGCCCGGCTGCCGCTGCCGAGCGCCGTGGCCAGCTTGGCGATGTGCGCGCGGCAGGTCCGCACGTTCATCCCGAGCCGCCGCGCGATGGCCTCGTCGACGTGGCCCTCGACGAGGAGTTTGGCGATGGAGTGCTGGATCTCGCTGATCCCGTCGGGAGCGGTCTCGTAGGGGGCGCCCGCGGTGAGGGGGACGGCCCGGCCCCACATGAACTCGAAGACCTTGACGAGGTAGCGCACGAGTCCCGGATGCCTGAGCTCCAGGGCGACCTGCTGGTCGTCGCGGGTGGGGATGAAGGCGACCGTCTCGTCGCAGATGATGAGCCGCTCCACCAGCTCGTCGATGGTGCGGTACTCCACCTTGCCGTTGGACAGCTGGGCCACGTAGGCCAGCTTCTCGGGGTTGTAGCGGGCCGTGTGCTGGTACAGCGTGCGGATGCGCACACCACGTTCGATCAACGGCCTGTCCCGCTCCAGGCCCTGGAGGAGGTTGCGCTCGGAAATGCGGTTGCTCGGCTGGACCGTGAGCACCTCGGTCCGGCACTCGGCCGTCGCCAGATTCAGCGCCGCCTGGATGCGTTCGCCGCCCTCCAGCACGGTGATGGCGTGCGTGGGCGTCGTCGCCTGGGCGGTGAGCGTCATGAACGGTTCGAAGACATCGGCGAGTTCGATCGACCGCCGCCGCTGCTCGGCGATCTCCCGTTCGATCGGGTTGAGCCGCTGGGCCAGAGCGACCGAAGGGGGAACCGGGCGGAGCCAGTTCGCGTCATCGGGATCGGGGTGGAGGAGGGCGAACTCCATGAGGCAGGGGGCGGGTTCGACGTCCTCACGTGCCAGGCGTCCGGTCCGCAGCGCGTGCGCATAGAGACGAGCTCCGTCGTCGCACAGATCAGCCACCGTATGGGGATGTACCGCCTTGGCCCGATTTTTACTCAAATCTCCACCCCCCAGGGTCCTGAACATGCAGGAACATGATGCATCGATTATGTGGCCATGACGTGCCCGAATGAGCCATCGTCGTATGCGACGGGGGAAGAGGGGACCTTCAAGTGAGGACGAAGCCGACTATGCGTAAGAGAATGCTTCGCTCGGTGCTTGTCGCCGCCTTCTCCACCGTTATCGCCTTCGGAGCGCTGGGTGGCCTCTCCGAGACGAAGCGTGACACTCGTGCGGACACCAGTTGGCCGGCGGTGGCGGAGTCGACGACGCTGGCGCGAGCCTTGGACACCAGTTGGCCGGTGCCTCCGGCCGGTGGCGGTGCGAGGGCCTGACATGACGACTCCACCCGACGACCGATCCTTCCGCCGAGAAATGGCCACCGCCTACCGATCCGGTTGGCACTTCATCGACCTGGCCACCGCCATCCCCCACAGCGGTGACTCGTTGATGGTGACCGTGTTCGGTGAGCCGGTGGTGGTGACACGGGACGAGGACGAGGACATCCGGGCGTACCGATGTCTGCGGCGACCGCGCGGCGCGCCGCAGCCCGTACGGTGCGCCGTCCGATACGGGATGATCTTCGTCAATCTCGACCAGCGCGACCACCAGCTCACCGAACCGGAGACCCCGGCCTCCTCGGCCGTATCAGCCACCCCCCGCAGTGCCTGAAGCGATTCCCCCGTCGTTTCAAATCGCTCAGGCGCTTCCCCCCAGCAGCGGCGTCACCGTGACCTGAACACGGTGACGCCGCTGCAGGTTTCCGGGGATATTTCGGGATTCCCGCCGATGTGACCGCACGGCCGCCGTGGCCGGAAATGATCAGCCGTGGCCGGGGCGGCGGTCAGCCCCGCCCGAGCGCCGCCGTCAGTTCGATCTCGATGACCACCCGGTCCGGGTTCGGCCCCGGCGTCCTGCCGTACCGCTCCGCGTACCGCCGCACCGCGTCCGCGATCCGCTCCGGCTCCGTGGACACCCGTGCGCGCCCCTCCAGCGTGGCCCAGCGCCCGCCGTCCACCTGGCACACCGCGACCGCGGCCCCGTCCGGGCCCGCCGCCAGGACGTGCCGCACCTTCCTGCTCGACTTGTTGGTGATCACCCGAGCCAGACCCGCCTCCGGGTCGTATGTCACCCCGACGGGCACCACGTGCGGTGTGCCGTCCGGGCGGAGGGTCGTCAGGGTGCACAGGTGCCGCTCCCGCCAGAAGGCGAGGTACGTCTCGTCCGGGGCACCCGGGTCCAGGGAATAGGAGGCCATGAACCGCAACCTATCGGCTCGTCTCCCACCCACCGCCTTGAGTGGAATAGACTCAACTTTGTGTACGTTGCTCAAGTCAGCGTGGATGAGGGCTGACACAAGGAGGAGAACGCGAACGTGGACGCCGAGCTGACCAACAGGAGCCGGGACGCGATCAACGCGGCCAGCAGCCGGGCCGTGTCCGAGGGGCACCCGGACTTCACCCCCGCCCATTTGCTGCTGGCTCTGCTCCAGGGCCAGGACAACGAGAACATCACCGACCTGCTCGCCGCCGTCGACGCCGACCAGGCGGCCGTCCGCGCCGGCGCGGAGAAGGCCCTCGCGGGCCTGCCCAGCGTGACCGGGTCCACCGTGTCGCCGCCCCAGCCCAACCGCGAGCTGCTCGCCGTGGTCGCCGACGCCCAGTCCCGGGCCAGGGACCTGGGCGACGAGTACGTCTCCACCGAGCACCTCCTGATCGGGATCGCCGCCAAGGGCGGCCAGGCCGGGGACGTACTCTCCCGGCAGGGTGCGAACGCCGAGAAGCTTCTGGAGGCGTTCCAGAAGGCCAGGGGAGGACGCCGGGTGACCACAGCCGATCCGGAGGGGCAGTACAAAGCGCTGGAGAAGTTCGGTACGGACTTCACCGCCGCCGCGCGGGAGGGCAAGCTCGACCCCGTCATCGGCCGGGACCAGGAGATCCGCCGGGTCGTCCAGGTCCTGTCCCGCCGTACGAAGAACAACCCGGTCCTCATCGGTGAGCCCGGCGTCGGCAAGACCGCCGTCGTCGAGGGCCTCGCCCAGCGGATCGTCAAGGGCGACGTGCCCGAGTCGCTGAAGGACAAGCGGCTCGTCGCGCTCGACCTCGGCGCGATGGTCGCCGGCGCGAAGTACCGCGGTGAGTTCGAGGAGCGGCTGAAGACCGTCCTCGCCGAGATCAAGGACTCCGACGGGCAGATCATCACCTTCATCGACGAGCTGCACACCGTCGTCGGCGCGGGCGCCGGTGGTGACTCCGCGATGGACGCCGGCAACATGCTGAAGCCGATGCTGGCCCGTGGTGAGCTGCGCATGGTCGGCGCCACCACCCTCGACGAGTACCGCGAGCGCATCGAGAAGGACCCGGCGCTGGAGCGCCGCTTCCAGCAGGTCCTCGTCTCCGAGCCCACCGTCGAGGACACCATCGCGATCCTGCGCGGACTCAAGGGCCGCTACGAGGCCCACCACAAGGTCCAGATCGCCGACGCGGCCCTGGTCGCCGCCGCCACCCTCTCCGACCGGTACATCACCTCCCGCTTCCTGCCCGACAAGGCCATCGACCTCGTCGACGAGTCCGCCTCCCGGCTGCGCATGGAGATCGACTCCTCGCCCGTCGAGATCGACGAGCTCCAGCGCGCCGTGGACCGGCTCAAGATGGAGGAGCTGGCGCTCGACAAGGAGACCGACGCCGCCTCCCGCGAGCGCCTCGAACGGCTCCGCCGCGACCTCGCCGACAAGGAGGAGGAGCTGCGCGGCCTGAACGCCCGCTGGGAGAAGGAGAAGCAGTCCCTCAACCGCGTCGGCGAGCTGAAGGAGAAGCTCGACGACCTGCGCGGCCAGGCGGAGCGCGCCCAACGCGACGGCGACTTCGACACCGCCTCCAAGCTCCTGTACGGCGAGATTCCCACCCTGGAGAAGGCCCTGGAGGCCGCCTCCGAGGCGGAGGAGGCGTTGACATCTTCCGCCTCCGGCGGGGGCGCCAAGGACACCATGGTCAAGGACGAGGTCGGCGCCGACGACATCGCCGACGTCGTCGCCTCCTGGACCGGCATCCCCGCCGGGCGCCTCCTGGAGGGCGAGACCCAGAAGCTGCTCCGTATGGAGGAGGAGCTGGGCCGCCGCCTCATCGGCCAGACCGAGGCCGTCCGCGCCGTGTCCGACGCCGTACGGCGCTCCCGGGCGGGCATCGCCGACCCGGACCGCCCGACCGGTTCGTTCCTCTTCCTCGGCCCGACCGGCGTCGGCAAGACCGAGCTGGCGAAGGCCCTCGCCGACTTCCTCTTCGACGACGAGCGGGCCATGGTCCGCATCGACATGTCGGAGTACAGCGAGAAGCACAGCGTGGCCCGCCTGGTCGGCGCCCCGCCCGGCTACGTCGGCTACGAGGAGGGCGGCCAGCTCACCGAGGCCGTGCGCCGCCGCCCGTACAGCGTGGTGCTGCTGGACGAGGTGGAGAAGGCCCACCCCGAGGTCTTCGACATCCTGCTCCAGGTGCTGGACGACGGCCGCCTCACCGACGGACAGGGCCGGACGGTCGACTTCCGCAACACCATCCTGATCCTCACCTCCAACCTGGGCAGCCAGTTCCTGGTCGACCCGGTCACCAGCGAGGCGGAGAAGAAGGAGCAGGTCCTGGAGGTGGTCCGGGCCTCGTTCAAGCCGGAGTTCCTCAACCGCCTCGACGACCTCGTGGTCTTCTCCGCCCTGAACAAGGCGGAGCTGGAGCGGATCGCGGGCCTCCAGATCGACCGCCTCGCCAAGCGGCTCGCCGAGCGCCGCCTCACCCTGGAGGTCACCCCGGCGGCTCTCGCGTGGCTCGCCGACGAGGGCAACGACCCGGCGTACGGCGCCCGCCCGCTGCGCCGCCTCGTGCAGACCGCGATCGGCGACCGCCTCGCCAAGGAGATCCTGGCCGGCGAGGTCAAGGACGGCGACACGGTCCGCGTCGACGCCTTCGGCGATGGGCTGATCGTGGGTCCGGCGACCGGAAAGACCCTGTAGTTCACGACTGCCCGATGAGGCAGGTTGCCGCGTGGGGGGCAAGGGAGAGAGGGTGGGTCGTGACGTCTGGTCTCAGCGACGGCCGGACGAGCCAGACGACAGTTGGAGTGTCCAAGTATGTCCATCGACCCGTCCTCGATTCCGAACTTCGGGGGCCAGCCCGAGCCGCAGCCCGGCCCCCCGCCGGGCCCCGTGGTGCCGGATCAGGACCTCGTGAAGCAGCTCCTCGACCAGATGGAGCTCAAGTACGTCGTCGACGACGAGGGTGACCTCGCGGCGCCGTGGGAGGAGTTCCGCACCTACTTCATGTTCCGGGGCGAGGGCGACCAGCAGGTCTTCTCGGTGCGCACGTTCTACGACCGTCCGCACCAGATCACCGAGAAGCAGGCCCTGCTGGAGACCATCGACGACTGGAACCGCCGCACCCTGTGGCCCAAGGTCTACAGCCACACCCACGACGACGGCACGGTCCGTCTCATCGGTGAGGCCCAGCTCCTGATCGGCACCGGCGTCAGCCTGGAGCACTTCGTCTCCTCGACCGTCAGCTGGGTCCGCGCCGCCATCGAGTTCGACAAGTGGCTCGTCGAACAGCTCGGCCTCGCCGAGGACATCGACGAGTCCGAGAAGCCCGAGAGCGACGACGAGTAGTCCTTCCCTCAGGGCCAGCGCATTCAGAGCGGCACCCGGTTGATCACCACCAGGTACGCCCCGTAGGCAGAGGAGAGCCCGGCCAGGGCGGTGACCACCACGGTGGCGTGCCAGGGCCGGGCTCTCGCCGTACGGGCGAGGGCGAGCGCCAGGGGGAGCGGCAGCGGGAACGCCGGCCGCGTACGCCGGGCGCCCCGGCCCCGTCGGCCGCCTCCCGGCGAGTGGGGTCGGCGGAGCGGGTGGGGCGAGTGGGTGGGCAGAGGTCACACGGGAACCATGTGTACCGCCACCCTGGCGGTTGGCCTCACACGCCGCCGGACGCGGTGATTCCGCCGTCGGTGGGCAGGGCGGGGCACGGTCCACCGGGCGGTCGAGAAAGGCGGTCCGGTGGCCTACGCCGTGCGGCACGACCGCATAGAACGCACCTGGCCGTCAGGGGACGGCGAAGGAAGGCGAGAGCGCGGTGGGTCACGTAAGGCGCCGCAGGCGCTTGGTGGCCTCGGCGAGGACATCGATGCGCTTGCAGAACGCGAACCGCACGAACGGCGCTCCCGCCTCGCGGTGGTCGTAGAAGACCGCGTTCGGGATGGCGACGACCCCGGCCCGCTCGGGCAGGGCCCGGCAGAACGCGAAGCCGTCGCTCTCGCCGAGGGGGCGGATGTCGGTGGTGATGAAGTACGTGCCCGCCGTCCGGAACACCTCGAACCCGGCGTCCGCGAGCCCCGCCGCCAGCACGTCCCGCTTGGCCCGCATGTCCGCGCGGAACGCGTCGAAGTAGGACTCCGGCAGCGCGAGGGCCTCGGCGACGGCGTACTGGAACGGCCCGGACGCCACATACGTCAGATACTGCTTCGCCGCGCGCACGGCCGACACCAGCGCGGGCGCCGCCGTCACCCAGCCCACCTTCCACCCGGTGAACGAGAACGTCTTGCCCGCCGACCCGATGGTGACCGTCCGGTCCCGCATTCCCGGGAAGGTCGCCAGCGGCAGGTGCTGGGCGTCGTCGAAGACGAGGTGCTCGTACACCTCGTCCGTCACCACCAGCAGATCCCGCTCGACGGCCAGCTCCGCGATCGCCGTCAGCTCCGCACGGGTGAGGACCGTGCCCGTCGGATTGTGCGGGGTGTTGATCAGCAGCAGCCGGGTCCGGTCGGTGACGGCGGCCCGCAGTTCGTCGAGGTCCAGCCGGAAACGTCCCTCGTGCGGCCGCAGCGTCACGGGGACCCGCCGCCCGCCCGCCATCGCGATACAGGCCGCGTACGAGTCGTAGTACGGCTCCAGGGCGACCACCTCGTCACCCGGCTCCAGCAGCCCCAGCAGGGCCGCCGCGATCGCCTCCGTGGCGCCCGCCGTGACCAGCACCTCCGTGTCCGGGTCGAACGTCAGCCCGTACCGCCGCAGCTGGTGCGCGGTGACCGCGGCACGCAGCTCCGGGACGCCGGGACCCGGCGGATACTGGTTGCCGAGCCCGTCCCGCAGCGCCCGTACGGCGGCCTCGCGGATCTCCTCGGGGCCGTCGGTGTCGGGGAAACCCTGACCCAGGTTGATCGAGCCCGTCCGCAGGGCGAGCGCGGACATCTCCGCGAAGATCGTCGTCCCGAACTCGGCGAGCCGCCGGTTGAGCGGGGGCCGGGCAGCGGTACCGGCGGGGTCTGCGGGGCGTGCGCTGGAGGTCATGGCCGTCATCCTCCGCCCAACCTCTGGAGTTCCTCAACTCTGCTTTGGGCTGTGAGAGGCGAGGGCATCCCCAGGTCACGCACGACCCGTGGGGGGTCTGCACGGGGGAACGAAAGGCTGGTGACGGCAGATGGAGATCGGGTTCTTCCTCGTCTTCGGGGCGGTCGTGCTGCTCGGCATCGTGTCGACGCTCAGCGAGGGCTCGCGCCGTCGGCGCCGCCGCAGCTGGTGGGCGGACGGAGGATCGTCCGGGGGCGGCTCGTCCTGCGGAGGGGGCTCCTCATGTGGCGGTGGGGGCTGCGGGGGCGGCGGCGGAGGCGGCGACTGACCGCGTACCTCTGGACTTGCTCAACTCCGCTTTGAACGCCCCCACGCGCGGGCATCCCAGCGTCACGCTGGACGACGGGACGCCCACGGGGGCCGTCTCGCGGAACAACGGGGAACACCGGGGGACAACGGAAAGGGGGACGGTGCCATGGAGATCGGCATCGTGGTGGGGATCGTCTGCATCGGACTGATCGTGGTCTTCGCCGTCATCGTCAGCTCCAGGAAGTCGGTACGGGCCGGTGCCTACCGCCGCAGCCGGGGCAGCTGGTGGACCGACGGCGGGAACTCCGGCGGCGGGGGCGGCGTGGGCTGCGGCGGCAGCTCCTCCTGTGGTGGGGGCTCCTCGTGCGGCGGCGGTGGCGGATGCGGCGGCGGCAGCTGAGCCGGGGGGCTCGGCGGCACCGCACGGGAACAGAGCGAGGCACCCACGGGGGGTTGCTTCGGGGGACTGAGAGAAAGAGAAGGGGGGTGGCGCCATGAACGCGATCGTGCTCGTGGCCATCATCCTGGGGGTCGTCTTCGTGGTGCTCACGACGGTCTTCGTGTCCGTCAGGAGAAGCAGCGCCCGCGCGCTGCGATCGGGCAGCCACCGTACGGGCGGTTACGGCGGCGGGAGCGCCCGCCGCGGCAGCAGCCACAGCGACACGCACCACGGCAGCGACCAGAGCTGGTGGGTGCTCGGCGGGGCCGCCGCCGTCGGCGACAGCGGCTCGTCCTCGTCGAGCGACGACAGGCACTCCTCGTCCGGGGGCGGTGGATCGTCCTGCGGCAGCAGCTCGTCGTCCTGCGGGAGCAGCTCGTCGTCGTGCGGCAGCAGCTCGTCGTGCGGGTCCTCCTGCGGAGGCGGGGGCGGATGCGGTGGGGGCAGCTGACACGGGGCAGCCGAGTTCCACGACACGAGCGCCCGCCGGGATCGAACTCCCGGCGGGCGCTCATGTGTCCGCCCCCAGCCCCACTGTCGTGCCTTTCGCTCCGCGGACCGCGTGCCCCAGGTGCACGCCTGGGTACGCCGGGAGGGGCCGGTTGGCCGGCGGGCGCTCCCCGTCGTTCGCGCGCCCGCCGGAACGGGCGCGCGAGTAGCACTTCCATAGCAGGGGCGCACGCCTGGTTGAACAGTTGAGCTGTACAGCCCTCGGAGGGATGGAAAGCACGTCAAGTTGGGTAAAAACGCTGTGGTGGCACCACAGTTCATGATTCCCTATAAATCGCCAGCGCAGCCCCCCGGACGTCCCTCCCGGCAGGCCTGTCCTGGCTGACCGGACCGCTGGGACGTCGTCCCCACCCCGACCTGGCTGACCGGGCCCACCTCCGGTGCCGAAGCGGGGTGCGCCGGACCACCCTTCTTCATCTTCTTTGCGTGCTAGCGGAGCCGACCCATGCTCACGACCCTGAACACGACCTACACCGACACCCGCGCGGCCGACCTGGCGTGGGCCCTGGGCCGCGAACCGCTGCCCGCGCTCGCCACGCTCGACCTCGAACTCGCGGGCGCGAAGCTTCAGTTGAGGCTTCTCGGCGCATCCCACCAGGTGCTCCTGGAGGAGGAGAGGGGCAGTCACTGTTCGGAGACGGTCGCCTGCATCCCGGGTTCCAGCACGCCCCTCCCGCTCGGGGTGGCCAAGAGGGTGGACGACTGGGAGTACGAATTCGCCGCTCGGGTCGAGGTGTTGTCGCCCGGCTCCTTCGCCGGCCGCGCCCAGGAACTCCTCGCGCTCGTCTCCGACCACCCCCACGGACTCGCCGGCGTCTTCCCCGGCAGCCCGCACGCCTTCACGGCGATGCTCGCGCAGCGCTACGAGGGGCAGGTGCACTGGCGTACGTGGCACGCGTATCCGCAGGACGGTCAACTGGTCGCCACTCGGACGAGGGTGGGGGTGCGGGTGTCGGTACCGCTGTGAGGGGCCGGGCGCGTCATGGCTCGGGGATGCGCTGTCTGTTCGGCGGGTGCGGGTGGGTTCGTGGTTGCTCGCGCAGTTCCCCGCGCCCCTGGAGGGACGGGCCCGCGGCCCGCCCGCCCCATGAAAAGCACGGGGCGCAGCCCGGTCGCTTTTCAGGGTCGCGGGGGACTGCGCGAACAACCCCCACCCACCCGCACCCGCCCACGTACCCCCGGCCCCGAGCCATTAGGCACCCGGCCCCGAGACCCACGCACCCGGCAGCCCACCGCAGACCACCCTTGTGGGTGACCCAGCCGCGCGCACACGTGACGGTAGCGTGCCAGGAGTGATCGAGCCGCACGCCCCCGCACACCTAGGCGCCCCACCCTCATGGCGCGACCGGGGAGGCCCCGGCGGCGGCCCCGGTGACGGCCACGACGAACACGAGGGCACCTCCGGCAGACAGGGCAGCACCCTCAGCGGACCCGGCCTCGGCGGTGGACCCGGCCTCCCCGGCGGAGCCGCCCGGCTCCCCGTCCGCCCCGGTGTCGGTCGCTTTCTCGTGCTCGCCGGTGTCTTCGTCTGCGCGGCCTGCGGACTCGTCTACGAACTCGAACTCGTCGCCCTCGCCTCGTACCTGATCGGCGACTCCGTCACCCAGGCCTCCGTCGTCCTCTCCGTCATGGTCTTCGCGATGGGCATCGGCTCCCTGGCCGCCAAACGCCTCCGCCCCCGCGCGGCCTTCGGATTCGGCGCCATCGAGGCCGCCCTCGCCCTCGTCGGCGGCTCCAGCGCCCTCGCGCTGTACGCCGCGTTCGCGTGGACCGGCGACTGGGGCGGCGTCTGGGCCTCCGGCTCCCGCTATCTCCTCGTCGCCTTCTCCCTGGCCATCGGCCTGCTCATCGGCGCCGAGGTCCCCCTCCTGATGGAGCTGATCCAGCGCATCCGCCGCCAGGACGCGGGCGGCGCGGTCGCCGACCTGTTCGCCGCGGACTACGTCGGCGCGCTGGTCGGCGGCCTCGCCTTCCCCTTCCTCCTGTTGCCCTGGCTCGGCCAGCTGACCGGCGCCCTGCTCACCGGCACGGTCAACGCCCTGGTCGGCGGCACCCTCGTCCTCGGCCTGTTCCGCCACGACCTGAGCCGCCGCGCCCGCTGGCTGCTGCTCGGCGCCAACGCCGCCGTCCTCGCCCTGCTCGCCTCGGCCGCCGTACATGTCGACGACTTCGAACGCGCCGCCCGACGCGCGGTGTACGGCAACGACGTCCGCGTCGCGGTGAAGACCGGTGTCCAGGAGATCGTCCTCACCGGCGGCGGCCACGGCCGGCCCCTCTCCCTCTTCCTCGACGGCCGTCTGCGCATCAGCGGCCGCGACGAGCACCGCTACCACCGGGCCCTCGTCCACCCCGCGATCGACGCGGGCCCGCACGCCCGCGTCCTCGTCCTGGGCGGCGGCAACGGCCTCGCCGCCCGCGAGGTCCTGCGCCACGACGGCGTACGGCGGGTGGACGTCGTCGAACTCGACCCGGGCGTGCTGCGCCTCGCCCGCACCGAGCCGGCGCTCTCCGCCCTCAACGGCCACGCCTACGACGACGCCCGCGTCCACGCCGTCACGGCCGACTCCTTCACCTGGCTCCGGCACACCCGCCCGGCCGTCCCGTACGACGTCGTGATCGCCGACCTCCCCGACCCCGGCATCACGGACAGCGCGAAGCTGTACTCGCAGGAGTTCTACGGCCTCGCCCGCGCGGTCCTCGCCGAGGACGGCCGGCTGGTCGTCCACGCGGGCCCCGTGGCGTCCCGCCGCGACGTCTTCTGGACGGTCGACGCCACCCTGCGCGCCGCCGGCCTGCGCACCACGCCCTACCGGGTGGCCGCCCGCGCCCCCGGTCTCGTCACCCGCCGCGACCGCACGGCCCACACGGACCGCGGCGCCCCACAGGACTGGGGGTTCGTCATCGCCACGCGCGGCACGGCGCGGGCGGGCCGCGCCGTGGACCTCGGCGGCACGGGCACCCGCCTCGGGGCCGCCGCCCGTGTCGAAGGGCTGCCGCCGTCGACGCTGATGCATCCGAGGTACGCCAACTGAACCGGGCGCGACCGGCCCCGGTGCCACGGGGGACGTCCGCCGGGGGCGGAACGCGAGCAATCACGCGTTTGTGCGGGTGCGGTGCGGCGACTCGTGGGTAGGCTCCCCTGCCATGGAGCATGAGGTGTTCGTTCCGGTTCATGTCGACCGCCTCCGGGAGGCGCTGTCCGACCCCGAGCGGGTGGCCCGAGCGGTCCCCGGGCTCCAGCACGACGCGGGCACCCCACCCGTCGCCGGCCGCCTCAAGGTGCGCGCCGCCGGCCACACCATCACCTATCGCGGCGCCCTGCGGGTGTCCGGCGCGGACGACGGCTCGTACGTGGTCGAGGGCGACGCCACGGAGGTCCGCGGCAGCGGCACCGTACGGCTCGCCCTGACCATCCGTCTCACCTCCACCCCCGAGGGCACGACGCTCCACTTCACCGGCACGGCCACCGCCGACGGCCGTATCACCGAACTCCCGGCCGACGCGGTCGCCACCGCCGGGAGCCGCCTCCTGACCCGCTTCGCGGAGAAGCTGGACAAGACGGCGAAGGCCGACGAGGACGGGCGCGTGGGCGGGGGCGAAAAGAAGCGGGGAGCCGGGAAGGCGAAACGGGGCGGGCAGCAGGGCCCGGCGGCGGACGCAGCGGACCAGGGTGGTCGGGGCCCGGAGGCGGAGGAAGCGACCGCCGCCGAGCCGACGGAGAAGGGAGCCGCTCCCGACGGCGCGGACGGTGGGGTGCCTGAGCCCGCGCCTGCCGAGGGACGCGGTGACGACCTCGACGACGCCGGGGACCGTGCGGACGCGGACGCCGCGGCCCCCGCGGAGGCCGACACCGGCGCCCGTACGGATGCTGAGGCCGAAGCCCCCGCAGACGCGGACACCGACGCCCCTGCGGATGACGGCGCCGGGGCCGATGAGGACGACGATGACGATGCCGGGTCCGGTGTCGGAGAGGTGCCGCCGGCCTCCGTGTTCGAGGCCGAGGTGCCGCCGCCCTCGCTGGATCCGTTCGCCGAGGACGACTTCGTGGCCGGGGGTGAGCCGCCGGCCGAGGCCGCGCACGCCCGGCGCACGATGATCGGCCGCAGCGCGGAAGAGGTCGACCACGCGCCACCGCGCGGCCGCTACGCCCCCGTCCCGGCCCCGGAGAGCGGCTCCGTCGGCACCGCCGCCCTCCGCTGGGCGGCCCCGGCGGCGGCCCTCGCCGTGGCCTCCGCCGTCATCGCGGCCCGGGCCCTGCGCCGACGCCGCTGAGGCGCCTCGGCCTACGCGCCCAGGCCGAGCAGGGCTATCTCCAGCGGGAGCACCGGGCGCTCGGGCAGGGCGGGCGGCTCCTCGCCGCGACCCGTGTGCGTGGGCGCAACCGGACGCAGTCCCTTGATGCCCCCGGCGGCCCATCCCGCGTCCGTCGGCGGCAGCGACAACGTCAGACGCCGCCCGTCCGCCAGTGTGGTCTCGAGCTTGGTCGTGTCGTCCGCCTGCATGGCAAACCGCCTCTCGTCGCATACCACGAACATCGAGCCTCACCGGGTAAGACGCCCACGTGAGGCCAGGAGTTCCTGGGCCCGAGCCGCCACGGCCCCGGACCGCCGAGGCCCCGTACTGCCGGAGTTCGGCCTGGGACCGCGAGGCCCCGTACTGCCGGAGCCTCGGAACGCCGAACCCCGTATCGCCGGAGGCCGTGCCTCCGCGGCCCAGCGCCGCCCGGATCCCACGGCCCCCGGGCCCCCGTGTCTCCGAGACCCTCGCTTCCTCAACCCCGTGCGTGCCGCGCCTCTTCCCTCCGCGGTCCCCGTTCTTGCACCCCCGTCTCTTCCGTGGCCTCGTCCTCTCACGCCCGCCGTTCACCCGGAACCTCCGTCTTCCGACGCCCCGTTGTCTCGCGGTCTCCGTCTTCCGACGCCCCGTTGTCTCGCGGTCTCCGTCTTCCGACGCCCCGTTGTCTCGCGGTCTCCGTCTTCCGACGCCCCGTTGTCTCGCGGT
>NZ_JBVICQ010000017.1:67329-129689 GCF_055572815.1 Streptomyces sp. NPDC030296
GTCTCAGTCTTCCGACGCCCTCCGGTTGAAGCCACGGCCCCCGTTCTTCCACGCCGCACGTCTTGCTTCTCGGCGCACAGTCAAATCCCCTTCGCTCCCGGTTCCTTGGCCTGCCAGGGTCATGTCGGCGGGAGCCCCGGCGGCAACCCCCAGTAGGGTCGACGACGTGAGTAGCGAAGAGATCACGTTGGCCGCGGCCGACGCGCAGGCGGTGCTGGCCCCGGCCAACGGCGGACGTGTGGCGGGGCTACGGATCGACGGGCTCGAACTCCTGCGCCAGGGCGACCGGTTCGGCTGCTTCCCGATGGTCCCCTGGTGCGGCCGGGTCCGCGACGGCCGCTTCCTCAGCGGCGGCGCCGTCCAGCAGATGCCCCTCAACGCCCCGCCCCACGCCATCCACGGCACCACGCGCGACAGCCCCTGGCGGGTCGCGAGCCGCACCGACACCGAGGCCGTCCTCACGTACGACCTCGTCGACCCGTGGCCGTACCCCGGCCGTGTCACCCAGGTGTTCACGCTCACCCCGGACGCCCTCACCCTCACCATGTCCGTGGAGACGTACGAGTCGTCCTTCCCGGCGCAGATCGGCTGGCACCCCTGGTTCAACCGCACCCTGGGCGACGGCGGCGAGGACGTACGGCTCGACTTCGCCCCCGCCTGGCAGGAGGAGCGCGGCGCCGACCACCTCCCCACCGGCAACCGGATCGACCCGAGGCCCGGCCCCTGGGACGACTGCTTCGGCATGCCCGACGGCGTCGACGTCACCCTCACCTGGCCCGGCCTGCTGGAACTGAAGGTGGCCTCGCGGGAGGAGTGGGTCGTCGTCTACGACGAGCAGGCGGAGGCCGTGTGCGTCGAACCGCAGACCGGCCCGCCCAACGGCCTCAACACCCACCCCCGGCTGGTCACGCCCATCGACCCGCTGGAGGCGACCACGACCTGGAGCTGGCGCAGGCTGTGAGGGCGGGCGGAACGGCCCCCTTAAGCTGGCTGCCATGACTGACGTGGACGTTCGCGGCTCGCTGCTGCAGCAGATCAAGGACAAGGCCGTGGTGCACGGCAAGGTGACCCTGTCGTCGGGTCTGGAGGCGGACTACTACGTCGACCTGCGCCGCGTCACCCTCGACGGCGAGGCCGCCCCGCTGGTCGGGCAGGTGCTGCTCGACCTGACCGCCGACCTCGATTTCGACGCGGTCGGCGGTCTCACCATGGGCGCCGACCCGGTGGCCGCCGCGATGCTGCACGCCGCCGCCGCGCGGGGCCGCCGCCTCGACGCGTTCGTGGTCCGCAAGGCCGCCAAGGCGCACGGGCTGCAGCGCCGGGTCGAGGGGCCGGACATCGCGGGCCGCCGCGTCCTCGTCGTCGAGGACACCTCCACCACCGGCGGCTCCCCGCTGACCGCCGTCGAGGCCGTCCGGGAGGCCGGGGCCGAGGTCGTCGCCGTCGCCACCATCGTCGACCGCGCGACCGGCGCCGCCGAGAAGATCGAGCAGGGCGCCGGGGTCCCGTACCGGTTCGCGTTCTCGAAGGACGAGCTGGGTCTCGACTGACCCGGTCCGTCGTGTCCGTCGTATAAACACCAAGGTCAGGGGTTACCGCACAGTTTCGGACACCCTGGCCGGAGCATCCGGTCACGTCTGGAAAGATGGGGCCGACGATGATGTCGCAACCCTAGGTCAGGGCTCGTAAGCACAACGCCACCCGCACATACAAGGAGCGGACCATGCCCATCGCAACCCCCGAGGTCTACAACGAGATGCTCGACCGGGCGAAGGCAGGAAAGTTCGCCTACCCGGCCATCAACGTGACCTCGTCCCAGACCTTGCACGCCGCGCTGCGCGGCTTCGCGGAGGCGGAGAGCGACGGCATCATCCAGATCTCGACCGGCGGTGCCGAGTTCCTGGGCGGCCAGCACAACAAGGACATGGTCACCGGCGCCGTCGCCCTGGCCGAGTTCGCCCACATCGTCGCCAAGAAGTACGACATCACGGTCGCGCTGCACACGGACCACTGCCCGAAGGACAAGCTCGACGGCTACGTACGTCCGCTGCTCGCGGTGTCGGAGGAGCGCGTGGCCCGCGGCGAGAACCCCCTCTTCCAGTCCCACATGTGGGACGGCTCCGCGGAGACCCTCGCCGACAACCTGGAGATCGCCCAGGAGCTGCTCGCCCGCGCCGCCGCCGCGAAGATCATCCTCGAGGTCGAGATCACCCCGACCGGCGGTGAGGAGGACGGCGTCTCCCACGAGATCAACGACTCCCTCTACACGACGGTCGACGACGCGATCCGCACCGCCGAGGCCCTCGGCCTGGGCGAGAAGGGCCGCTACCTGCTGGCCGCGTCCTTCGGCAACGTGCACGGCGTGTACAAGCCGGGCAACGTCGTGCTGCGCCCGGACCTCCTGAAGGAGCTGAACGAGGGCGTCGCCGCCCGCTTCGGCAAGGAGTCCCCGTTCGACTTCGTCTTCCACGGCGGTTCCGGCTCCACGGAGGACGAGATCCGCACGGCCCTGGAGAACGGCGTCGTCAAGATGAACATCGACACCGACACCCAGTACGCCTTCACGCGTCCGGTCGCCGCGCACATGTTCCAGAACTACGACGGCGTCCTGAAGGTGGACGGCGAGGTCGGCAACAAGAAGACCTACGACCCGCGCACCTGGGGCAAGCTCGCGGAGGCCGGCATGGCCGCCCGTGTCGTCGAGGCCTGCAACAACCTCCGCTCCGCGGGCACGAAGATCAAGTAACCCGTCGTCCGACGGTCGCACCACGACTGCCCGCAGCCCACAAGGCTGCGGGCAGCCGCCGTTTCCGGCCGCGTTTTCGCCCGCTTTCCGGCGCCCGCTTTCCGGCCCGCGTGCCCGGCCTGCTTTCCGGCCCGCGTGCCCGGCCGGGTGTCCGGCCGCGTGCCCGGCTGGGTGCCCGGCCTGCCTCGGCCGCGGGGGTCGCTACTTCCTGCCGTGCGTCCCGCCTCGGCCGCATGCTGTCGTCACTCCCCGCTCGCCCGCTCGCCCGCTCGCCCGCTCGCCCGCTCGCCCGCTCGCCCGCTCGCCCGCTCGCCCGCTCGCCCGCTCGCCCGCTCGCCCGTCGCCCGCCCGTCTCGGCCGTGGGCCGCGTGCCGCCGCCCCCTGGCCCGAACAGCCCCCGCGCGGGATGATCCCTGCATGGCCGACGTACGGCTCGCCTCCGCTCAGGGCAAGTGGATCCTGCTCACCACGGTCCTCGGGTCGAGCATGGCCATGGTGGACTCGACGGTCGTCAACGTCGCCCTTCCCCGGATGGGGCGCGACCTGGACGCGGACCTCGCCGCCCTCCAGTGGACCGTCAACGCGTACATGCTCACCCTCGCCGGTCTGATCCTGCTCGGCGGTGCCCTCGGCGACCGGTTCGGCCGCCGCAGGATCTTCGTGCTGGGGGTGGTGTGGTTCGCCTCCGCGTCCCTCCTGTGCGGCGTCGCCCCCGACGCGGCCGTACTGATCGCCGCCCGAGCCCTCCAGGGCGTCGGCGGCGCCCTCCTCACCCCCGGTTCCCTCGCCCTCATCCAGGCCTCCTTCCACCCCGACGACCGGGCGCGGGCGGTGGGCCTGTGGTCCGGCTTCGGCGGCATCGGCGCGGCCGTCGGCCCCTTCCTCGGCGGCTGGCTCGTGGACGGCCCCGGCTGGCGCTGGGTCTTCCTCCTGAACGTCCCCCTCGCCCTGCTCTGCGTCCCGATCGCCCTGCGCCACGTACCGGAGTCCGGCGACGGCCGCACCCACGGCCGGGGCTTCGACGTCCTCGGCGCGGCCCTCGGCGCCCTGTCCCTGGCCTTCGTCACCTACGCGCTGATCGAGGCGACGACGGGCTCGGTCCCGGTGGCCGTCGCGGCCGTGGCCGGTGTCGCGACGGGCGTGGCCTTCGTCCGGGTCGAACGCCGCCGCGCCGACCCGATGATGCCGCCGGAGATCTTCGCGTCCCGCCAGTTCACGGCGGTCAACATCGTCACCCTGTTCGTGTACGCGGCGTTCAGCGGCTTCTTCTTCCTCGCCGCGCTCCAGCTCCAGGTGGTCTCCGGGTACTCGGCGCTCGCCGCCGGCACGGCCCTGCTCCCCATCACCGTCCTGATGCTGCTGCTCTCCTCCCGGGCGGGCGCCCTCGGTGAACGCGTCGGCCCGCGCATCCCCCTCACCGTCGGCCCCGTGCTGTGCGCGGCGGGCGTCCTGCTGATGCTGCGGGTGGGCCCCGACGCCTCGTACGCGAAGGACGTGCTGCCCGCGCTCCTCGTCATGGGCCTGGGCATGGTCACCCTCGTGGCGCCGCTGACGGCCACGGTGCTCGCCTCCGTCTCCACCGAGCACGCGGGGCTCGCCAGCGGCATCAACAACGCCGCCGCCCGCGCCGCCGGCCTCATCGCCGTGGCCGCGCTCCCGCTGATCGCCGGGATGGGCCCGGAGGCGTACCGGGACCCGGCCCAGTTCGACGACGCGTTCACCACGGCCATGCCGGTCTGCGCGGCCCTGCTCCTGGCCGCGGCGGCCCTGGCCTTCACCACGGTCCGCCGACCGCCCGCCGACTGCCACCACCCCGAATGCCGCACCCACGCCTCGGTGACGGCACCCCCACTGGAGGGCGAACCGGGCAGGCCGGGCCACGCCGGGGGGTGAGAGCCGCGTGCGGGTCCCGTGAGCCGGTCCCGTGCGCTGGTTCCGTATGCCGTCCGATCTCACGATGGCCGGCGGCCGGCTGGCCCTCGCCCCACCCGGCGCTCCCGCCTCCCCCGATGGGCCAGACTGGAACCCATGACGA
Source organism: Streptomyces sp. NPDC030296 (assembly GCF_055572815.1). Taxonomy (NCBI): domain Bacteria; kingdom Bacillati; phylum Actinomycetota; class Actinomycetes; order Kitasatosporales; family Streptomycetaceae; genus Streptomyces; species Streptomyces sp. NPDC030296. The sequence continues at coordinate 72,111 of NZ_JBVICQ010000017.1, forward strand.
TTCACGAGAACCTCCTCGGGGGCCCGCCCCCGACGCACCTCCCCGACGACCCGGCGCCCCGCGAGCTCCTCGCGAACGGCACGGCCCCGGCCGACGTCGCCGCGCAGTACCCGACCTCCTCCCTCGCCTGGGCCCAGCTCGCCGACGACGCGTTCGAGCGGGGCAGCGTCGTCGAGTCGTACGCCTACGCCCGTACGGGCTACCACCGCGGCCTGGACGCCCTGCGCCGCAACGGCTGGAAGGGCCACGGCCCGGTCCCGTGGGAGCACGAGCCGAACCGCGGCTTCCTGCGCGCCCTGCACGCCCTCGCCCGCGCCGCCGGGACGATCGGCGAGCAGGAGGAGTACGAGCGCTGCACCCAGTTCCTGAAGGACTCGTCCGAGACGGCGGCCGAGACCCTGGGCTGACCCCTACGGCCGAGGCCCCTGGGGTGCGTTTGCGCAGGTCCGCCTGGTGTGACCAGGCGGACCTTGCGATGTCGGGGGCGCATCCCCGACTATGCGGGTGGGGACCGGGGCCCCCGTGTCGGTAACGGCAGGGGCGGACCGCTACCCGGAGCACACAACAGGAGACAGCGATGTCCCAGCAGGCTCAGCCCGTCGAGGCTTCGGAGCCCGAGACCCCGCATCTCGACTTCCAGGGAACCACCCCGTACGAGGACTACGTCCAGGCGGACGTCCTCACCCACCTCCAGCACCCCCTCTCCGACGACCCCGGAGAGATGGTCTTCCTGGTGACGACCCAGGTCATGGAGCTGTGGTTCACCGTCATCGTGCACGAGTGGGAGACCGCCACCGCCGCGCTGCGGAGCGACGACGTCCCGACCGCGAAGGACGCGCTGAAGCGTTCCGTGCGCGAGCTGGAGGCCCTGAACGCCTCCTGGAAGCCCCTCGGCCAGCTCACCCCGGCCCAGTTCAACTCCTACCGCGCCGCCCTCGGCGAGGGCTCCGGCTTCCAGTCGGCGATGTACCGCCGCATGGAGTTCCTGCTCGGCGAGAAGTCCGCGTCCATGCTCGTACCGCACCGCGGGGCGCCCCGCGTCCACGCCGAGCTGGAGAAGGCGCTGCACGAGCCGAGCCTCTACGACGAGGTCCTGCGGCTCCTGGCCCGCCGCGGCCACGCGATCCCCGAGTCCGTCGTACGGCGTGACGTCTCCCAGCGCTACGAGCCGTCCCCCGAGGTCGAGGAGGTGTGGACCGCGCTGTACTCCGGCGACCCGGACCACGAACTCGCGCGCCTCGGCGAGGCGCTCACCGACGTGGCCGAGCTGGTCTGGCGCTGGCGCAACGACCACCTCGTCGCCACGCGGCGCGCCATGGGCGCCAAGGCCGGCACGGGCGGCTCCGCCGGTGTCGCCTGGCTGGAGAAGCGGGCCCGGAAGAACGTCTTCCCCGAGCTGTGGACGGCGCGCTCCCATGTCTGACCTCACCGAGACGAAGACGGGGCACGCCGGTGGTGCCGAATACGCCGGTGGTGCCGAGCACCTGTCCTCCGAACTGGCCCTGGAGGCCGCGAAGCTCGACGAGGCAGACGAGCTGGCCGGCCTCCGTGACCGTTTCGTCCTCGACGACGCCGTGTACCTCGACGGCAACTCCCTCGGCGCGCTGCCGGCCGCCGTCCCCGGCCGGGTCGACGACGTCGTACGCCGTCAGTGGGGCTCCCTGCGCATCCGCTCCTGGGACGAGAGCGGCTGGTGGACCGCGCCCGAGCGGATCGGCGACCGCATCGCCCCGCTGGTGGGCGCGGCGCCCGGCCAGATCGTGGTGGGCGACTCCACAAGTGTCAACATTTTCAAGGCAGTTGTGGCGGCAGTCCGGATGGCCGACGAGGACGCCCGGGAGGGCGGGGGCGGGGTGGGACACGGCCGCGACGGTGACGGAGCCGGTGACGGCGTCGGAGCCGGTGACGGTATCGGAGCCGGGGGGCGGCCGGTCCGGGACGAGATCCTGGTCGACGCGACCACCTTCCCCACGGACGGCTACATAGCCGAGTCGGCCGCCCGGATGACCGGACGCACACTGCGCCCGGTGACCCCGGCGGAGGTACCGGACGCCCTCGGTCCCCGTACGGCCGCGGTGCTCCTCAACCACGTCGACTACCGCACAGGCCGCCTCCACGACCTGCCGTCCCTGACGGCGGCGATCCACGAGGCGGGCGCGTACGCCCTCTGGGACCTGTGCCACAGCGCGGGCGCCCTGCCGGTCGGTCTCGACGAGCACGGCGTCGACCTCGCGGTCGGCTGCACGTACAAGTACCTGAACGGCGGCCCCGGTTCACCGGCGTACCTCTACGTACGCCGCGACCTCCAGCCCCGCTTCGACTCACCCCTCCCGGGCTGGAACTCCCACACGGACCCCTTCGGCATGCGCCCGTCCTTCGAACCGGCGGGCGGCGCCCTGCGCGGCCGCGTCGGCACGCCGGACATCCTGTCGATGCTGGCGCTGGAGGCGGCGCTGGACGTGTGGGACGGAGGAGGGGCCGGGGCCGGCAACGGTTCTGGTGTCGGGGCTGGGACCGGCAACGGTTCTGATGTCGGGGCTGGGACCGGCAACGGTTCTGATGTCGGGGCTGGGACCGGCAACGGTTCTGGTGTCGGGGCGGAGGCCGGGGTGACGGTCGAGGCCGTTCGGGCCAAGTCCCTCGCGCTGACGGACTTTTTCCTGCGCTGCGTGGCGGCGTACGTCCCCGAGGGGCGCGTCGAGTGCCTCACCCCGGTCGCCCACGCCGAGCGCGGCAGCCAGGTCGCGCTCCGCTGCGACGACGCCGGCGACGTCATGAAGCGCCTCATCCAGCAGGGCGTCGTGGGCGACTTCCGCCACCCCGACGTCCTCCGCTTCGGCTTCACCCCCCTCTACGTGGGCTTCGCCGACGTGGAACGGGCGGCACGGGTCCTGGCTCAGACGCTGAGGTCCGCGGGCTGAGGTACGGGTCGGCTCGCCCCCGGTGGCGCGCGGCGCTCCTGCCCGCGCCACCGGGGCGCCGTTCGCGCCGGGGCACGGCACCTACGCCCCACTCCGCACCACCCCGCCCCACCCACCGGCGTGCGCCTCCCGTCCCGCGCGCCGCTCGGCACGCCCCCCGTCGCCGCACCCCCAAAACCCCCAGAACCGTCAACCCTGACCCGGCGTCATATCCGCGTGTCGACGCACGTCACCGGCCTGGTACCGTCCCCGCCAACGGCCGGCGTCCCCACCTCCGAGCCCGCCCACCCCCAAACCCATCCAAATCCGTTTCACCCTTGAGAGGTTGGAGCATGCCGGACGACGACGCCGCTGCCCGCGATGCCGCCGAAGAGGCATCCGCCTTCTCGCACCCCCCGGTCGACCCGGACGCCACCTCCGCCTACGGCGACCACCCCGACCAGGTGATCGACTTCTACGCCCCCCGTGCCACCCCCGGCGCCACCCCGGCCGCCTCGGCGGCCCCGTTGGTCGTGGTCCTGCACGGCGGTGCCTGGCGCGCCCCGTACGACCGCCGGCACATCACCCCATTCGCTGCCTTCCTGGCCCGCCGGGGCTTCGCCGTCGCCAACGTCGAGTACCGCAGGGGGAGCGCCCTGCCCGCGCAGAGCGGCCCCGGCGGCAGTGCGGGCCCGGTGGCGGGACGTTGGCCGGAGACGTTCGACGACGTGGCCGCCGCCCTCGACGCCCTGCCCGACCTCGTGCGGGACGCCGTGCCCGAGGCGGACCCCAGCCGCATGGTGCTCACCGGCCACTCCGCGGGCGGGCACCTGGCGCTGTGGGCCGCCGCCCGTCATGTCCTCCCGCCGGACGCGCCATGGCGTACGGCCGGCCCGGTCCCGCTGCGCGGCGTCGTCGCACTGGCGCCCATCGCCGACTTCGCCGTGGCCGAGAAGCTGGACGTCTGCGGCGGCGCGACCACACAACTCCTGGGCGGACAGGACAAGTTCAGCGAACGCCGTCCCTACGCCGACCCGGCTCTCCTCCTCCCGACGGGCATCGCCACGACCCTCGTCCAGGGCCGCACCGACATCGTCGTGCCGCAGCCCGTCGCCGACGCGTACGCGGACGCCGCGGCCAAGGCCGGCGAGGTCGTCGGCCTCACCCTCCTGGAGGACGTCGGCCATTTCCCCCTGATCGACCCGGCGGCGGACGCGTGCGCGGTGGTGGCGGAGGAGATCGCCCAGCTGGCCTGGTGAAACGGGGCACCGCCGAGCGGCAGCCTGCCCTCGGCGGCCCTCGATTCCCGCTGATACCCGTAGTACGAGCGAACTGTCCTTGGCTCCTGCTGATACCCGTCGTACGAGCGGCTTGTCCTTGGCTCCTGCTGATACCCGTCGTACGAGCGGTCTGTCCTTGGCGCCCGCTGATACCCGTAATACCTGAGAGCTACCTCGCAGGTGAGCTCTGTGGCGGGACGCCGACCACGGCCTCCGATTCATAGTTTCCTTCCCAGAACGCCCGGCAGCCGGGCGAGCGAAGGGGAGGGGCAGGGACATGGGGGCCGTGACATGGCCGAAGACAGCCACATCGCCACGGCGACCCGATCGGCGGAGCCGTACGGGGGGTCACCTCTGGCCCGCCCGTCTCCGCCGCACCCTTCTTGCCCTGCTCGTCGCCACCGCCGTCGTCGGCCCCGTCTCCGCCGCGGCCCGCCCCCGGATCCCGGCCCCGCCGCCGGCCACCCTCGCGCCCCTCACCCCGACGTCGCTGGAGGCGGTGTACGCGGCCAACCGCGCGAACGCGGCGGAGGCGGCCCGCATGGCCGAGGCCCACGGCAACCGCGACCGGGCCGCGAAGGACCGCTCGATGGCGCAGCCCTCGCGGCAGTTCCTGACGTTCGACGGGCGGGGCCCCGGCCAGGCCGTGGAGGTCACGGGCGACCTGCTGAAGGCCGACCACATAGCGGTACTGATCCCCGGCTCGGACACCAGCATCGACACCTACGACCGCTTCCGCGAGGCGGCGCTCGCCCTGCACGCCCGCACCGGCCCGGCCTCGGCGGTCATCACCTGGCTCGGCTACGAGACACCGGACACCATCAGTTCGACGGTGCTCACCGACACCCGGGCCGAGGAAGCGGCCCCGCGTCTCAGCTCGTTCATGCGCGAGCTACGAGGACTGGTCGGTGATACGGCCGACGTTTCCCTGCTCTGCCATTCCTACGGCTCGGTCGTGTGCGGCAGAGCCGCGGCGGACCTGGACGACGTGAACGACCTGGTCCTGATCGGCAGCCCGGGTACGGGCGCGGACAGCGCCGCCGCGCTGCACACGTCGGCCCGCGTATGGGCCGCCCGGGGTGCGGAGGACTGGATCGAGATGGTCCCGCACACCCGGGTCGACGTCTTCGGCACGACCGTCGGCTTGGGCACCGACCCGACGTCCCCAGCCTTCGGCGCCCATGTCTTCGCCGCGGGCGACGCCACCCACAGCGGCTACTTCGCCCCCGGCTCCCTCGCCCTCGACAACCTCGCGCACATAACCCTCGGCACCCCTCAGGAGGTGACCCATGCGTGAAACGGCCACGCCAGTGGGTGCGCGACGCGTAAGAAACCGCCTCCGTCGAGCCGCCCACCACCTGCACACCGCGACCCCGCCCACCCGGGACCGCGCGGTGGACGCCCTACGAGCCCTCGCCATCCTCGGGATAATCCTCGGCCACTGGCTGGTCACCGCCCTCGTCCCGGCCGGGGACGGCACCCTCCGCACCACCAGCCCCCTGCAGCACATGCCGTGGCTGGCCCCCGTCTCCTGGGTCTTCCAGACCCTCGCCGTCTTCTTCCTGGTGGGCGGCCACGTGGCGACGAGAAGCTACACCTCGGCACGGGCCCGCGCCATGACGTACCCCCAGTGGCTGCACGCCCGATTGAGCCGTCTGTTCACACCGGTCGCGGCGGTCCTGACCCTCTGGACCGTGGTGACGCTCGGTCTCCTGGCCACCGGCACGGACCTCGACACCATCCACACCCTCTTCAAACTGGCCCTGTCCCCGATGTGGTTCCTGCTGGTCTTCGCGGCCCTGACGGCGGCGACCCCGCTGGTGCTCCGCCTCAACCCGGTATGGCCCCTCGCCGTGGTCCTCCACGTGGACCTGGCCCGCTTCGGCCTGGGCGCCCCGCAATCGCTGGGCTGGATCAACCTGGCCGCCGGGTGGCTGGTCCCCTACACGGTGGGCGCGGCCTGGACGAGAGGCGAGCTGGACCGCCGCCGCGCGGGCTGGACACTCCTGCTGTCCGGTACGGCGGCGACGGCGGCCCTGATCACCTGGGCCGGTTACCCGGCGTCGATGGTCGGCGTGCCCGGCGCCCAGATCTCCAACCTGAACCCCCCGACCCTGGCGGCCGTCACCTTCGGCCTGGCCCAGTGCGGTCTGGCCCTGCTGCTCCGCGGCCCGCTCCGCCGGACCCTGGGACGACGCCCGTTGGCCTGGGCGGCGGTGGCCCTGGTCAACCTGTCGGCGATGACGGTGTTCCTCTGGCACCAGACCGCCCTGATGGCCACCATCGCCACGGCCCTGACGGCAGGCCACCTCCCCGGCCTCCACACGCTCCCCGACAACCCGGCCTGGACAGCGGCTCGTCTGGCCTGGCTCCCGGTGTTCGCCCTGGCCCTGCTGCTCTGCTGGGCCGCCTTCCACATCCATGAGACCAGGACCCCGCGAGCGGCCCGCCGCACCCGGCGGGACCCGCGGACAGCCCTGACCGCCGTATCGAAGGCCGCCCCGCACCGCACGTCGCCGCCGCACCGGAGCACTTCACATCCCCGCCTCCCGGAGAAGCCGCGAGCCGAAGGGGTGCGGCATGCCTAGGCTGTCCCGGATGAGTGCCGTGGAGAAGCGACTGACCACAGGGCTGCGGGTGTTGCGCGCGGACCTGCTGAACGGCGATTCCCATCCGCTGCCGCCGTCCGTCTGGCTGCGCTGGCTCCCGCACGGCGTGATCGTCCTGATCGCGTTCGTCGATCTGCTCGCCAACCTCGACCAGATAGGCGACGGTTACGAACTGGGCCCCGAGTACGCCCTGTTGGGCGCCGGTGTGCAGGCCGCGGCGGTGGTGCTGGCCCTGTGGTGGCCGGTCCCGGCGTGGTGGGCGTCGACGGCGGTCACCGTCGTCGTGGCCCTGGGCGCACGGGCACAGCTGCTCACGCAGCGGCCGGAGTTCGGGTTCCCGTTGCCCGCTCCCGCGACCGTCGCCGACGTCCCCTGGCCATGGAGTCCGCCCGGCCTCATCGCACACGCCGTGATCCTCTTCCTGCTCGCGCTGCGGCTGCCCACCCGGGTGGCCGTCGAGGTGCTGGCGCTGACCACGCTGCTCACCTTCGTCGTCGAGGGACTCATCGGCGCCTCCCACTACTCGTCGACGAGCCCTCTCGCCCTCGCCCTGTTCCTCGGCGTCGTCCTGCTCGGCAGCACCATGCGGGGCCGCCGCGAAGCCCGTACCCAACTCGTCGAACAGGCCGGGATCACCGCGGAGGAGCGCGCCCGCCGCACCCTCCTGGAAGAACGCAGCCGTATCGCCCGCGAGTTGCACGACGTCGTCGCCCACCACATGTCGGTGATCTCCATCCAGGCGCAGGTCGCCCCCCACCTGGTGGAGAACCCGTCCGAGGAGCTGAAGGAGAACCTCCACGGCATCCGCCAGAACGCCCTGGAGGCCCTCACCGAACTCCGCCGCGTCCTCGGGGTCCTGCGCTCGGAACACCCGCCGGGTCCCGACGACCCGCACGGCATAGCGGCCGCCGCCGAAGGCGCCGCCCCGCACACCCCGCAGCCGACGCTCGCCCGTCTCGACGCCCTCGTGGAGAACACCCGCGCGGCCGGTCTGGCGGTCACCGTGGAGACCGAGGGCGAGGCGCGTCCCCTGCCGCCCGGCGTGGAACTGTCGGCGTACCGGATAGTCCAGGAAGCGCTCAGCAACGCCCTGCGGCACGCACCCGGCTCCACCGTCCGGGTGGAACTCACCCACTTCCCGCGCGGCCTGCAGGTCCGGGTGATCAACTCCCGGCCCCAGCGGCCCGCCCCGCCGTCCCCCGGCGCCGGCCACGGCCTGCTGGGCATGCGCGAGCGTGCCGCCATGCTCGGTGGCACCCTCATGGCGGCCGAGACCTCCCATGGCGGCTTCGCGGTGGTCGCCTTCCTCCCGAAGGACGGCGGCCCCGGCAACGACACCACCGCCCCAGACCCCCACCCCGACCACCGACCGCCCGCGCCCCGTGGCCCCTCGGCCCGCGCGGACACGACAGGAGAACGCACTCCATGACGAGCAGCACCATCCGCGTACTGATCGCCGACGACCAGCAGATGGTCCGGCAGGGCTTCTCGGTGCTGCTCAACACCCAGCCCGACATCGACGTCGTCGGCCAGGCGGTGCACGGCCTCGACGCCATCGACAAGGTCGCCGACCTCGCCCCGCAGGTCGTCCTGATGGACATCCGCATGCCCGAGCTCGGCGGTATCGAGGCCACCCGCCGCATCACCACCGAGAACCCGCACATCAAGGTCCTGGTGCTCACGACCTTCGACCTCGACGAGTACGTCTACGAGGCCCTGCGCGCGGGAGCGTCCGGGTTCCTCCTCAAGGACGCCTCCGCGGACCAGCTCGCCGAAGCGGTCCGGGTCGTGGCCGCGGGCGACGCCCTGCTCGCGCCCGGCATCACCCGCAGACTCATCGCCGAGTTCTCCCGCCTCGGCACGCCACCCCGGGCTCCGCTGAAGGACCGCGTCGGCGACCTGACCGAGCGGGAGACGGAAGTGCTGTCCCTGATCGCCCAGGGCCTGTCCAACGCGGAGATCGCCCAGCGCCTCGTCGTCGCCGAACAGACCGTGAAGACCCACGTGGGCCGCATCCTGGTGAAACTGGGCCTGCGCGACCGCACCCAGGCCGCGGTCTTCGCCTACGAGTGTGGCCTGGTCCGGCCCACGGGCTACTGACCGCGTCGGCGGACCGGTGCCGGACCGGTGCCGGGCCGATACGCGCACCCCGTAGTACCTGAGACGGACCGGGACAGACCCTCCTCACTGGTGACGACGGCGACCCCGCCCCCCGCCTACCGTTTTCCACGTGACCGAGACGACTCACACCCAGCCCACGCCACCGCGACGGGGTGCCAAGGAACGCAGCCCGGAGTTCAGACTCGCCGTCAACGCTCTGAACGGTCTGTGGCAGGACATGTTCCACGACGCCTTCGCCTACCGACCCCTGCCCCGCATGCGACTGAACGGCCCGTTCGTCCGGCAGCTGCCCCTGCGGCTGCGCGAGCGCGCCGTCTGGGCCCCGCACGCGACGGTGATCTTCGGCGCCCTGATAGCGATGTACGCCTCGCTGGAGGGCAACGGAGGCAGTGATCTCACCCAGATGATCACGGCCGTCCTCTCCCTGACGGCGGTCCTGCTGACGCTCGCCAGGCCCGTCGGCGCCTTCTGGGCCTCCATGGGCGCCACCGTGATCGGCACCGTGATCGGCAGCGACTTCAACGACTGGCCGTGGATCCCCGGCGCCTTCGTGACCCACGTCATCGTCCTCACGGTCGTCGCCCTGCGCACCAGGCCCCGGATCGCCGCGTGGATGTGGGGCGTCACCGCGCTCTACAGCCTGCTCGCCGAGACGTTCTTCTCCTCCCGCTACATGAACTACGGCTACTACAGCGCCAACACCGGGCCGATGCTGACCGTCGCGGCCTTCGTCCTCCTGTCCGTGTCCGTGTGGCAGATACGGCGCACGGCCCAGCGGGAGGTGACCGCCCAGCAGACGGTGACCGAGCACGAGCGTTCCAAGCGGACCCTCCTGGAGGAGCGCACGACGATCGCCCGCGAGCTGCACGACGTGGTCGCCCACCACATGTCGGTGGTCGCCATCCAGGCCGAGGCCGCGCCCTACCGCGTGGAGAACCCGCCGCCCGAGCTGGAGCAGGCGTTCGCCACCATCCGGGAGAACGCGGTGGCCGCGCTCACCGAACTGCGCCGCGTCCTCGGTGTCGTCCGCGCCGAGGACTACGAGGCCCCGGACGCCCCGCAGCCCACCCTCGCCGACCTCGACGGCCTGCTCGCCAATGTGCGGGAGGCCGGCCTGACCGTCGAGAAGGCCGTCACCGGAGCGGTGCGGGAACTCCCGCAGGGAGTGGAGCTGTCGGCGTACCGAATAGTCCAGGAGGCCCTCAGCAACACCCTGCGGCACGCGCCCGGAGCGACGGCCCGCGTGGAGATCGGCTACGTCCTGGGCGGGCTGGGCCTGCGCATCGTCAACGGCCCATCCCCGGAGGTGACCCTGGTGAAGTCCACGCACGGCGCCGGCCACGGCATCACCGGCATGCGTGAGCGCGTCACGATGCTGAACGGCGAGATGACCACGGGCGAGACGGACGACGGAGGCTACGAGGTGACGGTGTTCCTGCCGGTGGCCAGTGCGAGCGAGGACGACGCATGACGATCCGTGTACTGATCGCCGACGACCAGATGATGGTCCGCGAGGGCTTCTCGGTACTGCTCGGCGCGATGCCGGACATCGAGGTGGTCGGCGAGGCGGTCAACGGCCGGGACGCCGTCGACCGTGTCCGGGAGCTGTCCCCGGACGTCGTCCTCATGGACATCCGCATGCCGGAGATGAACGGCATCGAGGCCACACGGGAGATCGTGGCGGCCGACGGCGGCGCCAAGGTGCTGGTGCTGACCACGTTCGACCTCGACGAGTACGTGTACCAGGCGCTGCGCGCGGGCGCCTCCGGCTTCCTGCTCAAGGACGCCTCGGCCCGCCAGCTCGCCGAAGGGGTCCGGGTGGTGGCCGCCGGGGAGGCGCTGCTCGCTCCGTCGGTCACCAAGCGTCTGATCACCGAGTTCTCCAAGCTGGCCGAGACACCCCGCCCCTCGGCGGCCGCCCAGCTGGCCTACGGGGAGCTGACCGACCGCGAGACGGAGGTGCTCGTCCTGATCGCCCAGGGGCTCTCCAACTCCGAGATAGCCGAGCGCCTGGTCGTGGCGGAGTCGACCATCAAGACCCATGTCAGCCGGGTCCTGGTGAAGTTGGGCCTCCGTGACCGTACCCAGGCGGCGGTCTTCGCCTACGAGGCCAGGCTGGTCACCCCCGGCTGAGCCGGCCCGAAGATCCCCTCGTGGTACGTTCGGCACCGCCGTGCTTCGCCGCGAACCGAGGAGGTGAGACCGATCAACGCTGTGACAGGTCGGGGCTCCCTCCCTCGCATGGCCTAGGGAGCGCCCGCAGAAGGCATCCCGAAAGGCTTGAACCGCTCATGCGTTTCAACTCCGAGACGTCGTCCGACGGCGTCCGCGAACACCTCTTCACCCTCGACGAGATCCCCGGCGTGCTGTGGACGCCGGACGGTGCCGTCGGTCCGCGTCCGCTGATCGTGATGGGCCACGGCGGCGGACAGCACAAGAAGGCGCCCGGTGTCGTGGCGCGTGCGCTGCGTTTCGTCACCGAGTGCGGGTTCGCCGTCGTCGCGGTGGATGTGCCGGGACACGGTGACCGGCCCAAGGACGAGAACTACGACCGGATAGTGGCGGAGAACCAGGCCCGGGCGGCTGCCGGGGAGGAGCTGGCTCCGCTGATCGCCGGGTTCCAGGCGCTCGTGGCGCGCCGGACCGTCCCGGAGTGGCGGGCGGTCCTGGACGCCGTGCAGGAGCTTCCGTTCGTCGGCACCGGGCCGGTGGGCTACTGGGGGGTGTCCCTGGGATGCGGGCTCGGTGTTCCGTTCGTCGCCGCCGAGCCCCGGGTCCGGGCGGCGGTACTGGGCCTGGGCGGGGCCCTGGCCTCGGCGGAGGCCGCCCGGCGGATCACGGTCCCGGTGGAGTTCCTGGTGCAGTGGGACGACGAGCGGGTGCCCAGGGAACAGGGGCTCGCCCTGTTCGACGCCCTGGGGTCGGCCGAGAAGACCCTGCACGCCAACCCGGGCGGGCACGGGGAGATCCCGCGCTTCGAACTGGACAGCACCATACGGTTCTTCGCCCGCCACCTGAGCTGATCCGATGAGCTGATCCGACCGCCGCCGTGCGGCGCGGGAGCCTCACCTCGGGCGAACACACCGCACGGCCGGCACGGGGAGGGACCGGGCCCTCCAGGAGGGTTTGTCGAGGTCATGCGGCAGGTCGGCTCTGTTCAGGGAGGTGGGTCGCGGGTTAGCGTCCGTTCATGGCACCTGCTTCCCCTCTCGCTTTCGACCCGTGGGACCCCGACTTCCTCGCGGACCCGTACCCGGCGTACGCCGAGCTGCGGGCGCTGGGCCGGGTGCGGTACTTCGAGCCCACGAACCAGTGGCTCGTCGCCCACCACGCGGACGTCTCGGCGCTGCTGCGGGACCGGCGCCTGGGCCGGACGTACCAGCACAGGTTCACCCACGAGGACTTCGGCCGCACCGCGCCGCCGCCGGAGCACGAGCCGTTCCACACGCTGAACGACCACGGGATGCTGGACCTGGAGCCGCCGGACCACACCCGGATCAGACGGTTGGTGTCGAAGGCGTTCACACCGCGCACGGTGGAGCGGCTGAAGCCGTATGTGGAGGGGCTGGCGGGCGACCTGGTGGCCCGGCTGGTCGAGGCCGGCGGCGGTGATCTGCTGACGGACGTCGCGGAGCCGCTCCCGGTGGCGGTGATCGCCGAGATGCTCGGTGTCCCGGAGTCGGACCGGGCGCCGCTGCGGCCCTGGTCGGCGGACATCTGCGGGATGTACGAGCTGAGCCCGTCGGAGGCGACGGCGAAGAAGGCGGTGCGGGCGTCGGTGGAGTTCTCGGAGTACCTCCGGGAGCTGATCGCGCACCGTCGGGAGAAGCCGGGCGAGGATCTGATCTCGGGTCTGATCGCGGCGTACGACGAGGGCGACCGGCTCACCGAGCAGGAGATGATCTCGACCTGTGTGCTGCTGCTGAACGCGGGCCACGAAGCGACGGTGAACGCCACTGTGAACGGCTGGTGGGCGCTGTTCCGCAACCCCGACCAGCTGGCGGCCCTGCGCGCGGACCACTCGCTGGTGCCGACGGCCGTGGAGGAGCTGATGCGGTACGACACCCCGCTCCAGCTCTTCGAGCGCTGGGTGCTGGACGACATCGAGATCGACGGCACGACCGTCCCGCGGGGCGCGGAGATCGCCATGCTGTTCGGCTCCGCGAACCACGACCCGGCCGTCTTCGCCTCCCCGGAGAAGCTGGACCTCACCCGTCAGGAGAACCCGCACATCTCGTTCAGCGCCGGTATCCACTACTGCATCGGCGCGCCCCTCGCCCGGATCGAGCTGGCGGCGTCGATGACGGCCCTGCTGCAGAAGGCCCCCACCCTGACCCTCGCGACGGAGCCGAAGCGCAAGCCGAACTTCGTGATCCGGGGGCTGGAGGGACTCCAGGTGGAGGTGGCGTAGAGCGCGCCGCTCCCCGGCAGTGCGCGGCTGTTACGTCCGCCGACCGAGGGGCATCGGAGGGGCATCCGTTGGCTTGTTGTCATCGGTTGGCTTGATCACTACGGTTGGCCTGTTCGTCCGACCGCCCGCGTCGGCCGTCGCCCTTCGGCGTACGCCGCTCGTCGCGTGAGCCGCGTACGACGATCGTCGTCCGAGGTGCGTACGGCGTTCGTCGTGTGAGCCGGTTCGCCGGTCGCACATGGGCCGTACTTCGGCCGCGCGCAGGGGGCCACCGTGCGCCGGTCGACGCCGTCGCGCTCGCAGGGCACCCGGGGCTCATAGGGCTTGTACACGCCGGCAGGGGTCGGATCGTCACTCGCTAGGGAGATGCATGCGCAAGCACGCGCTTTTCGCCGGGCTCGTCGCCGCCACCGTGCTGGGCGGCGTCACCGGCCCGTCCGCGTCCGCGGACGAGATAGTCGGCGACATCCAGATCACGAAGGTCGCCTTCAGCAGCGGCAAGGACATCGTGATCGACACCGCCGACAGGACGGTCACCGTCTCGGTGACCGCCACCGACCCCTCGGGGATCTGGGACGCCGATTTCCATCTGTGGCGCGGGGCCGACCCCGACGACCCCGACGGCTACATCACGCCCAACGAGGACACCACGCCCGCGGACTGCGTCGTCTCGGCCTCCAGCGCCACCACCTCCACCTGCTCGAAGACGTTCACCTTCGAACCGGACTGGTGGGTCACCAACGCCGACGCCGGCACCTGGAAGGTCTGGGTCACGGTCTCGGCCAACGACGGCAGCTGGACGGTACGGGACGCGTACACCACGACCCGGCTGCAGCGGCACGCCAAGCTGTCCGCGAACGCGAGCCCGGAGCCGGTCACCAAGGGCAAGACCCTCAACGTCACCGGCACGCTGACCCGCGCCAACTGGGACACGCTCGACTACCGCGGCTACACCAACCAGCCCGTCAAGCTGCAGTTCCGCAAGGCCGGCACGACCACGTACAGCACCGTCAAGACTGTGTACACCTCCGGCACGGGTGCTCTGGCGACCACGGTCACCGCGTCCACGGACGGTTACTGGCGCTGGTACTTCGCCGGTTCCTCCACCACTCCCGCCGTGAAGGCGACCGGCGACTACGTCGACGTGCTGTAGCCGACCACCGTCTCCGACCTGTCTCCGCCCTCGTCCACACAGCTCCTCGCGAACGTTCGTGGTCTGCTCAAGACCGTCGACGTCGTCGGTTCAGCAGCAGCCCGATCAGCAGGCCGAGGAGGGCGGGCGTGGCTCCGGCCGCGGCCACCAGGGGGAGTTCGGTGACGAGGACGGTGTAGTCGGTGCCCTCGCCCTCGAAACCGCCGCCCATGTGGCGCCGGGTCCGGGACGAGGACGCCCACGCGAGTGAGGCTGCGGTCGCCCCCACCGCCGACAGCGCCCACCCCGCGCACCCCGCGCACGCCAGCGCGCTCTGCCGATCGGACCGCCTCCCCCGCCCGCCCGCTTCGTCCAGCCCGTCCACCCCGTCCCGCGCCTCCGGCCCCTCCATGAGGACAGGGACGCGGCCCTCTCCTCCACGGTTCTCGCGGCCTGCTCCTCCGACCCGACCGCCCCGGCCCTCGCCGCACCGCCGACGGCCCTGGTGCTCGCCGCCCGCCGCCCGGTGTCCGGCGTCAGCTCATGACGACGTCCCGGCGTCGCAGGCCCGCCAGGCCCGCCGTCACCAGGGCGACCGCGAGCCCGATCAGGGTCAGTACCGGGCCCCCATCCATGTCTCCGCCCGGCAGCTTCGGCAGGTGGCCGAAGGGGGAGAGGTCGAGGACGGCCTGGGGGGCGTCGAGCGCCGGGCCGATCCAGCCGATCAGGAGGACGGCGCCGGCGACGCCCCACGCCGCCATGGCCGCCCGGGGGGCGAGGCCGTGCACGAGGACGGCGACACCGCCGATGACCCACACCCCGGCGACCTGGACGAGGCAGGCGCCCAGGATGGGGCCGAACTCCTTGCCGTAGCCGAGGGCGAAGCCCAGGCCGGCGAGCAGCAAGATCCACACGGAGCCGGCGAAGGCGACGGTCAGGTGGCCGGCGGCCCACCGCAGCCGGCCCACGGCGTTGGCGAGGAGGGGCTCGGCCCGGCCCGAGGTCTCCTCGCTGTGCAGCCGCAGGACGGCACCGACGATGTAGAGCGCGGCGATCAGCCCGAGCATGCCGATCATCGACGCGAGGAACGCGTCCGTGAGCCCGGACCGGCCGCCCATGCGTTCGAAGATCTGGCGGGCGCCCTCGTTGTCGGCGACCAGGTCGGCCGCGCCCTCGGTCAGCCCGCCGTAGACCAGCCCGGCGAGGAAGAACCCGATGCTCCAGCCGAGCACGCTGCCCCGCTGCAAGCGCCAGGCCAGCGCGCCCGCCGTCGCCAGGCGGCCCGTCGCCGGTCCCGGCCGGGTCGACAGGAAGCTCATGCCGACGTCCCGGCGCCCGGCGAGCGCGTAGGCCACCACGCCCTGGACCAGGGCGGCCCCGACGAACAGCAACAGCACCCACCAGCGCTCATGCGCGAACGAACGCTCGTTTTCGAGCCACCCCAGCGGTGACGACCACGTCAAAAAAGACGAACCTTCGTTCGCGGACGCGTCGCCCGCCGCCCGCAGCGCGAACGCCGCCCCCAGCATCCCCGCCGTCAGCCCTCGCGCCAGCCGCGCGCTCTCCGTCAGCTGAGCGACCACCGCGGCCATCGTCGCGAACACCATCCCGACGCCCGCGATCCCCAGCCCGAAGGCGAGCGCGCCCGCCGCGCCCTGCCCGGCGAGCCCGGCCGCGACCAGCAGCGCCAGCGCGCCGTTCGCGAGCGCCGCCATGAGCAGCGCCGCCGTCAACGGCGCCCGGCGCCCCACCGTCCCCGACACGACCACCTCCAGACGGCCGCTCTCCTCCTCGTCGCGGGTGTGGCGGATGACGACGAGGAGGCTCATCACGGCGGCGAGGGCACCGGCGTAGACGCCGACGCGCCATGCGGTCAGGGCGCCGAGGGAGTCATCGAACACCGGCCCGACCAGGGCGCGCAGCGACGAGTTGGTGGTCATCTGGCGCATCAGGTCGGCGCGTTCGGCGGCGGTACCGTACAGGCTGCGCAGGCTGTTCGGCATGGAGAGGACCATCAGTCCCGTCACCGCGACCCAGACCGGCACCATCACCCGGTCCCGCCGTAGGGCGAACCGCAACAGGATGCCCGTACCGGCCAGTTGGCGTCCCGCACCGGACCGCACGGCGAACGCGGACGTGGACGTGGACGAGGACGAGGACGACCCCGATGGCGAGGGCGCGGACGCGGAGGCGTTGTCGACGGCGGTCATCGCGCGGCCGTCCTCTCCGGTGAGCGGGCGGCGGCGTCGCCCCGGACGTCCTGGTAGTGCCGCAGGAACAGTTCCTCCAGCGTGGGCGGGGTCGAGGTGAGGGACCGTACGCCCGACTCGGTCAGGGAGCGCAGGACGGCGTCGAGTTCGCTGGTGTCGACCTGGAGGCGGACCCGGTTGCCCTGGACGTCGAGATCGTGGACGCCGGGGAGGCGGGACAGGTCGCCCGGCGGGGAGGCGAGTTCGGCGGCGACGGCCGTACGGGTCAGATGGCGCAGGTCGGCCAGGGAGCCGCTCTCGACGGTGACGCCCTTGCGGATGATGCTCACCCGGTCGCACAACTCCTCGACCTCGCTGAGGATGTGGGACGACAGCAGGACGGTGCGGCCCCGGCCGCGTTCCTCGCGGACGCAGTGCTGGAAGACCTCCTCCATCAGCGGGTCGAGGCCGGAGGTCGGTTCGTCGAGGATGAGCAGGTCGACGTCGGAGGCGAACGCGGCGACGAGGGCGACCTTCTGGCGGTTGCCCTTCGAGTAGGTGCGGCCCTTCTTCGTCGGGTCCAGCTCGAAGCGTTCGATCAGGTCGGCCCGGCGGCCGGCGTCGAGGCCTCCGCGCAGACGGCCGTAGAGGTCGATCACCTCGCCGCCGGACAGGTTCCGCCAGAGGGTGACGTCGCCGGGTACGTACGCGATGCGGCGGTGCACCTCCACCGCGTCCTTCCACGGGTCGCGGCCGAGGATCCGGGTGGCCCCGGCGTCGGCGCGGAGCAGGCCGAGGAGGACGCGGATGGCGGTGGACTTGCCGGCGCCGTTGGGACCGAGGAAGCCGTGGACCTCGCCGGACGCGACGGTCAGGTCGAGTCCGGCGAGCGCGTGGGTCCGTCCGAAGGACTTGTGGAGTCCGGAGACCTCGATGGCTGGGTTGGCCTTCGTCATGCTTCAGAACGTACGCTTACTTCAGAAATTTGTGAAGTTAAGGAAGCGTATGAATCGACAGTAGACTGATCGGTAGGGGGCTGCGGTGTGACTGGGGCGCCTGACCAGGGGAGATGATCCAGAGATGGCGGAATCGAAGTCCGGCTCCGAGACTGAGCCCGAGGCCGAAGCCGAGCTTGAGGCCGAGTCCGAGGGCACGATCAGGGCCGGGCTCGGTGCCGAGTCCGAGGAGGGCGCGGGGCGGGACCCCGAGGCGGTCTCGCGTTTCGTCGAGCACTTCGCGGCGCAGCTCGTCGAGGCCGGGATGCCGCGGATGCCGGCCCGGGTCTTCGCCGCGCTCCTCGCCTCCGACACCGGCGCGCTGACCTCCGCCCAGCTGGGCGAACAGCTGCGGATCAGCCCCGCCGCCGTGTCGGGCGCCGTCCGCTACCTGGCCCAGGTGCACCTGGTGTCACGCGAGCGTGAGCCCGGTTCACGGCGTGAGCGCTACCGCGTCCACAGCGACCAGTGGTACGAGGCCCTCACCAACCGTGAGGCGATCATGAAGCGGTGGGAGGACGCGTTGCGCGAGGGCGTCGCGAGCCTCGGCGCCGACAGCCCGGCGGGGCGCCGCCTCGGCGAGACCCTCGCGTTCTTCGAGTTCGTCGAGGTGGAGGTGGAGGCGATGATGGCCCGCTGGCGCATCCACCGCGACCAGCTGTTCGGCGGGGACTGACTCCGGAGGCCCCTGTGCCCGCTCCCGGCTCCCGGCGCCCGGTTGCGGTGCCCGGTGCCCGACGCTCTCCGCTACTCGACGGATTCGGCGGGCCTTTCCGTACGGCTCGCCAGGCGTTCGTAGCGCTGGCGGGCGGCCTGCGGGGTCTGGAGGCCCAGCCCGAACGCGATCTCCGGCCAGGTCATGCCCCGGCCCCGGGCCATCTCCAGAAGTCCGACCTCCAACTCGTCCATCTCCGCGCGGGCCAGCGGGACGAGGCTCAGCGCGGCGGTGATGTCCGCCCGGTCGACCTCCGGTTCCCCGTCCTCCAGCAGCGCGGCGCCACTGAGCAGGAACGACACCAGCCGCACGGCCTCGTGCGGGCCCAGCACGTGCGGGTGCGCCTGCCGACGGCGCTGCCCGTCCGTGGCCGCGTGCCGCTCGGCGATACGGAACAAGGAGGTGTACGTCCGCTGCGCCCGCGCCTCGTCGGCGCTCGGGGGCGTGAACGGGTCGGAGGGGTCCTGGGGCGGCGTCGACGCATCCGAGGGCTTCGAGGTCATGCGTACAGCCTCGGATGCAAACGATTCGTTGTCAACATTTTATTGCCGACCCCTGGGAAGGGCGGGGTCGCCGGTCAAGGGCCGCGCCCGTCGCTGCTCTCCGCGTCTACGGCAGGGGTAATGGCGGGACCACGGTGGTGTCGGTCGTCGCCATCGGGAGGGCATGGGCCGCATGCGACGTCGGCGCTGCGGGAAGGGCATCACGCTGTTCTTCCTCGCCCCGGTCATCTGGGTCGCCGCGGCGGTCCCCTGGCTCGTTCTGCACGGCACGCTCGGACGCCGTCACCGAGGGGCGGCGCCGGCCGTGGGGGCTGTTCACGCTGTGGTTCACGTGGTTTCTCGTGACCTGGCTGGGCATCCCGGACGCGTACCCCGCGCCCCTCTGCCCGGGCAACGTCCCCCGTGGTGGCCGGACTTCCTCCCCACCTGACCCTGCGCGGCGGCGTGGCCGAAACGCCCTGCCCGGGGCCCCGTGGACGTGCCGACCGCTCCGCGCGGCCGCCGTAGGATCCGGCGAGGGGGTGGTGGTGATCGATTCCGGAGGCATCGGCGGCATGGACGAGCGACGGTCACGGCCCGGAGGAGTACCGGACGGGGGGCGACAGCCGGGGGCAGTCGCCCCCGCCCTCACCGCCCCCGGCGGTTCGCTGGACGAGGCGGCCGAGGTGTTCGAGCGCCTGCGCTCGCGGCTGTTCGGGATCGCGTACCGGGTGCTGGGGAGCGTGTCCGAGGCCGAGGACGTCGTGCAGGAGGCGTGGGTGCGGTGGCAGGGGGCCGACCGTGCCGCCGTGCTGGACCCCGGCGCGTTCCTGGCCAAGGCGACGACGCGGCTCGCGATCAACGTGGCGCAGTCGGCGCGGGTCCGCCGCGAGGCGTACGTCGGGCCCTGGTTGCCGGAGCCCGTGGACACCAGCGTGGATCCGCAGGTCGGCGCGGAGCGCGGCGAGGCGGTGGAACTGGCCGTGCTGCTCGTCCTGCAGAAGCTCAACCCGGTGGAGCGGGCGGCCTACGTCCTGCGGGAGGCCTTCGACTACCCGTACGACGACATCGCCGACATGCTCCAGGTGACCCAGGCCAACACCCGGCAGATCGTCAGCCGGGCCCGCAAACGGCTGTCCGCCGAGCGCCGCGACCCCGTCGGCACGGCGGAACACCGGCGGCTGCTGGAAGCGTTCGTCGCGGCGGCACGCCACGGTGACGTCGCCGCGCTCGAAGGAGTGCTCTCCGCCGACGTCGTCGCCTACGCCGACGGCAACGGCATGCGCGGTGTGGCCCGTCTGGAGGTCACGGGCGCCGGGCGGGTGGCCAGGATCAGCGCCTTCGCCAGGAAGTTCTTCCCGGGCGCCGAGTACGACGTGGTCGAGGCCAACGGCCGGCCCAGCCTGCGGCTCGTCAGGGACGGCGCCACCGTGGCCCTGGTGAGCGCCACGGTGGGCCCGGACGGCATCGACGGGCTCTACTGGATCCTGACCCCGGCCAAGCTACGGGCGTACGAGCGCTCGGCCCACCGGGTCGCGTGCGGCCGGACGTAGCGGAACGGCCCGCCCGGGCCCCGGGAGCCCCTGGTCAGCGCTGCTTGAGCGAGTGCCTGGTCAGCGCTCCTTGAGCCAGTTCCTGATCAGCGCTGCTTCAGCCAGTCCTCGTAGCGGGTGCTCGCCAGGTGCGCGGTGTCGTCGCCCGTGAGGACGTCCGGCATGCTCGCGAAGAGACCGGCGGTCTCGTCGGTGACGACCGTACGGCCGTCCGGCTTCGCCGCCAGCGTGATCTCGGCGAGCCGGGCGAGCGGCAGGATCTCGGGGCCCGCGATGTCACGGACCCCGTTCGACGGTGCGCCGAGCGCCGCCTCGGCGACGGCCGCCGCGACCTCGGCGGACGCGATCGGCCGCAGCCGCGTGGACGACAGCCGCACCTCCGTGCCCTGGGTGGACATGTCCATCACCGGGGCGATGAACTCGAAGAACTGGGTGGCCCGCACGACGCTGTACGGCACCCCGCCGTCACGCACCGCGTTCTCCTGGGCGACCTTGGCCAGGTAGTAGCCGTAGTCGGGCACCTGGTCGACGCCGACGATGGAGAGGACGACGTGGTGGCCGACACCGGCCTCCTTCTCGGCCGCGACCAGGTTGCGCCCGGCGCGCGTGAAGAAGTCCAGCGCCGCCTCCGCCTCGAACGAGGGGGAGTTCGACACGTCCACGACCACGTCCGCGCCCTTCACCGCCTCCGCGAGGCCCTCCCCGGTGAGAGTGTCGACGCCCGTGGAAGGAGCGGCGACCACGGCCTCGTGACCCTTCTCGCGCACGAGCGCGACCACCTGCGAGCCGATGAGCCCGGTACCACCGACGACCACGATCTTCATCACTGTCTCCGTTCACTCACACGCTTCCCGACGGACCCGGCACCCTCCGCCGCACCCGGTGCGCCGCCCGATCGGGAGGCGCACACGAGAAGGACCAGTCAACGCACGGGTCTGTGACAGCCGGTCCGTGATCGCTCGCCAGGACTGCCCAGACAGCGTTTCAGTCGCCCCCGCCCCCGCCACCCCCACCGCCGCAATCGAACCCACCCCCGAGCCGCTGTCCGACCCCGAACCCCAGTCGGAGCCGGAGCCGGAGTCAGAACCGGTCCCGTGGCCGTAGTCGTTGTCCAGGGCCTTGCCCATGCGGATCAGTGCCCTGCCCAGGCCGGACGGGATCGGCTGGACCCCGGCGATGCCGCGCCGGACCGGCCCACGGGGGAGCACGACGGGTCCCTCGAACACGACGCGTGTGCCCCGCACCGTGAGCAGGCCGCGCTCGGCCAGCGTGATCACGGCGCTGTCGGCGACCCGGTGCGCCCCGCCCGCCAGACACCCCGTCTGCCGGCAGTGTCACCGGCGGCGGGGCCCCGCAACCCCGCTCCCGGCCACTTCAGAGGAACACTTGAGCCTTCCGCGAGACGTCAACTCCCCGAATTCATAGGGCCCCTGATCGGGTGATACCTCGCATACCGGCACAAAGGCTGGGAAGGTCACCGCGTCGGCTCCGGCCGACCGCGTCCGACCACGTCAACGCCAGCCACGGGGAATCACCGCATGAGCCGTCCCACGAGCCGTCCCGCCCGCCGCCTCGCCGGAGGTCCCTCCCTCCGCCTCAGCCGCCGTCTCGCCGTCCCGGCCGCCGCCCTCGCCGCGCTTCTCGCGTCCGCGGCCCCCGCCGTCCCGGCCGCGCCCACCGCCCCCGCCGCCGTCCCGCCCGGCCATGTGTACTTCTGGGCCGAGCGCGGCCAGATGGGCCCCGGCGGCGCCTGGGACTACGCGCCTCCCGGCTACCGCGAGGCCGAGCCCCGCGTGAAGCGCCACGCCTACTCCTTCGACTCCCACGCCCAGGTCAGCGTCTACGCCATCCACTTCCGCGCCGGCGGCGGCTGCCTCTACCGCGAGATCCGCCCCGACGACTACGACGACGACTGGAGCGACTGGGCGACCAAGTTCGACGGCGTCAGCGACACGAAGATGGGGTGCGAGGCGGGTTGACCACGCCCCCGAGCACGCCGTCTCCCACGCCCACGCCACCCACGCTCTCGCCCCCGTCCCGGCCTTCGACCGGGCCGGCCCGTCGCGGCGGGCCGGTCGCCGTCGGCCTGCTGGGGTGCGGGCTGCTCCTCCTCGGCGGGGCGGTCCTCACCGGCTGTACGGCCGCCCCGGCGCCGTCCCGGATGTCGCCCGACGACGTCATCAAGGCGGCGACCCAGCGGCTCACCGACGACTGCCTCGTCCGGCAGGGGCTCACACCCCCGCGGCCGGGAGGGAGTCCGCCGCCGGACGCCGAGCGGGAGCGGGTCGCCGAGGCGATGTTCGGCGCGGGCCGTACCGAGCTGTCGCTGCGGCTGCCCACCGGGTACGTCGTCCGCGCCCACACCGACGGCTGTCTCGCCGCCGCCCAGCGACGGCTCTACGGCGACCAGCGCCGCTGGTTCCGTACGTCGACGATCGTCAACAACCTCAGGCCCGAGGCCGCCCACAGCGACCGCACGCTCGCCGAGGTCCGCGCCGACCGCGGCGCCGAACTCGCCGACTGGCGGCGGCTGCGGACCCGCGCCCTCACCGAGGCCGAAGCCCTGCTCCAGCGCCGGAACGACCACACGTCGTCCTGATCCGGCGCGCCACCGAGAAGAACCGACCCCCGCCGAGAAGAAAACCCTCCACCGAGAAGAAAACCCCCCATCGAGAAGAAAACCCCCCACCGAAAGGACCCGTACCACCGTGACTCGCTCGACCGTGACCCGTTCGACCGTGACCCGTTCGACCATGAAGCGCTGTACCGCTCTGCTCTCCGCCGCGCTGCTGTCCGCCGGAGTCGTCCTCACCGCCTCGGGCTCCGCGCAGGCGGCCGCCTGCGGCAGCGGCAACTTCTGCGTGTGGACCGACGCCAACTTCTCCGGCATGAAGATCGAGTGGCCGGGCGACGACCACTGGTGGGAGAGCAACATCGCCGACGAGGACTCCTCCTGGGCCAACCACGGAATCTCCGGCGCCGGCATCAAGGACCACGTCAAGGTCTACTCCAGCGGCAACCTCGGCGGCCACATGACCATCTGCCTCACCCCCGGCCAGGAGGTCGGCTACAACGGCGCCGCCAACGACGACGGTGACTCCCACACGTGGGCCGCCGGCTGCTGACGCCACCTCCGGGCCGGACCCCGCGCACCGGCGACCGGCCGCGGACCACATGAACGAGGGCGCCCGACCACCGCCGGGCGCCCTCCCCGCAAGCCGCTCACCTCGACCGCCGCGCTCACCCCGGCAACGTCAGCCCCCACGCCCCTTCGCGCACCGTCCACGTCCGGGTCCGTACCGGTCCGGCCACCACCAGGGAGTCCGCCCGGTAGCGGAAGTCCGCGCCGGACACCGTCACGCGCTGCCCCACCGCCCGCAGCGGCGCGGCCTCGGCGCCCACGGACACCGGCCTGACCTCGACGTCCGCGCCGCCGTCCGTGCCGGGGGCGATCGACACCGCCTGCACCGGCTGGTCGAGGTCGACGAGTGTCACCCCGTCCACCTCCACCCGCAGCCGGGAGGGCCCGACCGAGGCCGGGGAGGCGACCCGTATCCGGGCGGGCCGCGCGACCCGCCTGATGCGGGGCGGATGCGCGGACAACGTCCGCACCAGGGACTGCGGCCAGTTCCGCAACCACGACTGATGCCCGGAGGAGCCACCCCCCGCCCCGACACCGGCCCGCGCGCCAGAGCCGAAGCCGGACCCGGCCCCGGTTCCCGACGTGTCGCCGTCGCCCTCGCCCTCGCCCTCCGCTTCGGCCGACGTCTCCGCGTCCGCGTCGGCCTCCGCGTCGAGGGCGGTCGCCCCCGCGGGCGCCGGGATCCGCAGGGTGCCGAGCACCACCCCGTCGCTGTCGTCGACGAGCAGATCCAGCCGTCGTTCGACCCCGTCGAGGGCGGCCCGCGCGGCGGCCACGGCACCGGTCGGCACGCCCAGCGACCGGGCCAGGCCCAGCGACGGCCCCACCGGAACCATGGCCAACGCGCACGCCGTCAGCTCCCGCTGCCGGTGCAGAAGGGCCACCGCGCGCAGCAGCGCACGGTCGTCCCCGACCACCACCGGCCGCCGGGAACCCCGCCGCGCCAGCACCCGAGCGAATTCCTCGGGCCCTTCCGGAAGGCACACTTTCGTACTCGCCGCACCCGCGCTGAGCACGTCTTTCGCGATCCTTACCGCCTCACCGTCCGTGTGACGGGCGAGGGGGTCGATGACCACGAGGAGCTGGTCGCCAGTTGCCACCTCGGTCCTGCCTCGCTTCCTCGGGTAGCATCTTTGTGCAAGAGCCCCTTGCGCTATTGCGCCAGGGGCTTCGTCTATTCCGGGGCATCCGGGTCCACAGTGTGCGACCAACAGCGGTCGCGGTGCACGCGGTGAGCATTCAAGCCACCGCGTACGCCCCCGACCTTGGACATGCCCCGCCCGGAAGGGGTGTACGCGCGTGCCCGCACTTGTGCTGCTCGGTGCTCAGTGGGGTGACGAGGGTAAAGGGAAGGCCACCGACCTGCTCGGCGGATCCGTCGACTACGTGGTCCGCTATCAGGGCGGCAACAACGCCGGCCACACGGTCGTCGTCGGCGACCAGAAGTATGCCCTCCACCTTCTCCCCTCCGGCATCCTCACTCCGGAGTGCACTCCGGTCATCGGCAACGGCGTCGTCGTCGACCCGTCGGTCCTGCTCTCCGAGCTGAGCGGTCTGAACGAGCGCGGCGTCGACACGTCCAAGCTCCTGATCAGCGGCAACGCTCACATCATCACGCCTTACAACGTGACGGTCGACAAGGTCACCGAGCGCTTCCTCGGCAAGCGCAAGATCGGCACGACGGGGCGGGGCATCGGCCCCACCTACGCGGACAAGATCAACCGTGTGGGCATCCGGGTGCAGGACCTGTACGACGAGTCGATCCTGACGCAGAAGGTCGAGGCGGCCCTCGACGTCAAGAACCAGATCCTGACCAAGCTCTACAACCGGCGCGCCATCGCCGTCGAGCAGGTCGTCGAGGAACTGCTGGGCTACGCCGACAAGCTCGCCCCGTACGTCGCCGACACGGTCCTGGTCCTCAACCAGGCCCTCGACGACGACAAGGTGGTCCTCTTCGAGGGCGGCCAGGGCACGCTCCTGGACATCGACCACGGCACGTACCCCTTCGTGACCTCCTCGAACCCGACCGCCGGCGGTGCCTGCACGGGTGCGGGCGTCGGCCCCACGAAGATCAGCCGCGTCATCGGCATCCTCAAGGCGTACACGACCCGTGTCGGCGCCGGCCCGTTCCCGACGGAGCTGTTCGACGAGGACGGCGAGGCCCTGCGCCGCATCGGCCACGAGCGGGGCGTCACCACCGGCCGTGACCGCCGCTGCGGCTGGTTCGACGCGGTCATCGCCCGGTACGCGACCCGTGTGAACGGTCTGACGGACTTCTTCCTCACCAAGCTCGACGTCCTCACCGGCTGGGAGCAGATCCCGGTCTGCGTGGCCTACGAGATCGACGGCAAGCGCGTCGAGGAGCTGCCGTACTCGCAGACCGACTTCCACCACGCCAAGCCGGTCTACGAGACCCTGCCGGGCTGGTCCGAGGACATCACCAAGGCGAAGTCCTTCTCCGACCTGCCGAAGAACGCGCAGAACTACGTCAAGGCCCTGGAGGAGATGTCCGGCGCGCCCATCTCCGCCATCGGTGTGGGCCCGGGCCGCGACGAGACGATCGAGATCAACTCGTTCATCTAGCGCCCGCGCGGATCCCTAACAGACCCACTGCTTGACCGACGGGGCGGCCGACTCGACACGAGCCGGCCGCCCCGTCACCTATGTGGGCCGCGGCGGGGTGGGCGAGGTCGAGGGCCAGGGTGGCGCGGCCCATGAGGTAGAAGACGTCCTGACGGTGGCCGGGCGCGTGCGACGGTGGTGTCCCCCTCGGCGGCCGAGGTCCGCGCCGAAGCCAGCATCGACCGCAGCCGGCACCCCCCGAACGACAGCGCCACACGAGAGACAGGCCAAGCCACAGCCGCCCGGGAATACCCGCCCCACGTGGTCCATGTCGTGCCGTGCGGGTCGGCGGTGCCCGCGTACGGGGCGTCCGCGTCCCGCGCGGCTTCGGACGGACTCTTCCATCGGACATTGTTCGCCTGGCGGGCATATCCTGAAGTTGTGCCCGGTGTGGTCCACGGGGTGGAAGAGGGGGCTGGTGGCCGGGAGTTCTCAGGGGGGCGGAGAGGAGACTGCCATGCGTGTGTTGCTGAAGGCGTCTTTCGACACCCAGCGGTCGAGCGAGATGCTGCGGAGCGGCAAGCTGCCCCAGATGATGGAGGCGCTCATGGAGCGCACCAGGCCGGAGGCCACTTACTTCACCGTCGATCACGGACAGCGCACCATGTACCTGTTCTTCGACATGACGGACTCCTCCGACATGCCCTCGATCGCCGAGCCGCTGTTCATGGACATGGGCGCCAGCGTCGACTACACGCCGGTCATGAACTTCGACGACCTGCAGACGGGCCTCGCCAAACTGAGCTGAGGCGACGTCCACCACCCGCCCCTCGCCGCCTCCGCGACCGCCGCCCCTCAGCTGAAGATGATCATCGAGCCCTGGGCCAGGCTGCGGGTCGCCGCCGCATTCAGCCCCAGCCAGACGTGGCGTTCACGGGCGAAGGGGCTGGAGTCGAACGGCGCGGGAGCGGCCGGTTCCTCCAACGACGTCGGCGCGAGCGGCGGGGCCGGGGCCAGCGGCGGGTTCGCGGGGTCGATCCCGATCGCCGGGGCCACGATCTCCAGTTCGCGCAGCAGGCCCTGGGAGGAGCCGAGAGGGCCGTTGCCGGCGAGGAGTTCGTCGTTGGCCAGCGGGTGCGGGAAATCCACGGGGACGTACGCGCCCGCGTGGTCGTAGTGCCAGACGAGGTGCGACTGCTGGGCCGTCGTCTCGAACATCTCCAGCAGCTGCTCGTAGTCGCCGCCCAGCTCACCCACCGGCGTCACCGGCAGCCCGCACACCTGCAACAGGTAGGCCCGGCGCAGGAAGTGCAGCGCGTCGTAGTCGAAGCCCGCGATCGGGGCGACCTCCCCGGTCAGCCCGGGCATGTACTGGTACACCGGCACCGGGGGCAGTCCTGCCTCGCCCAGCACCTGGTTGTAGAGCGCGAGTTCCTCGGCGAAGGGGTTGTCGGGCGTGTGGCAGAGCACGTCGACGAGCGGGACCAACCAGAGGTCACAGGCCAAAGGAGCACTCCTCACAGTGTGGGCGGGGAAGAAGCGTAGTCGCTGAACGCCGCCTTCAGTCCCCTTCGTGCAGGTCCCATACCCACACACCGCCCACCCACTTACCGGGACGCCCGACGAGCTTGTCCACGGTGGCGCGCAACTGCTTGTCGTAGTACTGCGGCCGGAGGACCAGCGCCCCCGCGTGCCAGTACGCGAAGTCCTTGCGGGCCTGCGCCTGCCAGGCCTCCCCGATCACCGGGGTGCGGCCGGTGTAGCGCACGTCCCGCAGCAGGGCGGACGTGTGGCGAGGTACGGCGCCGTAGATCCCGGCGCGGTCCTCGCCGTAGGGGCCGTTGAAGTAGCCGCCGGGCATCCGGAAGCCGAAGCGGGCCGTGGTCTGCCAGTGCAGCGCCTCCGCGTTGCCGGGGTCCGGCAGCGGCACGGGCACGAGCGTCTCGCCGGCCCCGGTGTCGACGTACGTCCGCCAGGTGCCGTCCGCGATGAACGACGGCACCTCGGGCCGGTCCTGCGACTTCAGCGGGGCCGGGACGATCGGCAGCAGCGCCAGGGTGATCGCGAGGAACCCCACGTAGCGGGTGCCGAGGCCCGGCACCTCCGCCAGCCGTTCGAACGCGAGCGCCAGCAGCATCCCGAGCACCGGCGCGCAGATCATCGCCACCCGGCCCTCGATGACCGACTCGAACAGCGGCCGGTCCGCGAGCAGCGCCCACGGGCCGGGCAGGACGAGGTCGGTCTGCGGGAGGCGGATCTCGGGGCCGAGGGAGAGGACGGCGGCGGCGACCGCGGTGAAGCCGAGCGCCTTCACCAGGGGGCGCTCCCACAGGCGTACGACGATGCCGAGGGCCAGCAGCACCAGCGGCCAGCCGTAGAAGGCGTTCTGCTCGGTGGGGTTGAGGGAGAGCGCGTCCGCCCGCTCGGGGTCGCCCGCGAGGAGGGAGCGCTCGGCGAAGGAGAGCAGGGCGAGAGGGCTGTTCCCGGCGTTGTCGCCGTGGCCGATGCTCTTGTAGCTCTGCGGGCCGAAGAACTGCCAGGAGAGGAAGAACGCCACCAGGGGCAGCGTGGTGAGGGCCGCGACACCGAGGCCCTTCAGGAGCGGGCGCCAGGAGACGCGGGCCACGTCCGGCCGTACGGCCCCGTACGCGGCGGCGAACAGCAGCATGCCCATCGCGGCGAGCAGGAGGGGCTCCTCGCCGAGGAAGACCTGGTACGCCGCCATCAGGCCGAGGACGACACCGTCCCGTACCGTCCGGGTGCCGGAGCAGAGCCTGAGGGCCCGGTCGACGATCAGCGGGATCATGAACAGGACGACGAAGTTCGGGTGCGCGTTGGCGTGGCTGACCATCGGGGGCGCGAACGCGGCGAGGGCCGCACCCGTGAAGGCCGCGCCCCGGTGCCGTACGAGCCGCTTGACGAGCAGCCGGTACCAGGCGGCGGCGGTGGCGGCCAGACCCAGCGTCATCACGAGGCCGAGCGTCACCGCGGGGCCCAGGGCGAGCGTCACCGGGGTGAACGGCACCGACAGGCCCAGCATGACCGTGTTGGCCATGAGGTTCACCCCGTCGGGGAAGCCCTGGAAGTCGGTGAACAGGGGGTTCCTGAGGTGGGCGACGTTGTCGGCGGTGACGGCGAAGAACCACTCCCACTGGTTCTGGTCCTGGAGCGAGTCGGGGAGGTAGCGGCCGTTCGGGTCGATCCAGCGGCCGGCGTAGAGGGTCACCGCCATCAGCAGGAAGACGACGACGGCGAGGATGTCGGCGGGGCGCGGCGACCGGGCCGCCGCCCGGAGCGAACGGCCCTTCAGGGAGAGGAGTTCACCGAGGACGTGGGCGTAGTCCCCGGCGCGGATCTTCGAACCGGGCTGATGGGACCAGCGGATCGGCACCTCGGCGACGGACCAGTCGGCGCGCCGGAAGTGCCGCAGTATCTCGACGTCTATCCCGAACCCGTCGAGCCGGGAGGCGGCGAACGCCTCCCGGGCCCGCTCGCCGTCGAACAGCTTGAACCCGCACTGGGTGTCGCGGATGCCGGGCACCACGAGCCCGCGGATCAGCAGGTTGCCCGCGCGGCCGAGGTTCTCGCGCAGCCGGTGCTGCCGCCGCTCGATGCGCGCCCCCGGTGCCTCACGGGAGCCGATCGCCGCCGCGTGCCCCTCACTGAGCGCCTTGTCGAGGAGCTCCAACTCGTCGATGGGCGCGGCGAGATCGGCGTCCGTCAGCAGCACCCGGCGGCCGTACGAGGCGCAGACCCCGAGGCGCAGGGCGTGGCCCTTGCCCCGGTTGCGGGGCCCGCCCCTGATCAGCTGCACCCGCGCGTCGCGCTCGGTGACGGCGGCCACGACCTCGCGCGTACCGTCCGTCGAACCGTCGTCGACGACGAGGACCTCCCAGGTCTCGGCGGCCTCCGTCGCGGTGAGGTGGGAGACGATCGCGTCGAGGGTGGGCCCGAGGCGCCGCTCCTCGTTGTAGGCGGGGATGACGACGGACAGGTCGACGCCGACCCGGGGACCGGCGCCCGTGCGGGCCTCGCTCATTCGCCGGCCAGCCGTTCCACGAGGGTCAGAGAGTGGTCGTCGTACTCGGCGATGATCTCCTGGGCGGTGATCGCGTCCCGGCGGGTGAGCGCGTCGACGAGGTCGGTGTAGCGGCCCCACAGCCGGCCCCTGAGGTCGTCCGCCCGGCGCAGGTGCTGCACCGCGCACACCCAGGACTGCACGCGCAGCCGGTGCAGGAAGTCGGAGAGGTAGGGGTTGCCGAACAGGACGATCAGCTCGCGCCAGAAGCGCAGGTCGTAGCCGATGAGGATGTTGAGGTCGCCGGCGGTCGCGGCCCGCCGGGCCTCCTCGCCGCGCCGCCGGACCCCGGCGAGCGCCGCCGCGGTACGGGTGTCCATCTTCCGGTCGCCGAGCCTGCGGAACATGCCGTCGCCGATGAGGATGCGGGCCTCGACCATGTGCCGGTAGTCGCCCAGCGAGTACTCGTGCACCTGGAAACCGCGGTGCTGCACCGCGTCCAGCAGTCCCTGCGCGGCCAGGTCCACCAGCGCCTCGCGCACGGGCGTCGCCGACACCCCGTACTGCTCGGCGATCTCCTTCACCGTGAACTCCTGCCCCGGCTTCAGCCGGCCGGCCAGCACCTCGTCACGGAGCGCGTCCGCGAGCTGCTGCCGCAGGGTGCTTCGAGTCACGGCGCCATTGCCGCCGCCGGTGCCGGTGCCGGGCATCGTGGTCCGCTTCCCCCATCCGCGTACGCGTACGCATTCCTGTGCGTGGTCTCTGCGTTCTCTTACGAGCACGTCACCTTACGCGTTCGCGTTCCGGGGAGGCTGTTTCGGGCCCGCCACCGCGACGGCCGCGCCGTAGGGGCGCCGACCGACACGAATCAGCCACCTGGCGTGCGGTTTTTCCTCACGGAGAGGAGGCGGGGGAGGAGGCGCGGCACATGCGGAAGGGCGCCCCCGGGTGGGGGACCGCGGACGCCCTTCGGCACTCCTGGGCGGGCGGCGTCAGACGGTGAACTCGTCCGCCGCCGTGAGCGCCGCGTCGAGGGCGGCGAGGCCCTCCTTGGCCTCGGCCTCCGTGATGTTGCACGGGGGCACGACGTGGGTGCGGTTCATGTTCACGAACGGCCACAGGCCCTGTGCCTTGGCGGCGCCCGCGAAGGCCAGCATGGGCGCGTTGGCCTCGCCGGCGGCGTTGTAGGGGACGAGGGGCTCGCGGGTCTCCTTGTTCCGGACGAGCTCCAGCGCCCAGAACATGCCGACGCCGCGCACCTCGCCCACCGACGGGTGCCGCTCGGCCAGTGCGCGCAGCCCCGGCTCGATGACGGACGCGCCGAGCGTCGCCGCGTTCTCCACGACCCCCTCCTCCGCCATGACGTTGATCGTCGCGACGGCGGCGGCGCAGGCCAGCGGGTGCCCGGAGTACGTCAGTCCGCCGGGGTAGGGCCGCCGGGCGAACGTCTCCGCGATGGCCGGCGAGATGGCGACGCCGCCGAGGGGGACGTAACCGGAGTTCACGCCCTTGGCGAAGGTCATCAGGTCGGGGACGACGTCGAAGAGGCCGGCCGCGAACCACTCGCCGGTCCGCCCGAAGCCCGCCATGACCTCGTCGAGGACGAAGACGATGCCGTACTTGTCGCACAGCTCCCGCACCCCCGCCAGATAGCCCGGCGGCGGAACCATGATCCCGGCCGTACCGGGGATGGTCTCCAGGATGATCGCGGCGATGGTCGACGGGCCCTCGAAGGCGATCGTCGTCTCCAGGTGCTCCAGCGCGCGGGCGCACTCCTGCTCCTCGGTCTCCGCGTAGAAACGGGACCGGTAGAGGAACGGCGCCCAGAAGTGCACGACCCCGGCGGTGCCGGCGTCGGAGGCCCAGCGGCGGGGGTCGCCGGTGAGGTTCACGGCCTGCTGCGTGCCGCCGTGGTACGAGCGGTACGCGGACAGCACCTTGGGGCGGCCGGTGTGCAGGCGGGCCATTCGCACGGCGTGCTCGACGGCGTCGGCACCGCCGTTGGTGAAGAAGACCTTGTCCAGGTCACCCGGGGTGCGCTCCGCGATCAGCCGGGCCGCCTCCGAGCGGGCCTCGATCGCGAACGCCGGTGCGAACGTGGTGAGCCGCGCCGTCTGCTCCTGGATGGCCGCGACGACCTTCGGGTGCTGGTAGCCGATGTTCGTGTAGACGAGGCCGCTGGTGAAGTCCAGGTAGCGCTTGCCGTCGTAGTCCCAGAAGTACGACCCCTCCGCGCCGGCGACTGCGAGCGGGTCGATGAGCTCCTGGGCGGACCAGGAGTGGAACACGTGCGCACGGTCCACCGCCTTCACGGCGGCGCCGAGCTGGGGGTTGGGCTGAGGGGTCATGGCGTCGAGGGTAGGGGCCGGGGGTGCGGCCCCGACATCGGCGTCCTGTATGGGGCAGGGCGCCGCATCGCGACAGTGTGTCGCCCCAGGGGGGGCGGTAGAGCGCCGCGGACCCACCGCTAAGACGCCGGGGGAGGGCGGGCCGCAGGCCCGTTCCTCCAGGGGCGCGGGGAACTGCGCGAGCAACCACGACTCACCCGCACCCGCCGAACAGACCGCGCACCCCGAGCCATAACGCACCCTCCATTGACAGCATCCTGGCAAAATGTCAGCATACTGTCATAATAACGAACGGCCCCGGAGGAGAAGCCATGACCAGCGCCCCCGTCCACCTCGCCGTCTACGACACCTACGCCGACTGGGAGACCGGCCACACCACCGCCTGGCTCGCCCGCGCCGGCCACGAGATCCGTACGGTCGGCCCGACAGGGAACCCCGTGCGGACCCTCGCCGGCGTCCGTATCCAGCCGGACACCGCCCTCGCCGACCTCCGCCCGGAGGGC
Organism: Streptomyces sp. NPDC030296; assembly: GCF_055572815.1. Lineage (NCBI taxonomy): Bacteria > Bacillati > Actinomycetota > Actinomycetes > Kitasatosporales > Streptomycetaceae > Streptomyces > Streptomyces sp. NPDC030296. Next base: position 105,071 of record NZ_JBVICQ010000017.1, read on the forward strand.
AGCTCCCTGCTGATCCTCACCGGCGCGGACCTCTGGGACTCCGGCGACGACCTGGCCCCGTTCGCCCGCAAGGCCCGGGAGTTCCTGGCCGCCGGCGTCCCCGTCGCCGCGATCTGCGGGGCGACCGCGGGGCTCGCCCGGGAAGGGCTGCTGGACGACCGCGCCCACACCAGCGCGGCCCCCTTCTACCTCGCCGCCACCGGCTACAGGGGCGCCGACCACTACGTCGACACGGACGCCGCGACCGACGCGGACGGCCTGCTCGTCACCGCCGGGCCCACCGAACCCGTCGCCTTCGCCCGCGAGGTCTTCCGGCTCCTCGGCGTCTACGAGGGCGAGGTCCTCGACGCCTGGTACCGCCTGTTCCACGACTCGGACCCGGAGGCGTACGCCGTCCTGGAAGCGGCCGCCCGATGAGCCGCGCGCGGCAGGACCTGCTCAGCCGCACCGCCCTCGGCGTCTTCCGGCTCAACGGCCAGTTCCTGTCCGTCGCGGACGAGCTGGCACGTCCGGCGGGGCTCACGGCGGCCTGGTGGCAGGTCCTCGGCGCGGTGCTCCCCGAGCCGCTGCCCGTGTCCGGGGTCGCCCGCGCCATGGGTATCACCCGGCAGAGCGTGCAGCGCGTCGCCGACCTCCTGGTCGACCGCGGCCTCGCCGCGTACGTCCCGAACCCGGCCCACCGCCGTGCCAAGCTCCTCACCCCGACCCCGGCGGGCCGCGCCGCCGTCGAGAAGATCGACCCCGGTCACGCGGCCCTCGCCGACCGGCTCGCCGAGGCCCTCGGCGAGGAGGGGTTCGCGGAGACCGTCCGGGTCCTGGAGACCCTGTCGGCCGCGCTGGAGGACCTGTCCGCCGGGCGTGAGGCTGTTACGGAACCGTAGACACCGCCCCACCCGCCATCTCCCGCCTCCGCACTACGATCGGTTCGTTGCGCACGTTCGGCACGTTCAGCATGTACACGGCGTAACCGCACGTAGGCGACAGACGCCCGTACATCCGTACGGCGCCACAGGCACGCGTACACATGCGCAGGGGATCGCACGGGGGAGAGACGGGGGGCGGTGGCCATGGAGAAGCTCGGGCCGGGGGATCCGCAGCGGATCGGGGCGTACCGGTTGCTCGCGCGGCTGGGGGCCGGCGGGATGGGCAACGTGTATCTGGCGCGGTCCGACCGCGGCCGTACCGTCGCCGTCAAGCACGTACGGCAGGAACTGGCGGAGCAGGAGGAGTTCCGGGCCCGGTTCCGGCAGGAGGTGCAGGCCGCCCGGCAGGTCGGCGGGTACTGGACCGCGCCGGTGCTGGACGCGGACACCGAGGCCGACATCCCGTGGGTGGCCACCGGGTACGTCGCCGGCCCGTCCCTCCAGGCCGTGGTCGGCAGCGACCACGGCGCGCTGCCCGAGCGGACGGTCCGCATCCTCGCCGCCGGGCTCGCCCACGCGCTCGAGGACATCCATGCGGCCGGGCTCATCCACCGCGACCTCAAGCCGTCCAACGTCCTCGTGACGATCGACGGACCCCGCGTCATCGACTTCGGTATCGCGCGGGCGCTGGAGACGATCACCGACGGAGGGCTCACCCGCACCGGCGCGCTCGTCGGCTCGCCGGGCTTCATGGCACCCGAGCAGGTGCGCGGCGACCGCATCACCCCCGCCTGCGACGTCTTCTGCCTCGGCTCCGTCCTCTCCTACGCCGCCACCGGCAACCTCCCCTTCGGCGCCGCCAACTCCGGCGTGCACGCGCTGATGTTCCGCATCGCCGAGGAGGAACCCGACCTGGAGGGCCTGCCCGAGGGCCTGTACGACCTCGTACGGGACTGTCTGCGCAAGGACCCCGCCGCCCGCCCCACGCTCGCCCAGATCCTCCAGCGCACCGGCGCCGAGGACACGGTCTTCGCGGGCCGCTCCCGCGACCCCTGGCTGCCGAGCGCCCTCGTCGCCCAACTCGGCCGCCACGCGGTGCAGTTGCTGGACACGGAGGACCCGGAGGAGTCCGCGCCGGGGGAAGCGGGGCCGTTCGGGGCGGGAGCCGCGGGCGCGGTCGGCGCCTCGGCGGGCGGGGCCGCCGGTCAGGGTTCCCCGGGGGCGTCCGGGGTGCCCGGGGTGCCTGGTGGTCCGGCTGAGGGCGGCGGGTCGGGGGCACCCGACCTCACCAAGCAGCCGCCCGGTGCCGCCGCTGCCGGCGCCGGGTTCGCCGCCTCGGGGGCGCCCGCCTCCGCCGGGGGCGCGCCGACACCGCCGGGCGCCCCGGCATCCTCGTACGCGCGCCCCTCCGGCCACCCCGAGGGCGCCCCCGGTCATGCGTCCACCGGCCCCGAGGACGGTGCCGTGCCGCCTCCGCCCGGGGCGCCGGGGACCGGTGGGCCGGGCTCCGCCCCGCTCGACCGGCTGCCCACCCAGGTCGTGAGGACGGGCTCCCAGCCGCCTCCGCCCGCCTCGCCGCCCGGCCCCGCCGCGTACGGCTTCCCGCACCAGCGACCGGCGCATCCGCAGGCCCCCGCCGGGTACGGCCGACCGCCGGGCGCTGCCCCCGGCTACGGCTATCCGCAGGGCGCCCCGCAGGGACAGGCCGGTTACGGGACGTACGGGCAGCAGCCGTACGCCGATGCGCAGCCGTACGGGGGGCAGGCACCGTACGGGGGGCAGCAGCCGTACGGCGGTCACCAGTCCCTCGGCGCCGCCGGCGGCCTCGGCGCGACCCCTCCGTACGGACCGACGCCCCTCCTGGGTCCCGGCGGGCGGCCGCGGCCCGACCGGTCCGGCGGCAGGCGTTCCTCCGTGGTCCTCGTCGCGGTCGCCCTGGTGGTGGCGCTCGGCGCGGGCGGCTCGGTGTACGCGCTGATGAAGAAGGGGGAGGAGGGCGGCAAGAAGAACGACGCCAAGGGCGGACCCACGACGAGCGGGCCCGAGACCCCCGGGCCGACGACGTCCGGGCCGACCGACCCCGAGACCTCTCCCGACCCCACCACCGAGTCCCCGGACGCGGGCACGATCCCGGAGGACTTCCTCGGCACGTGGAGCGCCACCCTCAGCGGCTCCGACGGGGCCGACACCCGTGAACTCGTCATCCAGCAGGGCGAGGTCGGGGACACCGTGCTCTCCCTGACGGCGGACGGCCCGCTGGAGGTGGGCGGCACGTACCACTGCGTGTTCGAGGCGGAGTTGAGCGAGGCGCCGGACGACGACGGCCCCCTGCGGATCGGCCCCTCCACGGTCACCGAGGGCGAACCGGCCACGTCCTGCTCACCGGGCGCCGCGACCACGGTCACGCTCCTGCCCGACGGGCGCCTGCGCCGCGTGGACACGGCGGGCAAGTCGGTGACGTACACGAAGGGCTGAGCGGGGGCCGGGGCGCCTCATGGCTCGGGGGTGCGCGGTTCGTTGGCGGGTGCGGGTGGTGTGTGGTTTCTCGCGCAGTTCCCCGCGCCCCTGAAGGGTTGGGCCTGCGGCCCGCCCTTCATCCTGAAAAGCACGGGGCGCAGCCCCGGTCGCTTTTCAGGGGCGCGGGGAACTGCGACTGCGCGAACAACCCCCACTCACCCGCACCCGCTCACGAAACAGCGCCCCCGAGCTATAAGGCGCCCCGGTCACCGCGTATCCGGCGGTCTCTGGCGAGGCATGTTCGGCCGTGCCCCCGGCGACATCGGCAGTCGGCCGCCGGGCGGGATCTCGGTGGGGCGGGAGGCCGACCCGCTCGTCTGGATGCCCAGCGGCGCCGCCCCCGCGCGGAACTCGACCATCCAGTCCGTGGTCTCCGCCCGCACCAGCTCCGTCACGTCCTCCGAGAACCGCCGCAGCACCGACAGGCACCGCTCCGCCGCCTCCCCGGCCGTCCCCTCCGTCGGCCCGAGCACCTCCCGCGCGCTCTCCGAGGCCCAGTCGAACTGGAGTGCCTGGAGCCGCCGCTGCACCGCCTGTGCCGTGGCGACGTCCCTCATCCACCCGGAGGTGAGCCCGAAGTACCGATCCGCCGCCACACAGGCCACTGAGCCCAGCAGGGCCAGGTACCCCCAGGGGGCCATGCCGTCGACCGCCCCGGTGACGTCCAGCAGCGGCAGCCCGGCCCCCGCCAGCGCGCCCACCGCCGCCCCCACCCGCAGCACCCGCGCCGCCAGCCGTTTCCCCACCCGGTCCGCGAGATACCACGCGGTGGTCTCCAGCGCCGCCCGCTCCACCCACCGGTACAGCTCGTCCAGCCGCTCCGCCGGCACCGCCCAGTCCCCGTGCGGAAAGGGCCGCCCGGTCAGATCACCCGCCCACGGCCCGTCCGCCCCCGTCCACGGCTCGGCCCACAGCCCCGGCCCCTCACCCCGCCCGTCCTGGGGGGACCCCTCGGGCTGCATCTCCGGCTGGCTCACCCGGTACTCCCTACTGACGACGCCGCTGACGACAGTGCGAGACGCGTGCGCGCAGCGCCGCGTCACCGGCCGTGCGCACGGCCTCTTCCTACCTCCCAATGGGTGGCGAAAACCCCGGTTTCATGGCTTTTCCGCCTGGAAGAGGTCCTTGATCAGGTATACGAATCCCCGCCCGCTCACTCGAAAGAGTGGCGCCGCGCGGGCCGGGCCGACCACGTAGGCTCGTGGGCGACCGCAAGAGAGCGAAACGAGGGAGCTGAACGTGATCCCCGGTGGTGGCCAGCCCAACATGCAGCAGCTGCTCCAGCAGGCCCAGAAGATGCAGCAGGACCTGGCGCGGGCCCAGGAGGAGCTCGCGAACACCGAGGTCGACGGTCAGGCGGGCGGCGGCCTGGTCAAGGCCACGGTCAACGGCTCCGGCGAGCTGCGCGCCCTGAAGATCGACCCGAAGGCGGTGGACCCGGAGGACACCGAGACCCTCGCCGACCTGATCCTCGCGGCCGTCCAGGCGGCCAACGAGAACGCCCAGAGCCTCCAGCAGCAGAAGCTGGGCCCCCTCGCCCAGGGTCTCGGCGGCGGCTCCGGCATCCCCGGCCTGCCCTTCTGAGCCGTATCCCCCCTGATCCCCCCTCCACCGACCCCATCCGTGCCCCGTACCGCCTTCCTCGGACCGGCGGCGGCCGACTACGGTACGTACTGAAAGACACCAGGAAGGACGGCAGTCCGTGTACGAAGGCGTGGTCCAGGACCTCATCGACGAGCTGGGGCGGCTGCCCGGCGTCGGTCCCAAGAGCGCGCAGCGGATCGCCTTCCACATCCTTCAGGCGGAGCCGACGGACGTACGGCGTCTCGCGCAGGCCCTGATGGAGGTCAAGGCGAAGGTCCGCTTCTGCGCGACCTGCGGCAACGTCGCGCAGGAGGAGCTGTGCAACATCTGCCGCGACACCCGCCGCGACCCGTCGGTCATCTGTGTCGTGGAGGAGCCGAAGGACGTCGTCGCCATCGAGCGGACCCGTGAGTTCCGGGGTCGGTACCACGTCCTCGGCGGCGCGATCAGCCCCATCGAGGGCGTCGGACCCGACGACCTGCGGATACGGGAACTTCTCGCCAGGTTGGCCGACGGTACGGTCACGGAGCTGATCCTGGCCACCGACCCCAACCTGGAGGGCGAGGCCACGGCCACGTATCTCGCCCGCATGATCAAACCCATGGGCCTCAAGGTCACCCGCCTGGCCAGCGGCCTCCCGGTGGGCGGCGACCTGGAATACGCGGACGAGGTGACCCTCGGCCGCGCCTTCGAGGGGAGACGATTGCTGGATGTCTGACGCCACGCTGCACGCGACCGGCCTGAACCCGGACGACTTCGCCGTCCAGATCGCGGACCAGATCGAGAGCTTCCTGGTCGCGGTCACCGAGGTGGCCAAGGGCGACGAGCCGGACTCGGCCGTGCCCTTCCTGCTGCTGGAGGTCTCCCAGCTCCTCCTGGCGGGCGGCCGCCTCGGCGCGCACGAGGACATCGTGCCGGACGAGCGCTACGAGCCCGACCCGGGCCCCGATCAGGACGTCGACGAGCTGCGGGAACGTTTGGCCGCGATGCTCGACCCGGTCGACGTCTACTCCGAGGTCTTCGACCCGTACGAGCCCCGCAAGGCGCCCGTGCCGGCCCGGATCTCCGACGACCTCGTCGACGTCATGGCCGACCTCCGCCACGGCATGGCCCACTACCGCGCGGGCCGCACCACCGAGGCGCTGTGGTGGTGGCAGTTCTCCTACTTCTCCAACTGGGGGTCCACCGCCTCGGCGACCCTGCGCGCCCTGCAGTCCCTGGTCGCCCACGTCCGCCTCAACCAGCCGCTGGCCGAACTCGACGGCCTCGACACCGACCAGGAACTCATGGGCGACGAAACCCTGGAGTTCGAGGCGGGCCAGGTCATGGCGGAGGAGATCGCGGGACCGCTGGGGTTGCGGAAGGTCAAGTAGACCGCACGGACCCACGTCGGCCGACGGGACGCCCGGCGCGGACCGGGCGTCCACCGTCCCCGGCGAGGATCACGGTGCGGCGCGCCCGTCCGTACGCCCAACTCCCGCCTAACCATGACGTTTTCCGGCGACAGCGGTCATGATGTGACGTATGAGCGCGTTGTTCGACCGTCGGCCCCCCGGGCCGGGCACCGGTCCGGAGACGTCCGTGGAGGCCTCCGGTGCCGAAGCCATCGCCGCAGGCGGGAACATCGCCCAGGCGTTCACCGGAGCCGGTGCGGTGGGGCTGCACATCAACAACGTGGGGGTACTGGCACCGCAGGCATGCCCACCGGCCGAGTCGGTCGACTGCCCTCCCGGACTGGCGAACCTTCCCTCCCGGCCGTCCTTGTTCGTGGGCCGTGCCCCGCAGCTCGCTGCGCTGGACGAGGCGTCGGCGCCTCCCGGCCGTGCTCTCGCCCATGTCCTGTACGGCCTGGGCGGCATAGGCAAGTCCACGCTCGCCGCGCGCTGGGCGTCCCGCTACAGCTCCGGCCACGCGCCGGTCTGGTGGATCACTGCCGACAGCCGTCCCGCCCTCGACGCGGGTCTCGCCGACATGGCGACCAGCCTGCAACCCTCCCTCGCCGCGTTGCTGCCCCAGGAGCAACTGACCGAGTGGGCCCTGCGCTGGCTCGGCTCCCACACCGGGTGGCTGCTGGTCCTGGACGACGTGGCCACCCCGGCGGACATCGATCCGCTGCTCTCCAGAGCCACAACGGGCCGCTTCCTCATCACGAGCAGACAGGCCACCGGCTGGCGGGGGCTCGCCCAGGAAGTGCCGCTGGACGTGCTGTCGAACGACGACGCGGTGGACCTCTTCATCCTGCGCCACGGCGAGGACCCGGACGCCGCCGAACTGTGCGCGGAACTGGGCTGCCTGCCGCTCGCTGTGACCCAGGCGGCGGCGTACTGCGAGGAGACGGTCTGCACGGCCCGTGAGTACCTGGACGACCTGGCGGCACACCCGGTCGAGATGTACGCGGGCAAGGACGAGAACCGTGACCACGAACGCACCGTTGCCCGGGTCTGGCAGGTCACCCTGGACCGCCTCGCCGAGGACCCGCTGACCGTGCGTATCCTGCTGATGCTTGCCTGGTACGCGCCCGACGGCATCCCCCGGACCCTCTTCGCCCAGTTGGGCAACCGGCCCGCGGTACGGGGAGCCCTCGGCCGGCTGGCCGCCCACAGCATGATCGCCCTGTCGGGCGAGACGGTGTCCGTGCACCGCCTGGTGCAGGCCGTTTCCCGCACGGAGGACCCGACGGGCCACCGGAGCCGCGTGGCGATCGATGGGGCGCGCGCGGCGGCGACGGAGGCATTGCTTCGGGCCGTGCCCCAGGAGGTCGACGACCCGTCAGCCTGGCCGGTCATGCGGACTCTGCTGCCCCATGTCGAGGAACTGGCTCGGCGTACCTCGCCCGAGGACGACACGGAGGCGATGGCACGCCTCCTGACCCGGACCGGGGACTACATGCTGGGCGCGGGGGTGGGTCTCGCGCCCCGTGCCCTCGGCCTGCTCCAGCGAGCGGTGTCGTCCTGCGGGCGCCTCTTTCCCCCGGACTCCGTCGAGTTGCTCGACGCCCGCGTTCAACTGGCCCATGGCGAGCGGATGCTGAGTGCACCCCAGCAGGTCGCGCCGCTCGTCGAAGAGGTCCTGGACGACTGCGAACGGGCGCTGGGCCCCGACCACGACGTGACGTCGTCGGCCCGGATGAACGCGTACCGGGTGGCCTCGCTGACAGGCCACCACGAGCGGGCGCTCCGGCTCGCGCGGGAGACGCTCGCGGGCCGGGTGCGAACCCGTGGCGAGGAGCACCCCCTGGCGTTCGGCGCACGCCAGGCGGTGATTCTCGCCATGGCGGAGACCGGCGACGTCCACGAGGCCCACGCCCTGATGACGGAACTGCTCGCCGACTGCGTCCGTGTCCTGGGCGAGGAGCACCCCGAGACGCTCGCCGCGAGAGCCGTGGCCACGGTACTGGCACATCACGCCGACTTCCCGGTGGCGCCGTTGACCGCGGCCAACAAGGTGTTCGCGGCCATGCAGGACGGTGGGGATCTGGTCGGCGCGGTGCGCGGGATGGTCGACGAGGTCGACTCCTGGGGGCCGATCGACATACCCAGGGCCACCGAGGAGGAGGTGGCCGCCGCAGAGCGAACCCTCGAGACCTGCCTGCGTGTCCTGGGCGAGGACCACGCGGACACCTTCGCCGCGAAACTGGCGCTGGCCCAGGTGTGTGCGGCCACTCAGGACGAACGTCAGATGGAACGGGCGGCTCGGCTCCTCGAGGAGGTGTTGTCGGCGTTCGGCGACGACCAGCATCTGACGGCCATGATGGAGGGCCTGTTGCTGGCCCTGGGCACGGTCGCCGGGGAGCAACTCTCCCTCGACCAGTTTCGGTCGCCTCGGCTGACACGACTCTTCGACGACGAAACGGCGCGCCCCGACCGTACCGACTTGGGTGACTCCACCCCTTAAGCCCGCGTCCGCCCCCACAATGCCTTCATGACACTCAAGCCTTGGGCATGGGCCGGACTCGCCATCGGTGGGCTCGGCGTGGCGACGCTGGTCTCGGTCGCCTTCGTCGATCTGGGAAAGGCGGACCAGATCGCCAGCGTGGCGGGCGGTTCGGTCGGCGTGATCGGCTTCGTGCTCGCCCTCATAGTCCAGTTCGGCGGCTCGTCCCCGTCGACGGCACCGCCCAACCCGGTTCCGCCCGCCCAGCCCGGGCCGGTCGACGCCTCCGGCGCCGGAGCGATCGCCGCGGGCGGCAACATCGGCTCGGCCTCGACCGGGGGTGGCGCCACACCGCCGGCCGCACCGATGCCCGCCCCGTCCACGACCGCCCCCACGGCCGGCGTGACCGCCTCCGGCGCGGGCGCGATCGCCGCGGGCGGCAACATCGGCACCGCTTCGACCGGCGGCACGACACCCCCCGCCGCCCCGCCCCAGACCCAGCCCACCCCGCCGCCGCCCGGCCCGACCGCCCCCGGCGGCAGTGTGACGGCCTCCGGTCCGAGGTCCATCGCGGCGGGCGGCGACATCGGGTCGGCGTCGACGGGGAACTGATGGACGTCGAGGCGTCGGGGGAGGGGGCAGGCGCGGCGAAGGGGCCCATCGGCTCGGTGTCTTCACCTGGGACCACGCGGCCCCCACCATCGTCGAACGGATGATGGCCCCGCTGCCCGCCGAGGCGTACGTGCTGCCCGTACGCACGAGCGCGCGTGGTCAACCTGCCCGACGGACCGGACGTGTTCGTGGGCCGCGAAGCCGAACTCGCCGCACTGGACACGGCTTTCTCCCTCCAGCGGGCGACGACGATGAAGCGCTGGAGCGCGACGGCGAGGTCGGCCAGGCCCGCGTCCAGGTCCGACTCGGTCTCCGCCGTGACCCACCACACGAGGTTGTACGCCTCCGCCCGTTCCCAGGCCGGTGGACGCTCTTGGGACGAGATACGCCTGGCTGAGAGGAGGGGATCGCCGCACGGGACCCGTCCGGGTACGCGCCGCACGCCATCGCACCCCCGCCTTCCAGGCCAGCGCGCGATGCCCTGGGAAACCTGCTGCGCGAACGGCGTCTGTAAGGGCTCGCTCAAGGCTCGCCTCGTTGGCGGCTTCCACCGGTGGCTTCCGCCGTGTTCCCCGGTAGCGTGTCCTCTCGGCTGCGGCAGGCCGCATACGCAGATGCATCCACACGTCAGCCACACGCACGCCCCGCTCCCCCCTCGACAAGGAACCGGAGTCACCGACGTGACCGTCCTCCTGCTCCTTCTCATCGCCGTGGCCCTGACCGCCGCCGTGCTGGGCCCTCGTGCGCTGCTTCGGGCCGGGTGGCCGCAGCGGGAACCCGTGGTCGCGCTGTGGGCGTGGCAGTGCCTCGTCGCGGCGGCGCTGCTCAGCTGCCTCGCGGCGCTGGTGCTGGGCGCGGCGGCCGTGTTCGAGACGGTCCGGACGCATGCCTTCGCGCCCGCGCCGGCGGCCGTGACCGCCGCGTACGACCTGACGGCCGCGCCGCCCTGGACGGCCGTCCTGACGCTGCTGCTGGCCTGCGGGGCCGCGTGGAGCGGGGCCATGCTCGCCCGGGAGGTCGTCGAGGCCCGGCGCCGCCGCCTCCTGCGCCGCGCCCATCTGCGTGAGCGCGCCCCCGATCTGCCGGCCGGCCTGCCCGACGCGCAGGGCCCGCTGCTGGTGCTGGAGGACGAGTACCCGGACGCCTGGCTGATGCCCGGCACCCCTCCCCGACTGGTCGTCACCACCGGCGCGTTGGGCAAGCTCACCGACCGTCAGCTGGACGCCGTGCTCGCCCATGAACTCGGCCACGCCCGGGCCCGCCACGACTGGTTGCTCCACCTCTCCACGGCCCTCGCGACCGGTTTCCCGCGCGTCCCGCTCTTCGCGCACTTCGCCGACCAGACCCACCGTCTCGTCGAACTCGCCGCCGACGACACGGCGTCCCGCCGTTGCGGCCACCTCACCACCGCGCTCGCGCTGATCGAACTGAACCAGCACCGGGGCGTGTTGAGCTGTGCCAACACCCGCCGGCTGCTCGGTGACCGCGTCGAGCGGCTGCTGTCGCCGCCGCCCCGCCTGGACCGGACCCGTCGCGCGGCGACCACGACCGCCGCCGCGCTCCTCGCCCTCCTCCCGCTCCTCATCGCCTTCGCACCGGCGCTGGGGACGCTCTAGGAGGTGTCCCCACGCCCCCGCCGGGACCCGGCGGGGGTGCGGGACGGACGGGTAGTTCGACGACAGCCGCCAAGGCCGAGCGCTCCTCCAGGGAGTCGCTCAAGTCGCGTGTTCCCTCAGGAAGTCCATCAGTACGGCGGTGAGTTCGGCGGGGTTGTCCTCCTGGACGAGGTGCCCCGCGCTCGTGATCGGCTCGAAGCGCGCACCCGGGATGCGGGCGGCCAGCTCCCGCCCCTTCGCCAGGGGGATCCAGCCGTCGTCCTCGCCCCAGCACACCAGCACCGGGATGTCGATCTCCCCGTACCGGTCCTGGATCTCGTCCGTGTGGGCCTGGTCCGCCTGGGCGATCTGCCGGTAGAAGGCGGACTGCCCGTGTTCGCCGAGCCACGGTTCGACGAGCCGGTCGATGACCGCCGGGTGCAGCCCTGGTCCGCCGACGGAACTCACGTACTCCCGCACGAGGGCCCGGTGCAGTGCGGACGGCAGCTGTTCGAAGACGTCGGCGTGCCGGCCGAGCAGCCGGAAGGAGGGGGAACCCCACGGCGCGAGCGCCACGGGGTCGACGAGGGCCAGCGCGCGGTAGCGGGCCCCGTGCAGCAGGTGGGCCCGCAGGGAGACCGCCCCGCCGAAGTCATGGGCGACCACCGAGGGTTCGCGCAGCTCCCACCGCGTCAGCAGCTCGGCGAGGACCCGGCCCTGGGCGGCCAGGGACACGTCCTGACCGGTGTGCATGTCCGACTCCCCGTACCCGGGCATGTCCCACACGAACACCTGGTACCGGCCGGTGCCCGCCAGTGCCTGGGCGATGCCGCGCCAGACGTAGGAGGAGAAGGGGGTGCCGTGACAGAGCACGACCGGGTCCTGCCCGTCCTCCCCGACCCTGCCCCACCGCACGTCCCCCGACGTACTCCGGAAAGTCTCAGTCAGCAGCACTTCGCTCATGGCTGTCTGCTTACCCCGGTGCACGCAGCCGTCACTGCGGTGATCGGCAACTCCAGTGCGACACAAGGGCTTTCAGACGTACGGGTCCCGTACCGAGGGTGACCGGGGTGTCGCGGTGCGTGCTTTGTACGATCCCTGCCCCACCGCTGTATCTCCGTTGCACGGACCCTAACCGGCTCCCCGCGAATCTGGAGTCACTTCCACCGCACACGAGGCGGAGGCAGCAGAACCCCACATTCGCACAGGAGTTAACGATGACCCGCAAGAACCGCATACGCGCCGCCATCGTCACCGCCACCGCTCTCGTCACCGTCGGCACGGTGACCGCCGGCGTCAGCACGGCCGGTGGCGAGTCCGCCCCGAAGAAGCCCTCCGAGAAGGAGATCGCGGCGCTCTTCGACGGCTGGAACAAGTCGCTGCGGACCGGGGACCCGAAGAAGGTGGCCGACCGCTACGCGAAGGACGCGGTTCTGCTGCCGACCGTCTCCAACAAGGTCCGCACGGACCGCGCCGGAATCGTCGACTACTTCCACCACTTCCTGGAGAACAAGCCCAAGGGCAAGAAGATCCAGACGATCGTCAACGTCCTGGACGGCAACTCCGCGATCGACGCCGGTGTCTACCAGTTCACGCTCACCGACCCGAAGACCGGCGACAAGCGCGTGGTCAAGGCCCGCTACACGTACGAGTACGAGAAGCGCGACGGCGTCTGGAAGATCGTGAACCACCACTCGTCGGCGATGCCCGAGGGCTGATCACCGGCGTCCGTACCGGTGGCTGAGCCACACCCCCCGGCTCAGCCACCCACTGGCTCAGCAGCCTCCGGCTCAGCCACCCACTGGCTGAGCAGCCGGTTCAGGCACCGTCCGGTTCAGGCACCGTCCGGTTCAGCCGCCTCCGTGTCGCGCCGCCCGTAGGGTGAGCGCGACGCACAGGCCGCCGCCGGGCGCGTCCTTGAGGATCACGGTTCCGCCGTCGTCGGTGACGAGTTGCTTGACGACGGCGAGACCGAGGCCCGAACCGGACTTGCCGGTGAGGCCCTGACCGCGCCAGAAGCGGTCGAACGCACGGGACTTCTCGGCGTCCGACATACCGGGCCCCTCGTCCAGCACCGACAGCACCACCTCGTCGCCCCGGCTCTCCACCCGCACGGTGATGGTCGCACCGTCGGGTGAGACCTCCAGGGCGTTCGACAGCACGTTGTCCAGGACCTGGTCGAGATGACCGGGACTGGCCAGCACGAGCGGCCGGCCGTCGGCACTCCCCCTGAGCGTGATGGTGACTCCGCGCTCGTCGGCGGCCGGTCTCCACACATCGAGGCGCTCCTGGATGACGTCCCGCAGGGACAGCGGTTCCGCCGCCGTCACCTTCGCCTCGGCGCGGGCCAGTACCAGCAGCCCGTTGACGAGCCGGCTCATCCGGACCACCTCGGCGGTCGCCTGCTCCACGTCCTCCCGTACGAACTCGTCGTCCACACCGTCCGCGATGTTGTCCAGCGACAGGCGCAGCGCCGTCAGGGGGGTGCGGAGTTGATGGGAGGCGTCGGCCACGAAGATGCGCTGCGAGGCGATGAGCGTGTCCAGGCGCTCGCTCGCCTGGTTGAGGGTGCGCGCGAGGGTCTGTGTCTCCTGCGGGCCGGTGATCGCGGAACGCGCCTTCAGGTCGCCGTCGCTCATCCTGCTCGCCATCTCGTTGAGCTGGCGCAGGGGGGCGGTCAGCCGCCGCGCGGCGAACACCCCGATGCCCGCGGCCGCCAGCAGGACGAGTACGGCGAGGGTCGCCCGGAAACCCCAGATCTGCCAGAGCCGGTCGGTGAGGTGGTCGGTGGAGAACTTGATCCGGACGGCGCCGACGACATCGGCTGTCTGCTTCTTCCCGGCCGCCCGCGTCCCGTCCGTCGCGTCGCCGTCCGCGGGGCGGGCGAAGGCGGGCACGGTGACCACCAGGTTCTTGCCCCAGATGAAGTCGGAGCCCCAGTCGACGGTCTTCTCGCCCCGCTCCAGGGCCCTGGTCAGCGCCGCGTCCGGCGTGGGCCGCCGCAGCGTCTCCCGTACGCACCGGTCCGTGGCCGAGACCTCGACCTTCTCCTTCTTCGGATAGGCCCCGGCCATCTTCGCCAGCGCCTCGCAGGACGCGACGTCACCGGCGCCGAGGAGCCGGGCCATCGTCCTGGCCTCGCGGGTGATGGACTCCCTGGTGTCGCCCCGCAACTGGTTGGTGAGCGTGAACGCCACCGGCACCGTGAACAGGGCGATCGCCACCGCCACGAGCAGCACATAGCTGCGGATGAGCTGCCGGATCATGACGCACCGCTGCTCCCGCTCGCGGCCCCCGAGGCGTCGTCGCTTCCGCGCGGGGCCCCCGACGTGCCCATGCGCACGCCCGCGCCGCCGAGCGTCCCGCTGCTCACGCCCGTGCCGCCGGTGGTCCCGTTGTGGCCGCTCGTGCCGCCGGAGGCGTCGGCGTTCTCGTCCGTGCCGTTCACCATCAGGCGGAAGCCCACCCCGCGCACCGCCTCGATGGTGATCGCGCCCGCGAGTTTGCGTCGCAGTGCCGCCACATGCACGTCGAGCGTCTTCGTCGGGCCGAACCAGTTCGCGTCCCAGACGGCCTCCATGATCTGCTCGCGCGACATCAGCGCGCCCGGCTCCTCGGTGAGGAACGCCAGCAGGTCGTACTCCTTGGGGGCCAGCCCCACCTCCGCGCCGTCCAGGTGCACCCGCGCGGCCTTGCGGTCGATGGTGAGCCGGGAGCCGTACCGGTCGGGCCCGGCCGGCGGCGCGTCCGCGGGGCGCGGCTGCACCCGGCGCATCACCGCCCTTATCCGGGCGATGACCTCGCGCACCCCGAACGGCTTGGAGACATAGTCGTCGGCGCCGAGTTCGAGTCCCACCACCCGGTCCGTCTCGTCGCTGCGGGCGCTGATCACGATGATCGGCACGGCACTGCGGGCCCGCAGCGCCTTGCAGACGTCGAGCCCGTCGGTGTCGGGCAGCCCCAGATCGAGGAGCACCACGTCGTACGGGCCGTCGTACGTCAGCGCCGCCCCGCCCGTGGACACCCACTCCACCTCGAAGCCGTATCGCTGCAAGCCACGCCGGAGCGACTCGGCCACCGGCTCGTCGTCTTCCACCAGAAGTACGCGCACAGGCGGAACGATAATCGTTGAATTTTGAGACGGTTGGTCGACGGGCCCCCGGCTCCGGCGGGCCGGGCGCCGACAGGGAGGGGAGTGCTCATGGTGGAGGCGTCGGGGGAGCGGGCCGTCGGGCTCGGCGGGAGCGCGCGCAACGTGGCCACGGGCGACGGCGCCACCCAGATCGACATGCAGATCGAGCAGGCGACCGTCCTGCCCGCGGAAGCGTTCGCGCCGGTCGGGGACTTGCCGGAGCGGCTGCTCAGAGTGCCTTACCGGACAGGGCTGTTCGTGGGCCGGGAGCGGGAACTGGGGCTGCTGGACGAGGCGTTCGGCGTGCCCGGAGGTCCGGCCGCCGTCGTCGTCCACGGACTCGGCGGCATCGGCAAGTCCACCCTGGTCGCCCGGTGGGTCCGGAGGAACGCGGCCGACGCCAACCCGGTGTGGTGGATCACCGCCGACAGTCCCGCCGCGATCGACACCGGCCTCACCGAGCTCGCCATGGCCATGCAACCGGCCCTGGCCGACACCCTGCCGCCGTACGTCCTGCGGGAGCGGGTGCTGCGGTGGCTGGCCACGCATGACGGCTGGCTGCTCGTCCTCGACAACGTGAGTGAGCCGGCCGACGTAGAGCCCCTCCTGGAGCGGGTGCCGAACGGCCGTTTCCTCATCACCAGTCGCCGGGCGACCGGCTGGCACGGGGCGGCCACCGGCGTGGATCTCACCGTCCTCGACGCGGCGCACGCGGTCGAACTGTTCGAGCGTGTCTGCCCGACCGGCGGCGCGCGCGTACCCGAACTCGTCGCCGAGCTGGGCAACCTCCCCCTCGCCGTGGAGCAGGCGGCGGCCTTCTGCCGCGAGTCGGCCACCTCGGCCGAGCGGTACCTGGACCTGCTCGCCGCGTACCCGGCGGACATGTTCGCGGTGTCCGCCGAGGGCGGGGACCCGCAGCGGACGGTGGCCCGGGTCTGGCGTGTGACGCTCGACCGGTTGGAGGAGGGCGACCTCACGGCGGTCGTGCTGCTGTCGGTGCTCGCCTGGTTCGCGCCGGACGCGATCCCGCGCGGCATGCTGGAGGCGTCGGCGCAGCCGCTGGTCGTGGCCAGGGGCCTCGGGCGGCTCGCCGCGCACAGCATGATCTCGCTGAACGGCGACACCGTCTCCGTCCACCGGCTGGTGCAGGCCGTCGTCCGCACGCCCACCGGGACGGAACCGGCCGAGACCGAGTTCATCGCCCTCACCCGGGACCAGGCGATCCGTCTGCTGCACACGGCGCTCCCCGCCGACTACGAGGACGTCGGCGCCCTGCCGGTCTGGCGCGCGCTGCTGCCGCACGTCCAGGCACTGGTCGGCCATGTGCCCCCGGCGGACGACACCGACGAACTCGGCCGGATGGCGAACGAGGCGGGGATGTTCCTCTTCGGGCAGAAGGACGTCCGGGAAGCCGTCCACCTGCTGGAGCGCGCCCACGGTGTCGCCGCGCGGTTCCTGGGGCCCGAGCACCACAGCGCGCTCGTGGTGGCGAGCAATCTGGCCCTGGCGTACGCCGAGGCCGGCGACACCGGCCGTTCCCTCGACCTGATGCGGTGGGTCCGTGAGGTCGGCGAGCGGGTCCTGGGCGCGAACACCCCCGAGTACGCGGTGCTCCTCGGCAACCTCGGATCGGTGCACTACGCGGCCGACGACCTGGACACGGCGACCGAGCTGCACGCCCGGGCGGTGGAGATCCTGCGCAACACCGTCGGCCGCGACGACCCCCGGACCTTCCGCGCCCGCGGCAACCTGCTGAACGACCTGATCACCGCCGGGGAGGGGGCGCGCGCGGTGCCAGTGATGGAGGAGTACGTCAAGGACTGCGTACGCCGCCACGGCGAGGATCATCCGGCGACGCTGCAAGCCCGCAACAACCTGGCCGGGGCCTGTCAGTACTCCGGCGATCTCGACCGGGCCATCGACCTGCTGCGCCGCAATGTCGCCGACCGCGAGCGCCTCCTCGGCCCGGACCACCCGCAGACCTCGCTGTCGCTGAACAACCTCGGCGGGGCGCTCCTCAGGGCCGGCCGGGCGGGCGAGGCCGTCGCCGTGTACGAGCGGGCCCTGGAGGCGTACGCGCGTTCGCTCGGCGCGGATCACCCCCACTGCCGGAAGGTGCGCGACAACCTGGAGGACGCGCACCGGGCGGTGCGCGAGGGCACTGCGCCCCCCGAGTGACCTCGCCCACTTTATGACTGCGGCGTGCCCGGGGCGGGCAGGGACCACCCCGGAGCGGCCTGGCCACCGACGGTCTCCCGGCGAAGAAGCCGGGGTGAAATCCGGCGGCGGCCCGCAGGAATCCGAGGTGATCGAAGGGTGAGCGGGACATCTCACCATGCGGGAGCCCGGAGGCGGGATGCGGCCGCTCGATAGACTGAGCCGACCGCAGTACCTGTGTATGTGCGGATAAGGGACGAAACCGAGCGAGGAGCGCACGTGGGCCTTGTCGTGCAGAAGTACGGAGGCTCCTCCGTAGCCGATGCCGAGGGCATCAAGCGCGTCGCCAAGCGGATCGTGGAAGCCAAGAAGAACGGCAACCAGGTGGTTGTCGTGGTCTCCGCGATGGGCGACACGACGGACGAGCTGATCGATCTCGCCGAGCAGGTGTCTCCGATGCCTGCCGGACGTGAGTTCGACATGCTGCTGACCGCCGGAGAGCGTATCTCCATGGCCCTGCTGGCCATGGCGATCAAAAACCTGGGTCACGAGGCCCAGTCGTTCACCGGTAGCCAGGCAGGCGTCATCACCGACTCGGTCCACAACAAAGCCCGGATCATCGATGTCACGCCGGGCCGCATCCGGCAGTCCGTCGACCAGGGCAACATCGCCATCGTCGCCGGGTTCCAGGGCGTCAGCCAGGACAAGAAGGACATCACCACGCTGGGCCGCGGCGGGTCGGACACGACCGCCGTCGCGCTGGCCGCCGCGCTCGACGCCGAGGTCTGCGAGATCTACACCGACGTCGACGGTGTCTTCACCGCCGACCCGCGGGTCGTGAAGAAGGCCCGGAAGATCGACTGGATCTCCTTCGAGGACATGCTGGAGCTGGCCTCGTCCGGCTCCAAGGTGCTGCTCCACCGCTGTGTCGAGTACGCCCGCCGCTACAACATCCCGATCCACGTCCGCTCGTCCTTCAGCGGACTTCAGGGCACGTGGGTCAGCAACGAGCCAGTCGTCGGAAAGACGCAGCAGCAAGGGGAACAGAAGGTGGAGCAGGCCATCATCTCCGGTGTCGCGCACGACACCTCCGAGGCCAAGGTCACGGTCGTCGGCGTCCCGGACAAGCCGGGCGAGGCCGCCGCGATCTTCCGCGCCATCGCCGACGCCGAGATCAACATCGACATGGTGGTGCAGAACGTCTCCGCCGTGACCACCGGTCTCACGGACATCTCCTTCACCCTCCCCAAGACCGAGGGCCGCAAGGCGATCGACGCGCTGGAGAAGAACAAGGCCGGCATCGGCTTCGATTCCCTGCGCTACGACGACCAGATCGGCAAGATCTCCCTGGTCGGCGCCGGTATGAAGACCAACCCCGGCGTCACGGCCTCCTTCTTCGAGGCGCTGTCCGACGCGGGCGTGAACATCGAGCTGATCTCCACCTCCGAGATCCGCATCTCCGTCGTCACCCGCGCCGACGACGTCCCGGAGGCCGTGCGCGCCGTGCACACCGCGTTCGGACTCGACTCCGACAGCGACGAGGCCGTCGTCTACGGAGGCACCGGCCGATGACGGTCCGTTCGTACGGTCCGTACGGCGGCGGCACCGGCCGTTGATGGCCGTCGCCGCCGGGCGGACCGGCAGGCCGACGCTCGCGGTCGTGGGGGCGACCGGGGCCGTCGGCACCGTCATGCTCCAGATCCTGTCCCACCGCGCGGACATCTGGGGCGAGATCCGACTGATCGCCTCCCCTCGTTCGGCCGGCCGCAAGCTGGCCGTGCGCGGGGAGGAGGTCGAGGTCCTGGCCCTCGCCGAGGAGGTCTTCGACGGGGTCGACGTCGCGCTGTTCGACGTGCCCGACGAGATCGCGGAGCGCTGGGCGCCGATCGCGGCGGCCAAGGGCGCGGTGGTGGTGGACAACTCGGGCGCCTTCCGGATGGACCCGGAGGTGCCCCTCGTCGTCCCCGAGGTCAACCCGCACGCCCTGCGCGTCCGGCCGCGCGGCATCGTCGCCAACCCCAGCTGCACCACCCTCTGCATGATCGTGGCCGTGGGCGCGCTACACGCCGAGTACGGGCTGCGCGAGCTGGTGGCCTCCTCGTACCAGGCGGTCAGCGGCGCCGGCCGGGCCGGCGTCGACACCCTGCGCCGGCAGATCTCCCTCGTCGCCGGTACGGAACTGGGCACCAGCCCCGGTGACGTACGGCGGGCCGTGGGCGACGACACCGGGCCGTTCCCGGAGCCGGTGGCGCTGAACGTGGTGCCGTGGGCCGGGGAGGCGCGCGCGGACGGCTGGTCCTCGGCGGAGATGAAGGTGCGGGACGAGACCCGCAAGGTCCTCGGGCGGCCGACGCTGCCGGTCGCCGTGACCTGCGTACGGGTCCCCGTCGTCACCGCGCACTCCCTGACGCTGCACGCCCGCTTCGAGAGCGAGGTCACCGTCGCCAAGGCGCGGGAGATCCTCGCGACCGCGCCCGGTGTGGTCCTCTTCGACGACCCCGGGGCGGGGGAGTTCCCCACCCCCGCGGATGTCGTGGGCACGGATCCCACCTGGGTCGGCCGCGTCCGCCGCGCCCTCGACGACCCCACCGCCCTGGACTTCTTCGTCTGCGGCGACAACCTCCGCAAGGGCTCCGCCCTGAACACGGTGCAGATCGCGGAACTGGTGGTGGGCGGGCGGGCCTGAGGGGCCTGGGGGTGTGCGTGCGAGGGGGCCGGTCGGCCGGGGTGCCTGGTGGGCCGGGGAGCTCGGGGGCTGCTTGCGCCGCCCCTGTCCCGCGCCCGCCCCCGTCCGTTGCCCGCGCCGCCCCTGTCCCGCGCCCGCCCCCCGTCCGTTGCCCGCGCCGGCCCTGGCGTCCATCGGCTGTTGTCCTGGCGTGCACTGTTCCTTGGCCCCGCGTGCACCGTTTCCCTAATTCCTCGCGCCGCCACCGGCGTTGGGATAGACCGGCTGTCACGGTCTGTGGGCGCCGTCGGCTGCCGTCGGCGTTGTCGGTGGTGGCGTGTAAGTTCTTCGAGTCGGCGGTTCGTCGGTCGAAGGATTTCCGGTCGGACAGCCGTGTGATTTCCGGGTTGATTCAGGCCTCCCGGTGATCGAGGATTTTGCTCCCCGTCCGCCGCAACCGCGCGGCGGACGGGGAGCGTCTTTAACGAGCGCCCTTCGGCGGGGCTGGGCGCGCACGGACTCGGGGCATAGGGGAAGAGCTGGTACGCATGAGGGCGTTCGACGCGCTGTCCGCTGTTCGGTCGGCCGTGCAAGGCGAGGCGCGGGGCGCGCGGCCATGCACATGCGCCGTACGAACAGGCGCTCGGTCTGACGCAAAAGTGATGCCTGTCGCGTACAACCCCGACGGGGGGATACGGGTCCAACAGGCGTGGCAGAGGTACTCGACTTCACCGCGGTACAGACGAGGGGCACCGCCCTTCGTCCACCCCGCCGTCCCCGCTTGCCCGGTCCGCCCGGCGGCATGCCGGTGATCGCGCCCATGCCCGCGGCGCGGCCCACCCGCATCCCCAGCCAGCGCGACGGCGCGGAGGACACGACGACACTGCCGGCCTCCGGCACGACCGTCGACCATCTCACCGAGACCTACCGCGCCCACTACCGCTCGCTCCTCGGCCTCGCGGCCCTCCTCCTCGACGACACCGCATCCTGTGAGGACGTCGTCCAGGAGGCCTTCATCCGCGTGCACTCCGCACGCAAGCGCGTCCGCGACCCGGAGAAGACGCTCGCCTATCTGCGCCAGACGGTCGTGAACCTCTCGCGTTCCGCGCTGCGCCGCCGCATCCTCGGCCTGAAGCTGCTGTCGAAGCCGATGCCGGACATGGCGAGCGCGGAGGAGGGTGCCTACGACCAGCTGGAGCGCGACTCCCTCATCAAGGCGATGAAGGGCCTCCAGCGCCGCCAGCGCGAGGTCCTCGTGCTGCGCTACTTCGCCGACATGACCGAGGCGCAGGTCGCCGAGACCCTCGGCATATCGCTGGGATCGGTCAAGGCGTACGGCTCTCGTGGCATCGCGGCACTGCGCGTCGCCATGGAGGCGTCGGCATGAGCGGTGACGCCAGGGGCGACGGGCACGGCACGCACGACAGGCGCGAGGGGCACGACGAGCTCGGCGCCCGCAGGCGGGCCTCCTGGGGCCGCCGGGACGACGAGCGCACCGAAGGGCAGGAGCGGGACCGGCGCGTCGGGGGGCGCGGGCTCGCCGAGCACGAAGACACGCAATCGCACGCTGGGAACGGAACTGTGAATCACGGCCCCGAAGAACAAGGCCCCACCAAGGGTCAGGGTCTCGAAGGCCGCGGTCCGGACGAGTCGGCTCCGGACGCCATGCGCCCGGACGACCCGACCCCGGGGGAGACGCAGACCAACGACGGCACGGAACCGGACGAGACCCGCTCGGACGACGTGGCTACGGACGATGTGGCTTCGGGCGACGTCGCCACGGGTGAGGCGGGCTCGGGTGACGCGCGCTCGGCCGACGCCGGTTCGGGCGACGCCCGCTCCGGCGACCCGGCTCCGGGCGCGACGGGCTCGACGGGCCCGGGCGGCCCGAAGGGCCCGCGCGGCGTGGACGACCCGCGCGAAGCGAACGAGTCGCATGACCTGAACGACGCGCGCGACCTGGACGACGCGAACGATCTGGGCAATCTGCGCGGCCTCAACGGCACGAAGCCGTCCGGGGCGGCGGCGGATCTCCTGTCCTTCGGCCTCTCGGAGCCGACGCCGCGGTCCGTGTCCGGGGCTGGGCCGGCCGGTTCGGATCCGAAGGGGCTGGACGGTGCCGCTCCCAAGGGCCAGGGCGGGTTCGACTCCGACGAGCTGATGCTGCGGAACCTCCTGCATCACGCCGTCTCGGAGATCGAGCCGCGTGACGGCACTCTGGACCACCTGCGGCGGGCCGTACCGGCCCGGCGGGCGCGCAAGCGTCAGGCCGTCGTCGGGATGGCGGCCGCCGCGCTCTTCATCGGCACGGCGATCCCCGCCCTCGTGCACGTCTCCAACTCCACCGGCTCCGACGCCAACCCGTCGGTCGTCGGGCACGGCTCGGCGACCCACGGCAGCGAGGGCCAGTCGAAGGGGCAGACCGGCGGCAGCGGTTCGTCGGGCGGCACCTCCGGCGGCTCCAAGGACACCGGCAAGGGCAGCGGCAAGGGCAAGGGCGACAAGGGCAAGGGATCGTCCGCCGGCGTGCCCGGCGGCACCGAGGCGACGCCCACCGCCGCGAGCGCGGCCCTGTGCACGTCCGCGCAGCTCAGCGGTGTCGGCAGCGTCGGCTCCCCGGACTCCGGCGGCGCCGTCTACGGCAGCTTCCGGGTGTCCAACGTCTCCGGCACCAGCTGTACGGTCGCCGGCGCGGGCGCGGTGAGCGCGTCACCGCAGGGTGCCGCGGACGCCTCGAGGATCACCGTGGCGAACCATGTCTCGGGCGACGCGGCCACCGGGCTGCCCGACCCGTCGCTGTCCCTGTCCCAGGTGGTGCTGGAGCCGGGGGCCGCGTACGAGGTGCGGTTCGCCTGGGTGCCCTCCGAGCCCTGTCCCACCACGAGCGGCGGCACCACCGACGGCGGCACCGGCGGTACGGACCCGAGCCCGGACCCGACGCCCACCGAGGAGGACCCGGGGGCCACCGCCGACGGCGGCGGCAGCTCGATGTCCACCCAGCTCGTCAGGGAGGACGGCGTGGCCGACGGCAGCGTCCTCATCTCCCACACGGCGGAGGGCGGCGTCGGCACGTACTCCACCGGTGTCGGCAACGCCTGCGCGGGCACCGTCTACCGGACGGGCCTCCTGACGGCGTCCTGACCACCACCGACCGCCCTGGGCCCCGCCCGCCCCTCACTTCCTGGGCGGGCCCGGTGTCACTGGGCGGGTTCCGCTTCTCGGGAGGGGTCCCGCTCCTCACCGGAGCGGCCTGCCTCCGCCGAGCCGTCCCCCTCCGGTGCCAACCCCAGCTGTTCGTCCCGGATGAACTCGATCTCGCGGCGCAGCAGCCGGAACCACATGAAGACGACGAAGCCGGCGAAGACGAACCACTCGCCGGTGTAGCCGAGGTTCTGGAACGCCTTGAGGTCGAGCCCGCTGTCCTGCGGCGCCGTCGCCGGCACGGCCTTCATCCCGGCGTCGCCCTTGTCGAGGGTGACCCAGGCGTCGTACAGGTCGTCCGGCACCAGGTTCACCAGCGTCGCCGCGCTGATCGCCCCCGTCTGGCCGGCGGGGAGACCGCCCTGCACGGGCACACCGTTGGAGCCGGGCGTCTCGGACGCCTGGAGCGAGCCGGTCACGGTGACCTCGCCGGTGGGCGCGGCCGGCGCCCGGTCCGGGTCCGCGGTGCCGGGCAGCCAGCCCCGTACGACCGGCAGCGACTTGCCCCCGTCGGTGCGCAGCAGCGTCAGGACGTAGAACCCGTCCTTGCCGTCCAGCTCGCGGTGCGGAACCAGAAGCTGCTCGCCGTACCGTCCGGTCGCGGTGACCAGCTCGCCGGAGGTCTCCTTGTCGACCGGCAGCAGCTGATCCAGCGGTCGGGCCGGGGCCCGGTCCGCGGGGTCGACGCGCTCGGTCGCCGTGCGGTGGTCCTGCATGCGGTCCTCGAAGCGGCTCAGCTGCCAGGACCCCATGAACACACAGAAGGGGATGGCGAGCAGCACGAAGACGTTGATCCCCCACCATCGGGGCGTCAGCAGAAACCGGTACACGCTGTCCACCGTACGGTGCCCGCACCGCCCGCCGGGTCGCGGGGTCGGGCGGGTCGGCCACGCGGCAGGGTGGTTCAGTATCGCTCGACGAGGTGCTCCCGGCCCGCCGGCGGCTCGTACGGCTCGGGCCAGAAGTCGGTGACGGAGGTGATCCGGCCGTGCGCGTCGCCCGTGAAGAAGGAGACCGCGTGCATCTCCGCCGGCCCCACCGTCACACGTATCCAGCTGACGACCTGCCCGGGCTCGGCGACGATCCGCTCGACGCGGGCGTGCCAGTCCGCCGGATAGTCGCGGTTGAACCGCACATACCGCTCCCGGCCCCGGATCCGCTCCCTCGTCTGCGGCAGCTCGTACACCACGTCCTCGGCCAGGGTGTCGGCGAACGCGTCCCAGTCGCGGGCCTCCGCGCGGGCCCAGTACGTCTCGACGGTCTCGCGCAGCACCCCCGCCGGGGTGTTCACCACCGGCACACCGCTCGTCGAGGTCGCCGGTACACCGCTCGTCGAGGTCGCCGGTACACCGCTCGTCGAGGTCGCCGGTACACCGCTCGTCGAGGTCGCCGGTACACCGCTCGTCGAGGTCGCCGGGTA
>NZ_JBVICQ010000017.1:129785-154943 GCF_055572815.1 Streptomyces sp. NPDC030296
GTACACCGTTCGCCGAGGTCGCCGGCACATCGCTCGTTGAGGTCATGCGGCGAGTCTGCACCCGGCCACTGACAATCGGTCCCGGTCTCCCTGTGCCGCCCGGTCGTGGCCGCGGCCGCAGCCGGGCTCGACCTGCGCGTTCACCGGTTGTCCACAGGCGCGAGGAAGGCGAGAGGACGCGGCCGGACGGAAGTTTTCCACAGGCTGGGGGCCTCGCCGCCGCAATGTCCGACGGGCGGGGCAATATGGGGCCATGACTGAGAGCAACGGGGCCACCCCGCAGCAGCAGAGCGGGTCCATGCCCGACTGGGAGAAGAGGTTCCGGGCGCCGAGGGTGTCGCTGCCGGACTGGGCGGAGGACGCGCCGCACCGCTCGCTGTTCGTCTCCAACGCCACGGGGACGTACGAGTTGTACGCGTGGGACCGGGTGACCGGCGAGCAGCGCCAGGTCACGGACCGGGCCAACGGGACGACGGACGGCGTGCTCTCGCCGGACGGCGAGTGGATCTGGTGGTTCGACGACAAGGACGGCGACGAGTTCGGCGTCTGGCGCCGCCAGCCCTTCCTGGGCGGCCCCGACGAGGAGGCGACCCCGGGCCTGGACGCGTCGTACCCGGCGGGCCTGGCCATCGGCCGCGACGGCATCACGGCGGTCGTCGGCCGCTCCACCGACGAGGACGGCTCGACGATCCATCTGGTCCGGCATGGTTCGGCCCCCGTCGAGATCTACCGCCACCGCGAGTCGGCCGGCGTGGGTGACCTCTCGCACGACGGCTCGCTGATCGCCCTCGAGCACACCGAGCACGGCGACGCGATGCACTCGGCGCTGCGCGTGGTCCGCCCGGACGGTACGACGGTCGCCGAGCTGGACGACACCAAGGGCGGCACGATCGAACTGGGCCTGGAGGTCCTCGGCTTCGCGCCCGTCGTGGGTGACACCCGACTGCTCATCGGGCACCAGCGCCGGGGCCGCTGGGAACCCCTCGTCTGGGACGTGGTGTCCGGCGAGGAGACCGACCTCGGCCTCGCCGACCAACTGGAGGGGGACCTGAGCGCCGAGTGGTATCCGGACGGCTCCGCGCTGCTCGTCGTCCACAGCTTCGAGGCCCGCAGCGAGCTGTGGCGCTACGAACTGTCGACGCGCCGGCTGGAGCGCGTCGAGACCCCGAGGGGCACGGTCTCCGGGGCCACGGCCCGCCCCGACGGCAGCGTGGAGTACCTGTGGTCGTCGGCCGCCGAGCCGCCGGTCGTGCGGTCCACGACGGGCGAGGTCGTCCTGAACCCGCCGGGCCTGAAGTGCCCGGGCTCGGTGCCGGTGGAGGACGTGTGGGTGGACAGCCCCGGCGGCCGGGTGCACGCGCTCGTGCAGCGCCCGGTCGGCGTGTCCGGCCCGTACCCCACGCTCTTCGAGATCCACGGTGGCCCCACCTGGCACGACAGTGACTCCTTCGCCGCCGGCCCGGCCGCCTGGCTCGACCACGGGTACGCGGTGATCCGCATCAACTACCGCGGCTCCACCGGCTACGGCCGGGCCTGGACCGACGCCCTCAAGCACCGGGTCGGCCTGATCGAGCTGGAGGACATCGCGGCCGTCCGCGAGTGGGCGGTGAGCAGCGGCTTCGCCGACCCCGACCGCCTCGTCCTGACCGGCGGCTCCTGGGGCGGCTACCTCACCCTCCTCGGCCTCGGCACCCAGCCGGACCTGTGGAGCCTCGGCATCGCCGCCGTCCCCGTCGCCGACTACGTCACCGCGTACCACGACGAGATGGAGGCGCTGAAGGCGATGGACCGCACCCTCCTCGGCGGCACCCCGGAGGAGGTCCCCGAACGCTTCGCGGCGTCCTCCCCGCTGACCTACGTCGACGCGGTGAAGGCCCCGGTCTACATCTCCGCCGGAGTGAACGACCCGCGCTGCCCCATCCGCCAGATCGACAACTACGTCGACAGACTGGTGGCCCGCTCCGCCGTCCACGAGGTCTACCGCTACGACGCGGGCCACGGCTCCCTCGTCGTCGACGAGCGCATCAAGCAGCTCCGCCTGGAACTGGACTTCGCGGCCCGCCACCTGGGGGTGGATGCCTAGAGCCCGTCGACCCCACCGATCGCGCGCTGCTCACCACTCACCACTCACCACTCACCGCTCATGATTCACGCTTGCCGCTCACTGCTCACTGCTCACTGCTCACCGCTCAGGCGGCGGCAAGCGCCGTAGGCTCCCGGGACTCCGCGGGGTCCCGGGGTGCCTCGGCCGCCATGAGCAGCTCCACGAGGGTCGCCCGGGCCCGGGCGACCCGTGAGCGCACCGTCCCGACCGGGCACGCGGTCAGCCGCGCCGCGTCCTCGTAGGGCAGCCCCAGCACCTGCGTGAGCACGAACGCCTCACGTCGCTCGTCGGGCAGCGCGGCCAGCAGATCGGCCAGCGCGATCCCGTCGTCGAAGCCGGGCAGCCCGCTCGGCTGGGCCCGTTCCACGGCCAGCCGCCAGTCCGGTACGTCGGCGGGCCGGGGCCGGGCCGCCGCGTACCGGAAGCTGTCGGTCACCGCCCGCCGGGCGATGGACAGCAGCCAGGTCCGGGCCGAGCAGCGGCCCTCGAACCGGTGCAGGCTGCCGAGCGCCCGCAGGAACGTGTCCTGGGCCAGGTCGTCCACCACCTGGGGATCGGCGCCGAGATGGGCGACGAAGCGGCGGACGTCGCGGTGCAGTGCGCCGACGAAGAGCTCGACGGCCTCCGGGTCACCGCCGCGAGCGGCGAGCGCCCAGGCGGTTATCGACTCGTCCCTCGACACGCTCGCCGAACGGGCGGCTTGGGGCGCCGGTACTGGGCGGGCCGTCTGGGCTGCCGGGACGGAGGGGACCGACGGAGGAGCGGGAGAAGGCGAGGGTGGGGGCGGGTCGACGGGGCGGGGGAGGGGGGCGGGGGTGGGCGAGGGCATGGGCGTGGGGTGGGTAAGGGTGGTCACCTGGAGTCCTTCTCGGTCGTCCGGGACACGCCGGACGCGGCGGCCGGTGGACAGCACGGCGCGCGCGTCGGCGATCCGGTGGGGAAAGGCGGCCGTACGGGGGCGCCGGCATGGGCGGCGTACGTACGGCCGAGGCCCGGGGCAGGCGTCGCCACGCGTACGGGACACGGTGCGGTCCTGCGCACAGGCGCGACCCGCACGGCCCGCACGGCTGCCCCGGGGCACCGGCTGCCGTCAGCTGACAGCGATCCCGGCGGGTGGTCCCCGAGAGGTGAGGGTGTGGACGAGGAGGAGACGGCGCGGCGAACGGTCGGAGCGGCCGCGGCGGACCCGCGGACGCGGTCGACCCGGCGGCACGGCGAGCGCGAGCGCCATCCGCAGCGGCGCCGCCAGCCAGCCGGCCACGGCCCGCAGCAGCCCGAAGGCGGCGCGTTCGCCGTACGCCAGCCACAGTCCGCACAGCAGCGCGGCCAGCAGATGCGCGGCGAACATGCCGGACGAGGCCGTGAACGGTCCGTCCATGAGGTACCCGGTGTGGTCCGCATGGCCCAGGTGACCGGCCGAGCCCAGGTGACCGGCCGAGCCCATGGGGACGGTGTGATCCATGTGGGCGGAGCTCATGTCCATGGCGGTCGCGCCACCGGAGCCCCCGTCGGCAGAACCCCCCGTGACCGAGCCTCCGGCCACGGGGCCGTCGGCACCGGCCGGGTGCGCGGGCTGTGCGAGGGAGAACCCCGAGTGGAGGGCGGTCTGGGCGGCGAGCACGACGGACACGATCAGCGGGAGTCCCCGCTCACGGCCCGCCAGGCACCAGCCGACCCCGCCGGTGGCGGCGGCCGCCGCGCCCATGGCCCACCACGGGACCGGGCTGCCGGACATGGTGACGTGGCCCAGGGCGGCGAGCAGCACACAGACGGCCGCGAACATCGCGGCCCGGACTGTGCGGCTACCCCACCCTGCGATCATGGCGCCCCATCCTCGCCTTCGGACACCGGTCGTCACCCCCGTCCCCCTTGAGTACGGATGTCCACCCTCGGTCGCACTCACACCCCCAAGTGTGATCCGGATCACGCGGGAACCGGCCATCTTCATGAGGCAGGCTTCTGCTTCGTGGGGAGCCCTTCGCAGCAGAGCAGCCAGCCGGTTCCGGGCCGTCGCACCGGCCCGACCGACCCGAACTCCCGAGCGGCGCCGGGCACACCGGCCGGCCCGCCCAGACCCGGCATCCTCGCCGGACTCGGCGGGCAGCGCGGACCGGCCGATTCCGGGGCGCACATGGTCGTCTGCGGCGACGACGGGCTCGCGCACCGGCTCGCCGCGGAACTGTGCACGGTCTACCGGGAGCAGGTGACGCTCGTGGTGCCACCGACCGCACGGGTCGCACCCCGGCCGGTGGTGGGCCGCACCCGGGCCGCCACGATCCTCGACCGGGTCTCCGCGGCGGTCAACCGCGCGGCCGGCAACGGCGATCCGGCGACCTCCGACCGCACCGGTGCCGGTACCGGCACCGGGAACGACCGGGCCGCGTCCCCGGGCATCGCCCCGCACGGCGAGCGGCTTCTGGAGGCCGGGGAGGCCACGGAGGCGGTCCTCGCCGAAGCCGGGGTGGAGCGGGCCGCCGCGCTGGCGCTCGTCTACGACGACGACGAGACGAACATCCGGGCGGCCCTCACCGCCCGTCGGCTCAACCCGAGACTGCGGCTCGTCCTGCGGCTCTACAACCGCCGGCTCGGCCAGCACATCGAGGAACTCCTCGACCGGGCCGCCGCGTTGGCGACGGGCGGCAACGCCGACGAGGGCGTCGACGGGGTCGACGGGTTCGGTGCCTCCACGACCGTCCTGTCCGACGCGGACACCGCCGCGCCCGCGCTCGCCGCGACCGCCGTCGCCGGCACCACCAAGGTCGTCCAGACGGACGGACTGATGCTGCGGGCCGTGGAACGCCCGCCGGGGCACACCAGCCAGGGCCCCGGCCGCGGCCTGTGCACGCTCGCGCTGCTGTCGGCCACCACCAACGACCCGGCGGGCGCCGACGGTTCGGAGGGCAGCGGGGAGCGCGGCCCCCAACTCCTGCCCGACGAGCGGGCCGTGGCCGAGGCCCCCGGGCGCGGGTCCATCGTCCTGGACACCGTGCGGTACGCGGGCCCCGCGCTGCCGGCGGGCCGGTCGGGCAGCGGTCCGCTCGGGGCGGTCGGCGCGTTCAGGTCGCTGTTCTCCCGGCGGCTGCGGTGGTCGCTGGCGGGGCTGGTGGGCTGTGTGTTCGCCCTCGCCGTGGCACAGATGGTGACGACGGGGGAGCATCCGCTGGGGGCGACGTACACGACCCTGCTCGACCTCTTCGCGATCAACGACCCGGCGACCGAGGGCAGCGACTCCCGGAAGGTCCTCCAACTGCTGTCGGGCCTGATGGGCTTACTCCTGCTGCCCGTGCTCCTGGCCGCCGTGCTGGAGGCACTGGGCACCTTCCGCAGCGGCTCCGCCTTCCGGAAGCCGCCGCGCGGCCTCTCCGGCCATGTCGTCCTCCTCGGCCTCGGCAAGATCGGCACCCGCGTGCTGGCGCGACTGCGCGAACTGCACATCCCCGTGGTGTGCGTCGAGGCGGACCCCGAGGCCCGCGGACTCGCGGAGGCCCGGCGGCTGCGGGTGCCGGTGGTGCTGGGCGACGTCACACAGGAGGGCGTGCTGGAGGCCGCGAAGATCAACCGCGCCCACGCACTGCTGGCGGTCACGAGTTCCGACACGACGAACCTGGAGGCGGGCCTGTACGCGCGTTCGGTACGCCCGGACCTGCGCGTCGTGCTGCGCCTCTACGACGACGACTTCGCGACCGCCGTGTACCGCACGCTCCGCGCCGCCCACCCGCACGCCCTCACCCGCAGCCGCAGCGTCACCCATCTCGCGGCGCCCGCGTTCGCCGGCGCGATGATGGGCCGCCAGATCCTGGGCGCGATCCCCGTCGAGCGCCGCGTCCTCCTCTTCGCCGCCGTCGAGGTCCGGGGGCACCCCCGGCTGGAGGGGCGCACCGTGGCCGAGGCGTTCAGTGCGGGGGCGTGGCGGGTCCTGGCGCTCGACACGGCCACGGATCCCGCGGAGCGGGCCGGTGGCCCGACCGCCGGGTCGGGCCTCATCTGGGACCTGCCCCCCACGTACGTGCTCCGCGCCGAGGACCGCGTGGTCCTGGCCGCGACCCGCCGCGGCCTGGCGGAACTCCTGGGCCGCCGGACCCGATCCACGACCTAGCGAACTGGGGCGCCCAGTAGCTCGGGGGCCACTGTTGTCGGGCGGCTGCGGGTGGGTTCGTGGTTGCTCGCGCAGTTCCCCGCGCCCCTGGAGGAACGGGCCTGCGGCCCGTCCTCCCCCGAAGGGCTGGGCCTGCGGCCCGCCCTTCGCCCTGAAAGCACGGGGCGTAGCCCCCGTCGCTTTCAGGGGCGCGGGGAACTGCGCGACCAGCCCCCACTCACCCGCACCCGCCAACGCACCCCGCGGCGCCGAGCTGTCAGGCGCCGCCCCCCTCCGCCTCGTGCTCACACCGCTCCTCCACCCCGAACGTCTCCCACACGGGAAACGGATCCTCGAAGCCGGCCGGACCCCCCGAACCCCCCACCTCCCCGTCCCGCACCAGGCACTCACCCAACGCCTCGCGCAACGCCTCCCCGCGCAACCCGGCCCCGATGAACACCAACTCCTGCGCCTCACCGGCGGAGCCACCCCGCACCGCCGACGGCTCGAAGCGGGCCACCGACCCCGCCTGCGACCACAGGCCCACCACCAGAGGCCGGCTCGCCAGCGTGAAGAACCCCTTCGACCGCAGCACCTCCCCGAAGCGCCCGCTGTCCAGCTCCTCCGTCACGAAGGTCCACAGCCGTCCGGGATGGAACGGGCGCCCGGCCCGGAACACGGTCGACGAGATCCCGTACTCCTCGGTCTCCGGGACATGGTCCCCGTTCAACTCCCGCACCCACCCCGGCGCCTCCTGCGCCCGCTCCAGGTCGAACAGCCCGGTCCCGAGCACCTCCGCCACCCGCACCCGCCCGTGCCGGGCCGGCACGACCCGCGCGGCCGGGTTCAGCCGGGCCAGCGTCCCCGCGAGCCGTTCCGCGGTCGCCGTGTCCACGAGGTCCAGCTTGTTCAGCACGATCACATCGGCGAACTCGACCTGGTCGATCAGCAGATCGCTGACGGTCCGCTCGTCCTCCTCGTACTGGTCGAGCCCCCGTGCCGCCAACTCGTCGCCGCCCGCCAGCTCCGGCAGGAAGTTCACGGCGTCGACGACGGTCACCATCGTGTCGAGCCGGGCGAGATCCCCGAGCGTGGCGCCGTCGTCCCGCGCGAAGGCGAAGGTCGCCGCGACCGGCATCGGCTCCGAGATGCCGGAGCTTTCGATGAGCAGATAGTCGAAGCGCCCCTCGCGGGCCAGCCGGTCCACCTCCTCCAGCAGATCGTCGCGCAGGGTGCAGCAGATACAGCCGTTGGTCATCTCGACCAGCCGCTCCTGCGTCCGCGAGAGCGCCGCCTCACCGCCGCGCACGAGGGCCGCGTCGATGTTGATCTCGCTCATGTCGTTGACGATGACCGCGACCCGCAGCCCTTCCCGGTTGGCGAGGACATGGTTGAGCAGGGTGGTCTTGCCCGCGCCGAGGAAGCCGGAGAGAACGGTGACGGGCAGCCGGTCGAGTCCGTCGTACGCCAGGGATGCCCTGGACACCGTGGACACCGTGCTCAGCCCTCGGGGTGGATCAGCCCGCGCTCGTACGCCTTCAGCAGCCGCTGCGGTACGAGGTGGGTGACGCCGTCCACGGTGAAGGGCACCAACTGCGGGGTGCTCGCCTTCCACTGGGCGCGACGGTGACGGGTGTTGCTGCGGGACATCTTCCGCTTGGGTACGGCCATGGGGTCCTCCTCGACGAACGGCGGAATGCCGCACGAGACGCTACATGAAAATGGATCCCATTACGAAAAGGCTCCGTCTGTGGTGCGCGTCGCAGCGCGGCGCGTGAGCGGGAACGGCCTCGTCGCCGTATGGGAGGGGAGGGCACACCGACCCGCGCAGCACAGCCGTACCCGTACGGAGGTACCGTCCCCCGTGGCCATCACCAAGGAAGCCCCCGACCGGCCCGGCCCCGGAGCCGACGCCTCGCCGCAGGACTCCCGCGGCCGGCACCTCAACTCCCCCCTCCTCCTCACCATGCTGCTGGTCCTGGCCGTCGCCGCGCAGGGCCCCCTCCGCCGAGCCCTGGCCGCGCCCGTGACGCAGAGCTGGATGACGGTGTTCGTGGCGGTGGTCGTCCAGGCGCTGCCGTTCCTGGTGCTGGGGGTGCTGCTGTCGGCGGTGATCGCGGTGTACGTGCCGCCGTCGTTCTTCGCCCGCGCGCTGCCGAAACGGCCCGCGCTGGCGGTCCCCGCGGCGGGTGTGGCCGGTGTCGTGCTGCCGGGGTGCGAATGCGCGTCGGTGCCGGTGGCGGGCGCCCTGGTACGGCGCGGGGTCACGCCCGCCGCCGCGCTCGCCTTCCTGCTCTCCGCGCCCGCGATCAACCCGATCGTGCTGACGGCGACCGCCGTGGCGTTCCCCGGGAACCCCGAGATGGTGCTGGCCAGGTTCGTGGCGAGCCTGCTGGTGGCGTGCGCGATGGGCTGGCTCTGGCAGCGGTTGGGGCGCGGCGAGTGGATGCGCCCGCCGGAGCGGCCGTCCTACGAGGGGCTCGGCAAGGGGGCGGCGTTCTGGGGGTCCGTACGGCACGACGTGATGCACGCGGGCGGGTTCCTGGTCGTGGGCGCCATGGCGGCGGCCACGCTCAAGGCGGTGGTCCCGGCGAGCTGGCTGAACGCGGCCGCCGACAACCCCCTCGTCGCGATCCTCGCCCTCGCCGTACTGGCCGTGCTGCTGTCGATCTGCTCCGAGGCGGACGCGTTCGTCGCCGCGTCGCTGACCCAGTTCTCGCTGACCTCCCGGCTGGCCTTCCTGGTCGTCGGGCCGATGATCGACCTGAAACTCTTCGCCATGCAGACCGCCACGTTCGGCCGTGCCTTCGCGCTCCGCTTCGCCCCCGCCACGTTCGCCCTCGCGATCCTGGTGTCGGCCCTCGTCGGGACGGTGCTCCTGTGAACCGCCACGCCCAGACCGTCGTCCTCCTCCTCACCGGCGGCGCCCTCCTGCACGCCGGCTCCACCGACCTCTACCTCCGCTACGTCAAGGCGGGCCTGCAACCCCTGCTGATCGGCGCGGGCGTGGTGCTGATGGCGGCGGCGGTGGCGACCCTCTGGTACGAACGCCGGGCGACCCGAGGTCGGCAGGAGAACGGGGCGCCCGTGCCCAGGCACGCCCCCGACCCCGCCTCCGACCGGCACGCCCCCGCCTCCGACCGGCACGCCCACCGTGAACCCCGTGTCGCCTGGCTCCTCGTCCTCCCCCTCCTCGCGCTCGTCCTGGTCGCCCCGCCCGCCGCCGGGTCGTACACCGCGATGCGCACCGGATCGGCCTTGCAGGAGCAGCCCTGGGGCTACCCGAGGCTCCCCGCCGACGGCCCGCTGAAGCTGAGCGTCGCCGACTACGCGGGCCGCGCCGTGTACGACAAGGGCCGTGCCCTCGCCGGTCGGCAGATCAAGGTCGCCGGATTCCTCGCCCTCGACGGCCACGGTGCCCCGTACCTCGTCCGCATGGCCCTGAACTGCTGCGCCGCCGACGCCCAGCCGGTCAAGATCGCCCTCACCGGTGAACTCCCCCCGGTGCTCCAGCCGGACAGCTGGATCGAGGTGACCGGCACCTACACCCCGAAGCGCACCAAGGACCCGGTCAACGGCACGGCCGTCCCGTACCTCTCCGTCGCGTCCACCCGCCCGGTCAAGGGCCCGCAGGACCCGTACGACGAGGCCTGGAACGGCTGACACCCGCCCCTCGCGACGGCGCGCGCGACTCTGGATAGCTGACGGTCCGTCAGTTATGGTCACCGGCAACGCCGTAGCCCCGAG
Organism: Streptomyces sp. NPDC030296; assembly: GCF_055572815.1. Classification (NCBI taxonomy): domain Bacteria; kingdom Bacillati; phylum Actinomycetota; class Actinomycetes; order Kitasatosporales; family Streptomycetaceae; genus Streptomyces; species Streptomyces sp. NPDC030296. The sequence goes on from NZ_JBVICQ010000017.1 coordinate 139,712, forward strand.
AGGTGAGTGCCGTGCCGACACGTCCCCGGACCCCGAGCCCGCAGCCGCCCGGCGCTCCCCGCTGGGTCGCGATGTTCTACGAGCCCTCGTCGTCCTCCTGGAAGGTGGGCGCCCAGTCGCCGTACCGTTCGCCCGTGCTGTACGCGGTGGGGGAGATGACCCAGACGCTGCGGGCACGCGGCGAGGACCCGGCGGTCACGGTGTGGGGTCCCAAGGACGGGCCGGGCGGCGGCGACTGGGAGCGGCACGACCCGGCGGCCCTCGCGACGGACGCCGTCCCGCTCCGGGAGCCCGACCGGACCGCGGACGCGCCCGCAGCGAAGCCCAGCACCCTCGCCGAGCGCATGACCGGCCGGCGTCAGCAGGTGCTCATGGCCGGTCTGGGCAAGGCGGGCCTCTACGACCTGGCGCCGGACGACGTGGCGGCGGTCCGGGCCGTCGTCGACGGTCTCGACGAGACCACCGTCCGCCGGGTCGCGCACTGGCTCGCGGTGGCGGGCGCCGGTCGCCCCTAGAAGCCGTCGCCCCCGTGCCCCCCGCCCGGCGGTGGGCCTTGACTGTGGACGAGCGGTTCGAGGCGGTCCGGGTAGGTCCAGCGGAACGTGGCCAGGGCGCGGGCGCGGGCCTCTATCACCGCCATGCGGGCGGCTCGTTCGGCCTTGTCGAGGTGGGCCGCCTGCCCGGTCGCCTGGCCCTCCCACTTGCGGTAGAGGAGGCCGACCTCGGCGGAGAACCAGCCGCGGCTCACGGAGTTGAGCGCGAGGAGCAGTCCGGTGTCCTCGGAGGCGGGCAGGGCCATCCAGCCGCCGAGCGCCAGCGCCAGTTCGCGGCGGACGAAGAGCGTCGCGGGGTGCACCGGCGACAGGAAGTCGTGGGCCGCCCAGTGGTCGAGGACGGCTCCGCGCTCGATCGGGCCGTGCTCGGGGTCGCCGGGGAAGCCGAGGGTGGAGCCGTCGGGCAGGACGTCCAGGACGCGTGAGGTGGCCCAGCCGAGCGTGCGGTCGGCTTCGAGGGCGGCCAGATCTCGGGCGAGCACCCCGGCTGTCAGTCGGTCGTCGGCGTCCAGGACCTTCACGTAGGAACCGTCCGCCTGCGAGAGGGCGATGGTGCGGGCGACGCCGGGGCCGCCGGGCCGCCCCTGGCGGAAGGTCACGCGGGTGTCGGCGGGGACGTACGGGGCGACGGCGTCCGAGGTGCCGTCCTCCTGTATGACCCAGTGCCACTCCCAGCCGCCGGGTAACCGCTGGTCGCGCAGCGACGCGTACGCGTCGGGGAGGAAGGGGGCCGAGGGGGCGTGGACGGCGGTGACGACGACGATGCGCCGGGTCACGGCAGCACCCACCACCCTTCGAGGCGTCGCGTCGATCGGCCGCATGACAACGCCCGGCCGCTGGCGACGGGGGATGCACCAGCGACCGGGCTATGGCCAAGGCTAACAAGGTCGCCCCCGCGACGGGAGTCGACTGTCGAAGTGCGTTGACAAGTTGTGATCGGGATCACGCCCGAAGGACGCAGTAACCAAACGTTTGTTAGACCGTGCGGGCGACGCCGGACCCCGCCCGAACACCCGCCGGACGACCCGCCGCACCTCTGCCGGAACGGCGGAACGCTCGGAGGGCCCCCTCGGTCCGCCGTCAGGAACCCTGGCACGGCGGCTCGTACGACAGCCGCGGCAGGTACTCGTTCCACTTCGACCGGGTCAGCACCCCGCGCGTGGCGGTGCAGATGTGCCGTACCGCCTCGTCCACGTCGAGGTTCCACAGCCGTACCGTGCCGGCGCCGCTGGAGACGCCGAGCATCCCGCTCCTCGGGCTGAACGACAGGAAGTTGCCCGTCTTGGCGTTGGGGTTCATCGACTGGCCGATGGGGGAGGCGTCGGCGGGGTCGGAGAGGTCCCACAGCCGGACCGTGTTGTCGTTGCCGCCGCTGGCCAGGGTCCGGCCGTCCTCGCTGAACGTCAGCGACACCACGGCCTCGGTGTGGCCGGTGAGCGGCTCGCCGAGCCGGGTCGCGCCGGCGGGGTCGGAGAGGTCCCACAGCCGGACCGTGTCGTCGTCACTGCCACTGGCCAGCGTGGAACCGTCCGGGCTGTACGCCAGGTCGTTGACAGGACCGCGGTGGTCGGTGAGGGGTGCGCCGAAGCGGGCGGGGCGCCGCGGATCGGTCACGTTCCACAGCCGGGCGGTGCCGTCCGCGCTCCCGCTGACGAGGGTGCGGCCGTCGGGGCTGAAGACGAGGGCCAGGATGTAGCCCTTGTGGCCGGTGAGCGGTTTGCCGAGCGGGACGGCACGGGCCGGGTCGCTCACGTCCCACAGCTGCACGGTGTGATCGTCGTACGGGGTGGCCAGGGTGCGCCCGTCCGGGCTGTACGCCATCGCGTCGGTGTAGCGGGTCCGCAGCATCAGGGGGTCCGCGTGGGGGACCGGGTGCGCGGGGTCGCGGACGTCCCACAGGTGCACCGCCCGGTTCCCGGTCACGATCGCGAGGGTGCGGCCGTCGGGGGAGAAGACGAGGGAGCGGTTGCCGCCGTCCTTCACCAGGAACGGCCTGCTCAACGCCACCGGCCGGTCGGACTTGCGCACGTCCCACAGCCGGATCCGGCCGTCGCGCCCGGCCGTGGCGAGCACCCGCCCGTCCGGCCGGAACACCCCGTTCTGGCCGACCATGTCCGCCGTCGGTATCGACCACAGCCGGACCTTGCTGTCCCCGCTCCCGGTGGCGAGGGTCCGGCCGTCCGGGCTGAAGCCCAGCGCGTACATCTCGCCGCTGGCCCCGGCGAGCGGCGCGCCCACCTGCGACGGGTACGCCGGGTCGCGGACGTTCCACAGGCTCGCCGTGCTGTCCGCGCTGGCGACGGCCAACATCCCCCCGTCGGGACTGAAGGCCACCGACCACACCGGGCCGGTGTGGCCGCTGAGCGGGGCCCCGATCGCGGCCGGGTGCCGTCGGCCGGCGACGTTCCACAGCCGTACGGTGTTGTCGGCGCTGCCGCTGGCGAGGGTGCGCCCGTCGGGGCTGAACGCCACCGAGTGCACGGTGCCGGTGTGGCCCCTGAGCGGGGCGCCGAGCGCGGCCGGGTGCCGTGGGTCGGCGACGTGCCACAGCCGTACGGTCCGGTCGTCGCCCCCGGCGGCCAGGGTCCTGCCGTCCGGGCTGAACGCCACGGAACGCACGGGCGCGCCGTGCCCGGTGAGGGGTTTGCCGAGGGCCTTCGGGCGGGACGGGTCGGACACGTCCCACAGCCGTACGGTGCGGTCCTCGCCGACGGACGCCAGCGTCTTCCCGTCCGGACTGAAGGCGACCAGGTAGATCGTGCCGTCGTGGCCGGTCAGCGGTGCGCCCGACGGCCGGCTCGAGCGGGGATCACGGACGTCCCACAGCCGGGGCGAGCGGGGATCACGGACGTCCCACAGCCGGATCTCCCCGTCGTCGCCGGCGCTGGCGAGGGTCCGGCCGTCCGGACTGAAGACGGCGCTGCTCACCCAGCTCGTGTGCCCGGTGAGGGGCTTGCCGAGGGCCTTCGGGCGGGAGGGGTCGGACACGTCCCACAGGCGGACGGTCCGGTCGTAGCTGGCGGTGGCCAGATACCGGCCGTCGGGGCTGTAGGAGGTGAGGTAGACGGCACCGGTGTGGCCGAGCAGCGGGGTGGCCAGCGGCGCGTTCACGATCGAGATCAGCCGGTTGTTGGTGCCCTCGTCGCCTGGCCGCAGCCCGTGCGCCACCAGGTCGAGCTGGGCCGACAACGACGGATCGGTGTACTGCACGCGGTCCGCCTCCGCGACCACCTGCTCGAACACGGCGTCGTTGCGCTGCTGCCAGGCGACCACCGCCGAACCGACGGCCACCAGGGCGAGCGCCACCAGGGCGGCCACCGCGCTCCGGCTGATCCACACCGTGCGCTTGCGCAGCCTGACCGCGGCGGCCAGGAACTCCACCGCGCTGCGCGTCAGCAGCGTGTCGTCGGCGGACCCCGCCCAACTGCGGGCCTGCTCCAGCCGGGAACCCCGGTACAGCAGCGACGTGTCGCGGTCCGACTCCTCCCAGGCCCGGCCGTCCTCCTCCAGGCGCTGGCGCAGCAGATGGTCGTTGCGGCCCTCGTCGATCCAGCCCCGCAGCCGGGGCCAGGCATGCAGCAGCGCCTCATGGGTGATCTCCACGGTCTCCGCGTCGAGCGTCACCAGCCGGGCGCGCACCAGCGCCTCCAGCGACTCCTCCGTCTTGCCGGGGTCCGTCGACTCGTCCGCGAGCTGCCGCCGGGTCCCGCGCCGCCGGGTGGCCTGCGTGTCCTCGCCGAGCCGCACCAGCCGCAGCAACAGCAACCGCGCGGCCGTACGGGCCGCCGGATCCAGCCCCGACCAGGCGCGCTCCGCGGTCGCGGCCACGGCGCCCTGGATGCCGCCGGCCGCCCGGTACCCGGCCAGCGTCAGCCGCCCCGCTTTGCGCCGCTGCCAGGTCACGAGCAGCGCGTGCGACAGCAGCGGCAGCACGCCCGCGTCGTGCGCGCCCCGCGGCCCGTCCGCGCTCACCTCCCGCACGATCAGCTCGGCCAGCCCCGGCTCCAGCTCCAGCCCCACGGCCTTGGCCGGCCCGGTCACCGCCTCCCGCAGTTCCGCGGTCGTCAGCGGCCCCAGCACCATGTGCCGGTGCTGCAACGCGTCCGCCAGCTCCGGATACCCGAGGCACTCCTCGTAGAAGTCGGCCCGGATCCCCAGCACGACCAGCACGGGCGCGAGGTCCCCCGCGGCACTGGGCGTGCAGGCGGCGGTGAGCAACTGGATGAACGTCCGCCGATCGGCCTCGTCGGAGGAGAGCGTGAACGTCTCCTCGAACTGGTCGACGATCAGGACGGGGCGGGCGGGGGCGCCCGTTACGGAGGCGGGGTCACTCGTTCCCGAGGCGGGGGAGGCGGGGGAGGCGGGGGAGGCGGGGGAGGCAGGAGAGGCGGGGGAGGCGGGGGAGGCAGGAGAGGCGGGGGAAGCGGGGGAGGCAGGAGAGGCGGGGGAAGCGGCGGAGGCCGTGCGGTGGCGGGCCCAGGCCGTGACGGCCTCCCGTACCGCGTCGGCGAAGAACGGCGTGCCGGGCTCGTACGCGGCGGACACGACCTGGGCGAGCTCGGGAATCTGACGGGTCAGCTCCCCGATGGGATCGGCGCCGGGTACCAGCTGAAGGACCTCGCCGCCTGGGCCGCCGTCCGCGCCGGGGCCGTCCCCGCCGCCGAGCGCGCCCTCACGCACGGCGGGCACCAGGCCGGCGTTGAGGAGGGAGGACTTCCCCGCCCCGGAGGCGCCGACGAGCATGACGAGGCCGCCCGTCTTCTCCACCGCACGGAGCTGCCCGACGAGGGCGTCCGTGCTGCGCTCCCGCCCGAAGAACCAGCGGGCGTCCTGCTGCCGGTAGGAGGCCAGCCCCCGGTACGGGCAGACACCGCCGGGGACGGCGGGGGCGTCCACCGGAGGTGGCTGTTCCTCTTCCGTGGAGGCCCCGGACGGGGCGGTGCGTTCGCCGGCCGGGTCGGCCAGCGCCCGCTCCCAGAGCCGCTGCCACTGGGCCAGGTCGTACAGCCCCTTGGACACCGGCGCGGGCCGCGCGCGCCGCGCCTCGGGTATCAGGACGTGCAGGACGGCGGCGAGGGCGGCGAACTGGGCGGGTACGTTCTTGGCCCGCCGCCAGTCGCTGATCCGCTGGGCGGAGACCCGCACCGGACGCCCGCGTTCATCGACCCTTTGCAGTCGGACGACCGACTCGGAAACACTTTTGAGGGGAGGATTGCCCGCCTCCTTGTACAGCAGCGCGAGACGTTCCGCGAAGGCCGGGCGTGCCCCTGAGTCGTCACTCAAGGCGCCCACCCCTCACTTCCCCCGCTGCTGGACATCCGGACCGGAAAACTCACTTTATATGCCTGACCTGCGGCGAAGCCGTCCGGACATCTCCGGGCCCTCCTCGACGCTGGCCCCGACTGGCAGGATCACGACCAAGCGGCCACCGCCTCGGGTGGCGCCCTCGCAGGCCACCAGCGCAGCGCGCGCGGAGACGACTCATTCCGCCGTTCGTTTTAGGTCAGCTTCACCGACGCGATCACCGACACCGACGGACATGATCACCAAGGCACACGGACGAGATCAGCGACGATCCGTCCGCCGAGACCTCGATCCGGTCCCCTGACCCGGATCGAGCACCCCCGCACCGTTCGGCACCGGTCCCCACGTGGGGAGGGACCGGTGCCGAACGAAGGCGGCAGACACGGCCCGACTCGGCGCCCAAGCCGCACCTTCGGAGCCGGGGATGACACCGCCTCGTTTCGGCGGTATGCCGTTTCCAGGCGGTGTGCCGAGGGGGAGGCCGGGGGATGGCTGAAGCGGGGGCGGCTGGTGACGGGGGGCCCGTCAGCGTGCAACCTGGGGGTGGCGACCGCACTCGTACGGCCGGTGACGGGGAACCCGTCCCCTTGCGGGCGGCTCGTACGGCCGGCAAAGGGAGGCCCGTCCGCCTGCGGGCGATCGTCGTAGGCGCCGGGATCGGAGGGCTGACCGCGGCGGTGAGCCTGGACCGAGCCGGATGCGAGGTGACGGTGGTCGAGCGGGCGGCCCGCCTCGGCGAGATCGGCGCGGGTATCCAACTCGCCCCCAACGCCACCCGCGTCCTCCGACGCCTGGGCCTGCTGGACGCGGTCGCCGCACAGGCGGCCCGCCCCTCCCACTGGAGCTTCCGCACCTGGTCCGACGGCGCGGAGATCACCCGCTACCTGCTGGGCCGCGAGGCGGAGGCCGAGTTCGGCGCACCGTATTTACAGGTCCATCGGGCCGACCTGCACGAGGCCCTGGCGGCCGCCGTCCCCGTCCGCTCCGTACGCCTCGGCACGACCGCCGTGGCGATCGACCAGGACGACGGCTCGGCGTACGTCACCACGGCGACCGGCGAACGCCTGGGCGCGGACCTGGTCGTGGCCGCGGACGGCATACGGTCGCCGGCCCGCCGGTGGCTCTTCGGCCCCGACGAGGCGGTCTTCTCGGGCACGGCGGCATACCGCGCCCTGCTCCCCGCGGCGGAGGTGGCCGACCTGGACCTCCCCGACTTCGCGATCTGGCTGGGCCCGGACCGCCACTTCGTCCACTACTGGATACGTCGCCGGAAACTCCTGAACGTCGTGGCGGTGGTCAGGACGGAGGAGCCGCGGGGGACCGGGAAGGCAGCGGAGGCGCAGGCGTCCTCGAAGGCCGTGGCGGCGGCGCAGGAGTCCTGGACGGCCCGGGCCGAGTCCGGAGAACCGCTGAGCGCGTTCGCGGGTTGGGACCCCCGAGTACTGCGCATCCTCGAACGCGCCGGCCGCATGAACCGCTACGGCATCCACACCCGCACCCCGCTCACCCGCTGGAATGTCGGCCGTGTGACGCTCCTGGGCGACAGCGCCCACGCGATGGTCCCGTTCCAGGCACAGGGCGCGGCCCAGGCGATCATGGACGCGTCCGTCCTGGCCGACACCCTCACGAACGCGACCCCGGCCGACGTCCCCACTGCCCTGGACGACTACGTACGCCGCCGCCTGGCCACAGCCACAACCATCCAGACCCACTCGTCCCAAGCAGGCGAGGACTACCACCTCCCCGACGGCCCCGAGGCCCGATCCCGCAACACCCGTATGGCGACCCACGCGACGAAACACCGTTTCGGCCCACTGGCAGAGGCGTGGGCGGAAGACCAGACCGCCCCCACAGGCACGAGGCCAAGCCCCGCCCAAGGACCGCGCACGTAAACGAACCCACGGCACACATGGCACCCATGGCGTGCCAGGCGTCGCGGGGCAGACGGGACTTTGCGGACACGGCCTACGGCAGAACCCCGCCGCCTGCCATAGCCATGGCGACGGCAGGCGGCAAGCCGATGAAATCGGTCTTCACCGGGCTGAGGCGCTCAAGGCTGGAGAGCCTGATCGTCTTCTGATGGAGACAGCGCTCATCCAGGACGCGGGTGGGCAGAACGTAGAAGGTCCACTGGTCGAGGTTCAGCGGATCGAGGGTCTGCTTGTCCTGATGGTGCAGCAGACAGAAGACGTACACGTCGGAGCGACGCCGCACCTCGGCCGAGGTGGTACCGCTCGGGGCGTCCCACCCGGAGGCCGGCGCGACACCGAACTCGACCTTCGACGGCTGGGGTTGCGCCCACGACTGAAGGTAGGCCGTCGACTTCACCTCGACGCGCCACCCCTCGGACGTCCGGATGTCGACCGTGTCCCACTCGGTACGGGTACCGGCGGCCGCGCCCAGCGCCGCGGCCACGAGGTACTCGGCCAGCACGCCGCGCATGGTGTTGTTGGCAAGGTCGGAGCAGGCCCAGCTCCAGAAGTCGGCGAGCCTGCCGACCGTTTCACCGTTGGCCCGTATCGGCTCGGTGCCGCTGCGGCGCGTGATGACCAGCGGACCAAGTTCGGCACTCATGCTGCCCCTCCAGATGACGACGCCACGCCACACACATCCTGGCAGCGCCTACTGACATGGGTGTTGGCATACGGACGCATCTGACCGACGTCACCCGGGCTCCCGCCACCGGCACCTGGACCCTGTCGCGAATCTTGCGCTACGACCCGGCATCGTCTCAGCCTCTCAGCGTCTCAGGACGGCATCTCAGGAAGCACCCGTTTCCGCAGCTCAGGGTGGGTGGGATGGGTGCGCTGTCGCGGGTTGGGCGGCGGTGGTTGCGGTGGGCGTCCGGTGTCTTTGAACCTGTGGATGTCGCACCGACCGGGACGGATCGAGGGCCCCGGTCGCAGCCTGTCGACGACTCCCTCCTGAGGCCTGCACCGGGCATCGGTATGCCCACATGGGGCGCCCGACGCCCCGGTGGCCCGCCCCGGGCGCGGCGCCCGCCGAGAGAACCGACGGGGGCCGGGAGCGACCCCTACTGATGCGAGAAGAAGGAAGAAACGACATGAGCAAGAACACCCGCGCACTCCGTCGTCCGGGCCGCCGCGCGACTGTGGCCGCCGGACTCGTGCTTGCCGTCGGCCTCGGCGTGTCGACGCAGGCGGTGGCCCAGGCCGCCACCCCCGCCCCCGTGAAGCCGTCCGCAGCGGCATCCGCGAAGGTGTCCGCCGCGCCGCGCTCGATCACCGGCTTCAACGGTGACCTGGTGACCCAGACCGCCGACTTCTACGGCGCCTACATCGACGCGAGGGACGACGCTACCGGCCCGGACACCAAGTTGGCCAAGGCGCTGCGTACCCACTACCTGGCGCCGGCCTTCGCGAAGCGGTTGGCGGCGTGGGAGAAGAAGAACCACCTGGACGGCGTCCTGCGGGCCCAGAACGTCCCGGTGGACTGGACGGTGAGCGAGGGCCGCAACAGCCGCGAGATCAGGGTCACCCATGCCTTCGGCGGAGGGGAGACGCCGACGGTGACGACCGACCTCGTCGTGAAGCTGGAGCCGGTCTCCGGCGACGTCACCGACATCCGCCGCACGAGCACCCACTGACGCCACACCCACTCCGCCCGGCCCGCTCCCGACTCCCTCCGGCAGCGGGCCCTGGCGGCCGGCTCCCGCCTGTGACCTGTCGTAGCGTCAGCCGTTTCCTTCATTCCCCTCCATAGTGACGGCGGGGATAGGAACCCAGCGGCCGGGGCTGTAATAGATGCGGTCGTACCGGTAGCCCGTCAGCCCCTTGGTGCTGGTGCTGCGGAAGGGCCGGCCATGGTCGTCGATGCGGACCGTGCCGGTGCGGCCTTGCGAGGACCAGGCGAGTTCGAGGTACCAGTCGCAGGTGCAGGACTCGTTGAGCGTGGAGACGACCAGGACCTCGGGCTCCTGCAGAGACACCCGGTAGGGGAAGTTGATGGCGGGGATCTTCGTGCCCGACCCGTTGTCGCCGGGCACCGAACGGGCCAGGGGCTGGTGCGTGTCGAGGTTCACGGAGAAGTAGCGAGGGACGATGCCGGCGCCGCAGCCGTCACTCAAGGAGTACACGGTGCCCCGGTCGGCGGCGGGCGCGGCCCGGTTGACCACGCGCACGTGCAGGGCGTCCAGGACGACGGCGGCGGAGCCGCGTCCCTGCACGGTGATCTGCACACCGGTGGCACCGCCGTGCACCGCCCGCTGGGAGTCGACCCACGCCGCGACGTCCTCCGGGTGGGGCGGCGGCGGAACCTGCTGTGGCGCCTTGGCGACGACGTAGTCCTCGCCGCACCCGTCGACTCCACGTGTGTGGAAGTCGGCGGTCCAGGTGAGGGGAGCCACAGGCTGAGCGGTACCGGCCCGCGCCTGTGGCGGCTGGGGACGGCCACTGCCCATGGCCGACCTGGAGGGCGGCCCGGCGGCGGAAGCGGTGAGACCGAGAAGCACGGCGACGAGCGAGACCGCGAGCACCACCGACCGCACAGGCCGCCGCCGAGGACGCCCGCCGGAGAACCACGACCGGGCCGGTGACGAAGTCGCCCCAGGAAGCCGAACGCCCGCTGTTCCTGGGCCGGGTACGGCCTCGCCCGCGTCCCCACCCACCCCCACATCCGGGCTCTGCCCACGCGCGGAGACGGCCGAGTCGGAACCATCGCCCGCGGAGTCGATGGACCCCGCGGGGCTCACGGCGCTACGAGGCGCCGGTGCCTGCTGACCGTCGGCCGGACGCGGCCGTTGCCGCGCGGCGTAGGCCATGATCCACCGGCGGTGCAACTCCGTGCGCTCCTGGGGGGAGGCACCGCAGAGCACGGCGAACCGCTCGACGGGAGCGAAGTCCTGCGGAACCGCCTCACCGGAGCAGTAGCGGTGCAGGGTCGAGGCGTGCACGTTCAGCCGACGGGCAAGTGCCGCGTAACTGCGGTCGGTACGTTCCTTCAGACGCCTCAGCAGCAACGCGAATTCCGCTACGTCATCGTGGATCGAACCCATGCAGCCCGCACTCGTATCCGCTCGTCGACCCGCAAAGGCCGGTCCCGACGGGGCACGACATCCCGCCGCTCCCCATATCTGCACGCCACTACGCACGAGACGGTTCCAGCGTTGAGAACCAGGACCTTGCTCCCACTGAGGGTGTGTGCCCGTCCCGCGTCGCTGACGTCTGCAGCGGATCGTCAGCCGTCCATGAGATCCGGGTAGGGACAGGGTTCCAGCGGGCCGGTCGGACGGTCGGCCCACTTCCACCAGATGTGCTGGTTGGAGCACCCCCAGACCACACGGCAGGTTCGGCGGTCGTCCTCCTCGCGGTGACACAGCGCCATCGCGCCGGCCCGCAACGGGCCACCGCACTGGGGACAGGTCGGCACGGACTCGGTCGGCACCCCTGGAACATACCCTTTGCCCACGGCGACCTGAGCCCTCACCCACCTCGGGGCCGAGGGCATCCGAGGCCTACTCCGAGGCGGAGAGCAAGGCCTCCAACGCCGCCCGGGCCTCGGCGATTCCGAGGCGCCACTGGTCACTCCGAAGGACCGCGACATCCCACTCGACCACCGGTTCGGCGCCGGTCACGCAGTAGCCGTAGACCTGGCGGGCCACCCGCTCGGTGAGGAGTTCGTCGTAGTGGAACGCCCCCTCGAAAGCCGCCCAGGCAACCGCCCGCGTGTCGGCGCAGACCCGCCGAAGCGCTGCCTGTGTGTACGCGCGGAGATCGAGCGAGACGTCATGAAAGTCGAGGTCGTACGACACCAGACCAAGCCGCTCGACAGCTTCGGGCTGCTCCAGCAGAGGGAACGACAGAAAGGCATCGGGAACCATCCCCGCAAGGTGAAAAGCCCCCTCCGGCAACGGAGTGTTGCCGGAACCGATGACAAACACATTCACCGAGGCCGGCCCCCGCCAACACAGAGCATCGAGCACCTCCCCCACCACAGCATCCCCTCCCCTCCGAGACGCACGCCACGGCCGTACCACACCGTTCACCAGCGGCGTCGCCCAACCGCGACGCCATTATGACCGCCGTGATCACGACCAAGTCACCGCGCAGGGGAGAGAGCCGGAGCGCCTGAGCAGCAACCACCGACTCCGCCGCCCGAGCCAGCCAACCCGAACGAAGCCGCCATCGCTCCCTTGAGACACGCAACAACGCCAGAGGACCCCTACCGATAAGGTAAGGGCCCTCTGACCTGCTACTCAGCTGTCGGGGTGGCGGGATTTGAACCCACGACCTCTTCGTCCCGAAGCAACTGCGGCGGGGGCGTTTCCTGGGGTTGGTGTGCGTCTTACCTGCGCTGATTGTCCGCTGGCGTCCATGCTCGTCCGCTGGTGTTCGTCGGCGTTGTCACGCAGTTAGACACTCACCGCGTCACCGCTCGGTACGCAGTTGACGACGTCCTCGGAAGGCCTGGTCTAGCCCTAACCTGCTGAGTCACCAGAGGGCGTCTCGCCGGCTCGTGGCGGCGGTCTGCTGTTCTCCATGGCTTGGCCCAAACTACAGAACTTGGCGAAGCTCCACTGCGAGCCGGGGGCTGGTGCGAACGCTCCAACGTGTTCGCCGCTAACTGCTAGGGCCAACGTGCCTTGCTCGCTGATTCGTGCACTCGGACACTCCCGAAGGTCCTGGGCGAACATGAGCCTGGTCCGCCTCCCTGTTGCCAGCCATGCACCCCAGTAGATGGTTCGGTCCGTGAGGAAGAGGACGCCATCTTGTGGGCCGTCCCATTAGGTTCCGCGCGGACGCACTGGCAATCTTGCGTTCCTCGGGCTCGCGCATGGGCTCAATGCTCTGCCAGTACTCGGCCTGAGCTCTGTCGTAGCGTCGCTGTGCCCACCGTCTCAACATCGGCAACACGCTCCTCCCTTGGGTGTGGTCAGTATCGTTCGTCTCGGGGCGGGCTACCGGTCGCTGTTGTATGTGTTCGTTGCCGTCAGCGCTGTTCGTGCCGTTGTCGCAGCTGTGCTGCGGGGGCAGTTGCTTGGTTTCAGTGGTGTGCTGCGAGGGACAAGCACGAGACAGGCTCCGGTGGGATGATGGAGCCCGGCGATTCGTCTGAGGGGGCGTCACGTGGATCGAACTGCGCGATGGCTGCTGTTGGCTGTCGGTTCGTTGGTCGTATTCGGGCTGTGCGTGTGGCTGGGGGATGCGTTGCTTCCGTGGGACCGGCCGGAGCGGATCGGCGCGGGAGCGGGCGCCGGGGCGGTGCTCGCCGCGGTTTTGGTGGCGTGGGGATCGTCCGTAATCGGCTCCACTCCTCCGTCTCCGCCCCGAGGGGGGAGCAGGAACACAGCGTCGGGTGAGCGGTCGGTGGCCACGGGGGACAACTCGGGGATCATCGTGACCGGGGACAACGGCAACATCCAGCGGTGAACGCCAAGCCCATGCCCTCGTCCGTCTCCGGCGGCCGGGCCGCGTCCGCAAGCAACAATCCGGGGGTGATAGCCACCGGCAATGACGCCCGGATCGAGCAGCGCACCCTTGTGCTGCCGCCAGACGCCATAGAGCCAGCGCTCGACGGCGCGGCCGTCGCGAAGCTGAACAACCTGCCAGCCTACGACAGTGCGGTGTTCGAGGGCCGAGACAAGGAGCTGCGGGCCCTGGCTGCCGTGCCCTCGACGGGCACGGGAGTGGTGGCGCAGAGCGTGCGCGGTCTGGGCGGGGTGGGTAAGTCCACGCTGGTACTCCACCACGCGCGGACGTTCCTCGCCGCTGGCGGCGGTCCGGTGTGGTGGATCGACGCGGAGACCGAAGCAGGCATCGTGGCAGGGCTGGCGGGATTGGCCACCGCACTTCACCCGGTACACGCGGCCCTGCCGCTGGAGGAAGCCGCGGAGTGGGCACTGCTATGGCTGCAGGGCCGCTCGGGCTGGCTGGTGGTATTGGACAACGCCGAGGACCCCGCCGACCTGTCTCCCTACCTCGGCCGACTGACCGCTGGCCAAGTCGTGATCACCACCCGGCGCGACCTGCCCTGGCACAACTTCACAGCGCCCCTGTGCCTAGACACCCTCACCCCGGACACCGCTATGGCCGTCCTGGAGGGCATCACCGGCCGCACCCGCGTCGACGACACCGCATTCGATGAACTGGCTGAGGAACTGGGTTGCTTGCCCCTTGCCTTGCAGCAGGCCGGCGCCTATCTGGCACAGACTCGCACCTCGGCCAGGAACTACCTGACCGAACTCCGTCAAGACCCGGCCGACACCCTCGCCACCACACCCCCCGGTGACGCCCAGCAGCGCACCGTGTTACAGGTTTGGAGTGTCACCCTCAAAGCCGTAGAAGAAGCCGACCCGCACGCGGTGCATCTGCTGCGCATCCTGGCCCACATGGCCCCAGGCCCCCTGTCGCGCAGCGTCCTGGATACTGCCCTGCCCACTCGCCGGGCCGTCGATCACGCCCTGGGCGTACTCGCCGCCTACAGCATGATTACTTTGACGGACTCGACCGTTACCACCCACCGTCTTGTCCAAAGCGTCATCCGCATCACCACACCACCATCCCCGGTAGCACCCACCCGTTACCAACGCCTCATCCACCGACTGCTTAGACGCCCTCTCGCCACACCTTCCGCGCCGCTGACCACCGCCTTGAGCCTCCTGCTGGATGCCATGCCGCCAGGCAGTCCTGCAGAGGTGAAAGGATGGCCCATATGGCACAGCCTCCTGCCCCACTTCCAGGCAGTGATGGCCTATCACTCTGATGACAGCAGAGATTTCCGGCTGGCTAGAGCCCTGGGGGAGACCGCTGTCTATCTCCGCAGCCGCGGCCAGGCACCCGCAACACTGCCGCTGGAGGAGCGGGCGCTGGCGATCACCGAGGCGGTGTTGGGGCCGGAGCACCCCCTCACGGCAGTGCGGCTGGGCAACCTCGCCGCGACGTTCTCCGACCTGGGTCGGCATGGTGAGGCGCTGCCGCTGGAGGAGCGGGCGCTGGCGATCAGCGAGGCGGTGTTGGGGCCGGAGCACCCCACCACGGCAGTGCGGCTGGGCAACCTCGCCGCGACGTTCTCCGACCTGGGTCGGCATGGTGAGGCGCTGCCAATGAAGGAGCGGGCGCTGGCGATCACCGAGGCGGTGTTGGGGCCGGAGCACCCCACCACCGCACTGCGGCTGGGCAACCTCGCCGCGACGTTCTCCGACCTGGGTCGGCATGGTGAGGCGCTGCCGCTGGAGGAGCGGGCGCTGGCGATCACCGAGGCGGTGTTGGGGCCGGAGCACCCCACCACCGCACTGCGGCTGGGCAACCTCGCCGCGACGTTCTCCGACCTGGGTCGGCATGGTGAGGCGCTGCCGCTGGAGGAGCGGGCGCTGGCGATCACCGAGGCGGCGTTGGGGCCGGAGCACCCCACCACCG
>NZ_JBVICQ010000017.1:155041-156186 GCF_055572815.1 Streptomyces sp. NPDC030296
TTCTCCGACCTGGGTCGGCATGGTGAGGCGCTGCCGCTGGAGGAGCGGGCGCTGGCGATCACCGAGGCGGCGTTGGGGCCGGAGCACCCCACCACGGCAGTGCGGCTGGGCAACCTCGCCGCGACGTTCTCCAACCTGGGTCGGCATGGTGAGGCGCTGCCGCTGGCAGAGCGGGCGCTGGCGATCACCGAGGCGGCGTTGGGGCCGGAGCACCCCGACACCACACTGCGGCTGAACAACCTCGCCGTTGTTCACCGCAGGTTGGAGCAGGGAAGCTGTGGTGAAGAACCATAAGGGCAGGTCCACGAGCAAGCATCGCCGGTGTGCTACCAGGGGCCATCGCGATCGTGGCTAGTCCTCTGGCGTGGGCGAGTCGACCGCCCCAGCCATGACGTACCCCTTCTACGGCAAGTGGCTGATTGCTGTGTGCCCGGCACGGGCGCTGGCCGGGCTGGAGCGGGGCGGAGACAGGAGCGCGGGCCCGGCCGGGGGCCGGGCCGCGCGCGGTGAGCGAGCGAGCCGTCTTGAACCAGTCGCCGAGTCGGTCGGCCTTCGCGTGATCCGGTTGCATGACGCTCGGCACGGTACGGCCACTCTCCTCACGGCTGCTGGTGTCGCCCCCCGGGTCGTGATGGAGATCCTCGGGCACAGTCAGATCAGCATCACCATGGACGTGTACACGCACGTCGTGCAGGACACCCAGCGCGAGGCGATCAGACACACGGATCGGCTGCTCAAGCGGCGGCCGGTTGTGAGTGACAGTCCTCGTTGATGTCAGAAGTGGATGGCCCCGGACCATGATCGGTCCGGGGCCTTTGGTGCCCCCGGCAGGATTCGAACCTGCGACACCCGCTTTAGGAGTTCGATCCGAGCATGGTCCGGCTGCTGTCCTCGACTGGTGCGACGGCCGGACAGAGTCGCTGGTGTACGCCCCAGTCCGGCGACGTTGATGTCAGCCGTGGATGTCAGAAGCCTTCTGATCCGTAGCTCTACAGAGATCGGTCGGGGACGGTCATACCGGCTGCTCTGGGGTGTCTGAGAGTGGTTGGCGGTCGGGGTCGGTTGCTGGGGTTGCTGTATCTGGTTGCTGTACAGCGGCCGCAGCTTTGCGGGCGACAGCGAGGTTGTTGCGGCTGGTCAGGGTG
>NZ_JBVICQ010000017.1:156285-156609 GCF_055572815.1 Streptomyces sp. NPDC030296
GTTGGGGTGGGTGTCGCCCAGCACCTGTTCGCGCTGGGCGAGGGTGGCCTCCAGCAGGGGGATGGCCCGTTCCAGGTCCCCCGCCAGCAGGTAGGCGTGGGCGAGGTTGTTGCGGCTGGTCAGGGTGTTGGGGTGGGTGTCGCCCAGCACCTGTTCGCGCTGGGCGAGGGTGGCCTCCAGCAGGGGGATGGCCCGTTCCAGGTCCCCCGCCAGCAGGTAGGTGTAGGCGAGGTTGTTGCGGCTGGTCAGGGTGTCGGGGTGGGCGTCGCCCAGCACCTGCTCGCGCTGGGCAAGCGTGGCCTCCAACAGCGGGATGGCCCGTTC
>NZ_JBVICQ010000017.1:156707-157133 GCF_055572815.1 Streptomyces sp. NPDC030296
TCCAGGTCCCCCGCCGACTCGTAGGCGTAGGCGAGGTTGATGCGGCTGGCCAGGGTGTCGGGGTGGGCGTCGCCCAGCACCTGCTCGCGCTGGGCAAGCGTGGCCTCCAGCAGGGGGATGGCCCGTTCCAGGTCCCCCGCCGCCTGGTAGGCGTTGGCGAGGTTGTTGCGGCTGGTCAGGGTGTTGGGGTGGGTGTCGCCCAGCACCTGTTCGAACTGGGCGAGGGTGGCCTCCAGCAGGGGGATGGCCCGTTCCAGGTCCCCCGCCGACTCGTAGGCGTAGGCGAGGTTGATGCGGCTGGCCAGGGTGTCGGGGTGGGCGTCGCCCAGCACCTGCTCGCGCTGGGCGAGGGTGGCCTCCAGCAGGGGGATGGCCCGTTCCAGGTCCCCCGCCGACTCGTAGGCGTTGGCGAGGTTGTTGCGGCTG
>NZ_JBVICQ010000017.1:157230-160287 GCF_055572815.1 Streptomyces sp. NPDC030296
CTGGTCAGGGTGTTGGGGTGGGTGTCGCCCAGCACCTGTTCGCACTGGGCGAGGGTGGCCTCCAGCAGGGGGATGGCCCGTTCCAGGTCCCCCGCCGCCTGGTAGGCGTAGGCGAGGTTGATGCGGCTGGTGAGGGTGTTGGGGTGGGTGTCGCCCAGCACCTGTTCGAACTGGGCGAGGGTGGCCTCCAGCAGGGGGATGGCCCGTTCCAGGTCCCCCGCCAGCAGGTAGGCGCCCGCGAGTTGGTCGCGGCTGGTCAGGGTGTTGGGGTGGGTGTCGCCCAGCACCTGTTCGCACTGGGCGAGGGTGGCCTCCAGCAGGGGGATGGCCCGTTCCAGGTCCCCCGCCTCCCGGTAGGCGAGCGCGAGGTTATGGCGGCTGGTCAGGGTGTTGGGGTGGGTGTCGCCCAGCACCTGCTCGTACTGGGCGAGCGCGGCGGTGCGCAGCGCGATGGTGTGGGCGTCGCGGCCTTGGTGGTACAGGTACTGGGCGCCCTGGTAGTAGGTGTCGGCGGTGTCGGCTGAGGGCGCGTTGTCCGTGGGTGTGGACTCGGCGAGGGCGAGGATGTGGGGAAGCAGGCGTTCCCAGGCTGCGGTGTCGTCAGGGTGCAAGTCCTGGTATCCGCTGGGCAGGGCGTTACGGACGGCCTGTTCGGCGTCCGTGCGGCCTGGGGCCGTGGGCTTGGTGTCGTCGTTGTTTGGTTGGGCTGGGGTGCGGGTGCGGGTGCGTAGCACGGTCTGGACGAGTCGGTGGACGGTGACGCTCTGCCGGTCGGTGGTAAAGGCGATCATGTTGTAGGCATGCAGTTCGCCCAGAGCGTTGCTGAGTGCGATGGTGTGGGGTGCGAGGGGCTCAAGGAGTGTTCGGGGGATGTTGTCGGGGGCGAGCCATGCCATGGCCTGTAGGAGGGTGACAGCCAGGGGGTCGCGGTCGGTGATGGCGTGGAGGGTGTGGTCCCAAATCCGAGCGATGGTCTGTTCAGGGCTTGGGGCGTCGCGGTTCTCGTCCAGGACGAGCGCGAGGTGGGCACGGTAGGTGTCGAGGTCAATACCGGTGCGGTGGGCATAGGCACCGGCCTGCTCCAGGGCCAGAGGGAGGTAGCCGAGGTCGTGGGCGAGCCGCTTCGCCGCCTCGCGCTGCCGGCTGCTCACAGCGGCGCCTTGAAAGGCGATGGTGCACAACAGGTCGGTCGCTTCGTCCGCAGGCAGCAGGCCCAGAGAGACCATGGGGGCCAAGGCTTGCCATCCGGTCGCGCGGCGGCTGGTGGCGAGGTGGTGCCCCCCGGAGAGCGTGCCCAGGTAGGGGGCGAGGTGTTCGGGGTTCTCAACGTTGTCGAAGATCAGAAGCCAGTCGGGGTGGGCCTGAAGCCAGGTGATCGCCCATGCAGCTCGTTGGTCCGGCTCTAGCGTCTGCGCCGATTGCGGGCATAGTCGCTGGGTGATCTCGGCGAGGCTGGTGAGGATCGACTCGGGGGAGTCGGCGGTGATCCACCAGATCAGTGTGTAGTTGCTTCGGTAGCGGGTGGCGTAGTGCAGGGCCAGGGCGCTCTTGCCCACACCTCCAAGTCCGCTGATCGTCTGAGCCGGAGTTCGTTGAGGCTGCACCACGGCTGCCGAGCCGCCGCCCGTCAGCGAGTCCCGTAGCGCGGATAGTTCTGCTTCACGGCCGATGAACACCCCCGATGTCGATCTCGGCAGGTACCCGGCCTGCGCGGGTGCTCTTACGTCCAGGGCCGATTCCACTGCGTCTTTGGGCAGGACGACGACCCGCGTGTTGTCGCCGCTCACCGCGACCTGGATGGACTCGGCGCCGATCGGCCGCTCACCGGATACATTCACTCGGGTCGGCTCGCCCGGGGCCGGCGCGTTCACTGCTGCGGCGGGTGGATCGTGGTGTTGTCGCCGGAAGCCGCGATGCCGATGTGCTGCGCGCCGATCGCACGGGTCCCTGACACGTTCACCGTCACCCCGCTCTGGGCCGGCAGCAGTGCCGCGACCTCACGGGCCAGCTCGGCATCCTCACGCAGCGCCAGCTTGATCTGACGGCGCAGCAAGGCCGCCGCGTCCGCGTCGTCCGGCTCTGCGGCTGCCTCATCAACCGCCCGCTCCAATGCCGCCTGGCCTTCCTCGTTCCGTCGGCGCCACACCAGCCGCACAATCCGCTGGCCCAGCCCTGCCGTCTCCTCGACCGCCGCGTCCAGTGCTGCATCCCCGGCCCGATGCAGAATGCCCGCACCATAAGCAGTAACGGCCGCCGACAGATATGGCCCTGCCTGCTCCATCAACTGCACGATCTCCGCACTCACAGCCCCTCCGGGGGTACTCATCACTCCTACCCATGGAGTGACTAAGCGTAGGAAGCCATAACCTATGTGAGTACAGAACGGTAAAACCATCCACCACGGTTCCAGCTCACCGCACCAGACCGCCTACGTCATCCGCTTCAGACCCTCAACCACTGCCAGAGTTACCGACTCCGCACACCCGGCATCCGACCTTCCTTGCCCGTCAGCTTCCCCGGGCTTCCATCCCGTCTGCCGTCGACCCACACATCGTGGAGCGGGCGTGGTTCAGGGCGTCCAGGTGGAGCGCGCCACCGTACGAACGACCTGGACGCCCTGAACCGCGTCTGCTCGGCTCTGCCTGGGTCGACGGCGGACGGGATGGAAGCCACTCCACTCCCCGCGCACCCCCAAAGGCCAGCACCCGGCGACGGCGCCCCCTCTATCCCGGTGCTGGCCGATCCCCCGCCGGAGGCATCGCTCTAGCCTTGCAGTTTCCCGCGCACGGAGTTCGACTCACGGTCTCGCATCTGCCACCAGCGCGGCCCGGGCCCCGGCCGGGCTGGAGCGGGGCGCAGACAGGAGCGCAGGTCCGGCCGGGGGCCGGGCCGCGCGCGGGGAGTGGAGCGAGCCGCCTTGAACCAGTAGAGAAAGTTTGAATCATGCTCGTGCTGCCCTGTGTGTCCTGTCTCGGCTGATGGTTGACACTGCGGCTTCACCTGATGCTTGACACCGCTTGCCTCGGCTTGGCTGTGCGCGTCTGATCGGCGCGTGCA
>NZ_JBVICQ010000018.1:0-63948 GCF_055572815.1 Streptomyces sp. NPDC030296
CCCGCGGAGCGGGTCCCTCCGGGCTGCGCCCGGAGCAAGCGAAGCCCGGCGCTGCGCGCCGGGCCGTGACGTTCCGTCACGGCGTCCTGCTCCGCAGGACGTTGGCCGCTGCGCGGCCATGCCCCTCTCCGCTTCGCTCCGAGGGGCTCGCCTGCCCTACAGGCAGTCGGCGCGGTCCGCTGCGCTCCCCGCGCCAAATGCTCCGCTGCGCTGCGCATTTGGGCCCCCGTACCGGGGGCCTGGCGGTCCGCTCGCTGCGCTCGGGACCGAGCCCGCTACGCGGGCAGCTGGCTACCAGGGAGGATGGCCGGGGCGGGCCCAACCCGCGCCGGTGGCCCCGAGGTTGGGCACGAGGAGTGATGCAGCATGTACCGTTGGCGGATCCGGGCCACCCCCTGCAATCACTTCGGATACCGGGTAGGATCCCGAACCACTCTCCCCCCCTCCCAGAGCAATCCAGCCCAACCCGTGACGCAGCGCCACCCGCTCTGAGCTGCACGGACGCTGGCCCGAGGCGTGGCAGAGCGCGGGAGCGGGAGTGACTCCAGGCCCGAACTGACGGACCGTCACGAAGCGGGGGCGAATACCGAAGGTCGCAACAAAACCCGAACCAGGGAATCGTGACCCTGCATCAAAAACACGGCCCAGACAAACTCTGGAACCAGCACACAGCACCACCACGGAATACACGAGAATACTTCATGCCGAAACCCGAAAGGTCACCCGACTTTCACAGGAAAGGGAAATGCAGCGCGCGGAACGCGCGAACCTGCCTTACAGCCTGCCTGTCGGGTGGCCACCCAACTGGCTGCGCCCTCCCATGCCCTTGGGCGCCCCTGCGTCGCCGAGGTGGTCGGCGGCGCTTCAACGTCACACGCGCCCCATAACAAAGACGTGAGGGCCTACCGGAGCTGTTCGCCAGGCTTCGCCAGGGGAGCCGCGTTGGAGCGCCAGGGCCGACCGAGTAGGTATGCCGAGGAAGTCGCAGCTCGGCGGTATCGAATACGGCCCGTGTGGGTGCCATGGTCACCCCACGTGCCAGCCCTGGGCCGCCCACCCTGCACAACCCGTGTGACCAGGAACACTCACGCCTGAAACGGCCAGGTCAGAGCCAGTTGCGGGGCTAACCACCACACCAAAGACACTGGCGCCGCCCTGTCCGGGCCTCCCCGATCCGCCTCAAGGGCTGGGGAGTTCATGAATTCCCACGCTCCACAGCCCGTGTACTACACAGCACGCGGCCCCGCCGACGCGCCCGAAGGGGACCGCCGGGCGCCCGATCCACCGAAGCGCTCGGTGGGCACCGGTACCGGTCTCCCCCGTTGTTCCGCCTTTTTCTTTTGTGCTGGTCAGAGAGCTGTAGCGAAAGCCAAGACTGTAAAAGCGCAGGTCAGCCCATTTGCATGGATCAAAAAAAATGGTGTATACGGGTCTTGGGCCCGCCTCTCCTCCCCAAAGGAGAGTTGGGCCTTCGTCCTGTCCGGACCCGGGTGACTCCTCCGAAGGGGTGGACCGGGCCCGAGGTGGGCCCGGGAGGTGTGGGGCCTGCCCGCTGGATGTGGAGTCGAGACGAGCAGGCCCCCGGACCCAAGGGGCCCTGTGTGAACGTAATTGCCGACCTTGCGACTGTCCTGGTGGTCTCGGCCGGGATCGCGATCGGTGTCCTGGTCTACCGCTGGACGGAACCCGCGCCGAACGCCGCCGTTCAGACCCTCAAGGGTGAACGGCTCGGCTGGGCTGCCGGAGCGGCGGCCGCCGTCATCGTCGTCGGCGGCTTCCTCATGGGGGGCATCACTGTGGAGACCCCGCCGGGTGCGCCGACGGCCGAAGTCTCGTCCACCCCGACCACCCCTTCGGGCCCGCCCTCCGAGAGCGGGAAGTCACCCCACGGGGCCCATGAGCGTCGGTAGCCCCACGCCCATGGGCCCAATTCGGGGGGCGCCTGCCGTTAAGCCAGCGCCCCCGAATCCGTGTCGGCCGGGAGACAAAGCAGGCGTCGGAGCCGGGCGTACCGCAAGTCGCAGGGCATCTGTCGCGCCGACAACCCGACCCACAGGACAGGCCACACGACAGCGGGGTTGCGCCGTCACAGCCCGTGCAAATGCTGCGCGGCCCCCTGGGAGCGGGGTCGCGTCCTGGGGCACGCCCTGGGTCGCGCCGTGGGTCGCGTCCTGAGTCCCGTCCTGGGTCGCATCGGGCGGTGCCGCGCGAGGGCCTTCGGTATGCGGCCTGACCAGGGAGACAAGGGGCGGCGCATGGCCGGTTGCGGCGCCGACTACTTCCCCTGGGAGCCCTTCTGCGGGCAGCACCGGCCCGGCCGGCGCGCTCCGCTCGGGCCTGGGCAGCGCTGCCCCGAGCCGCGGTCGCGGTGACCGCCGCCGGCGTCCTGGTCGCCTCCGCGATCGGGCTGCTCACCCTCACTCAAGCCGGTGAAGGCGGAGGCGCCGCCGACCCCGGCGTCACGGTGTCGCCGTCAGAACGTTGACGTGCCGTCGCCGCGGCGACGCTGAACACGGCGGCCTCAAGGGCCTCTTGCCGTCTACAACCCACCTGGCACGCATGCGGCCATATGGCTGGACGGCCCTGGGTAGCCCAGGGCCGTCCAGCTTCGTACACGGTCCTACGACACGGACCACATGCCGGGCATCCATGACGCGATCTCCGGCGTCGCCAACGCCTTCAACCTGCGCCACGTGAACACCCACACGTCGAGGTTCGATCCCTCGATGCCACAGGCGCGCAGGAACGCGATGAAGCGGTCGTACTCCGGCAGCGTGGTACCGCGCAGCATGTCGCTGACACTGCTACGCCGCAGCTTGCCCCCGCTTCGTACTTCCAGCGTTCGCAGGGACGGCTCGCCTGCCCAAAGGTGCACTGCCCTTAGCGCCTGCGTCAGCTCCTCCGGATTCGATACCCGGATCGGATCCGGCTGGCCGAACTGCGGCACCGGTTGAGAGCTCCTGATCCGGTGTCGCACCTGCGGCGCGGTGGGGTCCTGGAACAGCGCCGCCTCCGCGTCCGCCATCCGCGCCCTCTCCGCTCTGGCTGCCCGCCAACGCCTCAAGACTCGGTCCCGCGTACGGGCGTCCAGCTCCGCCCCCGTGAGGAGGCGATGCAGCAATTGCTCTGAGGGAAGGCTCCTGCCAACAAGTACCTCGCTGAGCGCGGCCCTAGGAATCCCGGATCGCTCAGCGAGACTCCTCGTCGAGAACTGGCCGCCCTCCTGTTCCGCGATCGCCGCCCGAAGCACCATGGCGAACTCCTCGCGTGCGGCTGAACTCACAGGGCATCACCCTGACGAGGGCGGAGGCGGCGAAAACCGCTCCCGATGTCTTTCCCCAGGGCAGCGAGCACGGCCACGATGCCGGCCGCGACCACATTGGCAACGACTTCGGCCCAGAACCCGGTATCCCACAGCCAGACCAGACCACTCACCGCGACGACGGCACCCACTACTTGCAGGGCCGACACCGTCTGAAGGAACCCGCGTACGGCGTCGAGGCCCCGGCGGAAACCGAACCCTCGTGAGACGCCGGCTGTGACCACACACCCGGAAGCGGCGGGGAGGACCGGCTGGAGCACCCAGCCTCTGCCCAGCACAAAACGCCAGAACATGCACCACTCCTCGTGGAGTCTTCCATCCATAGCCCGGACGGATGTTGAAAAGGGGGAAGGGGTTTCGCAGACCCCTGACGCTGCGTCACCGCCGCGTGTTCCTGAAGCTTGGACCGCTTCCCTGAGCAGCACAACTACCGCCTTAAATAGGGGCAGTTGGGCGCCTATTCTTACCAAGAAGGTAATTACTAGCAATAAGCAGCAAAACCTAGCTAGTACCCATGAAGCCAACAAAGGGGACGTCCGCGAGCGTCCTGCGTCTGTCCGGAAGTGTCCGAGCCGAGCAAGGAGGTAGCCCAATCGGGTCATGACGAACTGCCTGGTCACCCTGGCGTACCGCGGACTCGGCGTCCGGGAGCGTCCGGCACTGTCCGGCAGTGTCCGAGAGAGACCTCCATCCACGGGAATGGGGCGCATATTGGCTTTCGAGCCCCTCCTCATAGCCCGGACGGACTCGCGGGATCGCGTTCGCAGCACGATCCCAAATGTGACCCAGATCACAGGCGGGCCCGTGTCTTCGGACGCGGGTCTGCTCTCGTTTTGGGGAGAGACGCCCGCCAAGTGGCCTGGCAGGCGCTGACAAACCTCTTCCGCCCATGCCGAATGCTGCACGGACACCTTGTCCCGTCCGCGCGCGGCCCCGCCGACGCGCGAGCATAGCGGCCGGCGCCAGATCCCCCGAAGCGCTCCCCGCGTCCCGCCCGCTTCCCTCCACCCTTCTTCTTCCAGGCCGGGGCGGTCGTGGGGTGCTCTGAGGGGGATGTCAGCAACCCGACCACGCTCTACGGGTCCCTGATCAGGGGTGATGGGGAAGCTCGCTACCAGGCCGCGCAACATCCACCGCAACCCCTTGGCGCAACGTCTACCGCAACACCCGGCGCAACAACGCCATCGGCACCGCCCCTCTGCCTCCCCGCTCCATCGCCCGGACGCTCCAGCGGCCGGCCAGCGCGGAGGCGCCGCCGCTCGCCTTGCTCCTGGTGGTGATTGTGGCCGCCTCCTCGTACGCGTAGGACCACAAGCCCGCCGCATCCCGACCGTTAAGAGCCCTCGTCCCGCCGGACGGACAGCGCAGCGCCGGGCTGCTCCGCTCAAAGCTCGCCGGAAAAGATTTCCGTCCCCGAGTTCACGATCAAGGCTCTTCCGGCCCCTTAGTTCACGACCGGCCCCGAGGCCGGCCCGTATGAGGAAGAGGGGGAACCTTCCGATGGACCCGACCACCACCGCCATCCTCGTCTCGATCGTCATCGCCAAGACCTTCGCGCTGCTGGCACTCTGGCTGCGCCTGCGCTGGAGGGCACGCCGCGACGAGGACCGGCACCACTACCTTCTCGGTATCGCCGAGAGGACAGCGGCCGGCGGCCGGGTCGAGCTGGACGACCAGCACGAGGACGGCCACCGCCTGCGCGTGACGATCATCCGTACTCCGGTCCACGGGGAGGACCCGGCATCGTGAACATCCATGACCCGGCTGAGGGCAACGAGCGCCCAGCCACCGGACCCGCGACCGTCGGCCTACCGGGCCACCCCGACCGCGCCCGGCAGCAGACGGACGAGGAGTTCTCCGCCTTCTACCGCACACAGATCCGCCCCCTGGTGGGTTTCCTGGTCAACCTCGGTGCCGGCGTGCAGAGCGCCGCGGACATCGCCCAGGACGTCATGACCGACGCCTACCGGAACTGGACCGGCATCACCCACCCCAAGGCCTGGGTGCACACAGCCGCCTCCCGCGCTCTCGTCCGCAAGATCGCCTCCGTCGAAGAGCCCGTCGAAGACGTACCCGAACCCACCTCCCTGCTGCCCCGCCCCGACGCCATCACGGAATGGGAGACCCGCCACGACGGCCTTCTCCTCGTGCGCACACTGCCCCCGCGCCAGCGCCAGGTCCTGGCCTGGGCCCTGGCCGGCTTCACCCCCACCGACATCGCCGACCACCTCGGCCTGACCGGCGAAACCGTACGCGCCAACCTCAGAAAAGCCCGCCGAGCCCTCGCCGGCCGCCGCAACACACGGGAGGAGGAACAGTGACCGACCACCGAGCACACGACCCGCACGACCGGTCCGTGGACTACTGGCTGACCCAGCATCAGCAGGCCCTGAACAGCGCCCTGGACGACATCCTCGACACCGAAGCCGGACTCCGCGAAATCCTCATCCACTCCCACCACGACACCGCCGTCGACAACCTCGGCACCGTCCTCGACACCGAAGCCGGACTCGCCGCCATCCTCCCCCACACACCCCAGCCCCCCAGCCCCCTCGCCACACACGACACCCCCCACAACCACACCAGCACACACGAACTCCTCCACACCCTCAGCCCCACAGACCGCCTCACCATGCGCAACCACCCCAACGTCAAACAAGCCACCCGCGCCCTCGACCTCGACCTCGCCCACGTCCGCGACCGCGACCGCGACCGCGACCGCGCCAGCGACCTCGACCTCGCCCTCGATCTCGCCCTCGATCTCACCATCGCCCTCGACAGCGACCTCGACCTCGCCCGCGGCCTCGACAGCGACCTCGACCGCGACCGCACCCTCGCCATCGCCCTCGACAGCGCCCGCAACCTCGAGCGCGCCCTCGCCATCGCCCACGCCAGCGCCCGCGCCCGCCGCAGCACCCGCGGCCTCGCCCGTGCCAGCGCCCGCGCCCGCAACCTCGCCCGCGACCTCGACCGCGTCCGCGCCCTCGCCCGCAACCTCGACCGCGACCTCGCTATCGCCCTCGCCCGCGACAGCGACCTCGACCGCGCCATCGCCCTCGCCCGCGGCCTCGCCCGCGCCCGCGACCGCGCCCGCGACCTCGACCACGCCCTCGACACTGACCGCGACCTCGCACGCACCGTCATCGATATCCGGGCCGCCGAGGTCCGCAGGGCCATCGGCCTGGCGCTTCACCGGGACACCCCCGAACTCGACGCGAGCTCGGTGCACACGCTCCTGGACGACTTCACCACCGCCGACCTGAGCAACGCCGACCTCACCGGCACGGACCTCAGCGGAGTCCGCTGGTCGGAACACGGCACACAATGGCCCCCAGTCGTCGACATCGAAGACCTCAAGACCCGATCCGACGAAACCTCACCCGGCAGCGGAACCTGGACCATCCGCTCCGGCACCGCAACCGTCCGCGACCTCGCCGAACTATGACCCTTGCAACTCGCAGAACCTGGCGGCCTCCATCCGGCGGCACTCCTCTTCCCACTCAAGCCGGACGCGCTCGAGTTCGGCATCTTCGGCCTTGCGCCGGGCGTCGGGGCGCACCGAGTCGGCGCGGAAGTCGTCGGGGTTGTCAAGCGCGTCCGCGAGGGAGTCAAACAGAGGCTGGCGAAATCTCGGCGCGGCCTCACCGCCCGTCCGGCGGCCGATTGAGTGATCCGCCTATGGCCCGCACACACCAGGGCGACGTCGCAGGCGGATTAGCAGGTGGGCAGTCCGAGTCCGCCGCGGTCGCCGCCAGCGAGCCAGATGACGGAGAGGTAGCCGGTACGCCCGTCGGGCGCGCGCAGCCGGTACCAGAGGGTGCTTTCGTCCAGGCCGGGGTTGTGGTCGTCGTCCGGGTTGCGGTCCTCACCGTTGGTGATGCGGTCTCCGGTCGTCTGGCACAAGGCCACGAGGCGGTCGCCGGTGGCGAGGTAGCCGGGGAGGTTGCAGGCCGGCTCGCGCTCGTCGCACTGCTTGACCGGGCGGGTGGACAGGTAGGCGGGATTGCGGGTGTCCTCGCGCATCTGGGTGGGCCCGTTGGTCACCTGGTTGTAGACCGTCACGGTGGTCTCCGCCGGCGTAGACGGCTCGGAGGTCGGCGTCGGGGCGGGAGCTGGCTTCGACGGTGACGCCGGCGGGGACGTCACGGGCGTGGACGGCTCTGGAGGTGCGTGGGTGACCGGTGGGTGGAGGTGTCCTCGCCGCATCTTGGACGGCTGGGTGGGTTCGGGGGCGGTGAGCAGTTCGTTGGTGAGGTCGTTGGTGCACTTGGGCTTGCGGACCTGCTGCTCGACGGGGATCTCGGCGGAGAAGACGTAGCCGCGGCGGCCCGGGTGGGGGGCGCCGGCGCCGGGGGTGACCAGGAACCAGCGTCGGTCGGTGTCCGCGCGGTCAGGGACGGGGCCGCTGTCGATCCAGCACTCCATGGTGACCACGGTGCCGTCGGGGAGGCGGTCGATGATGTCGCAGCCGGTGCTCTGCCCGGCGGCGGGCAGTCCGGGGCAGGAACGCAGGTTCACCGCTCCTGAGCCGTCGTGGGAGCGGATCACGCTGTCGCCGGAGTCGCGGGTCACCTGGGAGGCGGCCGCGACCTTCGCGCCGTCGGCTGGCGCCGGGGCGTCGTGGCGGTCGGCGGCGAGGTACCCGCCGGTGAGGACGGACACCACGACGATGGGGATGACGAACAGAGGGCGTATACCTCGGCGGGTGTGGGGTGCGGGGTCGACGGACAAGGCCAGCTCCTTCGCTGGTCGGGGTGCGTTTTCGATCAGGAAGCAGCGCAGGCGGGCAGGCTGGGCTTGCCGGTGTTGACGTACACGGCGGGCGCCCACTCGCCGGTGTCCATGAGGTACCAGATGCCGTCCCGGCCGCGCGGGCCGTTGTACTGGTCTCCCAGGTCGATGACGCGTCCGCCCGTGACCTGGCACTTCACCCGGATCGAGTTCGTGCGGTAGTACTGGTGGACGGACGTCGCGGTGACGCCCTTTTTGTAGGTGTCGTAGACCTTCACGATCGCCTGGGGGTCTTTGGGGTCGGGGTTGTTGTCGACGTCGTTCGACCACTCGATCGTCGCGGTGACGTAGGGCTGGTTCTCGGTGGTCCCGCCGCTCCCCGAGGAAGCCGTGCCGGTGGCACCGGAGGCGCTGCCCGACGTACTGCTCGAGGAGCCGGTGCTGCCCGTCGTGCCGGTCGAGGCGTTGCCCGTGACGCTCGTGCCGCCCGTGCCGCCGGTCGTCCCCGTCGAGGTGCCGCTGCTCGCACCGCCGGCTCCGCCGTCGTCGCCGCCCGTGTCCTCACCCTCGTTGGACCCGGTGCTGGCCTTCGCGCTGGAGGTGGGCGTGCCGCTGCGTGACCGTTTCCCGTCCGGCTCCGTCGCGGTGGGCGAAGACGTCCCGGTCCGGCTCGGGGAGGGGTCGGGTTTGCCGTCCGCGGCTTCCACCGCTCTGTCCTCGCCGCCGTCGTCCGCGGTGTCGACGAGCATGGAGCCGCCCGCGCTGACGGCCAGGACGAGCGCGACGGCCGCGGCGATGAGGAGCTTCCGCCGGCGCATCCAGTCCCAGGCCACCGACCGGCGGGAAGGTACGGGGGTCGCGCCGGAGACGTCGACGGCGGGCGGCTCGGCGCCGTCCGCGGACGGTGTGGACGGCTCGGCGGGAGGGAGCTCGGAGGGTTCGGCGCCGTCCGTGGACACCGCGGGCGCGGGCGTCTTGGCGGGGGGGAGGCGCGGGGAGCTTGCCGCCCAGGCGCACGAAGGCGCCCTTCCACACGGCGAGGATCTCGTCCAGGTGCTCGGCGAGCCCGGCCATGTCCTCGTTGTTCTCGTCGGAGTACCGGACGCAGATCCTCACGAGGAGGGAGACCTGCTTCCAGGACGGCTCCTTGGCCGTGGCGTCCATGAGCTTCGCGAACGTGGTCTGCGCGGGCGGGTCCTCGACGCCCAGTTCGTCCCGCGCGTAGGACTGCAGCTTCCTGTACGGCGGGCCGTAGTCCTTGTGGAACTTCTTCAGCCGCCCCCGGTACTTCACCCAGTCGTCGGCCTGGTCAAGATCATTACGTAACTGATCAAGCATCGTGCGGGAGCCTCCGTTGGACCCGGGCCGATCGGCCGTGCGTGGATCACGAATCATCCCAGGAACGGACACATGATCATTTCATGGGTCTGAACGCCCCTTCGCACCCCTTGGAAGGATCTTGTTCCCCTCCGTACCTGCACAGCGTTCCACCTGCGGGAACACAAAGGAACGCGTTCCGAACCGTCCCGATACAGGTGAACTCTGGAATGAACATTTGCCCCTCACTTGAATCAGCTCTGCCGCCACCCCAGCGGCGGAGCAACCGCCCCGGCGGCGCTCCCGGTTCAAGCAAGGAAGCGTGCTCATGCCTACTCCGACCACCGCCCTGCGAGAGGAGATCGCGCGCCTCGGGGGCGACGTCGAACGCCTCGAGCGCGAGGTCGCAACCCTGGAGCGCGAGGCCGAGCGCCTCCAGCGCCGGGCCCGGGTCCTGGCGATCTTCTTCGGCGTCCTGGTGGGCGTCGTCGGAGCGCTGGTCTCCATCCTGGTCTCCGGGCACTACGGAGCAACCGGTCTGGAAAGAGCCGCATACGGCGGCGCTACCCTCGTGGGCTTCTCCGGCCTCGTCCTCTACATCGAGGAGAAGCTCCGGCTCTTCTGACACAGCACTCACACCGCAGGGCCCCGGCCAGGACGTTCCGGCCGGGGCCTGCGGCGTGAGCCCACCAGATCTTCGTGGCGGGGATTGGGAGGTGCTGCTGCCCGACGCTTCACGTCAGGCTCGGTCAGGTTGGTGAACTTGACGGGGTTGGTGCTGGTTGTCGGAGGCCGTAGAGGTATCCGTCTGTGTCGAGGATGGTCAGCAGTGAGTCGGTCACAACGGGGCTACTCATGAGTGCTCCAGTGGTCTTCAAGGTCCACTGTGCCGTTCCGGTGCGGGGATCGAGAGCCAGCAGGTCGGACTCGCTGGTCGCGTATACGGTGCGCTCGGTGGCAACCGCGGGGGCTAAAACGGTGCCGGCAGTCGCACTTAGCCATCTGCGTTTCCCCGTGCCGGTGTCCAGGGCGTAGACCCCTGAGGCCGTACCAACATAGAGCAGGCCTGCGCGGGCAGCGGGGGAGCTGAAGACGCTGTGGTAGCTGTCCTCCAGGTCGAAGTTGCTGATCTCGGTGAGGAGCATGCCGCCCGTCTTCGTCTCCCACAACACGGTGCCCTTGTCGAGGGCGTAGGCGGTGACGACGCCCTCGGAGTCGGCGAGGAAGAGGCGGTTCTGGTAGACGGTGCCGGGCCAGTGCACGTAGGAAGCCGCCTGCTTGCGCCATACGGTCTCTCCGGTGAGGGTTTCGATGCACCTGATGTTCTGGATGTGGGGGGTTCCAGGAGTGCTCGCTGCAACCAGCAGTCGCCCGGGGCCAGCGTCCATGACGGGGGCGTCCTGCAGCGGTTGCTCCCACAGCGGCTTGCCGGTCTTGGCGGCGAACGCGTACAACACTCCGTTCCCGTCCCGAACCAGAACCGCCTCAGCCGTCACATGCACGGGGTCCTGCAGCCCGCCCCAATTCCCGACGGGGGCCCGCCACATCCGCTTTCCGTCCCGGGCCCGAACCGCGTGGAGGGTGATGTCCTCGCTCCGCGTCACGTACACGAGGTCTGCCGGGCCGGGCAGCGGGTTGCTGAACTCGTCGGCCGTCTTTCCGTACAGCCAGAGCTCCTTGCCGGTGCGTACGTCTTGTGCGCCCAGCTGTCCGGCAGCGGATTCGTCGTGGGGCGAGGTGGTGAAGACCATGCCGTTCTGCACGCGCAAGCGGCTCCGGTTGGTCGCGGCGTGGGTCTTCCAGCGCAGCTGTCCCGTGGAAGCATCCACCGCATATACCGTCCATCCGAGCCAGTCGTTCTGGCCGGAGCTCCCGTCGTCCCGGTAGTTGGAGCCCTCTACCGCGAGCACGACGCCCTCGTGCACGACGGGACGGATGAACAGTTGTCCCAGCGTGCGGTATGTCCAGGACCAGCTCGACAGTGGCTTCGGCGAAGGCTCCGCGTCCCGCTTTCCGTCGTCCTCCGGCTTCGCATAACGGTCGTAGGCGCCGTATCCGGTCCCTGCGGCGGCCAGGGCCGCCGCGGAACCGATCAGGAGGTTCCGGCGGCTGAGTCTGCGGCCGACGCTCTTCTTCGTGCTGGTCAGAAAGTTGTCTGGCCGTTCGGATGCGTTGTTCAGTCCTGCGTCGGCAGGATCCTCACCCAGGATGCGCGTCTGCTCACCGACCGTCCGGCTCAGTTGTTCGAGGTCGGTGGTGACGCCTTCCAGAAGGTCCTCAGAACGGCTGATGGCTGTCAGAACACCCTCGACATCCAGGCGTGAGTCGGGCTTGCGGGCCGAGCCGGAGGACAGAGTGAAGGCGATTTTGGCTCCTCGTGCGCGCAGATCCTCGACGTCCTCCTCCAGGCGGACGCGGATCTTCTGGGCGGTGTCGTGCAGTGACTGGGCTGAGGCCACTATGCGGTTGGCTCGCTCCAGATTCGCTCGCACTCGTATCTGCAACGCCCTCAGCTCTGGAGTGGGCATGTCGAGGAGCTCGATCTCGGCGAGAACTGCTTCCTCGCGGCCGTGCGGGGCCGGTCGGCTACCAGCCTGCTCCAGCTTGTGCTGCAGAGCCTGATAGAGGATCAGCAGGAATAGGGCCAGCTTCTCCGCCGAGGCCTTCGCCCGCTCGAGTTCGTTGATCGTCTTCAGCGCCTTGACCAGTTCCTCGCCCGTGGACGCCGCCTTTTCCACCTGCGCCGGCGGAGGCGGGACAACGACTGCGGACGCTGAGGCCGACGCATGGGCGGCCGCCTTGTGCCGCGAACGCGCGGCACGCATCCGCTCCGCCCGCTCCTGCGGCACCACCGTCAGCTCGACCAGCTTCTCGACGAAATCCAGCGGCGGCACCGCCTTGCCGCTGCAGAACTCGGAGATCCGTGCCCGGCTGTAGTGCAACGGTTCACTCAGACTCGCCAGGGTCTGGCGCGGCCTCGCCTGGTCCACCAGTTCCCGCAGCAGCATCGCGAGGTCCGCCGCCTCCTGGCTGCGGGCCTCGATCTGTCCCCACGGGCGCCCAGCACGTCCCCCCACTGCACCTCGTGGCATCCCCAACCCCCCGCTCTACCTGAGTTGTCCGGACTGTCACCGCTCTCACCAGCGCTGACACCTCACAGCCACTGATCAGCCATGTTGAACAACTTCGCGGTCAATCACTCTGGCACTCAGCGCACGGCAGCGGGTCGTGAACGGCACACCCAGGGGGCGTCCGGAATGAACGAATGCATGTACTGGCTGATCATCTCCGTCATCACCCTCCGGTTCTCGATCGCCATCGTTCAACCGGTCACCAAGATCGTGCTCGCCCGGACCGCCGACCGGCGTGTCATCCAGATGCGCCGGACCGAAGGCGACGTCGCCCAGTTCTTCTGGATGGAGGAACGCTTCCGGGGCGCCGACCAGTGGAAGTCCCTCCCCGCACGCCTCGTCGACGTCTCTTCCCACCTGGTAGCCCTCTCTGTTTCGCGTGCTCCGCCAGTGACGAACTCGGCGAGGACACCTGATGACGGTCGCCTCGGCGCCACGGTCGTCGGTATCGCCGGGGGCGGCGGAGGGGCGCGGAGGATCTCCGACCCATCGACCAGGCGGCTCTCAAGACGGCGCCGGGTGAGGGCGTCGCCCTGGTCCAGGGCCAGCGGGTACTTGGCGGGTCCTTGGGCGCCTTCTTCACGGTGGGCTCGGGCGGCCGTGGTGGTCTGCGGGCTGGTGCACTTGCAGAACGTCCTGGAGCCCCCTGGGCAGGACTGTGGGTGGTTGTCGGACGAGGGCCGGCCGCAGCCAAACAGGCTGTGGCGCCCCGAGTTTCGGGGCCCGGCACAGCAGTCGGAGGGGGCGCGCCGCGGAGTCGGTACAGTCCCGGTTTACAGTCGCTCTAAGCGGGGGCAACTGGCTCTGGTTTCCCAGGTCAAAGCGTTGCGTTGTGTGTTCGAACATCCTTCACGGCGGGCTCGTCCATTCACGGCGGGCACGGAAATCCGCAAGTGCACCACGAAGCACGCCGATCCGGGTCGCCGACGCCGGGCGTGTACAAAGGAAGCACCAGAGCAGGGCATTGGTCTATACCACCATCGCCCGATGAGGGAAAGCGCGAAACGCGCTGAGGGAACGGCCGGCAGGCCGGTTCAGTCCGCGCGGAATGCACCACCAGTACGGTTCCTGAAGGAAGTCGGGGGCACGCGGCTGTCAACCACGAGCCCCCGACCCCAGTACCGGGACCTTGTCTGCTCGGGAGTCTTTGGCGGATCAACCAGCAGACAGGGTCCCCCCTTGAGCCGCTAGGGGGCCCACCCATGAAGGTACACAACCTGCGTGATCATCTCGCAGTCTTGGGACGTCAGTGGCTGACGAGGACGTCTGCGGGAGGTGGGCGAGCGTGAACGCGCAGCCCTCCACCAGCACGCCGACCGCGGTCAAAGTGATGGCCGTCATCATCGCCGTACTGACCGGTCTTGTCGTCGCCCTCGTCGCCGGAATCATCGGCACCGCGATCGGCATTGGCCTCGCCACTGCCCTGGGCTGGGGCGGTGCCGGATTCGTCACGGCCACCACCCTCGTGCTCGTCATCGAACAGGCACTCAATCTCCTGTGAACGTGGGAGCCCGCCCACGCGCACACGGATACATGATCGACGCGCCATGGACAGAGACCGTCATCGGAAATCCAGCACGGGGTGCCGCCCCACGGCGTGCAGCGGCCCCGTGGTCTCGAAGAAGACCACGGGGCCGCGCTGGCGGATCAGTAGACGAGCGCCAAGACTTGGACAAGGGTCGACGGTCGGTCAGAAGGCAGTACGGCGGCCGAGGGCCGGGCGAGGTGCTCGGCGACGCGATCGTCGGCGTCGGCGAGGCAGATGAGCCCGCGCATGATCTCCGACCTGTCGACGGGACGGCCCGCGCGGCGGCACAGCGTGAGCGCTAGATGGTCGAGCGTGAGGGCGCCGTCCTGTCCTGGACAGCGTGTAATTGCTGGGCTTGGCCGCAGCCAGCTGCGCGGGCACGGCCGCCGTTCTGCCGTCATCAGGCCGCTGGTCAACGGTTTCGGTGGTGAAGCGGCCGGAGAAGTAGCCCTTCTTCTTGGCGTTCATGCTGCGGGGGCCTCCGGGAGGTAGCCGGTCCTTCACGCCCTTCGCGGAACATGCGCGCGACGTCGGACTTCGGTTCGTACTGGGCGATGGCCTGGCCCTTGTTCGTGACGGGCGCAAGCCAGGCGAGGGGCCCCGCGACACCGGCGGAGCCTGCACGAGCAGCACTGAACGGATTCCTTCTCCCCGCACCACCCGGGCTTGTGAAAGAGCCATGATCTCAGCCGAGATAAGCAATCCCGAGAATATAAAAAGGAGAGAGTTTATGAAATTACTCGGTGGAATAATTCTCTGCAAGATCACTGGCCCCTGCCGAGGGCGTGCAGGCCCGCGGTGTGCGCAGCGGAACGGGTCGGTCGTCATGCCGCAGTTGCTGCGCCATCCGCTCCGAAGACTTCGTCGAAGTGGTGGGCTTGCTCGGTGCGCACCAGGTGGAAGGACCCGCTGCGGTGGCGTAAGGCGTGGGCTGCGTAGTGGACGATCTCGGCCGGGGTGAGGACTTTGAGGTCGCCGAAGACGTAGTACAGCGGGGTCGGGGCGTGGGCGGCGGTGAAGAAGAGGCCGGCGTTGACGGTGTCGGTGCTGATTGCGTAGCGGTCGGTGTCGGTGCTGGGCATGCGGTCTTTTGCGTCGATGGTGATCAGGTCGCTGCCGCGGGCGGCGATCAGGTCGGGGAAGTGCCGCAAGGCGGAGCGGGTGCGGCGCAGGGCGGCGCGTACGGCGGGCGGGTAGGTGCCCTGTCCGCAGGGGTGGACGGTCCAGCCGCGTGCTTGCAGAGCGGCCGCTACACGGTGTTCGTGCGCATCGCCTACCGCCTTGCGGTCCTGCCACTGCCTCACCGCTGTGCCCCCTCGAGTAAGTCCAGCAACCCACATTCGTAATACGAAGTGTTCACTATTCGTACTACCCATCCGGTGGCTACGATGCCCCTCATGGCGGCATACGTTGACCCACGCTTTCGTCCCACGCTCTGGCCGGGAACTCCTGTGCCCGCACCGGAGTTGAGGCCCGTGCGCGGGGCGCGGGCCGACGGCGAATGGATCGTCTGGGAGCCCCATCTGCGATCCGAGGGAGAGGCCGTTGCGCTGCCGGAGGACTTCTACCTGCGTGAATTCATGGAACTCGACCCTGCGGATCTCGACGCCGTGGCCGGCGTGATGCGCGCCTACGGATCGCTGGGCGGCAGCATCACGACCGGTGGCTGGGGCGAAGAGGAGTACGAGCGGCTCAGGGAACTCACCGAGCGCGAACACCCGGTCTGCGGGCCGTTCTCCCTGCACGGCGAACTGGCCGCCCTCTACGTGACGCAGGCTCAGGCGGCGATCACCACCTGGGTGGCCCTGCGGCGAGAGGGCGGCCTCGACGCGCTCGTCGAAGCCGAGGTCTCCGAGGAACAACTGGCCCAGTGGCAGTCCGACAACACGGACGGGGACAAGGTGTGGCCGCGCGACCTGGACCATATGCGGGAGATCGTCCTCGGAATGAGGATCAGCGGCCTGGTGGATGAACTGAACGCCGCACTCAGGCCTTTCAGTATCGGCATCGGCAGCCTGACGGACCGCTACCCCAGCATCCTCTCGGTCGTCTTCCTCCAGCTGTACAACCACCTCGCCGAAGACGCCACGATCCGCGAATGCGCGAACGAGACCTGCCGTCGCAGCTTCGTACGCCAGCGCGGCCGCGCCGAGTACGGGCAGAACCGCACCAGCGGCATCAAGTACTGCACCCGCGAGTGCGCCCGCGCCCAGGCGCAGCGTGAACTGCGCCGGCGCCGCAGACAGCAGACCCTGCCGCTCCAGCAGCCGCTGGCCGAGAAGCCGACGCCGCAGGACGGCCCGGAGCCCGTCGGCCAGGCGGGAGGCGCGTGATGATCAGCCTGCGGGAACACCAGGCGGAGGCCGTCTCGCGGATCCGCAAGTGGGCGGGCTTCCCCCTACGGTCGTCCGCGCCCGCCCAGGGGTTGCGTGGAACGGTGGTCTCCGCGACCGGCTCCGGAAAGACGATCACGGCCGCGTGGGCCGCGCTGGAGTGCTTCCGTGGCGGGCGGATCCTCGTCATGGTCCCCACCCTCGACCTGCTCGTGCAGACCGCCCAGGCGTGGCGCAGGGTGGGCCACACGGGGCCGATGATCGCGGTGTGCTCGCTGGAGAAGGACGACGTCCTGGAGCGGCTCGGTGTGCGGACCAGCACGAACGCGATCCAGCTGGCGCTGTGGGCGGGCAAGGGGCCGGCAGTGGTCTTCGCGACGTACGCCTCGCTCGTGGACCGGGAGGATCCCGAGGATGTGACGGGCCGGGCGAAGGTGCGCGGGCCGCTGGAGGCAGCTCTGGCGGGCGGGGAGCGGCTGTACGGACAGTCGATGGCCCCGTTCGACCTCGCCGTCGTCGACGAAGCCCACTCAACCGCCGGTGATCTCGGGCGGCCGTGGGCGGCTGTCCACGACAACACCCGCATCCCGGCGGACTTCCGGCTCTACCTCACCGCCACCCCCCGCATCCTCGCCCCGCCGCGCCCGCAGCGCGGCCGGGACGGGCAGGAGCTGGAGATCGCCACCATGGCGTCCGACCCGGACGGCCCGTACGGCGAGTGGATCTACGAACTCGGACTGTCCGAGGCGATCGAGCGCGGCATCCTCGCCGGGTTCGAGATCGACGTGCTGGAGATCCGCGACCCCTCCCCCGTCCTCGGAGAGTCCGAGGAGGCGCAGCGGGGCCGACGGCTGGCGCTGCTGCAGACGGCGCTCCTGGAGCACGCCGCCGCGCTGAACCTGCGTACGGTCATGACCTTCCACCAGCGGGTGGAGGAGGCGATGGCGTTCGCGGAGAAGATGCCGCAGACGGCGGCTGAGCTGTACGCGGCCAAGGTCTCCGAGGAGGCCCTGGCCGGTGCGGACGCCCTGCCTAGGTCGTCGATCGACGCGAAGTTCTACGAGCTGGATGCCAGCCGCCACGTCCCCCCGGACCGCGTCTGGTCGGCATGGCTGTGCGGTGACCACCTCGTCGCCGAACGACGAAAAATCCTGCGGCAGTTCGCCAACGGCATCGACGCCGCCGGCCGACGCGTACACCGGGCCTTCCTCGCCTCCGTCCGGGTGCTCGGCGAAGGCGTCGACATCGTCGGCGAGCGGGGCGTGGAGGCGGTGTGCTTCGCCGACACCCGCGGCTCCCAGGTGGAGATCGTGCAGAACATCGGCCGCGCCCTGCGCCCGAACCCCGACGGCACGGCCAAGACCGCCAGGATCATCGTGCCCGTCTTCCTCCAGCCCGGCGAGGACCCGACCGACATGGTCGCTTCCGCCTCGTTCGCACCCCTGGTAGCCGTCCTCCAGGGCCTGCGCTCGCATTCGGAACGCCTCGTCGAGCAGCTCGCCAGCCGGGCGCGGAGCAGCGGGCAGCGGCACGTGCACGTGAAGCGGGACGAGGACGGGCGCATCATCGGCACCACGGCCGAAGGCGAGGGCGGGCAAGACGAGACCGAGGGCCCGGTGGAGTCAGCGCTGCTGCACTTCTCCACCCCGAGGGACGCAGCGACGATCGCCGCTTTCCTGCGCACCCGCGTCTACCGGCCCGAGTCCCTGGTCTGGCTGGAGGGCTATCAAGCCCTGCTGCGCTGGCGCCAGCAGAACGAGATCACCGGGCTGTACGCCGTCCCGTACGACACCGAGACCGAAGCCGGAGCCACCAAGGCGTTCCCCCTGGGACGCTGGGTCCACCAGCAACGGCGCACCCACCGCGCCGGTGAACTCGACGACCACCGCAAGGAACTCCTCGACGAAGCCGGGATGGTGTGGGAACCCGGCGAAGAAGCCTGGGAGACCAAACTCGCCGTACTGCGCTCCTACAGGCGGGCGCACGGCCACCTCGCCCCCAGACGCGACGCCGTATGGGGCAACGCCGACAGTGAACTGGTACCGGTCGGGGAGCACATGGCCAACCTCCGCCGCAAAGACGGCCTCGGCAAGAACCCCGCCCGCGCCGCGGTACGGGCGGCCCAGCTGACCGCGATCGACCTCGACTGGAACTGCCCCTGGTCACTGGACTGGCAACGCCACTACGCCGTACTCCGTGACCTCGCCGCCGACGAACCCGACGGCCGGCTCGCGCACATCGCCCCCGGTGTGCTCTTCGAAGGCGACGATCTCGGGAGATGGCTCCGACGGCAGTCCCGCGACTGGGCGGAACTCTCCGAGGAGCAGCGGCGCAGGCTGTCCGAGCTGGGTATCACGGCCGCCGTTCCGAGCCCGGCGGCCACAAGCCGTGGGCCGACGTCGGCCTTCCAACGCGGTCTGGCAGCCCTGGCCCAGTACGTCGCCCGTGAGGGTCGTTCCACGGTGAGAAGGTCGCACCGGGAGACGATCACTGACGACGGCCAGGAGGCCGAATTCGCCTTGGGCGTCTGGTGTGCCAACCAGAAGCAGCGGCGGGACAAGCTCACTCAAGAGCAGCGGGCGGCGCTCCGGGAGCTCGGCATCGAATGGGCTTGACGCCCCGGTGCCGCGGCCCGGCGGGCTGACGGGTGGCTCCTTCAACGCGCCGCTTGGTCCACAAAGCCGTAGCCCCAGGATGCTTTGAGGGCCCCGGCCGCTGGATGCGGCCGGGGCCCTCAAGGCCCGCGGATGGGTGGGGATCAGTCCTCCCGCCGTACGATGGTGCGCATCGAGCGGGTGCGGCGGATGCGCCTGCTGTTGGCGTTCTGCAGGGCCTTGGCCGCGATCTTCTGGCGCATCTCGGTGGCCTTGAGGACGAGGCGGGCCTCGAGCCATTCGTGGTACTCGGGGTCGCCGGGGTGCATCTCGAGACCGGCGAGGATGCCCTTGAGCGCGTTCTCGGTCGGCAGGATCTTGGCGGTGAGGACGTCGGAGATCGTGGTCCGCGCGACGGGCTGGTGGGCCTTCGCGGCGCGGTGGACCATCAGGTCGTAGGAGGGGTCGCCCCTCCACATCCGCAGGTCACGCAGACCGATCGCGCAGTCCTCCAGGCTGAGGACGGACTTGGGCATCATGCGCCGGTAGGCGGCGCGCTGGGCGGGGTCGGCGGGAAGGCCGGCCGCGCGGCGCTGGCGCTCGGTGGCGCACATCTCCCACTGCGGGCGCCATTCGTTGGGGTCCTCACCGAAGGCGGTGAGGTACTGCACCGTCGTCGCCCATGGGGGGCACGTCTTGCCGTTGGTGACGCGGGAGAGCGTCGCCGGGGACAGGCCGGTGATCCTGGAGAGGTCCGTGAGCCTGACGTCGCTGGGCCTGAGCTGGTCGAGCTGCCAGGCGAGGCGGCCGAGCTTGTCGGTAGGGGTGGCGTTCTCGCGCCTGGGTCGTGCCATGGTCATCCTCCCTTGAACCGGGTGCCCGAAAGGGGAGGCGCATGGTGTGCGCCTCCCCTCTTGGACACGTCTCAGTTCGCCCCGCCGGGCTGCTCGTCGGCCTGGGCCGGGGCGGACGGGGGGACGCGGCGCTGGGGCTCGGCCGCCGGGAGCTGCTCGGTGAGCTGCTTGTCCTTCCGCTTCTTACGGCGGTCGGCGAGGACCAGGGCGGTGATCGTGGCGGCGCCGACCTTGCCGGCGGCCACCGTGACGGCCATGGCCGTGTACTCCGGGTACCCGTGCTGGATCAGCCCGAGGGTGGACAGGCCGGCGAGGGCCGCGGAGCTGAGCGTGATGCCGATCTTGGTGATGATGCCCGTGGGCATGGTGCTACGGATACGGCTGAAGCCGTAGCCCGCGTGCGCGGGTGCGTCGATGACGCAGCCCGCGCCGGCGGCCGAAACGGGCTGGTTACCGTTCCAGTTGACCTTCATGGGATCCCTTCCCCTGAGACGCCTACTTTGTGTGTGACCCGGACGATCCCGTCCGTTTTCCTTTCGGGCACGGGTTTGCCCTCCCGTACCCGAAGGCAGAATCGCACGGCCTCCTATAACTCGACAAGTTCCTGATCGAGGAGCTATGCAATAACGCTTAAGTTGATCTTCGAAACCCCGATGACCTTGCCAATTGATGGCCAAAGCTTTTCCCGTGATCGCCCGGTCGGCGGAGGCCGGGGAGGGCACACAGGCACCCATTTGACTGCACCATACACGCAGGTCAGAGCGACGCACGGAAGCGACGGTTCCACATTTCGGCCCACTTTATTGACCCGCAGTAAAGCAGCGTTCGACGCGACCGAAAGGGGGCAAGTAAGCAGCGCATAAGGAAAGTGGTGCAGTTTAACTCCGCCACCCGCCGCCCCCTGGACGGCCTTTTCTCCTCTCACCGTGCACCGCCCATCGCTACATCTCCTCTCTTAAATAGAGCCCCTTTACGCGGAGTGTCAGAGCGTGGATTTTTTCACGGAACAACGAACCTGGAAAAAACAGAAAATCGCAGGTCGACGAGTTTTTGCGCCCGGTTTTTTTTCAGCCCGTTCGGCGCGGATCGGATGGGCCGCCTGCGCTTGCTTTAGTAGGGGTCGGTCAGGGACTCTGTTGGCCACGGACCGGCAGAGGTGGCCACCTCCGCAAGGTCCGCCCCTGAGGCGCCTTACTTTGACCCGGACAGGCGCCCGTCCACCTGGCCATTGCCCTGGCCACGGTCGCGGTGCGCAGGCCTGCTTGCGTGCCGCCCCGACGTAGAAACAACCGTTAGAGCAGCAGTGATCCGACCGGTAACGCCGGCGGCTGAGCGCAGCAAGGGAGGAACGATGGCGCACGTGGCACCACCAACACCACTGCTCCTGTTCGCACTGATTCCCGTGGTCTGCGCCGCTTTTGCCGTATCGCGTCCACCGGCAGTAGCCGCACTCTCCCGCTCCACACGCCGGCCGGCTTCAGTCCCCGGCTGGTCAGGACCTGGACGGCAGCGCCGCAGCTGGCCCGCGCAACTGCACCCCGGCAGCGGTCCACGCCAGCGCCCCCGCAGGCCTTGACCGCCACTGAGAGCATCCTGCTGAACGGCTTCCGGGCTGCCCTGCAAAAGGGCAGCCTCCACCGCGCCGCCTTGCCAGACCGGACAACTGCCGCCCGCCAACAACCGGTGCGCATAGCCCGAGGACAGGCAGGACGCGGCACTATCGCAGTCGACGGCCAAGCCTGAATGCCCGCCTGACCGGCCCGAACCTGCACAGCCGGTCCTGACCCAGGGGGTCCGCACAGAGCGCCCTTGGTCAGCCCGCTTCCGTGCGTGATGCCCAGTTTGCTGCACCACACAGGCCAGCTGCGGCAGCCGCCAAGAGCCTGCCTCGCCGCCTGTCATCCGCAAGCGCCGACCGGCGTCAACGCACCCTGGCGAACGCTTGGCCTGTATAGCGGGCCGCTCTACAGGGCCGCCTGCCGGATTGCTCCCAGGTCCTCACCGGCTGCGGCAGGCACCTGCCAGGCAACTCACGTGCGTACATGGGGCCCTACCGGATAACCCAAGCCCAGCCGTGGTGACGGCCCTGCGCCCCAGACCGGACGCAATGCACCCAGGCCAGCAGGCGCCCGCAACGCCGATCCGCCCGCGGCGGTGGACAGTGCCACCAAGCGGCGAGGCCCGTACTGCTCACGGAACAGGCCCGCAGAGCCGCGGGAAAGCAGCCAGCAGCCTGCGCCAGGTATCCCTCTCGAAGCACCAGCTCTGCCGGCACCGGCCCGCTCTCCCGCCAACCAGCCCGCCGCTCATAACGGCGCAGACGGTACACACAGCACCGCAATCAGAGGCCTGGCACCTGTCTGCCAGGCCTGCTGCACGTCTGTGCTCGGGCGCTGCCCTGCTTGCAGACCACCGCAGCCGGCTTCCTTCCGTGCCGCATTAGCCACCGCGGCGTGAACAGCAGCTGGATGTTACTGCGGAAGCCCGGCACATCTCGCGACCGCCAGAAGCTCTGCCGAAGCATCCTGTGGTCTTCGTCCCGGTACAGGCGACGTGCTCTGACGCCAACAACCGACCGCGGCCACCCGCAGCCTGCGTGCACGGCCACCGCCACAGAGCGAACCTGCAAGGCCACTGGTGAGGCATCCCAAGGCGCTGGCCTGGCCAGCCCTCCTCGCAGGGAGCACCAGCTCTGCTGGCGGCTCCCAGCAGTCTTGCCGGACACTGCGAAATACTCCCAACCAAGCAACCCAGAGCAGCAGACGCAGGGGGCTTATCACGGTGGACCAGCCCCGACATGCGTGACAGAAGACTGCCCGCCTGCTGCGCTCTCGTGCCCAGCCAGAGTGGTTTTTTTCACGGGATTCGGGCAGATCCGATACGTTCCGCTGCGTCCGGACAGTAAGCGGCGGCATCGGCCACTGGTGCTGAGGCACGCTGCTGCGGTGACGGCTTCGCAGGTCGGTGCAGGCGAAGCGTCTGCACCACGCCGCACGGAGCGGGAGCTCAGCCGGCGTTCTGCCACCGGCGGGCAGCCGGGTCCCAGCTGCCGGTGGCGTCGGCACCCAGCAGAGGGGTGAGGAAAGCATCCGCGGCGGTGGCTGCGGCTTCCCAGGTGTCGCACCCGTCCAGGCCCGTCACATCAACAGCCGCTCGTGGATAGCCCCTTCTCCAGGACTCGTGCGGCATCTCGAAGGCCTGAGGCAGCCGGAGCTGGGCGCCGCCGACTGCGCGCCGGGCAGCCTCGGTGCGCAGCGCGTGCTGGGCCTGGGCAGCGTCGACCGTCTCCCGCTGGCTGATCAGCAGCAGGTCCGCCAAGTCACGGAACCGGCTGGAGGCGACGGTGCCCCGCCACTCGTACATGGCACAGATCTTGTCGGCCATGTGGTCGACCACGGGATACAGCCGGATGTCGGGCCAGTCCACGGGCCACGGCATCGGGACAGCAGGTTCGAGGCGGGTGACCTCAGGGACACCGGTGGGGGCTCTGCCGACCACGAGGTCGACGTGGATGCTGTCAGACTTGCGGATGCCCAGGCGCACGTCGAAGCTCTGGCGCGCCCCGCCGATCTCGTCACCGTGCGGTTCCAGACGGGTGGGGACGAACGTGAGGTGGTCGTTCAGGTCCAGGGCAGCCGCCTCCCGCAGCGCCTGCACCGCTTCGTCAATGCCGACGCTGCTGTCGGCACACTGAATGTCGATGTCCTTGCTCAGACGTGCGTCGGTCGAGTAGCGCAGCAGCAGCGCCTGGCCGCCCTTGATCATCCAGCCGGACGGGTCCGCGACGAACACCCGGGCAGCGAGCCGCTGGAAGAAGAAGGCACGCCGCAGAGCACCGGCGTCGTTGGCCTTCTTGGCCTGGCGCTTGGCGTAGGTCTTCAGCGCAGTATCGAGCGCCCCCGGGGTGGCATAGCCGCTGCTCATCAAGCTCCAAGGTGGGTATCGTCGAGGTGGGCAGGCCCAGCGCCTGGCAGCGTGTTTGTCAGCCGCTTTCGTCCGTCTCCGCCTGCATCGGTTGGTCGGCCAGCAGGCGCAGGGACTTCAGCGCGGTGTCGGAGTTGGCAAGGACTTCCCGCACCGTGTCCGCCCTGCCGGCGAGTGAGCCGAGGGCGCTGTGACGGACGGCTGCGTTCTTCATCAGCTGCTCCAGCGCGAGGGGCCTCGTCAGTGCGGCACGCATGTGCGCTTCGCGCGCGGCCGCGTCTTTGAGTGCCTGCAGCCGGTTCGGCCGCGACGCCAGGGCGGACAGCGCGTTCTGCCCGGTGACGGCTCTGAGCGAGGACAGTGCCGACAGTGCCGCCGACTGTCTGCTCGTCCTCCTGGCCAGCTGGTCCAGCATGCCCGGGTGGGATGCCAGGGTTTCGAGCGCCGTGACGGCCGAGGCGAAACCCGCGGCGGCGGCCTGCTCGGTCTCCCGGCTGCGCAGGGTGCGCCCGGCCTGGTCGCACAGGGCGCGCAGCAGGTCCTCGCCCGACGCCCCGGCCGGCAG
Organism: Streptomyces sp. NPDC030296; assembly: GCF_055572815.1. Taxonomy (NCBI): domain Bacteria; kingdom Bacillati; phylum Actinomycetota; class Actinomycetes; order Kitasatosporales; family Streptomycetaceae; genus Streptomyces; species Streptomyces sp. NPDC030296. Next base: position 24,300 of record NZ_JBVICQ010000018.1, read on the forward strand.
ACCGTAGGCGCGTGCATAGGGGGCAACGCGCGCGGCCAGGCGCTCAAGCGCCACGACACCCCGAAGATCGGCATCGGCGATGACGGTGCCGACATGGGCACCGTCGGACCGGGAGCGCAGCAGGTCGGTGATGGTCCGCTCCACGGTGGTGACCGGCAGCCCGTCCACCACCGTGATGTCCTCGGCCTCCAGCGCCAGCAGATGCAGGGCGACGCCCTCGTCACGGGTGGTACGCCGCACCGGAACGGTGAGCTCCACCCTGTCGGTGGGAAGATCCCCCAGACCGTGCAGCTCACAGGCGGAGGCATGCGAGACCACACCGGAGCGCTTGTCCCCCGCCTTGCGCTGCCAAGCCGGGGTCCTTGGATCCAGCCGCAGCCAGGCAACCTTGGTCTCCAGGTGTTCCGGCGGGGCCGCGGCAGCGAGCAGGTACACCCCCCGGCCGACGTTCTCCAGCAGGCCGGCTCGCTCCAGCCGCAGCAGATCCACACCGTGCACACCGTCCAGCTTCGCTTGGGCAGCGGTTACCAGCCCCCACTGGTCGGAGGCCCTCTCCCCCAGCCTTCTCAGCGCGTCAGCACGATCCATACAGCAATTATTACATGCGAGCGCAGCGTTGTTTACAGCAATTCGGTAATTTTCGCTGTACCGACTGAGCGTTCAGAGGGTAACTTTCGCTGCCAGCAAGACAACCCCTTCCCGGATCGGCATGGCGCATCGCCTTCACCGTCGCCGATTTCTCCGACTTCACGATCCCGTGGCGGGTGACCGGGCGGCATTCGCACGCAGCGGTCCGGCTGGCGGTCACGGTGGGCGCGGGCACGGCAGGTCAGCGGGCCGGTGAGAGGGCGATGACCGCTGTCAGGGCGGCCCCCGTCACGGCGATGCCCAGGTGGAGCGCCGTCCAGATGTAGTGCAGGCGGACCCGGTGCAGCCAGGGGTGCTTGCTGATGTGGCTGTCGCGTGCGGCCTGGTTGTCGGCTTCCAGTCCGATGCCGGGGTACAGGGCGTCGAATCGGCGGCGTATGAGTTCTGCCTTGTGCAAGTGCAGTCCGTAGCGCTCGCGGTACTTCATGCTCGCCACAGTTCCGTACAGCCCCAGCAAGGTCAGTCCCAGCGACACCGCGAAGGTCGAACGGTCCGTGACGCCCTGCTGGACGACGAGGCCGACGGACGCCGACGTCACAATCAGCACAATGTTGGTCATGGTGGCCCGCTGGTTCTCCGTCTGGCGGGCCTGAGCGCGCTGTTCCAGCCAGAACTGGAGCAACACGTCCTGTTCATCGGCCATCCGAACCTCCCCCTCGGCGCGGCCGGCCCCAGCGGCCGGCGAACACACCACCAGAGGACTACCCGTCCGGGCACCATCACGGTGACCTTGGACCTGCGCACCGCGTCCGGCAGGACCGATCCTGGAACCGGCTGTCAGCCATCCGGCCGGGACATGGGACGCGGCGCCAGCATCGCGTCGTAGCTCCGGACCTCGCGGCGCTCGCGCCAGTCCCACTCCACGCACCCGGGCCCGTCAGGCCGCCCGCGGGCGCAACCAGCCCAGCTCACCGCCGACGGACCCGACGGCGTCCTGCCCGACACCCAGCCGGAGTGCTCTTCGAGGGCGACGACCTCGGCCGATGGATGCAGCGGCAGGACCGCGACTGGTCTGAACTCTCCGAGGAGCAGCAGTGGCAGCATGCCGCTTTGGCTTGCTATGCCCATAAACCGGATGAGCCGATAAGGCGTTGGCTCTGTGTGCGGAGCGTGGATGGGGATGCGGCAGGGGCCGGGCCGGCCGATGTCGGGGCTGTGGACGTACGGTTCCTGGCTGCGGGCGGGGCGACGGAGTGTTCGCCGTGGTCGGTGGCGGCCGCCGAAGTGGCCTTCGAGCGGTGTCCGCCTCTGAGGCCGTTTCCAAGGCGCAAGGGCAAGCGCACGGCGCCGGGATGGTGGTGGTCGGCGACGACCGGGGGGCTCGTGCACTACGGGTCTGGGGCGATGCGGCTGCATCTGATGCTCCTCGACCGCGATCCGCGCGTCCAAGGCCTGTCCAGCCGGCCGCTGGAACTGCGGTGGCGTGCGCCGGGGGGGGGCGTGCGGACGCATGTCCCGCAGGTGATGCTCCGACTCGCCGACGGCCAGGGGGTCCTGGCGGACTGCACCGCCGCAGGGGAGCTTTCTGGGCGGCAGCAGTCCCTCGCGGCGGTGGTCGGTGAGGTGTGTGCGGCGGTGGGCTGGCGGTACTGGGTGCTGGGGCCGGTCGATCCGGTCTACCGGCGCAACGTGACCTGGCTGGCCGGATACCGGCATCCGCGGTACCGCGCAGGACAGCAGCTGGCGGCGGTATTGCGGGAGTCGTTCGCACGCCGTACGCCGCTGTGGGAGGGCGTGCGCAGGACCGGAGATCCGATGGTGGTCCTTCCCGCGCTGTTCCATGCTCTGTGGGCGGGGCAGCTGTCCGCCGATCTGGGCGCTCCGATGCATGAGCGGATGCCGGTGTGGGCGCAGGCCGCGTGATGGGGGCACGGAGCCAGGGGTCCGGCGGGCCGGTGGTGGAGGTGGGGGCCCAGGTGCGGTTCGAGGGACGGGCCTGGACGGTAGCGGCCCTCGCTGGCGGGCAGGTGCGGCTGATCGCCGAGAACGGCGAGATGGCGGCGCTGCTTCTGCCGCTGTTGTTCGCCGACGCGGGGTTCGAGGTTGTGGCCGCGCCCGCCGTCCGCCGGGTACCGCCGCTGGGCCTGCTGGAGTCGCTGCCCGCACCAGTGCGGGAGCGGGCGTTGGCGTGGGAGCGGCACGTGCGGGAGGTAGAGACGGGGCACTCAGGCGGATCCGGTGCGGCCGGCCCCGCGCGGGCTGAGTACGACCCGGAGATGCGGACGCTGGCGCAGCGGGAAGAGGCGAAGGCAGCGGAGCTGTCGGCGGCGGGTATGCCGACCAGCGCGGTGACGGTGCGGCGGATGCGGGCCCGCTACCGCGACGGCGGGCTGTGGGGACTGGTGGATCAACGGGCCGCCCGGCCCCGTTCGGCGCTGGGGCGAGCGGACGAACGGGTGGTGGCCGCCCTGCTCGAGGTGCTGGAGGCCGGGCAGGAACGCTCCAGCGGGACGCTGGGGCGGCTGCGTGTGTACACCGAGCGGCTGCTGGCCGAGCGGCACGGCCCCGGGGCGGTGCCGCTGCCGTCGACGGCGACGTTCAACCGGCTCGTGCACGCCCTGGCCGACGGGCGCCTGCTGGGCAACGCGCGGCAGCGCCGCTGGCGCACGGCGCGCCCGGCTCCCCCGTTCGTCCCGACGACGGTGATGGCGCCGGGTGAGCTGGTGATGATGGACAGCACCGTGCTGGATGCCTTCGTGGTGCTCGACGACGGGGTGGTGGAGCGGCCCGAGCTGACCATCGCGCTGGATGTGGCGACCCGCAGCATCTGCGCGGCCGTGCTGCGCCCGAAGGGAACCCGCAGTGTGGACGCGGCGCAACTGCTGGCGCAGATGATGGTGCCCGCGCCGATGCGGCCTGCCTGGCCCGAGGCGCTGGCGATGCAACGCTCGGTGATCCCCTACGAGCGGCTGCTGAGCGTGGATGACCGCCTGAGAGGGGCTGCGGCGCGGCCGGTCATCACCCCGCAGACCGTCGTGGTCGACCAGGGCAAGGTGTTCGTCTCGTCCTCGTTCATCGCCGCCTGCGGATCGCTGGGCATTTCCCTGCAGCCGGCGCCGCCGGGCAACGGGCCGGCCAAAGGACATGTGGAGCGCACGTTCTCCTCGATCAACACGCTGTTCGCCCAGCACGTGGCTGGCTACACGGGTTCCCACACCGGCGAGCGCGGCCGGAACGCGCAAGGCGAGGCGGTATGGACGCTCGCCCAGCTGGACGACCTGCTGCAGGAGTGGATCATCTGCGGGTGGCAGGAGCGGGAGCACGACGGCCTGCGGCACCCGATGATGCCCCGCCGCGCTCTGTCGCCGAACGAGATGTGGGCGGCACTGGTCGCCGTCTGCGGGTACGTGCCGGTGCCCTTGGGGCGCGAGGACTACATCGAGCTGATGCCCGTCAAACGGCAGAAGATCAACGACTACGGCATCCGCATCGGCTACCGCACCTACGACCACAAGATCCTCAACCCCTACCGCGGCGAACGCTCGCCGGCGGCGGACGGCCTGTGGGAGATCCACTACAACCCGCATGCTCCCGGCCAGGTCTGGGTGCGTCTGCCGGACCCCGGCCAGCCGCGGGGGCACAGGTGGGAGGCGGTGCCGTGGATCCACCACACCCTGGTCAGCGCCCCCTTCACCGACTTCACCTGGCAGCACGTCAGGAGCACTGTCGCCCGCCGCGCGGACCGTGCAGGCCACGAACACGACCTGGCCCTCGCCCTGCGCGAGCTCCTGGAACGCGCCTCTGCCGGACACGCAGCCGCCGGGACCAGGTCGTCGCCGCCCGGGCCCGCGCCCACACCGCCGCGAACGAGGACGGGGCGGTGTGGGGGATCCTGTACGGCCAGTCGCCGCCGGCCTCAGCCGGCGGTGGCGGCCGGGACGGCGTCCTCGAGGGCGGGGAGGACGCCTTCGAAGACGAAGAGGAAGAGACAGCAGGCGCAACGGGCGGTGGATGCCAGCCCTTTGAGCCCGCCGCCGCCAGAGGCGTGGCAGCGGCCGGGAGCGCAGACGGCCAGGCGCCTCCGGTGCGAGGTTCCACGATCACGGTCTACGACCCCTTTGAGGAATCACTGCGATGGTGAGCGCCTTCTCCAACGACGCCGCCGGGTTCGCTCCTCTGGCCGCTCCGACCCTCTGGCAGGGCTGGGACGCCTTCGTCCACCGGGCTCCGGCGCCCGCACGCGACGCCGCGGACCCCGCCTGGTCGCAGACGGAGCGGGAGGACTACCACTCCGAACTCGCCGTCATGCGCACCCCGGCCATGGACAGCGTCTTCACCGCGGTGCGTCGGCTGCTGCTGGTCAACCGCCGTCAGCAGGCCGGCGCCCGGCGCGGTCTGATCATCTCCGGGCCGGCCACGACGGGTAAGACCACCACGATGATGGCGCTGGGGCGGTCCTTCCAGCTGGCCGACGCCCGCCAGCACCCCGGCCAGGACGGCAGAAGACCGGTGCTGTTCATCAGCGTGCCGCCGGCCGCCACTCCGAAGATGCTCGTCAGCGAGTTCGCCCGGTTCCTCGGTATGCCCGTCACCGACCGCCTCAACCAGACCCAGATCACCGGCGCCGTGTGCGACCTGCTGTGCGAACTGGGCACCCAGCTGATCCTCGTCGACGACGTGCACCTCCTGGACACCCAGCGGCGCGCCGGCGCGGAAACCTCCGACCAGCTCAAGTACCTCGGCGAACGCATCCCTGCCACCTTCGTCTACTCCGCCATCGACATCGAGACCTCCTCGCTGCTCAGCGGAGTACGCGGGGCTCAGATCGCCGGCCGTTTCAAGATCTTCCGCCACCGCCCGCTGGCGTACGCCACCGGGCAGGACCGGGCGGTCTGGGACGACCTCGTCGGGGCCATGGAGAATCTGCTGCGGCTGCGCGCGCACCGGCCCGGAACCCTGGTCAAGCACGCCGCCTACCTCCACGCCCGCACCGGCGGGCGGATCGGCAGTCTCTCCCACCTCATCCGCGAAGCCGCTCTGATCGCTCTCACCGAAGGCGCCGAGCGGATCACCAAGCAGCTGCTCGCGGAGGTCGAACTCGACGCAGCCGCCGAAACGCAGGCCAGGCCGGCCCGCCCTCGGCGGTCCTGAAGCGCGCTCAGATGGCACACCAGCATCCGCCGCGTGCGAGATCCCGCGGCAGGGCCGGCGACGGGGAACGCACGGCGGACTCAGACGTCCTCGTCACGGCCCTGGCCGGTGGGGCGGCCGGACGCGTGGCACCGCTGCGCGGGGAGCTGACGCTGTCGTTCCTGAACCGGCTCGCCGCCCGCTACCACCTCGGCCTGCGCGACCTGCTCGCTGCCATCACCGAGACCGACGGCCGGCAAAATGTCGCCGGGATGCTCCACCCGGACAGCGAGATCCACCTCAACGCCCAGGCCCGCGAGCGCGTGTGCGCCCTCAGCCGCGTTCCAGCGGCGGTGCTGGAACGGGCGCTGCCGGCGTGGACACGCGCAGAACCGCACGCACACTACCCAGGCGGTCCGGCCGGCCGGCTGACCCGCGGTGAGGAGGCCGTTGCCCCGTGGGGCCCTGCTTGCCCCGCCTGCTGTGCCGCCCGGACGGGACGCCGCGTGCCCGCTCGCCGGTACTTGGCACCTCAGGAGCGCGTCTGCGGCCGCCACCGGTACTGGCTGATGTTCCTGCCCTCAACCGGCGGGCTGCTGGTGCCCCTCGCTTCCTGCCCCGAGGTCCTCCAGGCCCACCGGCAGCATGTCCGGCTGCTGCGGCGTACGCCGGAGGGCGGGCGGGCCTTCGACGTCGCGCGCGCCGTCACCGGAGCCTGGTGGCACGAGCCCTGGACGGCCGACGAACGCATCTGGCCGGCCCGCCTCGAGGCCACCCGGCCCGCCGGCACCGATCCCGGCTGGTGGAAGACGGCCGCCCGCGACCTGGCCACCTACCCCGAGACCGTCGCCCTGGCACGCCTGCTGGCCAGCCGCCCCCTGCAGCAGCGCACCGTCACCGAGACACGCGGCCACCTCCCCCACCGGCTGGGCGAGTTACCCCGGTTGCTGGCCGAACTCGCCGGCCAGGTCGGGCGGCCGTGGCTTGCCCACCACCTGGCCGCCGTCACCCACGGTCCGCTGTTCAACTGGGCCCACTCCTGCGCACGCGTCCAGAGCGGCTCAGACCCTGCCGCGCACAAGGCACTGTGGGAGGTGCACTCGGCACACCGGCCCCGTCCCCTGAGCGACCTCCTCCCCCACGCTCCGGCCCCTGACGGCACCCCGCCCGCGCCGAGGCCCGCCAAACGGCTGCGCGGCCACAGCCTCCAGGCCGAACGCGCCTTCAACCAAGGACTCGCCCACGCCCGCGCCTACCACCAGGCACACGGACACCTCGCCGTGCCCAAAGAAGACACCCCCGCCGGCTATCCGCTGGGCCAGTGGCTCGCCAACACACGCGCACGCCACACCCGCATGCCCGCCCACCAAGCCGCCGCCCTCACCGCGCTGTATCCGTGGTGGAACGCGCCTTGGAGCACGCTGTGGCAGCGCACCTGGCACCAGGCCTGCACCCACGAGCAGACCCACGGCCCGCTCAAGCCGGCCCGCGGTTTCCCCACCACCAGCTACAGCCTCGGCGAATGGCTCTACCTGCAGTGCACCCGCTACGCCACTCTCCACCCCGAACAGCAGCGTCTGCTGGCCGCGATCGGTATCGACCGCGAGGAGGCGGCCGCTGCCCGGCCCAGACGGCGCAGCAGCGCAGAACGCTTCCAGGTAGGGCTGGCGCACGCCCGTGCCTTTGCCGACGTCCATGGCAACCTCGCCGCCGTCGCCCAAGCGACCCTGCATGACGGCTATCCGCTCGGGCAGTGGCTGGCCAACCAGCGCAACCGCTGGCGCACCGACCGCCAGCCCCTGCCCGCCGCCCGGGCGCAGGCTCTCGCGGCCATCGACCCCTGGTGGAACCCGCCCTGGCACCTGACATGGCAGCGCCGCTACTACCGCGCCCGCGACCACTTCCAGTCAGGCCACCCGCTGCGCCCGGAGAACGGCTTCCACGACCTCGACGAGGGAACTGCCGACTGGCTGTGGCGTCAGTGCACCGCCTACGACGAGCTCCACCCCGAGCAGCGGCAACTCCTCACCGACATCGGCATCACCACCGAGGCAGCCCACACCGCCCAGGAACACGCACGAACGGCCACGAGAAAACCCACTCCCGCCTCGGGCCTGGACGCGCAAGACAAGACCGGCCGAGCCAGAAGGGCTGCAGATCCTGCGACCCCCACCAGTGCGCGGCGCGCACGGCGTGCCGCCGAACCGAAGCGTCCCCGCGAGCCCCGCAGCCGTCTCGGGCACCGACCCGACCTGAGGCCGGGCTTCGAGACAGCCCTCACGCACGCCCGCACCTACGCAGCTGAACACGGCCACCTCGCAGCCCCCCGCGACACCATCCATGACGGATACCCGCTGGGCATGTGGCTGTTCAGCCAGCGCAACCGCGCCAAACAACGCGCCCGCGACCGCCTGCCGCCCTCACCCCACCTGATCCATCTCGAAGCGATCGACCCGTGGTGGAACCCACCGTGGGACCTGCACTGGCAGCGCAACTACCACCGTGCCCGCCACCACGTCGAAGCAGGCCGCCCCTTCGCCCCCGCCGCGCTGATCCCCTCTCCCAGCACCGTCCTCGGCAGCTGGACCACCCGCGCCTGCCTGACCTACCACCAACTCCGCCCCGACCAGCAGCACCTCCTGACGCTGATCGGCATCACTCCCGACGTCGCCCACGCACGCACTCGGCGCGCGCACCCCTGGCGCACCGCCGTCGAACACGCTCAAAGCTGGGCCCAGACCCACGGCCACCTCGCCGTCCCCCACGACAGCACCCAGGACGGCTTCCCCCTCGGCCGATGGCTCAACAAACAGCGCTACCGCGCGAGGAAGGCAGGCCCCACCCCCGCCGCCCAGGCCCTGACCGCCATCGACCCCTGGTGGAACCCGCCCTGGGGCATGACCTGGCAACACGCCTACCACCACGCCCGCACCCAACCCCACACCCCCGCAACCCGCCGCTGGATCCACAAACAGCGACGTAACTGGCCCCTCCTCCGCCCCGACCAACAGCACCTCCTCACCACCACCGGACTCATCGCAGGCTGAACACCACCAACGCCCGTATCCGGCTCCCTTCCTGTCCCGACAATGGGCAGGTGGTCGACGCGCACTTCTTCAATGACGAGCCCTTCCTCGACCACGAGGAAGGGCCTGACCTGATCGGACATGGCCAGTACGCCCAGCATGTGCTCAGCCTGCTGGACCGGGTACGAGCCCAGACCGAAACCGTGGATTCGAAAAGGTCATCAGTACTCTGGGTAAGGGCCCTACGCTCTTCGGCCTGGACTCGGAGGGGCTGATCCAAGAGGTCAGCAACCGCATCAGCGGCGGCACGAGCGCATCCGCAGCCAAGCACAAAGCCGAGGAAGCCCTGCGCAAAAGCGGGCCACCCGTTCCTCGTCGTCATGGACGACAGGGAGGTGGACAGCGCCGAGGAGAATGCGCAACTTCCTGTGCCGGCATAGCTCCCCGGCGTACGGTTTTGCCCGTCAAAGGGAGGTACCGGCTATTTCCGTATTCGACGAGCTGCACGATCTTGAGTACTTGGGCCCCGCGTGCCTTGCTCTGATCAACAAGCTGATCCGGGAGGAAGCGCGGCGACTGCCGGTTCTGGCCCCGCCGGCTGGCTGGCAAGAGGCGGATCTGGAGGATCTGCTGGGTGAGTTCCTGGCAGACCGACTCAAGCCGGTCACCGCCAATCTCCTGGCTCTCGCCACAGATGATGACAGTGTCGGGAAGCTGCTGCGGACGTCGATCCGGCGCTGGTTGATCGACCAGTCCCGCAAGACTGCGGTCGTGTCGTTGGGGCGCTCGCTGGAAAGCGTGCTGGCAGACAGCGACGCCTTCGAGACAGTGCCGGCGGGCGAGGTCGGGGCCGGTCGATGGCGCTTGTCCGGCACCACGGTGCAGCCCTGGTCGGGCCCTTTTGACCGGCTCGTGGAGGCCGCGTATGCGGTGCCGAACATCAAGATCCCCAAGTGGAGCAGTGAAACGCGCCGCGCCCCCGTCGCCGACAGGGCGTCGATCGAGGCTGTGATCCATGCGGTTCTGTCCGATGCTGCCGGATCGATGGAGGTTGCTCACCTGGTCGAGGTGTTCACCTCTCGTTTTCCCGTGGCCCTGGATCCGGTTGTCGTCTCACTCCCGGACGATGCGGGGTCGCAGATCACTGCTGATCCACACGCCTCCCCGGAGGAGATCGTGCTTGCCCGCGATGACGAGGTCAGGGCTGCATCCGTAGGGGCAGAGATCGTGGCCATGCTCAGCCCCCTGGAGCGGCTCATGGTCGCGTGTCTGGACCGCCCGGGGGAGATTCAGACGCTTGTGGGCTGCGGTCGGTCCCAGGCGTATCACCACGCGGCCCGCCTGAAGGAGAAGCTGCGGCAGCTCGTCGGGGACGGGGACGGGGTACGTTCCGTGATGTCGGAGGTGATCCGGCTGTGCAGCGAAGCGGTGGAGACACGATGAGTGCGGCCAAGGCCGGACACCCTGCCCGGTATGACGTCAGTCGATGGTGGAGGCCTGCTCAGTCGATGAATGCGGGAGGACACCATGAGTGACCTGGGGGTACCGCAGCGTTTCCTGGATCTGGCCCAGCGGGTGCGTGGGCCGCGTGCTCTGTCGGAGGCAGGGCTGAGAGAGCGCTTCGGTGATCCGGCGCAGGCGGAGCTTGAGACCGGTCAGGTGTGGCGGGCGCGCTGGGAGGAAGTCAGCATGCTGGTGCTGGTCTTGGACGTGGCCGCGCGTGAGGTGAGCGCGGTCCCCGTCACGATCGACCCGCCGGGTGAGGACGAGAGCAGCGTGGTGGTGGACGGATCACGTACTGCGTTCGGCGTCGACGCCACCGTCTGGGCGGGGCTGGTCTCTTGGGTCCCGGTGCGGGTGCTGGAGCGCGTGGTGGACGCCTGGGACGACGACATCGTGGGGTGCACCGCGGCCCGGACCCAGGGCCAGCCGGCGCCGGCTGCGGCAGGAGTACGCGCGGGGCAGTCGGTCCGCTCCGCCTTGGAACCGGACGCTGAGGTACGAGCCGGCCTCACCGATGATCTGGAGTATCTGCAGCAGGCGCCCGCCCTGCCGGTGCAAGAGAGCGGCCGGCCGGACGTGAACCTGGCGTCGCTGCTTGGTGACCGGCTGGACTTGGAGTCGCTCTGCTCCGCCTTGAAAATGCCGCAGCCGGAGGTCATGAAGCTGCTTCGCGGCAAGATCCCGCTGCCGCCCGACCAGATCGACGCGGTCGCCTCGGCGACCGGGCTGCCCGCAGGACAGATCGCCCGTACGGTCCGTCCCCTGCCTGCTGATCTTGTCCATGCCGTGGAGCACCCGCGGTGGCGCTCGGTGTGGGTACGCCGTGCCCGGCGGCTGGGGGTCAGTGAAGCCCAGGCGCGGCTTTCAGGCGGTTACGGCACCTTCGCACTGGCAGCTCGCGAGACAGGCGGTGGGGCGGCCGATTGGGACTCACGTCTGCGGCAGTTCCTCGGCGACGAGGCCGGCGCGAAGGGCAGTCCGTGACCCGGCGCCGGTTCACCGAGGAGGCCCCGCGCCAGGCGGAGACGATGATCTCGGTCCTAGAGCGGCTGCACCCCGGGACCCTGGAGGCGCTGCGCGCGGATCCGCTGGCTGAGCTGGGCCGCTGGACGGACATCCGGGTGTCCTTGGAAGCCGCGTCGGACGACGGTGGCCGGTGTTCGGTCGCCGGCAGCTACCGGTCGGAGACGAATCCCCCGACCCTGGTGGTCGGGGCGGCCCGCTCGCTTCGGCGCCGCGGCTTCACCGGCCTGCACGAGCTGGGCCACCATCTCCAGCAGACCGACCCGGCGCTGGGGCAGCGCCTGTTCGATTGGGAGGACTCGGAAGCCTTCGAGGAAGCGGCGTGCGACGCCTTCGCCGCGCGCATCCTCGTGCCGGATGAGCGGATCGCCGCGGACGTACGCCGCCGGGGGCCCTCCGCCGACGATGTCGTCGCCATGTTCCGCACGTCCCAGGCATCGCGGGAGGCGTGCTGCGTGCGAGCGGCGCAGTATCTGGCCGGCGGCGGTGTGGTCGTCCTGTTCGACGCGGCGGGCCAGGTGCTCTTTGCCGCACCTCACGGCATGATTCCGCCCGCCCGGGGCTCCGACCAGTCCACGACACCGCTCCTGGCCGCGGCTCTGGGTGCCCGCGCCACGGTCGAACGGGACAAGACGTTCGTGGTCTACCGGTCCGGCGGGCGCAGCGATCTGCTGTACGGGCAGGCGGCCTGGTGCGACGAGGACTATCTGATCGCGGTGCTCGCCGAGGACAGCGTGGCCTGGAGGACCTTCACAGCGCCGCGCCCGAATACCGGGAGCTCCCGGTTCGGTTCCTGGTGGGAGTGCGAGACGTGCGGGGACTCGTTCAAGATCACCGAGTCCGCGTGTGCGGAGTGCGGCGAGCCCCGGTGCGGGCAAGGGCACTGCGGCTGCACGACCGCCAGGAGGCGGAGCGACCGTGCTTGCAGGCGCTGCTTCATGGTGCTGGCACCGTCCCGGTTCGAGGGCGCGAGCACGGTCTGCCGCGACTGTTCCTGACCTGTTCGGACATCGCCCCGCAGCCGGGGGTGCGGGCGCCCGGACGATCTCGACGGTGTGACGTCAGAGGAGGGTGAGCCGCCGAGTGACGGCTCCGCCCGGGGATGTCCCGGGCGATGCGCGGCGCTCGTCGCCCTCACCTGAACGGACAACCCTCATGGGACATACCGAAGACATCCTCAACGACATCCGCAGCCAGATCGACGCCCATCCGCAGCCGCTGGCGGAGGCACGTACGCGGCTGGAGCTGGTTCGCTCGAGCGCCATCGGCTTCACGGGCGCACTGCGGACCTACCGCAGTGGTTCGCTGCCCCAGCACACCTTCATCCACCCGGTCGGCGACGGCGACGGCGGAGTCGTCCTCGACCGGCGCGTGTACCCGCAGCTCGGGCCGGAAGGGGGCGGCGAGACACCGGCCGACATCACCGGCGAGCTGTGCGCGCTGCTCGGTCCTGCGGTGCGCAAGGTCTATCCAAAGGCGCGCTGCGGCACCTCCAAGCGCGGCCCGAAGATCACGTTCGGTGAGCCGGTCGACGCCCAGGACCCGACCGTGGACCTCGTCGTGGCCCTCACCCGCAAGGAGGGGGCCGGGCTGTGGATCCCGAACCTGGAGACCGACCGGTGGGAGGCGTCCGACCCGGAGCGCCACGTCGAGCTCTTCACCAGCGGGGTGACGTCTCTGCGGCGTACGCGCCGGCGTGTGGTGCGCCTGCTGAAGGCGTGGAATAAGCAGTACTCCGAGCCGGGCTTCTCCTCCCACAACCTGACGGTCTGGGCGTGGGAGTTCGTCGAGCCGGGGATGGGCATGGCGAAGGCGCTGAGCACGGTGCTGTCCAAGGCCGCGGCCCGGGTGGAGGCCGGTGGGGCGACCAAGGACCCGGCCGGCGTCTCACCGAACGTGAAGTTGCTGGTGGGGCGTGAGGTTGCGGCCCGTCGGCTGCGCGGCGCGGCGGACAGTGTGGCCGAGGCGCTGGCCGCGGACGACGACCGCGACGTGGTGCTGTCGGCACTGTCGCGGGTGTTCTACCGGTACCTGGACGCCCCGGCGTCCGACAGCTTCGCTGGCAAGATCGCGGCGTTGCGGCAGCGCTCCCCCGTCACGACGGTGACGCTGGGGCTGAGCGGGCCGGCGGCCGCCGTACGGCCCACCCGGGCCTACGGCGACAACGGGCATCACGCGTGACGCGCCGCCCTGCGTGGCGGGCGCCGGCCTGGTATGCCAGGCCGGCGGCCCGCATCGCCTTCCAGCACCGGCTGGCCTCCTGCGGCCAGCCGGTCAGGGTCATCAAGCCGCCGCGCCGATACCGCGGCGGCTTCGCCCTGGCCGTCCGGCTGCGCGTCCCGGATGTCACCGAGCAGACGATCTCGATCGTCTTCGGCCCAGGAGCCCCCGACGTGCCCTGCGTGTACACCGACGGACCGTCCGATTCGCCCCACCGGTACGCCGATGGCGCTCTGTGTATGTGGTACCCGTACGATGCGCCCGAGCAGCGCTGGATCCGCGACGACGGCCCGGCTGCCCTGCTCGGGCATGTGGTTGCCCATCTGCTGCGCGAGCAGTGGTGGCGCAGCACGGGCGAGTGGCCCGGCCAGGAGGCTCCCCACGGCACGTGAGCCGCGTGCCCGGAATCGGCTTGGAGGTCGTAATGGCGCCTGTACAGACAGCAGTTGCGTCACTCGCCCCCTCCATGGCGACGGCCACCGTGGTGTACACCGCGGCTCCTTCGGCCCCTTCCTCACCGGTCACGTCCGTGTCGACGGCCACCGTGGTTCCTTCCACGCCGCCCGCGGCTCCCTCCTCGGCCGATGCCAACTCGGTATTGCCGGCTGTGGTGTCCGGGGCGTTCCTCGCCGCCATGCTCACCGCGACCATCAACATCTGGCTCGCACGGCGAAAGAGCCGGGAGGAGGAACTCGACCGGCTGCGGACCGCCTTCGCCGAGGCCTTCGCGGCTCACAGTGCCTACAAGGAGATGCCCTACGCCATCCGGCGCCGCCGATCTGATGCCCCGGCCGAAGAGCGAGTGCGCCTGTCAGAAACGCTGCGGGAGACCCAGGCCAACCTCTCCTACCACCTCGCCTGGACGAAGATCGAATCCGAAACAGTAGGCAAGGCCTACGCGGACCTCATCCAGGAACTCCGCAAGACGGCCGGGACGGCCATGCATGCGGCCTGGGAAGCACCGCCCATCGAGAGCGACGCGGCCGTGAACATCCCGCCGACCGTGATCGACCTCAGCGCGCTGCAGCCGCTGGAGACTGCCTACATCGCAGCCGTCCGAGCACACCTTCGCAGGCTCACACCGTGGTGGTATCGGTAGGAGCGTGGCACGGCACCGGTCCCAGCAAGTGGCCGTCGGTATCCGAACCGCGCCGCACCTGTGATGTCCGGCAACAGCGCGCGGAACGCCGTCGGCCGGCTCTCAGGCCGCCGGACAACCGGTCAGGCCCAACCGGCTCAGGTTCGACACCGGCCTGTGCACCCGCAGGACCGCCGTCCCGGACCGGCTCGCCCGCCTCGAGTAGCTCGAGCACCTGGCCACAGTCCAGTTCAAGCAGACAGCTCGTCCAAGCGCCGCCGCATACGAACGACCACTGAACCTGAACCTTGCGCAGCACAGATGACACGACCTGATCACCCAATCAGCTAACTGACAAAGCCGCAGGCCAAGCCCCTGCTCCAGCACAACGCCCACCATCACTGCAGCTACTGGCACACTGCGCTCCCCTGCCCATCGGCGCACCCCCGAACTGATCAACGCAGGCCAGAGCACCAACCACTGATCAGAAAGACCGCTCCTGGACACCAGGCGCTGGCCGAACTCGGGGTTCCGTGGGCGGTGACCGAGGAAGCCCAGCAGTGACCGCGCGAGGGCTACGCCGAGGTCGGTGTGGCCCTCGGCTGTGTCAGGCGTACGAGCGAGCCGACGCGGTCAGCCGCTAGCCTCGCGGCCCCTACGGCACCACTGCCGACAGCCAAGCCACCGATCCCCGCAGGCGCGGGAAGCACCCAGTGAAGTGCTAGCACGACACCGACATCATTGCGGACGCCTTCAAGGAGGGACCATCCCCGCGGGCGCGGGGAGCATAGGTTCCAGGAGCCGTACCCGCCGGTGAGCGGGGGACCATCCCCGCGGGCTCGGGGAGCACGAGGGCCCGCCTGGGACGTACCGGGCTGCGCGGGGACCATCCCCGCGGGCGCGGGGAGCACCCCTCGGCGTACGAGTTCGGGGCGTGGTCCGCGGGACGCGCCGGCCTGGGGAGGGGACCATCCCCGCGGGCGCGGGGAGCACGACGAAATCCTCGTTCAGCGGGAGACGTTCGCGGGACCATCCCCGCGGGCGCGGGGAGCACCTGAAGACGATCACCGGCTCGATGAAGGAAGCGGGACCATCCCCGCGGGCGCGGGGAGCACGTCCAGGTCGGCGGTGAGTCTTACGGTGTGCGGGGACCATCCCCGCGGGCGCGGGGAGCACGAGCCGCTGCCGGTGGAGCGGTGGCAACGCATGGGACCATCCCCGCGGGCGCGGGGAGCACATCTCTCCCGTCATCGGGTGGATCGTTGCCGGGGGACCATCCCCGCGGGCGCGGGGAGCACTTGTTGAGGCGGCGGATCATGCGGGAGTCGCGGGGACCATCCCCGCGGGCGCGGGGAGCACTTCCCCATTTCCTTGATCCACGTGAAGTCCCAGGGACCATCCCCGCGGGCGCGGGGAGCACGCGGCAGGTCTCCCCTCAGACGATCCGGAGCGCGGGACCATCCCCGCGGGCGCGGGGAGCACGCGTCGGCTCCGTTCTGGGACTCGGTCGCCCCGGGACCATCCCCGCGGGCGCGGGGAGCACGACCGGCTTTTCCTTCATGGCGACCCCGATACGGGACCATCCCCGCGGGCGCGGGGAGCACCACGGCACGCAGGCCGCCAAGCCCTGGGACGTGGGACCATCCCCGCGGGCGCGGGGAGCACGGCCAGTCCGAGTCACCCTGGGTACGCGACGAGGGACCATCCCCGCGGGCGCGGGGAGCACCTGTGCGCTGGGTGATCCCGGTGATCATGTTGAGGACCATCCCCGCGGGCGCGGGGAGCACCGGAGGAGGTCCGCGGAGAGGCCGGAGGCCGTGGGACCATCCCCGCGGGCGCGGGGAGCACGATAGGCCGCCGAGGACGACGCGCACGGCATTGGGACCATCCCCGCGGGCGCGGGGAGCACGGTCGGGGACTGGCCGCCTGCCGGTACGGGCAGGGACCATCCCCGCGGGCGCGGGGAGCACGGGATCTTCGCCCCGGAGTGCTTGACGGCCGGGGGACCATCCCCGCGGGCGCGGGGAGCACCCGTGGCAGGTGGCGTACATCCTGGCGCCGGTGGGACCATCCCCGCGGGCGCGGGGAGCACGTCTGCTGAGCGGTGTTGCTGTAGAAGCGTGCGGGACCATCCCCGCGGGCGCGGGGAGCACTGCACCGCCCGCGACTTGAGCGTTGCCGGGTAGGGACCATCCCCGCGGGCGCGGGGAGCACATCTACCTCCAGCGGCTGATGATCCGGCGGACGGGACCATCCCCGCGGGCGCGGGGAGCACACGCGCGCTCCCTCGATGGGGATGGCCTGCTGGGGACCATCCCCGCGGGCGCGGGGAGCACTAGCCACTGATCTCGTCGGGGACAGGGTGCGGGGGACCATCCCCGCGGGCGCGGGGAGCACTCGGGCCGCCCGTCGGTGTCGGGGACCGCGTAGGGACCATCCCCGCGGGCGCGGGGAGCACAACACCCGGCTGACCCTCATGCCCGGCACAGAGGGACCATCCCCGCGGGCGCGGGGAGCACATCGTGTGCTGGGGTGCGGTGGAGAAGCGGGAGGGACCATCCCCGCGGGCGCGGGGAGCACCACATGGGCCGGGGGGTTTTCCGTTGTTGCCAGGGACCATCCCCGCGGGCGCGGGGAGCACCCGAACGCCCCGCCCGACCGGGCCTTCCCGTGGGGACCATCCCCGCGGGCGCGGGGAGCACACGTGGTTGGCAACCCGCCAGGCGCGGGCCCAGGGACCATCCCCGCGGGCGCGGGGAGCACACGGCCGGCCAGTACCTGTGCCCCGCCTGCTGGGGACCATCCCCGCGGGCGCGGGGAGCACATAGCCAGACACGAGCGACACGCCGGGATAGCGGGACCATCCCCGCGGGCGCGGGGAGCACGCCGTCGCGGTCGGAGACGCCCAGGACGATCGGGGACCATCCCCGCGGGCGCGGGGAGCACACGCCGGTGCCCCAGATGACGCGCTGGTCGTCGGGACCATCCCCGCGGGCGCGGGGAGCACGACGGCCGGGACCTGCACGCGGAGGAGCTGGTGGGACCATCCCCGCGGGCGCGGGGAGCACGAGCCCCCCAAGCGGGCAGCGAAGGTGATCGGGGGACCATCCCCGCGGGCGCGGGGAGCACTTGACGGCGTCGAGGTTGAAGTCGAACGGCTGGGGACCATCCCCGCGGGCGCGGGGAGCACCTGATCCGTCTTCACCCTTGATCGGTTTGGCTGGGACCATCCCCGCGGGCGCGGGGAGCACACGTAGGCGATCTCGTCGACGGCGAGGATGACGGGACCATCCCCGCGGGCGCGGGGAGCACACTTCATGACCTGCTCGTTTAGGCTCGGCGGCCCACGTTTTTCAGCACTTTCACGGATTCCGACTTTTGCCCTTTACCCGGCATTCCTTTCTCAGTCTCTCGTGAATCGGCGGCGTTTGGCGGCCTTGCTCCAGCCCTGTTTGGGGGTGGTGCGGGTGGTCCTGGCGTTCGGGTCGGGGCGGCGGATGAGGGTCAGGCCCTCGTGGTCGACTGGATGCCAGGCGTGGTCGTGGGTGAGGAAGGTAAAGCCTTGTTCGTTGTTGGTGGTGTGGGCGAGTAGAGCGCGGCCTTGTCCTGCGTATTGCCGGACTTCGTCCCAGAGGGCGGCGCGGATACGGGCTGACGGGTTGCCGATGAAGACGCCCGCCGAGATCTCCAGGAGCCAGCGGGTGAGGAATCCCCTGAGGCCGGGCGGGCAATTGGTCAGGACGATGACAGTCACCAGAGCAGCGCTTCCTCGCCGCCGGGGTCGGCGTAGTTGCGGCCGGAGGCGACCTGGTGGCCGCGGTCGGTGTGGAGGGTGACGCGGTCCACTTCTTCGGTTGTGCGGGAAGTGGCGTCGGGCAGGAGGAGGGTTTTGATGTCGTCGACGCAGCGGTCGAGGAGGGATGTTGCGTTGATGTGGTCGCGCAGAGCGCGGCGTGTTCGGGAGCCGACGTCCTGTTCGTCCTCTGCCGCGATGTCGAAGGCGAGGGGGATGCCGATTTCGGTTTTGTAGAGGTCGGCGATGTCCAGGACGAAGGAGAGTTCGTGGCCTGAGTGGACGAAGCCGAGGGCGGGGATGCAGCCGAGGGATGCGATCACGGCGTGGGCGATGCCGTACATGCATTGTGCGGCGGCGGTCACGGCCTGGTTGACGGGGTCACCGCTGGAGAAGTCACCGGGGGTGTACTTCCGGCCTTTCCAGGGGATGCCGGTGCGGGCGGCGTGTTCGCGGTAGCAGTCCTTGACGCGGCCGCCTTCATGGCCGAGGAGCTCTTGGCGGGTGAGGCCGGCGGGGTCCTCGTCGGGGAACCGCATCCGGTACATGGCGCGTGCGACGGCGAGGCGGCTGCGGGGGTTGGCCCATTTCAGGGCCTGGGCTTCGGCGAGGGCTGAGGAGCGGGTCAGTGCGCGGCCGCCGGCGTAGTAGCGCACGCCGTGTTCGCCGACCCAGGCGACGGCTGCTCCTGTTTCGCCGAGGACGCTCATTGCCTGGTGTGTGATGCGGGTGCCGGGGCCGAGCAGGAGGGTGCCGATGGTGGCGGACGGGATGTGGGTGGTGCCGTCCGCGTCCTCGGCGGTGATGGCGTTGGCGTCGCGGTGGACGGTGCAGCGTTCGAGGTAGATGAAGGACAGGCGCTCGCTGGTGCGGGTGAGGTGTCGGGGGGTGAGAGCGGTGCGTTTGTCGACGGTCGTCACCTGGCTTGTTCACCTGCGGCGGAGGGGGTGGGGGCGAGGGTCAGCAACCCGCAGCCGTATGCCTTGGCCTTGCCCAGGCCCTGGAGGAGGGTGCGGCGCACGAGTTCGGGGTCGGTGACCTCGAGGCGGCCGTCGAAGGTGACGGCGAGCAGGGTGACCGGCCGTCGGCCCGCTGTGCTGCTGCGGGGTTTGGCGAAGGACAGGTTGCGCTGGTCGCGGACGAGGAGTTCGTAGCGGTCGCCGTGGTGCGGGGCTTTCTTGTGGGTGGTGCCATCGGGGAGCAGCCGTTTGCTGTCGGGTTTTTCGCAGATGCGGAAGCCGCAGCGTTCTTGCCGTTCCAGGAGCCAGGACATCTGGTGGGCGGGAGTGATGTGGGCGGTGCGTTTGGTCGGTTCGTCGTCCTTGCGGCGGATGTGGTGCACGGGGTTGGCGGTGAGCCGGAATGCCCAGCGGGTGCCGGGGGTGAGCCGGTCGAGGAACGGGGCGTAGGGACGGGTCTGCCAGCCGGGGTGGGCCGGGTCGGCTGTTGCTGCGGCGGGCCAGCCGGCCTGTTCGACGAGGTGGGTCAGGTCGGGCTGGTCGGGGCTGACCACGTAGAGGAAGACTTCGGCGGCCGCGTTGCGGTCGAGGCGCCACAGCACCCGCGGCCCTGCGGCCGCTGCCTCGCTGGCGGCGGTGGGCAGCAGGTGGGGGAAGGAGGCCATGACGGCGGCGTGCAGGGACTGGGGGGAGGAGAGCAGTCGCCGGGCGCCGGGGCGGGCGGTGTTGATGCGGAAGCGGGACAGATACATCAGGCGCTCTCTTCCTCCAGGGCGGCGAACGGGTCGTGCGCGGGCACGGCCCTGGTCGCGGGGGCGGTCTTCGCGCTGGGGTTTGGTACCTGCACGGTCGTGGTGACCACGGGGCGCAGGGCGTGGCGGCGGTGTTCGGCTGCGAAGCTGAGGGGCTGGTCGCGCAGCAGGTCCGCCTCCGCTTCGTCGGGGCGGGCCTCGCGCAGCACGGTCAGGGACACCGTCGCCTCGCGGCGGCGCTGTCGGCGGTACCAGGCTGCGGCCTGCCAGGGCTCGGCCCGGAGCACCGCGGTGAGGTCGGCTCCGCGGTGCAGGGTGAGGCGGATGGGGTGGGCGGGTGGGCAGGAGCGGCGGCCGAGGTAGGGGGGATGGGCGGGGCGGTTGAGGGCGGCGTCGATCTCGTCGAGCAGTTCGTCTGCGCCCTCGACGGCGGCGACGAAGACGGCGTCGGCGAGGTAGTACCGCTCGGACAGGGGCATCGACTTGCCGGTGTCCGCGTGGTGGGCGGTCTGGAAGTCACGCACCCGCGTGCCGGGCTGGTCGATACGGACGGCGAAGCGGAGCGCGGCGAGGCGGGCCAGGCCCGTGTCGTCACCGCGGTCGAGGCCCTGGGCGGCGGCGAGCATGCCGATCACGCCGCTCTTGGTCGGGGCGGACTCGGTGGTGCGGCGGGCGAACCGGGCCGAGGCCCCCCACGCTTGCAGGGGGCCTGCCAGGCGCAGGGTCAGCACGCTCATGCGGGCTTCTCCATGCGTTCGGCCACCGCCTGGCCGACCGCGGTGACGAGCGCGGACAGGCTGGGTGTCTGCTGGCCGAGGCCGGTGAGCTTGTCGGTGGTGGCTCCCACGCGCAGGACCCAGGTCACGGTGGACTGCTCGTCGCCGTAGGCACGTTCGACCTCGGGGATGTACTCGGCCAGGCGGGCGGATGCCTCCCGCAGATGCCCCCCGCTCGCCTCGGCGGTCACCGGCTCCTCGAACGCGGCGACGAAACTGATGGGCCGGGTCGTGCGGAGCTTGATGACGACGGCGTCGGGCAGGGTGTGGTGACCGAACGTGTTGATCTTGCCCTTGGGCAGTGAGGCGACGAAGGCGTGCACGAATGCCTCCACGGCGCGCCGCACGGGTGTGGTGAGGGGTTCGTCCTCGCGCAGGCCTTCACCGAGGTTGGCGGCGAGCTGGTGCACGCTGATGGCGGCGTAGCGGTAGAGGGTGGCCGAGTTGAAGTCGACCGTTCCGATCATGCCCGCGCCGGTCTCGGCGTCGGTGTTCTCGTCGTCGACGGCCGTGTAGTAGTCGGACTCGTTGTCCACCCGGTGCACGCTGATGGCGTGGGCCACCTGCGTGGCGGCATCGACGTTGAAGTCGGCCGAGTCGGCGACCATCCGCCCGAACAGGGCGATGTCCACGGAGTGGCGGGTGTCGGCGATCTGCTTGGCCCGCGCCTTGTTGGCCTTGTCCTTCAGGTACGCGGTGATGTCGGCGGCGCCTTCCACGGCGAGCGCGGCGAGACCGTCGAGCTGGCGGGAGCTGAGGAACATCAGGTACTTCGACTCCGGCGCTGCCTCCTTCTCCTCCTCTGCCCCGGCCTCTGTCTTCGCCTTGCGTGTCTTGCGCTCCGGCGCCTGGATCTTCGAGCCGGTGGCCGTCTCGATCACTTCAGCTGCCAGCCGCAGCGCTTCAGCGTCCTCGACCGAGGCGTCGAGACCGGTGATGCGGGCGGCGAGGAGTTCGGCGACCTTCTTCGTCCGTACACCCAGTTCACTCGGGTCGAGGAGCTGCTCGCCCCGGAAGTACTCGCGGGTGGCACGCTTCCAGGCTTGGCTGGAGACCCGGGCACGGGGGACCCCGCCGTAGACGGCCGATTTCGGGGCGCCGGTGTCGTCCCGGTTGAGGTTGCTGGGCGGCACGGTCTGCAGGGCGTGCACGTCGAGGAAGATGCGGTTCACGAGGCGTCCTTGGTCGTGGCGGAAGCGGAAGGAACGGTGGCTTTTTACAGGGCAGCTGCGGTCGGGTTCCCGGCGTCGGCGGCCGGGGGGCGGGGCGGACGGTGGGCGTGGAAGGAGCGGGCCCACGCCCGGCGCACGGTGTCCCGGCCTCCGGGCTGCTGCCACCGGTACAACTGCTCGGCGAGCAGGGCGTAGTCGAGGGTGATGTCCTCGCGGCGCAGGAGCAGCACGATCTCCCGCAGCCGCACGGCCAGGGCGGGAAGATCCGGAGCATGACCGGCCCGTACCAGGCGCTTGAGGATGGTCTCGTCGATGTCGCCTGCCGGCATGAGGCGGCGGACGGCGCCGCCGAGCCCGGCGGGCGCCTCGGTGCGGTGGGGCTGGTGCATGCCGGTTGCGCGTGACTGCTGGTGCAGGGCCCACAGGGTGACCGCGACGTGGACGGCGTCCTCGGCACGCGTCAGATCCTCCTCGCGCGGGGGCCGCCCGCCTTCCTGCACAGGGGTGTGCAGCGGGCCGGTGTCGATCAGACCCCACAGGTCCGGGACCTGCTGGATCTGCTTGCCGGCGCCGCGGCGCAGCCGGGCCAGCGCCGCCACCGCATGCGCCTGGTCGGCCAGATAGCCCCGCTGCAGGTCCCGAACGGTCTCCGCGGTGATCCCCCGGATCCGTTCCGGGAGAGAGACGAAGGTAGCGGCGGTCACGAGTACGCCCTTTCTTCGGACAGGCCCGCATCGGCTTCAGCGTCGTCAGCCAGGTCGGCAGGCGCCTGCTTTTCGTCCGTCCCGGCGCCGGAGAAGCCCGCGACACCGAGCGCATCCCCCAGCCGGTACCGGAACCACTTTTCGGCGTGCGCCGAGTTGAACCACACGGCGCCCTTGGGCGTGGACACGATCCGGCCCTCCCAGGCAGCGTCAGCGGCCTCGTCCAGCAGCCGGTCGCCGAGCCGGCCGATGAGACGGTGGACCTGGCGCCGCCAGAGCGTGCGCTGCTCGTCGGGGTCCGCTGTTTCGGCCAGCGTGCGCAGCCAGATCCGGTACGGGTCATCCAGCACGTCAAAGCCGCGCTCGCGGGCCCTGGCCCGGGCGCCCTCCGTCTGCGCGCCCGCAGCCCGCGCCAGATCAGTGGCCAGATCCCCCACAGCGGTGACCGCGCGCTCCGCGTCCCCCACCGCGTCGATCGCCTGCAGCGCGCAGCCGCGGTCCTGACGGTGCAGCAGCACCACCGCCATCGCCAGCTGGTCATCGACGATCTCATCGATCACAGACTGCTGGGTGCCGTACACCGCGCCGACCACCCGGGTACGGATCAGAAAGCCGCGGGGCAGCTCCCCTTCCGTCACCAGCCGGGCCACCCACTCCAAGACCCCAGGGCGCAGCGAGGACGCCGCCTCACCGCCCTGACCGGCCACCTGTCCCTCGGCGATCAGCGAGGCCAGCCCCCGCCACACCGCCCGCGACGGGTCATGCTCCCGCGGCAGATAGACCAAGGCCTCGCCGCGCTTCTTCTCCTGGGCCTTGCTGCGCCGCCACGCGGTCATCGGCTCACGCGTGTGCAGATTGTGCGCCGGGAGCGGGTCACCGTAACCGAGAACCACCCCGTGGACACCGGCCTCGTCGAAGTGCAGCCGCATCCGCCGCGTCTGCCACGTGTACAAGTCCCGCACCCCTGACGGGCGCCGCCCCGCCGCAGCAGCAGCCGTGCACGGCTCCCGCCGCCAGGCCGGCCGGTCCTCCCCGTCGACACGCAGCCCCGCGGTGTCCGCGGCAACCAGATTGAGCAGCAGCGTCTCGCGCAACGTCTCCCCCTCGACGAAGACCCCGCCCAGCGCGCCGGCCCAGCCCACCCCGAGCGGGTAAACCTTGCCGCTCCTGGCACGCTCGTCGCCGACGGCACCCGTCTTGATCCCCGAGGTGTCGTAGGCGTGCGCGTGGACCACCCAGCGGGCGGCCTCGGCGAAGGTCAGCCGCTCCACGCCGGGCATCCGGGCGGTGAAGAACGGCTCACCGTTCGGCACGTCGGCCACGATCCGGTTGAGAGGGAAGACCTCGTCCTTCGCCGTGCGCAGCCCGGCCGTCTGGAAGAACGGGGCGGCGGGATGCAGAAGGTCGAACCGTTCACGGTGTTCCTCGAGGTATGCGACGACCGGTGCGAAGCAGTCGTCGTCCCCCCACAACTCCGACCAGCCGTCGATGTCCTCCGGCCCGTCCACGGCGTCGTGGACGATCGCGAGCAGCAGCCGCAGCAGCGCGAACTCCTGAGTGGGCACATCGCCCACGACCCGCCGCACGTCGGCGGCCTGCGCGAACACCCCGTTCAGGGACAGCTCATCCGTGCGGCCGTCGCCGAACAGGACCGGTATCCACGGCCGCCGTGTCAGATCGAACGACAATAAGCCGTCTGCGCGGCTCCCACTAGCGTCAGGCACGCGTCACCTCAAGTCCGTCTAAAGGGCTGTAACGGAGTCGGAAGCCTGCCAGACGGGTCTGACAATCCCGTTCCGGAAGCGAGGGACCGGCTAGGCGATGAGCCGGTGACTGTCCCTCATGAGCGTCAGGCGATCTAGGACATGGGCCTTTGAACCGCTGTCTGAGCTGGGCTGACTCTGGGGTTTGCGCTAACGGGTGCTCCATGAGCCTCGGATCCTCTAGAGTGCGTCCATCCATGATGCAACAGTCTAAGGGGAGAAGAGAGTTGAAGAGTTGGATCCGCTGGATCCTCGTCATCGGCGCCGTGGTCGGCACCTTCTGGTTAGGTCTCTTGCTAGGCCGTTGGCTGCCGTTGGCAGGCCCTGACGACGCCAGATGGGGTGTCGCCACAGCTCTCGCGAGTGCGATCTCTGCCGTAGCCGGCTACCCGCTGGTGCGCTGGGCAGAGGGGGCCACAGGCAGTCGTCAGCCATCGAAAGAGCTCTGAGACCGCATCTTCGCCACCGCTGTACGCATGCACCCAGGCAGGAGAACCCCGACCCGTACGATGTGATCACTACTCCCCATTCCCATGGGGATGGCCCCAGTCTGAGGGGCGTACCGGTTTTGGTAGTTCACTGCTCCCCGCCTCTGCGGGGATCCCTCGCCCGGCCGCGATGCCGCTGCCGTTTCTCCGTGCTATCCCGCGTCACCTCAAGCCCGTCGCTCGAGCTGTAGCGGAGTGAGAAGCCTGCCAGCTGGGTCTGACAATCCTCATCGAGAGCGAGAATCAGCTGGCCGGCGAGCCACGGACTGCTCTGCCAGACCGGTATGTACAGCTGCTCCAGTTCCTCGATGGCCCGGTCCATGGTCGCGGCGTAGGAGAACTGCAGGGGCAGCCGCAGTCCGCAACTCGCCGCCACACGGCCGACGAAGGGCGCAGGTGGCTGGTCCTGCGGCAGCTCCCGTCCTCCGCGCTGCCTGCCCTTCCGGTCGGCCTTGAGCCACGGCAGGGTGATCAGGCTCCCGTCGTCACGCCGCTGCACGACGACGACCTCCAGAGTCTCCCGGCTGTCCCGGACCTGGGCCCGCCCGACCCGGCTATCGTCGGCGTCCCCCACACCAGCAGCGACCCAGCCGAGCAGCGGCCTTCCCGGCCGCCCGACATCACCGAGGCGGAACACTGAGGCACGCTCGCTCTGATCGGCCCGGTGTTCGTCGAACTGCACCTGGGCCTCCCCCAGCGCAGCGGCCCAGGTCTCCGGGCCCACCTGCCCTTCCCCGTAGGCGGCCTGCACCAGCGGGCTGATGTCCTGCGGAAGCCGGACCGGACGGCCATCGAGGTGCTCCAGCAGAACAGCCGCCGACCGCAGCAGACCGTGCGCCCCGTACACGGCAACCGACCCCCGCACCGGCAGCGGCACCTGACCCGTCCAGTCCACACCGGTCACCAGACACCGCGCCGCACGCAGCCGCGCCGGCCGCTGCGCCTGGCCTGCGCCCCGGGCGTGCCGGTGCAGGCGTCCCATGCGCTGCAGCAGCAGGTCCACCGGACACAGATCGCTGACCAGCAGGTCGAAGTCGACGTCCAGGGACTGCTCCGCGACCTGACTGGCCACCACGATGTGAGGCCCCGCCGGACGCCCCTCGCTCTTGTCCGGCGGCCCGAACCGGGCCAGCAGAGCGGCATCATTGGCCGCCCGGTCCACGTCGATGAAGCAGGAATGGGCCACCGTGACGGCATCCTCACCGAACCGTTCACGCAAGACCCGCGCCGTTTCCAGCACGCGGCGGACCGTGTTGCGGACCACCAGCGCGCACCCGCCGCCCGCCAGCTCGATGGCCAACCGGTCCGCGAGGACACCGAAGTCGTCATCGAGGCGTTCCAGACGGACCTCTCCTCCGCGAGCCGCAGCCTGAGGAGACTCCACGACCGCAGTCCCGCCCGGCGGAACCGCGGTCAGCAGCGGGTAAGCATCAGATCGGCCCACGACATCGAACCCCTCGCCAGCCGCCTCGCCCTCGGCACCCGCATAGGCCTCGGCCATCTGCCGCCTGCGCCCGGCCGGCAGCGTCGCCGACAACACCACCACCGGCACCCGGTACGCCCCCAGCCACGACAGCACACGGTCCAGATAGGCACTCATATACGTGTCGTAGGCATGCGCCTCGTCGATCACCACGACCTTGCCCGCGACCGCCAGGTGCCGCAGCGCCAGATGCCGGCTCTTCAGCCCCGCGAACAGCAGCTGATCGACCGTACCCACGACGAACGACGACAGCATCGCCTTCTTCCGGCCCCGCAGCCACGCATGCGCCACCACCTCCGCAGGAGCAGCCCGCCCGTCCTCCCCCGGCCGCCACACATGCTCTTCCTCATCCACGGCGACAGCCGTGATCCTCTGAGCGCTCTCGCGCATCAGATCCGCATACGCCTCGTTCAGCGCCGCCTTGGAATGTGCCAGCAGCGCCGAGACCCGCGTTCCCTCTCCCGCGGGAAGCCGTTTCAGCCAGTCCAGCAGCCGCGGAAACATCGCGTTGCCGGTCGCCATGGTCGGCAGCGCGAAGAACACCCCGCCCGCCCCCGAACGCGCCGCGAACACCTCGGCGGCCGCCAGAGCGGCCTCCGTCTTCCCCTCCCCCATCGGCGCTTCGATCACCAAAAGCCCCGGCGCGGACATCCCCCGCGCCAGCCGCACCGCCGCCTCCTGCACCGGCCGCACCACAGCACCTGGCGGCAGACCGAACCGCCCGTCAAACAGCTCACCGACGTCCTCGGGCGGTGGCTGGGCCCTCCACGGTTCGGGCAGGTCCAGCCCACGCCACGCGGCCGCCACCCGCTCGGCACTTGTACGGCCGGCCGCCTGCGGAAAATACGGGAACAGGTCGGGGTTGCTCGCGATCCAGTCAGCGACGATCACCAGCGCCGACAGCAGCACCTGCACCGGCTGCGGCAGCTTCACCGCCCGCCACACACCAAGCCGGCCCGCGACGCCGAACTCCTCGGCACACGCCTCCAGCAACTCCTCCTGCACCCTCTGCCACACCCCGCGACTCGGCCCCGGCGTCCGCAGCAGATGAGGACGGTCCTGCAACGCCTTGAGCTGCCCATGATCCGGCGGCACACCGTGATGCCCTCCCACGACCACCGCGAACTGCCCCGACTGCCGCCCCGTCCAGCCGTGCCGCTCCTCCAGCCACTGCCCCAGCAGCACCTGACCGGCCAGACCATGCGGAGCCAGCCGCCGGTCAGGACCGAACTGCCGCCGCGTCCTCATCTCCAGCCCCTGGCCGCGCATCACATCGGCGAGCTGATCCACCTGACACGCGAACGCCGGCGTCGCCTTCCCGATGTCATGCACCCCCGCCAGCCACACCGCCAGACGCCGCCCATCGGCATCACCGTCCGGCAACACCCCCGAGACCAGCGCCCGCACGTTCGCGGGCAGCCACCGGTCCCACAACAAACCGGCTACCGCAGCACTGTCCTCCATATGCCGCCACAACGGCAGCCAACCCCCACCATCGCGGTCATGCTTCGCCCACACCGACCGCACCGGACCCGCAAGCCGACCCCCCAGCCCAGACCCGCACTCCCCGTCACACGCCATGCCAGATACATACAGTCAGACAACCCCGTAACACGCCTCCTTCAGGAAAACCGAACACGATCACCGGCAAAACCCGCTCAACACCAGGCAACACCAGACCCACCGACATACGATGACCGGTCACCTCTCCACGGAGACCCAACTGATAGGCAATTGCAATACTTTGAGCGGAATGACCGAATCAGTGAAAGTACCGTCGAACTACCCTCCGCAGTGATAAAACCGCAGGTCACCGAGTGTGCTCCCCACACCCGCGGGGATGGTCCCGCGGCGTAGGTGGCGACCGCGTTCTTCGCGGCGTGCTCCCCACACCCGCGGGGATGGTCCCGAGCCGTCCGGAGCCACGGTGTCGGCGAAAGAGTGCTCCCCACACCCGCGGGGATGGTCCCACGGCTGATCGGATACGCGACCGTTACTGCTTGTGCTCCCCACACCCGCGGGGATGGTCCCACCACCTGGCCTACGGCCGGCCCTTCGGCGGAGTGCTCCCCACACCCGCGGGGATGGTCCCCTCCAGTTCGTGTACGAGGGCGCCGCCAAGGAGTGCTCCCCACACCCGCGGGGATGGTCCCGGGGCACTCGTGGCGCGGAGTCTGTGACCCTTGTGCTCCCCACACCCGCGGGGATGGTCCCGGCGTGGTGGATAGGGCCCGTTCAAGGGGTGGGTGCTCCCCACACCCGCGGGGATGATCCCGCCGCGACGCCTCCACCGTCGAACGGTGGGACGTGCTCCCCACACCCGCGGGGATGGTCCCCGGGGCGATGTATTCCACCTAGCGGCATAGATGTGCTCCCCACACCCGCGGGGATGGTCCCGCGCAAGGGGGTCCGGCGGATGGGAATGCAAGGTGCTCCCCACACCCGCGGGGATGGTCCCTTGAACTCGGTCGACGTGGACATCTGCATGGCGTGCTCCCCACACCCGCGGGGATGGTCCCTGTCGGTGTAAAGGACCGTCGCGGTCGCGGACGTGCTCCCCACACCCGCGGGGATGGTCCCTGCCAGCGTCCCCGGTCGTCCATGACCACCGGGTGCTCCCCACACCCGCGGGGATGGTCCCCGATCCCCGCAGGGATAACGCGCCCGTTCTTCGTGCTCCCCACACCCGCGGGGATGGTCCCTGTCGACGTCGGCAGCATCCGAGCCCGCCGCCGTGCTCCCCACACCCGCGGGGATGGTCCCGACTTCGTCGAAGTCGACTCCGTCAACGTGCCGTGCTCCCCACACCCGCGGGGATGGTCCCGCCCGCCGCCGCAAGACCCGTTCGGGCATCCAGTGCTCCCCACACCCGCGGGGATGGTCCCGACGTGAACTGGTAGCCGGCCTTCTGCCCGAAGTGCTCCCCACACCCGCGGGGATGGTCCCTCCGTCCGGGTAGACGGCGCTCCGGACCCCGGGTGCTCCCCACACCCGCGGGGATGGTCCCGTCGCGGACCGGTGGCTGATGGGCGAGGCCGTGTGCTCCCCACACCCGCGGGGATGGTCCCAGCTCCACGAGCTTGGCGACCCGCTGCGGGCCGTGCTCCCCACACCCGCGGGGATGGTCCCAGCTCCACGAGCTTGGCGACCCGCTGCGGGCCGTGCTCCCCACACCCGCGGGGATGGTCCCTCGAAGCGGGTACGGAAGGCCGGCTTCTCCTGGTGCTCCCTGCACCCGCGGGGATGGTCCCTTGACGATGGCCACCTGGGACCGGTGGGCGAGGTGCTCCCCGCACCCGCGGGGATGGTCCCTGCTGGTGGTTCGTGTAGTCCACGCAGTCGTCGTGCTCCCCGCACCCGCGGGGATGGTCCCAAGGCAGCCGACGTCGTGAAGTGGGTGGTCGAGTGCTCCCCGCACCCGCGGGGATGGCCTCCACCAGGACGGCCGTCGCATCCGCCTGTACGGGTGCTCCCCGCACCCGCGGGGATGGTCCCACGACCGCCGTCACGGCCAACTCCCGTATCCAGTGCTCCCCGCACCCGCGAGGATGGTCCCTCGATGCGGTAGACGGCCGTCGTGGCTGTGCTGTGCTCCCCGCACCCGCGGGGATGGTCCCACGATCCAGCCGAGGGCCTTCTCACCCTTCGGGTGCTCCCCGCACCCGCGGGGATGGTCCCACCCAGCCTGCAGCGCGGCGTCGTTGAGACGTTGCGCTCCCCGCACCCGCGGGGATGGTCCCGAGCACACCCGCTCCTTCACGGTGCCCTCGGTGTGCTCCCCGCACCCGCGGGGATGGTCCCCAGACCGCCACCCTGGTGGGTACGACCATGGGGCAGCGACGATCTGGCGCCGTCTCATCGGACTCCCGGGAATTGGCGCCCCTGCGGTCCGCCCGGACCGACGGATCGGCGCCCACCGACGTCACCTTGGCGAAGCCACGCGCAACTGTAGGCGGTCCGTTGGGATGTTGCCCCCTACAAGCACGGCTCCGACCAGCCGGTATGTGGCGACAGTGACGGACGCCACACAGTCGATATTTGATGGATCACGCACCGGCCGTGACTGCATCAGTAGGCGTAGACACCCTCCTCACCCCTGGCTTCTACACAGCGTCACCACCCGGAAAAACCGCCCCAACAGCCGTTGTTCGCCCATGTGTTCGCGTATGACCCTGGTGAGGCCGAAGGCGGTACAAGAATCAACTATCCGTCAATGTGCGATTTGGGACCGGAGTTGACACGGGGCTGGTCGTGCACGGACCGGTGTTGCGTGCCCGGCCCGGTATGCTCATCGTTGGCATCTTCTCTCGCGGCGTAACCCGTCGATCGGTTGACCCGATCGGGGCCGATCGGCTCCGCGACCGAGAGGAGGTGTTGCGGATGGGAAACCCGCCGGAAGGCGGGGAGCGGAACAACCGGAAGATCGTCAAGAAGATCCTCGGTTGGCTGACGCTCCAGGCACTCGGTGCCTGGCTGCGTAGCCTGATCGAGGATCACCTTTAGACGTCAAAGGCCCCCTGCTGCAACAGAGGGCCTTCCGGGAGCAAGCTCCCCAGACGCTGGCCCTGCCCTCCGCCCACGGAATAGCTAACCGTGGAGGTGCAGGGCCTCTTTCATAACCGATACACGTGGACCGGGGTCCCTAAACCGTGCGGCCAACGGCGTCCAACGTCGCGCATTTCCACGTGAGCATCCACCAGTTCTGCCGCTAAAAAACACGACACACCTGGTGAGGCTCACACGGACATCGCGGATGTGACACGTCCGTGGCTCTCGGATGGTACCTCTAAACTGGTCCCATCGACGAGAAAGAGCACGCGAATGGCACGGGGCCTGGCCAATTTCAGCCCTAGCGAGCTGCGGGCACACCGGATGAACGTCTACGCGCGTCCGGGCAGGGTGTCGATGACGGCCGAGGAGCTGGGGAGGGCCGTTGGAGCGAGCAAGGCGCAGATCCTGGCATACGAGAACGGGCACCGGGTGCCAGACCCGCCACGCCTGCGGGCTCTTGCCCGGGCGCTGGGGGTCCACCCGTTCCAGCTCATGGACCGCGCTAGGCAGAAGACTTGGACGCTTGCGGACTTCCGGCGGGCGTTCGGGCTACGAGCGCAGGACGTTGTAGACCGCCTCAAGGTCTCCCCGAAGAACTACCGACGGTTCGAGAACGAGGGCATAGTTCCCAGCCGCAGCCCCCTGTTCGTGGACCAGGTCGCCGACGCCTTGGGGCTGCCCCGCCTAATCGTCGAGCAGGCCATAGACCAGACACCGGCCGTGAGACGCCGCCAAGCCCGTGCGACCGAGCTGATCATGGCCCTGGCCGAGCGCTACGTCCCCCAGCGCGGGCCGTGGAGGGGGCCCGCACTCGACGACCCGGAGCTGATCGAACTGGCCGCTGCCTACGGCCGCCCCGCGCAGCGGCTACGCCGCGTGCTCACCTACGAACTCGGCGAACTGCGACAGAGCCAGGTGCGTGCCCAGCGAGAGCGGGTCATCGCCGACTTCGACACCGACCGAGACCGCCAGACCAACGCGCAGCAGGCCATGGACCGCTGGACCGACATCCTCACCAAAAACCTTGCCCGGATACCAAGCCGCCTGGAGCTATTCCACCGAACGGCACAACCCTCGGACGTGTGGCAACTCCTGGTGGACCTCTACAACGTCGACGCAACAGCAACCCTGGACACAGGCACCTGGGCGGTCACCCGCCTCCTGTGCAAGGACTCTCACGTGCTGTCCCCCCACTTGGTCCAGCGGCACGCCGTCGACGACGTCCCGGTCTGCCGCCTCTCCAACCCGGGCACGGCTCACGTACACAACTTCGCCGGCCTGTACGCGGCGCTGTATCCCGGCGTGCGCAAGCCGATCCGCCACAACGCTCGCCCCACAAAAGGGAGAGGCGTCGGCCCGGAGTTCATACTGCCCAACCGGGCGGAACGCCTCGCCGTACCCCACCCGATCCTGGAAAGCACGCGGGCGGCGGCAGGACCCAAGGCCCACGTGCCACTGCGCCTGAGTCCCTCATACGACCTCATGGTGGGAGCGACCTCCCTGTGGGTCGTCCATGCGGACACGCTGATCTCCATCGACGGAACGGACTGAGCCCGCAGCGCCGCTGCGGGACCGCAGTGCTCCGACCTCGGAGAGCGCATCGGCCCGCGCTGTGTTGATCTTCGCTTCGCACCGAGCCGAAGCTCAGCATCCTGAGCGATCACGTCGGTCAACGACGACTGAACCCCATATAGGCCCTCACCCAGAACGTCGCCTTGACCTCATCGAATCGCGCCACGAAGGGCATCCTATGGACCCCGCCCACCGGCTTGACGATCTATAGGAGCTTCAACGGGCCTTCCGTTGAGCGGGACGCCGAGTAGCGCACCCCCGTGCCCTGGGAGTCGAGCTCTCGTTGAACAGCACGACTCCATGCACCGGGCCCCGGGGATGCCTTCACTCCCCGGGGCCCGTGGTGTCTCCGGACGTGGGTCAGATCTCCCCTGCTGCCGTGGCGGTGGGCCAGTCGGCGGCTTCGGCGTCGGCCATCACTGGAGTGGTCATCGTCCGTCGGGGGATTGCGCGGAGGGCGGGAGCGCCAGGTCGAGGAGGGCTTGGAGGGTTTGGCGGTCGAGGCCGCTGTCGAGGCTGAGGGAGCGTCGTAGAAGGTCTCCGACGTCCTTGGGGTCGAGTCCGAAGCGCACACGAGCGTCCAGGCAGATCTCGCCGAAGAGTGCGGGGGCGAGTCGGGGCTCTCGCAGGATGTACCAGTCGATGAGGTGCACGACATCGCGCCGGATGTCACCCAGGAGAACATCCTTGGAATCGTCGAGGCCTTCGGCATCCTGGGCGAGTCCCCCGAGGACCGCTTCGACGATGGTGGTGCGCACGGCATCGAGTGGGATGAAGCCGTCGGTGCCGTCGTTGATGGCGACGGCGGGCCACCAGGCCAGGTGCGCGGCCTGCTCCTCGCGCCTTGTACTGCAGCCTCGGGTGAAGAGGCGGTTCTTCTTGGATTCCTCAGCGTCCTCGAGGCTGTCGGCGATGATCTTCGTGAGTCGGTTGTGGTCCTCGACCAATCCCCGGGGCTGCTCGGTGCCGAATGCCGTCATCGCGGACAGCAGCTTCTCCGGGCCGTGGGTCCGGCGGTACTGCTCGGCCCAGTCACGTGCGACCGGTCGCGACCACCGTGGGCCCTCAGCTGTCTCGGCCTGGGGCGGGGGCAGGTCCTTGTGCCCGTGTTTCGGATGCGGCAGGTCCTCCAGTTTCAGTTCGGCGATCTGCGCCAGGCCGGCGCGGTCGACGAGACGGGCCGGGTCGAGTTCCGGTGCCTGGAGATCGACGACGCACTGGTCGAGCGGCCGGGAGCCGGGCTCGCGGTGGGAGGCCCACAGGGCGAGATGCTCACGCCAGTGGGGCAACGGCCCCTCCGAGGCAGTGAAGTCGGCGATCTTCGCGACCCGCGCGGTATGTGACGTCGCCGGGCGGGCCAGGACGTCGATGGCCGTGACGGTGACGGCGTCCGCCACCGGCCGCGCGTCGTATCCCTCGTAGGCGCGGTCCACGACCTGCTGGGGCCGGTACCAGCGGGTCCCGTCCCACCAGTAGCCGCCATGCCGGTACAAGAACCCGTTGTTCCCGTACATCCACTCGTGGTGCAGACCGCTCATGTCTTTGTCGCGGATCAGGAGAACGGTCCGCCCATGCTCGGGGTGCTGATGGACCGCCCAGGCATAGTCACGGTTCTTCGTCTCGGTGGTGAACGCCACCCATCCCCCACCACGCAGTCGGTCCGTACGCCCCCACAGCCCCTCACCCTGATTACGGCCCGTCCGCTCAATCGCGTCAGGATTGTCCAGGAGCAGCCGCTCGTCGTTGATGAACGGCAAGCCGGGAACCGGGTGATCGGTTCGTAACCCGTTGGCAACCGGTTGGATCATGCTCACGAAAGTGCCTTCCTTCTGCAGCTCTCGGGCCACCAGGGCGGATCGCACCCCAGCACGCCCGCTCCACCCCGCGACATCGACCTCCACCCTCAGCACCACTCGTATCGTGTCGGAATGCCGCTGGTAGGGGCCGCGCCGCCTGCTGATCCGATTCTGACCGCCTCACCCGAACACGTCCGACGAATCACCGAACCCACCACGCGTTCCATCAGCCTGGGCCGCTGTTCACGGAAGGCCGGTGCGGGCTCGATCGAGCCCGCACCGGCCGGCGAACCCCGGTCACCGCGGATCCCATCCTCGCCAGCCGCTGCGGGCAGCTACTGCTCACGCACGTGGAAGTGGGTGGACACAACTCGCTCCACGTGGCTTCAGCAGTGGTGGAGATGCTGCGGGAGCTGGGCATGGAATGGACGCATGAGGAACTCAATTGGGTTCCGTCATCACATTCCTCTTCCGCGTTCCCACTCCGCCTCCCTACCCTTTCGAGTGTGATTCAGGACACATAGCAACTGTCTTTCACGAATGAGGAATTCACTTTCGCGCGGCATGTAAACGCCACTCCCGCAAGCAACCCGGAGGACGACACCTCGGCACGACTGATCCGGACACGCCATCCGCCCCGTGTCCGGACAGGGGGAGCCAGTCCGCACCCAGCGCTTCTGCCTGCACGGAGAGTGTCCGGACAGTGGGCAGAAGACGCCCGAGATCACGGCTGCGCCACTCGGTCGGATACGGCGTCCGGACGCCGCGTCCGGACGCGGCATCCGGTGTCCGGACACACGTCCGCGTGTCCGGACTATTTGCTCCCAACAGAAACTCTACCTGCGCGGACACCATCCGGATGCGGGCAGACAGTATCCGGACAGCACGACTGCCCAAGGTCTGTGACCTGGGAGGACAGCATCCGGATTGTTTCCGCAGGAACTCCAGGAGAACCGTTCTGATTGCATTGGGCAATGGATCGAACCAGCCGGTTAACTGCGCTCTGGGGAAGGAAAATTGGGCCTTCTCGTAGCCCATAAGCTTCACCCGCCCTCGCCCCCTTAAAGCAGGGCACAAGTCCCTGCCACACTCTCAGGAGGTATCTGATGAGCAACATTTGGCGTTCCGTAACAGAGCGAATCCGAGTGCAGGTCCGTAGGCGCCGAAAAATGGCACTGACGTATTTCGTCAAGGGCGTTTCCTACGGAGCGGGCACCGGCTCGGTCAGTCTCGCCCTGTGGTGGCTCCGAGTCCGTCAGGGCGGTTGAAAGCAGGCAGAGCATCGTGGCGGCCGGCGTGCGGCCGCCACGATGCTCTCTGGCCACGACGGAACCGATACCCTGGTAGTGAGTCCTTTCCAACTTGCTGAAGGTCTAGGTCAGACCGCAGGCGACGAGCCGCTGGTCTCCCCGTTGTCCCGCCCGATTTCCGAGCGCGTGCCCGCGCGGTAGCCGCCCAGCAGATCCCGAGTCACCGAAGATCGTCAACGTGTCTTGTGGACCGCTTCAGTGGGCTGCGACCATCCCGGCATGGACTCGCGAGTAGTCGGAATACCCGACGTAGACGGCACCGAACAGGTGGCCGTTGTGATCGATGTGATGCGGGCGTTCACCACCGCCGCATGGGCTTTCCACCGCGGGGCAGACAAGATCGTTCTCGCTGCCGACGAGGGCGAGGCACTGGCGATCAAGGCATGTCACCCAAGCTGGCTTGCGCTCAAGGATGGGGCACTGGTCAGCGGGTTCGACCTGGTCAACTCCCCTGGCCTGATCCAGGAGGCCGACTTGACTGGCCGCACCGTGATTCAAAAGACGACTGCGGGAACGGTTGGGGCCCTGGCGGTTGTCGAGGCGAAATTGGCGCTGTGCGCCAGTTTCGTCGTGGCCGGCGCGACGGCCCGGGCCCTGGCAGATGCTGGCACCGATTCGGTGACATTCGTGGCCACCGGCGAGGACGGCCGTGCCGCCGAGGATCTGGCCTGCGCCGAGTACCTGGATCGGCTCCTGGCCGGGGATCGTCTCGACCCCGGCCCCTATCTGCACCGTGCCCGCACCTCCCCAGCCGCGGACGACCTGCGCAGCGGGCGACGCCGCGGTGCTCACCCCACCGATGTGGAGTTGTGTTTGGAGGTCGACCAGTTCGACTTCGCCATGAAGGTCGGGCTCGAGGAAGGGATGGCAATGCTGCGGCCGCTCCGGACTCGACCAGATGCGGTGTCCGCTGTACACCGTGCACGGTAATCAATGAGCCGTTCCCGCCTCACGCTGACGCGAGGTGGAGGGTGAGGACGGCCTTGACGATGTCAGTGATCCGGGTGGTGCTGCAGCGCAGCTTGCGCAGCAGGCGCCAGCCCTTGAGCGTGGCCATGGCCTGCTCGCCCACGGCGCGGATCTTCGCATGGGCGACGTTGACCGCCTGCTTGCCGGCGGACAGGTTCCGGTGGTTGCCGCGGAAAGGGACGACCACGGTGCCTCCCGCACCCTGATATCCCTTATCCGCAAAGCACTTGATGCCTTGCTCGGCCAAAGCGCCGATGACGCGGTGGGTGCGGGCGGCTGTGATGTCGTGGGCGGCCCCGGGTAAAGCAGGCGAGGCCCACATAAGGCGTCCGAAGGGGTCGCTGATCACCTGCACGTTCATGCCGTGCTTCTTGTGTTTGCCGGAGTAGAACGGGCGGTCGGCGGCGACCCGGTCGATGGGCAGCAGCGTGCCGTCGAGAATGACGAACGCCTTGGCGGAGGCGGCCGTTACGGCCTGCTCCAGGGTGGGGGCGACGGCGGCCAGGACGGTGACGGCCTCGTGTATGTAGCGGTAGACGGTGGCGACACCGACCCCGAAGCCAGCGGCGAGCTGGGCGTAGGTGTCGCCGCAGCGCAGGTGGGCCAGGGCGAGCAACGCCTGCTGTCCGGCGGGGAGTTTGCGCCAGCGGGTGCCCAGCTCGCGCCGCCGGTGGGTGAGGTGCTGGGCGAGGAAGCGCAAGCTCTGGCTGGACAGATCGATCGCCGACGGGTAAACCAGCACGCGAAGCTCCTTGTGGTGCGGGTTGATCTTGGTCGACGATCCTCCTACCAGGAGCTTCACCACTTCCCGAACGCCAGGGCGCCCACCCGTCGCACCAGCCAAGTGATCAGGTTGGAAACGGCTCAGTGAGTCCTCTTCGTGAGGGTTTTTGGTTGGCCGGTGCCCTTGCCACCCGCTCTGCGGATTGGGCACCGGCCGCTCACATCTGAGGGCTGTCGCCCTCGCCGAGCGCCCGCAGCCGACGTCTGCCCGCGCGGCCACGGAGTCGATAGCCTCCGGGTGCGGGGCCGCGCCGGTAGACGCACACGGCGCGGCCCCACGCCTGGGCGGGACACCCGTATTTCCACCCGCGTCCGTTCATCGCCCTATCGCGGGACGCGCCGAGTAGGCGCGGTGGTTGGCGGGGCGCGCCGCGAAGTCGTCATGCCGGGCGGCGTGTGGGGGCATGGTGGTGGTGAACAACTGGGGGTGCGGGGGTGGGGATGGCGCGCAGGCGGGGAGCGTGGGCGGGGTCCGCGGTGGCGGGTGCGGCCGCGCTGGTGATGGCCGGGCTCGGGCTGGTGACGAATTACGCGAGTGCGTCGGTGCCCGCGTGGGCTGCCCGTCCGTGGCTGGTGTGGCCGGTGTTCGGGGTTCTGCTTGCGGTTGCTGTGGGGCTGCTGTTGTGGGGTCGGCACCTGGACGGCGGACAGGTAGCGGCGCGGCTGACGGCGGTGGACCGGCTGGCCGGGAGCAGGCACGTCTCGCTGCGGCCCCCGCATGTGGAGCACGTCCGCGGCCGGGAGCCGGAGCTGGCCGTCTTGACCCGGCTGCTGGGGCGGCCGCAGGAGCGGTTCGCGGTGGTGTGCGGGGCGGGCGGGCTGGGCAAGACGACGGTGGCGGCGCAGTTGGCCGCCCTGGCCGAGCAGGACGGCCGGCAGGTGTTCTGGGTGCGCTGGCGCGATCCGGTAGACCTGGCGCAGCAGATGACGCGGGTGGCGGTGGCCTGCGGGCTTGCGGAAGCGGATCTGGAGGCGGCCCGGGCCGGGCAGGAGAGTCTGCCGGATGTGGTCTGGCGGCAACTGGCCTCTACTCGGCGGTGGCTGCTGGTGCTGGACAACGTCGACGAGCCGCGGGCGGTCGGCCCGGAGGGCGAGCCGGTGGCGCACTACCGGGGCTGGATCCGCCCGCACGGCGGCGGCCTGCTGCTGGTCACCTCCCGGGACACCAGCACCGAGACCTGGGGGCCGCGTGCGGAGCTGCTGCCGCTGCAACCGCTGGCCGTGCCCGACGCGGGACAGGTCCTTCTTGATGCGGCCCCGCGGGCCGGGACCGGGGAGCAGGCACGGGCACTGGCGGAGCGGCTGGGCAGGCTGCCGCTCGCCCTGCACGCGGCCGGCCGCTACCTGGCCGCCCCCACCAGCCGCTACCGCACCTTCGACCACTACCGCCAGGCCCTGGACACCGAGCTGGACACGCTGCTGGGCGCCGAGCACCCCGACGCCTCCCACCCGGACATCGCCCGCACGGTAATCCGCCACACCTGGGAAGTGTCCCTGGACCAGCTGGCGGACGAAGGCCACACGCTGGCCCGCCCGCTGCTGCGGATCCTGGCCCTGCTCGCCCCGGCCCCCATCCCCCTGTTCCTGATCACCCCCGGCCTGCTCACCGCCGCGTCCGGACAGCCCGCCACCACCGTGGGTGTGGAAGCAGCTCTCGCCGGCCTGCACCGCTACGGCCTGCTCGGCCTGCCCGACAACCCCACACCCCGGACACCACCGACGGCAGAGAACGATGACCCCGCCCAGCTGGTACTGCATCCCCTCGTGCGGGAGATCAGCACCCTCGCCCTGGCCTCCGAAACCCCCGACCGCACCGCCTGGCACCAGGCCCTGACCGCACGGCTCACCGAAGCCGTTCACGACACCGCCCAGGCAGGACGATCCGGCTGGCCCGCAGCCCGCCTCCTCGCCCCCCACCTGCCACTGCTCCTTCACGCCACCACCGACGAAACCCTCCCCGCGGCCCAAGACGCCCTCAACCGCCTGGCCAGCGTGCTGTCCCAAGCAGGAGCCCACACGCTGCAACAGGCGCTACACCAGGACCTCCTCCAGACGCAGACCCGCGTCCTGGGCCCCGACCACCCCAACACCCTGACCAGCCGTCACAACCTCGCCCACGCCCTGGACGGGATGGGGGAGCATGCGCGGGCAGCCGAGCTGCACCAGCAGACCCTCAACGACCGCACCCGCATCCTGGGCCCCAACCACCC
>NZ_JBVICQ010000018.1:64047-143593 GCF_055572815.1 Streptomyces sp. NPDC030296
CCCACACCCTGACCAGCCGTGGCAACCTCGCCACCGCCCTGCGCAAGATGGGGGAGCATGCGCGGGCGGCCGAGCTTAACCAGCAGACCCTCGACGACCGCACCCGCATCCTGGGCCCCAACCACCCCGACACCCTGACCAGCCGTGGCAACCTCGCCACCGCCCTGCGCAAGATGGGGGAGCATGCGCGGGCGGCCGAGCTGCACCAGCAGACCCTCGACGACCGCACCCGCATCCTGGGCCCCGACCACCCCCACACCCTGACCAGCCGTGGCAACCTCGCCACCGCCCTGCGCAAGATGGGGGAGCATGCGCGGGCGGCCGAGCTTAACCAGCAGACCCTCGACGGCCTCACTCGCGTCCTGGGCCCCGACCACCCCGACACCCTGACCAGCCGCAACAACCTCGCCAACGCCCTGGACGGGATGGGGGAGCATGCGCGGGCGGCCGAGCTGCACCAGCAGACCCTCGACGACAGCACCCGCGTCCTGGGCCCCGACCACCCCGACACCCTGACCAGCTGCAACAACCTCGCCAACGCCCTGGACGGGATGGGGGAGCATGCGCGGGCGGCCGAGCTGCACCAGCAGACCCTCAACGACCGCACCCGCATCCTGGGCCCCAACCACCCCCACACCCTGGCCAGTAGCCAGGCCCTGGCGGCGGCGTTGGCCCCCTCGCGCACAACACGTCGCAGGCGAGGCCACTGGCTACGGCGCAGGGCAAGCACCGACTGAGCCGGTGGCGCGTAACGAACGGCATCCTTCAAACGATGCGTACGAACGACCTCTGACCTGCGATAAGAAGTTCGCACGCGCTTATGGGGCCGGGCGCTCGGGCGTTGGTCAGGTCAGCAGTGGACGCGGACGCAGGGGGTGCCGGACGGCTGCGGGGACAGCGCGCACAGCCGCGTCCCGTGGGTCAGCTGCCCCAGC
Organism: Streptomyces sp. NPDC030296; assembly: GCF_055572815.1. Taxonomy (NCBI): domain Bacteria; kingdom Bacillati; phylum Actinomycetota; class Actinomycetes; order Kitasatosporales; family Streptomycetaceae; genus Streptomyces; species Streptomyces sp. NPDC030296. The sequence goes on from NZ_JBVICQ010000018.1 coordinate 64,983, forward strand.
CGCGCACGGCCCCGTCGGCGCGCGCGGAGCTGCGGCGGGCCACTCGCGCCGAGTAGGCGCGGTGGTCGTCGGGGTTGTCGAGTGCGTCGGTGAGGGGTTGCCAGGTTGTGTGGCCGTAGCGCCACCAGACCGGGCCGTGGGCGGCGAGCAGGCGCAGGGTGGTGGCCAGCAGCGGCACCGTGCCCGTGTAGTCGCGGTAGCCGTCCGGCCCCGGATCGTCGGGGGTGTGGTTGTCGCTGTTCCAGTGTCCGCGCCAGTGGTCGCGGGCGAGTTCGCCGACCTCGCGCATGCGGGTCTGCATGGCGAGCTGCCCGACGTTCTTGGTGAACACCAGCGCCACCGGCGGGTGGCCGTCGCGTCCGGTGGCCGGCCACACGGTCCGCCACAGCGGCACCTCGCGGCCGTTGAGGCTCGCGCGGCGGGCGAAGAACCGGTGGTAGCGCTCGATCTTGTCCGCGACGAGGGGCGGTCCCTCGGTGCCGTTGTCGACCTCCACGTACAGCAGCGGCGCAACGTCGTGGCCGGGCGAGGCGAACACCATGTCGGCGCGCAGGCTGCCGCGGGCGGGAGACTGGAACGTGCCCGCGACCGGGAGCACCACCTCGGTGGACCAGGCGGTCAGCGGGCCCAGCCCCTCCGGTCGCGCGGCCGGGGCCGGGTCGGCCGACGGCGCGGCGGGGGCGGGCAACGCCTTGCGGACGACGGGCTGTGTCGGCTCGGGCGGGGTCTGCAGGAACGCGTCCAGGACGTCGGTCACCGCGCGGGCGTGCTTCGCGCCGGAGGCCGCAGCCGCCCGCGCGGTGCCGCCCATCTCCCGGACCTGCCGGTCCAGGACCACGGCTGCCGCCTCCAGCCCGGCCGGGGTCAGCGTCCCCACAGCTTCTCGGTGACCCGCACACCGTCGTCGTTGACGCGCACCGCGCTGCCCGGCGAGACCACCAGGTGCTCGGCCTCCAGGTCCTTCAGCCCGCCGCGCACCGTGGCCGCGTCCTTCGTGCCCGGGCACATCAGCCTGCGTATCTGGTCCGGCGTGGCGATCTTGACCACCCCGAGCGCGGCCAGGCACATCGTGCGGGGGCGTCCCGTCGACCCGTACCGGCTCAGCTTCGAACCGCCCACCGCCTGCCCCCGTCCTCCTGGCAGACCCCTCACGGGCGGGCCCCTGTTGCTGTGCCTGATCATGCAGGACACCAAGTGCCGAGGCTGAACCGGGGGGCCAGAACCCTGAGCTGATCTGCGTAAACGCGAGTTGATCAAGCCTCCCGCATCACAGGGGGAACGCAGGGGAGACGACAGGGGGAAGCCGCAGCGGGTCGGGGGTCCGAACCACCGTGCGTAGGTGACGGCGGCCAAGCCGGGCAGGCGTTGCCCGGCCGGACGCGCACGGCGTTCAGGTTGAAACAGGCAGCGGCTGTCACTGGCGGTTGCGCATGCCGATCTGAACACTGCCGATGGCGGTCACCGCTGTTCCGATGCTGCCTGCTGCCGTTGCGGCATCGCCGTGGTGGGTCAGGGACAGGACGACGACCGCGACGATGGACGCGAAGCCGGTGAGCACCGTGAACCAGGTGAGCGGGGTGGATTTCGGCAGCGGGGTCGTACCTGGGGTACGTTCGAGAGGCGTCATTCGGTCTGGCTCTCCTTGTGTAGGACGGGCCGCTTGACGGCACGAGAGGGAGACCTCCGCGTGGCCAGGCCCGCCAAAGCACGGACCGCGCAGAGGTCTCCCTTCGTCATGCCGCCGAAGGGGCATTTCTGGTAGCCACAACCGTACTGGGGGCCACCGGCAGTCACCGGTTTCAGCGGAATACCGCGAAGGGGAGTAACCAGGACTTTTCCGCTGCGCCAGGGGAGCGTGATTTGAGTGTGTAGGTAAAGTGCGTTGGAGTCATGCCCTCATCCGGGTCGCGGGTAAAAGCGCAGGTCACAGGGCCGTGGAGGCGTGCATCAACACGCACCGCCCAGTGATGCACATCACATGACCAACGAGCCTCTTTGTGTCGTGGGCAGGTACGCGAAGGGCGCCGCGTACAGCTCGAAGTGCAGGTCGTCAGCTACTCGATGGCCCCTCCCAGCGCGCCGGGACGGTAATCCAGAGCACCGGGTCCGTGCGGTATTCCTGCGGGGTGCAGTTCAGACTCACGGCTGGGTGACAGAGTGACCGCCGCTGCGCAGGCCGTTTCCGCGCCGCGCTCCCACTTCCGCAGGATCCGCTGGTCGCCCAGCAAAGCGGCCACGCACCCCAGGAGCGGGGCACGCGCTGTCCCAGGCCCAGGGCGAGGCGTCGATCAGTGGCTGCCGGGAGGGGGTGTACGGGGCGACGATGTGACTTACCGCCCGTGCGGGCGAGCCCACGCCCAAGCCGCGAACAGCTCGTGGCCGGGAGCACTACGAAAGATCACAACCTGCCTGTGATCTTTCGGAAGGACTCCCTGATGCGTCTCTCCCGTACCGCCGGCGCCGCGACCGCCGTCTTCTCCGCGCTCACCCTCCTGCTCGCCCCGGCCACAACGGCGCACGCCGCTCCTGGTGACCTTGTCGTCCTCCCGGTCCGCGACGCCTTCCAGGCCCTGCTCGTCCAGGACGAGGACCGCACCGGCTACGAGCGCACGAAGTTCCGGCACTGGATCGACGCCGACCGAGACGGATGCAGCACAAGGAACGAGGTCCTTTTGGAGGAGGCCGTCACGGCCCCCGCCCAGGGCGCCAACTGCGTTCTCACGGGCGGCTCCTGGCACTCGCCGTACGACGGCACCGTCTTCACCGCGGCCCGCGCCCTCGACATCGACCAACTCGTCCCCCTTGCCGAATCCTGGGACTCCGGCGCCTCCGCGTGGACCCCGGCCGAACGCCAGGCCTACGCCAACGACCTCGACGACCCCCGCGCCCTGATCGCCGTCTCCGCCACCAGCAACCGCTCCAAAGCAGACCAGGACCCCACCACCTGGCAACCCCCCGCCGAGAGCTACCGCTGCACCTACGCCACCGACTGGATCGCCATCAAGACACGCTGGGACCTGACCGTCGACCCGGCCGAGCAGACCGCGCTCACCGAAGTCCTCGACAGCTGCCCGGACACCGTCATCGAGGTCACCCGCGCCCGCTGACCGTCCCCCGCCGCCGCTCTCGCAGGGACCTAGGGATCAGCCGGGTACCGGCGTGGGCGGCGTCCGAGGGTGTAGCAGTACGCGGGGGCTGTCGACGGCCGCGGTGAGCATCGGCTCGGGCAGGGACCACGCCATGCGCTACGTCTTCCTCGGCACCGCCACCTCGGCGTCCGTTGCGATCTGGCCCCGAGCGTGAACTCCTACGCGACCCAGCAGTAGACGTTCTGGCCCTGGCGTCGGGCACTGCTGACGAGGGCAGCCAGATCACTCAGTATCACTTCGGCGATCTCCGGGTCGATGACCTCGCCGTCCTCAGCCCGCTGAAAGGACCATGCGGCGGCGGCATCCTTCACCTCGGACCGCTCGGCCTCAGCGAGCGCTGCGGACAGTCGAGGCGAGATCGCGAAGACGACGCACCCGTCATCGTCCTGGCCTGCAACGAGGCGAGGCTCGTCGGCTTCAACGAGTCGCTCGAACCTGGCGCCGGTCAACAGGCACTCCCACTCGACCACAGCCTCTTCGGGATCGAAGTTGCCGAAGGAGAGCGAGGCGAACGCGCGTGACGGCCCGGTCTGAAGCACGAGAGCCGCTGACGCATCATCCGCAGCCGCGAAGAACTCGACAATGGTGCTCACCCCGGCATCATGCCGGAACGTCCGCCACCATGGATCGGACAGGCCCCAGTCGAGGATGCCGAGGACGGTATCCAAGGCATCGCCGACCACCTCTGCGATCTCGCCGCCAATACCCGGTCGGCGGACTTTGGAGTGAGCGACTGCTGTTCGCTCCCTTACGGGAGGGGCTCAGAGCGTATCGATTTCTTTCCCCTTTGAGTCAATGATCGCGTAGTCACCGGGATAGGGGACCCAAACCCCAATCCCGTTAGGCCACGAAACAATCTCAAGCGAGGCCACGTTCGAGATTGCAGTCCGGAGAAATACCGCCTCACCATCGCTCAGAGAGAAGGTGGTTCCTACCGGCTCGAAGCACACCTCGACGCTCTCCCCTCGCGCCGCCACGAATTTCAGGTCTACGACCTGCTCTCCGTTGCTCACCTGACTATCTCCAAGCATCGATGATCTCCTGAGTGAGTACCACGCGCGCCGGTGCAGTCTTCCCACCTTTTCCTGCGAGTGCTGCACTCCGGTAGAAGTCCTGCAATTTCTCCGCGTCGCCCCTGGTTGCCAGGCCTCGCAATTCAGCCGGAGAGCGTGTTCCTATGAGGTGAGACGGGTCTCCGGATCCCCAGACGCGCCCGCCCACTTCTTGCAGGGTGCCACCTTCAAGTTTCGGAACGCCGACCCTGCCGCCCGGATTGGCGAGATCGGTGGCGTTCCCCTTGGAGTCGACTTCGAATCGAGGATCACAGTTGCTGTTGTGAACCAGGACCGGCGTCTGCCCAGCGAGTACATAGTACGTGTGCAGGCCGTCAACGGTGAGGTTGTACGTAGTCGCATGCTGTGTGTAGGTCCGGTTGCCGGTGACAATGACCGTGTCGCCGTCGTCGGTGAGCAGGCTCATTCCCGGCTTGAGTCTGCCTGCCTCGCTCCAATCACCCTCGGATGGTGACCAGAACGGGTGCTCGTGGGTCGCCGTGAGCTTCTCGATGCCGGCCCCGGTGGCAATGGACAGCTCGTTAAAGTGCTTGTCGTCCTCAGTGACGATGAGGCGGGTAACTTCACGTGGCCCCGTTTCACCGGTTTCAGGGTCGGTGGCCTGAACCTTGTCGCCGAGTTCTACGTCCTCTATGTCCTTCGTGGTGCCGTCGCTCATGAGGACATCGGTGCCTGCCAGGAAGCACTTGGTGCACAGATTTTTGGCGCCCTTCAGCGCGTCCGCAATGTTGTCGACCTGTCGGGGAACCTTGGCGACATCTCCACCTGGGAGGAATCCAACGACTCCTGCGAAAATACCGATCTTGTCGCCTTCGTTCCAGGCCCGCTTGAGGTCGACGTAGTCACAGCCCCAGCCGGCAACAGGAAACCAGCTACAGCCCGCCAGTAGCACCTCTGCGACGGGGGACGGGGCTGCCTCCGGGCTGCTGCCCACTGGGCCGCTGGGGGCGTACAGGCCGTGGGGGCCTGGCTGGGCACAGTACTGGGGATCAGCGAATGCGCAGGAGCGGTTGTTGAGGCCAGGTCGGCCGCTGCCCGTTGTGGCCGTTCCGCCGCTGCCCGTTGTTGCCGTTCCGCCCGTGGGCTTGGGCTCGTCGAAGTCGGTGACCTCTCCAGCGCAGTCGTACGGGTAACAGTCCTCCAGGCCGGTCGGGTCCATGCGGTTGACCGGGTCGTTGGACGAGTAGCTGTAGGCGGAGAGGTTCTGCGGGTCGTACGGTCTGCTGAGCGGGTCCGGGCTCAGGAACCGTCCCAGGTTCGGGTCGTAGGCCCGTGCGCCGAGCAGGGACAGGCCGGTGCTCGTGTCCTCGGTCTTGCCGAGGAAGCCGTTGTCGGTGCCGGTGGGCAGGGTGCCGCTACGTTCGTCGCCGAAGGGGGTGTAGCGGCGGCGGGTGGAGGTGCCGGTGGTGGCGTCGACGGCGATCTGGGTGGAGGCCTGGGTGTCGCCCATCAGGTAGGTGAGCTTGCCGTTGGCGGCGGTGGTGCCTTCCGTGGTGCGCATGGCGACGGTGGTGGAGCCAGCTGTGTAGTAGCGGGTGGCCGTGACGTTGGTGCCGTCGGTGCGCAGTTCGGTGCCACCGAGGGAGGCGATGGTTTCGCTGGGGGTGGTGCGGACGATGAGGTTGCCGTCGGCGTCGTAGGCGTAGCGGGTCAGTTCGCTGCCGCTGGCCTTGGTGGTGGTGACCGTCGCGAGTTGGGCGAACTTGGTCCAGGTGTAGTCGACGGTGGTCTTGTTGGTGGTGCCGGCGGGTTGTTCGATGCGTTGCAGCATCGTGCCGTCGTAGTCGTAGGTGAAGGTGTCGGTCTGGGTGGCCGTGTTGCCGGTTTTGTGGAGGATCTTGCGGACGCCGTGGGGCTGCTTGGCGTTGGCTGTGGTCCAGGTGTCGGCGTCGTTGTAGCCGGGGTAGAGGTAGTCGCGCAGGTCTGCGGTGCCGGCGGAGTTTGTGTCTGTGACGGACTGCAGGTTGCCCATTGGGTCGTAGGTGAAGGCAGTCTGGTAGGGAGCGGTGCCGCCGTTGTCGGTGGTGGTCTGGGCGGTGTTCGCGCAGATGCCGGCCGTGGTGTGGGTGAAGGCCTTCTCGAGTCGGCTCAGGGGGTCGTAGCGGAAGCACTGTGACTGGGCGGTCTGGCCGGTGGCCTGTTCGCGCAGTTCGGTGATCCGTCCGGCCAGGTCGTAGGTGTAGGTGTCCTTCTGGGTTTCGGTGACCAGTTCGTTGACGCTGGTGGTCGTTGCGATGGTCTTCAGCTGGCGGGTGCCGTTGTTGTCGTCGTAGGCGTAGCTGCGCTGAGCGCGGATGCCGTTGCCGTCGAATTCGGATCCGTAGAGGCGGCCGACGAGGCGGCCGTAGGAGTCGTAGTCGGTGTCGTCGATGTAGACGGCGGTGCCGAGGGTGCTGGTCAGGCGGTCGGGGCGGCCGTAGGCGTCATATGTGGTGGTGACCGTCTCCGCGGGGAGCCCGCCTGCGGCGGGGTAGGTCGCCTTGGTGAGGTGGTCGGCGGCGTCGTAGGTGTAGGAGGTGGTGTAGTCGCCGGCCAGCTGCCCGACACCGGAGGGGATGGTGACCGTGCTGCTGAGGGCGCGGCCGCGGGCGTCGAAGGAGCCGGTTTGGGTGGTGTAGGTGTTGCCGGCGGTGTCGCGGCTGGTGGTGGAGGTGATCCGGCCCTTGCCGTTGGGGGTGTTCAGGCCGTCCCAGACCCAGGCGGCGAGCTGGTCCGAGCCGCTGGCGACGGCGGTCTTGCGGCCCAGGTAGTCGTACGCATACGTCAGGACGGTCTTGCCACCGTTGCTGGTGAACTTGCTGATGTTGCCGTTGGCGTCGTATTCGGCTGTGGAGCTGCCCGCGTCGCGGTCCTCGGTCGTGATGCGCTGTCCGGCCCAGTCGTAGGTGTAGAGGGTGGTGTTGCCGAAGGTGTCGGTGATCTGCTTCAGCTCGCCCTTTTCGGTGTACGCGTAGGACGTGGTGTAGGTGGAGCTGCCGCTGTGCTCGACGACCTTGGAGACCTGGCCGTAGACATCGGTGTACGTGTCGATGGGGCTCTGTCCGGCCGGCTGGACGGTGGTGTAGTTGCCGTTGTAGGTGGTGGTGACCTTGCCTTCGGCCTGGGTGACCCCGTTTACCTGAATGCGGGAGCTCACGGTGCGGCCGGCCCAGTCCAGTACCAGGTCGTTGTAGGAGGGCAGGTCGGAAACCTCGGGGCTGGAGGGGCCGCCGGAGCCGGCGGTTCCCTGGTTGCGGAAGACCGCTGAGGTGCCGGTGACCTGGCCGGCGGAGTCGTAGCGGGTGACCGCCACTTGCCGGTACGGGACCGTCTGCCCGGACGGCCAGATGGTGGCGTCCGGCAGTGGGGTCTGCGTCTCTCGCGCTCTGCCGAGGGCGTCCATGTAGGAGTGGGAGGTCAGGTAGGTGCTGCCGGACTGCAGCACGTGGCTGGCGATGTGGGGGTAGCCGTCGACCGCGTCGGGGACGCCGGAGCTGTTGGTGGATGTGGGGATGGTGTAGCTGAACTTCATCGACGGCGAGCTGCCGGTCTCGGTGGGCTTCCACACCTCGGTCACCCGGCCCGCGGAGTCGAGGGTGACCCGGGTGGAGTGGCCGTTGACGTCCTTGACGGTGGTGGGCGCGCCCCAGAAGCGGGAGCTCCACACGGTGGAGGTCATTTCGCTGCGGGGGGTGGCGGCGTCGTCGGGGTCGGGGGTTGTGGTGGTGACGCCGTTAAGGGGCCAGGTGTTGGGCGGGTTGTAGGCGGTGGTGATGCGGTTGTGCTTGCCGTCCTCGGTCCATATCGCGCGGCCGGCGTCGTCGTAGCCGGTCCAGGTGGAGCGGTAGGTGCCGGCTTTGGTGTAGGTGCGTGATGCGGTGGGGTTGCCGTCGACGGGCTTGTTGTCGGCCACGCTGGTGGCGCCGTCGTACAGGGTGGTGGTGTAGCCGTCCTGGTTGCTGTCGGCGATGCTGGAGCAGCCCACGGAGTAGTGCTTGACCTGGTCCTGGAGGACGGTCCAGCGCTGGGCGCCGGTGGAGTCGTAGGGGTCGGTGTTGTAGGCGCGGCCGTAGGTGGTGCAGCGGTTGTCGGAGACGTTCGGCTCGCCCCAGTCGTCGGTGCGCATGGGCAGGCCGAAGGTGGTGGAGGCGGCTTCGGAGGTGTCGTATTCGTTCTCGACGGTGTGCTCGCGCCAGCCGCTGCTGATCTTGCTTTTGGTGATCGTTTTGTTTTCGCGGACGAAGCGGGCGTCGGGCAGGCCGTCGTACTGGGCGGTGTTGTGGGACCAGTACGAGTGGTAGGTGCGCTCGTGGGAGACGTCCTGGTCGTCGCGCAGGGAGGTGGAAAGGACCTTGCCCGAGAGCCAGTCGTGGTCGGTGAATGAGGCGCCGTCGCCGTTGTCGACGGTGACGTTCTTCGTCAGTGACGGGTCGGTCTTGGAGGTGCGGTCGCCGTCCAGGCCGCGGTAGAGCCAGTACTTCTTGGTCTTCTTCCCCGTTCCCGAGCCGGTGGAGACCTTCACCTCCTGGTAGCCGCGCCAGTCGGTCCAGGATTCGTCCTCGTCCTTGGTGAGCGGGTCGTTGGTGAACCGCCAGCCGGCTCCGTCCTCGTAGGTGTACGAGGTGGTCATCACTGGGGCGCCGTCCTGGTTGGTCGTCACCGTCGGGTCGACGTCGACCTGGGTGACGAGGAACTTCTTGAACCAGCCGGTCCTGGATTCGGTTTCGCCTTCCGGGGTCCACTTCTGCCAGAAGCAGTCCTTGGTGTTCGCGGACTGGGCGGGCAGGTTGTTGATGTCGCAGGGGTTGGCGAAGCCGTAGGAGACGGTGGTCGTGGCCCCGAGATCGCCGTGGATCTCCTTGATACGGGGGAAATTCAGCTCGGCGGAGCCGACCTTGTTGTCGAGGTCGACTCGGTTGAAGTTGATCACCGGCAGAACGAGGTCGGTACCGTTGCCGTACGTGCGGCGCTGCACGTAGTCCAGCCACAGCGTCTTGCCGATGGTCCCGTCGGGGTTGGGCATGCCGTACTTGTTCTGGTACTGCTGCACCAGGTCCCAGCCGGTGCCGTCCTGGTCACTGACGTAGGTCTTGATGTCCCACAGCATGTCGGTGGAGAAGAACGTGGGGTAGTAGGTCTTGCCCGCGCAGTGGTAGTCCGCCGCGGTGCCGTCGCACATGAGGTCGATGGGCACGTCGGGGTAGGAGGTCGGCTTGTCGTCGAAGGTGGGGCAGGCCGCGGGCTCGTCGCGTAGTGGGTCGTTCTCGTTGACCCGCTCGATACAGCGGTTGACGTGGCTGAGTTCGACCTTCGCCGGGACCTTGCCATTGGTGATCTGGGAGGACCAGCCGTACTGGATCTCCTTCACGTAGCCGGAGGAGACGTACTGGCGGGCCTGGTCGACGTCGGCGACGGAGCGGTAATGGTTGTACTCCTTGTCGTAGAAGTACATCGTCTCGACCTCGTTGGCGTCGACGACGCGGTCGAGGTTCCAGCGCCAGGCCTGCGTGCAGGGCACGGGGAACTGGTCCCGGCAGGGCTCACCGGTGTCGTTGCCGACGACGGGGACGGTGAACACGGACGCGGTCGCGGTGCCGGTGCGCTCGGAGCGGCCCCAGCCGAAGTAGTAGCGGTGGCCGTCCTGGGAGGAGATCAGCCAGTACTCGCCGTCACGGCCCGCGCCGTGCCCGTTGAGCAGCCGCTGCACACGCCAGCCCGGGTCGTCCTTGACGTGATAGGCACCCGTGCCGGTGTTGTCCTGGATGAGCTCCGAGGTGACCCCGTTGAGGTTGATGACGTAGACCGCCCCGGACGGCTCCTCGGCTGAGTTAGGCGAGTCCCAGCACAGGTCCCCGATCGTGGACAGGCCGTCCTCGGTGCAGTTGCGGTAGCGGCGCTCGATGTAGCCGACGTTCAGATCCCAGCCCATGCCGGCCCAGGACGCCTGGTTGTTCGACGCCGAAGTGCGGCTGTCGACCGACTGCGAGTTGTAGGTCATCGCCAGCGACGGCGCCTCACCCATCGGGGGCTTGGGCAGCTGGATGGGCAGGTTGTAGGTGAACGCGCCCGACCCGGTCGACACGTCCCACGACCCGGTGGGCGACAGCGTGGATGCCCGGTAGTCGCCCTGGTCGGAGGAGGAGCCCGTGTTCAGCAGGAACACGCTGCCGCCGCTGGTGCCCGATTCCCGTATCAGTTGCGTCGAGAGGCCGTCCGCCGTCGTGTCGGCGTCCGCCGGCACCGTCGCGGTCAGGGTGCCGGTCTCGGTGTCGTTGTCCGCCGGCACGATCTCGCGGTCGGTGCAGCCGGCCGCTTCCGGGGTCTGCAGCGCGCAGGCCGGGACCTTCACCAGACGCAGCCGGGCAGCGAAGTCACCGCCGAAGGCGTACTTGAAGCCGGAGTAGTCGATGCCGACCTGGACCTCACCCGGAGCATCGACACCGTCGGTCCGGGTGACCTGCAGACCGAGACCGATACCGCCGGCCGGGGCCACGGCCTCACGGTCCAACACCCGCACATCCACCGCGTCAGGGGAGAGCGGATCCGGATCAGGCTCGGCCGTCGTCGCGGAGCCGGTCGGGTCCGGCGTGGACGTGGGCTCGGCTTGAGGGCTCTGGCTCGCAGCAGCGTCGGAGGGGCTGGGGGTGGCGCTCGGTGAGGCGGTGTCCTCCTTCGCCAGGCGGGACTCCCCCAGCTGGGCCTCGACACCGGTCTCCTCGGCTACGGGCGCCACCTCGACGACCTCGGCGACCTGCGTCTCCTCACCGGCACTGCCGGTGCTGGGCGAGGCCGACGACTCGGGCGCCACGGTGCCCGGCTCCCCCGGCGCCGCCTCCGACAAGTCGACCGTCGCCTCCGCGGCACTCGGCCACTTCGGAGCCGGCAGCGGCTTACCGACCTCCTCGGCCTGCTGCAGCGGCACCGAACCCAGAGGCTGCGACGGAACAACCGGCGTCGTGTCATCAGCCGCCGCGATGGCCGGTTGCGGCGACACCACCGACACCGTCGACAGCAAAGCCGCGAGCATCGCACCCGCAAGGCCGACCGAAACAACACGCGCACGCCGAGCAGCCACTCGAACCCCCGCCCCACGCAGGCCGCACCACAGCACGGACCCGCAGCTCACATGTACAAACCGTCGGCATCAGGGCAGGGTCCAGCCGTGCTCCCCAGCACGGAAACGGAATGACGCGTTCCTGAATTGGATCAGTGAACGAGGACAGTAGCCGCCGTGAACATGGTGTGAATAGGCCACCCAAGCGAAAGGTTCCAGCCAGCCCAGGTGATGTTGATCACCCCGGAGTGTCACTGCCCCGACTCAGCGCCCTCCCGCAGCTTGACCCTCCTGGTCCTCGATCCACTCAAGGACCCGCTCGATCGCCCGCTCGTGCGTGGCCTCGATCACCCGCCGGGTCTCGTCATCCCCCAGCGCCCACAGCAGGTAGATCGTCGGCTGCGGACGGAAGACGAGGTCGAAGCCCGTGACCTTCACCCGGCGACCGAGGGCACCGGCCTTCCACGCGGCCTTCGGCGACTTGCCCTCAGCCAGCAGGTCGGCGTCAATCAGATCCGCGTGCGGGTGCTGGCCTCTCTCCTCGAACAGGTTCCGCAACTGCGCCTCGGTGACAACGTCCCCGGCGGCCAGGCCGAGGGCGGCGAGTCCGCGGCCCATCCAACGGCCGACCGGGACACCGGCCTCCTCCTGAGCCTTGACGAGCGACGTGCGCGCCGAGCGCCGGCCGTCGCCGACGATGGTCTGACGCAAGTGGTAGCGGTACATCTGCCCGGCGGTGATCAACGCGATATCCATCGTCATGCAGACACGCCACACACCCCTGACCTGTAAGAAAAGCACGATCAGTGGTACGTCCCGCCACGCGGGAGCAGCGGCCGAACTTTCTTTCCGAGTGCCCGTCAGGCGGGATACAGTTCCGGTCGGCCAGCAAGTGTCGACGCTCTCACGTGCGTGCCCGCAAGTAGCCGTCCAGATGTCCCAAGAGAGGCTGGACGGCCAGAACAGCGGCGAGCCAGATTCCCTTTCGGCACGCCCGAGATATCCGATTCCCCCAGCCGAGTCGCCCTGCACCAGGCCCTGTGAGGAAGCCCAGAAGCGACTGCAGCGTCCGAGTCCGATGGGGAAGTTTTTTGAAGGCGGACTGTCAGACCTCTGTGCTTAGATCCCCTTCGACCCAGCGTGAACGCCCCACGAGTAGGGCTGTGTTCGCGCTGTCTATCGAACATCAGGGGGAACAACTTGAGATCGAGGAAGCTGTCTTTGGGGGCCGTCACCCTCGGGCTGCTTGTTAGCTGTCTGAGCACCGCGTACGCGGCTGATGAGCCTGTTCCGGGGCGTGACGTTGCAGTGGAGGAGGCGCCGGAGGATCCCGCGACCGTCTCCGACGAGGAGGCCTGGGGGGACGCCTCCTGGGTGATGGACGAGGAGATGTCCGAGCTGCTGGCGGAAGGAGGGGATCCTGCGCCGATACCCGATGGGCTGGAGGAACCCACAGGGGAGGAGCCGGCTGCCGGTGCTGGCGCCGAGCCGCCCTTCATCAAGCCGCAGCAGTCGCCCATGTCCTCCACGAGGGAAGCGTGTTCGGAGCCTGACGAGGAGGGCAAGGCGGCCTGTGTGGAGCAGGTGCCACCGGAGGCACTTCCCCAGAGCCCGACGGCTATGGCTGCGGACGCGGCCCGGGCAGGGGTCGCTCCTCCCCAGTGGTGCGAGCAAAGCAAGGGCAAGGTCGTCGGACTCCGGACGTCTGTGTGCCAGGTCGGCGGTGCCGACTTCACCACCAAGCAGAAGATCAACGGTGTGTGGCGCGAGACCGGCCGGGCCAAGCTGCTGTTCATCAGTTACAGCTACGGGGACACCGGCCTGGGCACCATCGCCCACCAGATCGAGGTCACCGCATTCGACGGCTGGGGCGACGCCCTCAACAAGGGCTCGGTGAAGGGCTCCGCCAAGAAGACCGGAGCCTGCAAGGTCAGCAGTGCGAAGTTCCCGAAGAAGCCGCTGCTGCCCAAGAACTCCTGGCGACTCGGTGAGTCGTTCTACGACACAACGATCCACACCGCCGGCACCAAGGGGAAGTGCAAGAGCACCTGGACACTGACCCTGCAGGCCGCCGGCTACAACGACGCGCTCCTGCCGGTCAGCTTCAACGAGTTCCGCTGTGACAACGCCACAGCCGGCCGGCCCCGCGTCGGCTGCGTCATCCCCTGGTACCCGTCGATCCTCTATTACGACCAGGCCTCCTACCCGGACCTGGCCAAGCACGTCAAGCGTGCCCAGGCCTCCGGCCTGCCCGGCGGTTCCTTCAAGCACCCGCTGACCCGCACCACCAATGCCCAGACCATCCGGGACAACCGCACCAAGGCATGCGGAGACGCCCCGAGCATTCAGGGCAAGTCCTGCGACGAATACCCCATCGCCACCTCCAAGCAGGGGCTCAGTTCAGGCGGATCCCGCCGTTCCTTCTCCGGCTGCGACCTGCCCAACATCCCCACGGGCAGCGGCTCCAGGGGAGCCAGCGCCTGCATGATCAACAAGGGTGACAACGACGCCCAGGGCGGCCTGAACACCCAGTTCTTCCGCAGAGAGCGCATGCTGGACGGAGACCCCTTCCAGATCCGTATCTCCTAGACCGACACAACCGGCCCGCGGCCATCACGACCACGCGGTGACCGCAGGCCGGAGCCGAACCGACGTACGATCGCAGCCCGGGGGCCCGCCCCCGGGCTGCCACCGCATCCCCGGCAAGGAGAGGCCCCAGCAGATGAGCGCCCCCCAACAGCTCTTCGTCGCGGAAGGAACCTTCGGGGTCCTGGACGGCGGAGACATCCCCGTGGACACGGCCGACTGGTCCAACGGCCTGGCCGCCCCCATGTCACACGGCGCCATCATCCTCACCGGCATCCGCACAGGCGACGTCCAGGTGACCGCCGAGGCACGAGACACCCCGCCCCAGACGACCGACCACGCCCCCTGGGACGAGGTCGTCGAGGTCAGCGTCCTGTGCCAATCCGGCCAACTGCTCGTGGAGTCCCTCGACCTCGGCCCCGCCGAAGACCTACCCGACCTGGCCACGGCCGGCCCCGGCTGGTACCGCATCCGCGTCCACGCACACGGCCGCAACACCAACCCCGACGGCACCGACTCCGACCCCATCGAGCACTACCTGCTGACCGCCTGGCCCGCCACCTCCGCGGAAACAGCCATCCTGAAAAGCAGCCAACGCATCACGGCAGAACTCACCCAGCACACCAACCAGCCACAGCACAGCCCTCAAGCCGCTCCCCCCATGATCAAACCGGAATGAGCCCGCGCCAGGCCGAGCAACGCCCACTCCCCCGCCACACTCAGCATCTTCCGCCTCCACTGTGGTCGGCAAGCGAACTGGGAGCTGCCGACCAGCTCTGCCCGCAGGGTGATGCTGTGTGACTGAGCACTTCACTTGGCGAGCTGAGCGTTCATTATCAGCGGTAGGCGCCGATTGCTGTCAGGTACAGGGCGAGGGCGGTGCCGGTCGCGCCGCCGCCGACCAGAAGGGCCGCGGCAGGGTGCGTGCCAGCGCGCCATGCGGTGAAGGCGGCGGCGCAGCCGATGTGCAGGGCCACCGACAGCTCCAGCAGCATCATCAGGACCTGGAGCGTAGACATCGCGGTCTCCTTGGACGAGTGGTCCACTGCGTCATGCGGACCAGATGGGTGCGAGATTGCCTGTCCTGAGGCGTGTCCTGCCGCTGGCCGCCGCAGAGTTGGACGGATCCACTGCCGGGCTGCTGGTGGCGGACTTGGGGAACTCAGTGTCCGGCGGTGTCCTGAACCGACACGGCCGGACACCGACGCGTATAGGACGGGGCATGGGCGACACACCGGACTTCTTCACCGACCTGAAGCGGGTGGGCGATTTCAAGAAGCTCCAGATGAACCGTCGGCCCTCGAACCCCGAGCTGTCCAAGGCCACCAAGCCGCCGCTTTCCCGCGACACGGTCGGCGTCTGGCTGAAGGGCAAACGCTTTCCGCGAGAGCTGGACCAGTTGCTGGCCGTCCTCAAACTGATCAGGGGGGAGGCTGCCCGCCACGGCTTGCTGGACTCCCGGGCCGACACGTCCTCGGACGAAAGCGTCGCCGAGCTCCTGGACGACGACCGCTGGAAACGGACGTGGACGGCCGAGTTGCAGCGCCGGACGCGGTCGAACCATGAGGCGCTGGAACGCCAGCAGGCCCTCGCCGCGCTCGAGGACAAAGAACGGCGGGCTCGCCAGGACGCGCTGGCGGACCGCCCTCGCCCGGTACGGCACTGGACACCGAAGCGACTGGGAGTGCACCCAGCCGTGCCGGGCGGACCCACGACGACGGGCAGCGCCGACTTCGTCCTGCCCACCTATGTGCCGCGCCCCCACGACACCGCCCTGCGGGCCCGTCTGGTCGCCGCGATGGCCGGCGGCGAGCCACTACTGGTGGTGGTGCGCGGGGAGTCGTGCACCGGCAAGACGCGCACCGCCGTGGAGGCCCTGACGGCGGTTCCGGACGACTTCCGGCTGTTCCTCCCCGCGGATGCCGACAGCCTCCTGGCCATGCTGAACGCGAAGGCTCTCGGCCCGCGCACCGTACTGTGGTTGAACGAGGCCCAGCACTACCTGGGTGGCCCCGCCGGCGAGGCCACCGCGGCCGCGCTCCTGCGCCGCCTCGACGACGACGGCCCGTTCCTCGCGTTCGCCACCTTATGGCCCGACCACGACAAGACGCTCACCGTCAGCGCCCCTCCCGGATCCGGCCAGCCAGACCCCCATCGGCAGGCCCGGACGCTGCTGGCCCAGGCGCACCACGTCCGCCTTCCCGCCTCCTTCGCCGACGATCTGGACGCCGTCCGTGACGCCGCCCGGCACGACCCGTCCCTGGCCACCGCCCTGGAGAGCGGAGGAACCGACATCACCCAGGTGCTGGCCGCCGGACCGGACCTGGTGGCGCACTATGAAGACCCGGCCGACCCGCACGGCCCTGCCCCCTACGGCAAGGCCCTGATCAGCGCGGCGATGGACGCGCACCGTCTCGGCGTCACCGGGCCGCTGCCGCTGACCTTCCTTCAGGAGGCGGCGCGCGGCTACCTCACCGACAAAGAAGTCACCGCCGCCGACCCCAATTCCTGGTTCACCGGTGCCCTCGCCCACGCTCACACCATGATCAAGCGGGTCGTCAGGCCGCTGCAGGACGTGCCCCGTCCCACCGGCATGGGCGCTCTGCCCGGCGTGGTCACCCTCGCCGACTACCTCCAGCAGTACGGCCGTACCCAGCGGCACGACATGGTTCCCCCAGACAGCTTCTGGCAGGCGGCCCTCGACCACGCCCCGTGTGACGCAGACCGGCGTGCGCTCGCCCAGGCGGCCCAAGAACGCGGCCGACTTCGTCACGCGGCGCTGCTCCTGCACCACGCCGCGCACGGCGGCGACCAGGAGTCGGCGGCAGAGCTGGCGCGGCTGCTGGACCGGGCTGGACGCGCCGAGGAGGCCCATGCCTGGTGGCGCTGGGCCGCCGAGGCGGGCGACGTCCGAGCCATGGTCACCGTCGGAACCTACCTGCAACGACACGGGCAGGACGCTGAGGCGCTGCGATGGTGGTCCAAGGCGGCCGATGCCGGCGACATGGACGCCCCCTGCCTGGTGGCCTACCACCTGGACGCCGCCGGGTGCGGCGAAGAGGCCCGCGACTGGTGGGAACGAGCGAACCAGGCCCAGCGCGAGTACTACTACGTCAACCGGTCGATCATGGAGTTCTTGCTCGAGGAAGGCCGAAGCGACGAGGCGATCACCTGGGCACCCAAACGCTGCAGCTTCTCGGGAGGAACGTCCGACTGGGCGGTCCTGGCGCGACTGCTGCACCATCAGGGCCGCACCAACGACGCGATCACGTGGTGGGTGCGGCTGATCAGCACCAAGGATCTGGACGACGGCAACTACACGGAAGTCCTGCGCGAGGCGGCGGATGTGATGGTCGAAGCCGGAAGGACCGAGGAGGCGATCGGCTGGCTCCGTGATCTGGCCGATCGCGGTAACTGGCATGCCAAATATGAATTCGTGGCGCGTCTCAAGGCGCTCGGCCTGATCGACGAGGCGATCCGATGGCTGAAGAACTACGCCGCCGCCTCGGCGACCACCGTCAACGACCACACCGTCGGATGGGTGGCCGACCTGCTGGAGGACGACGGGCGCGCACCCGAGGCGCTGGCGTGGTTGCAGCAGTGGGCTGCTGCCGGTGACTGGCCGGCCCTGGCCCGGGCGGTCGCCTCGCTCCAAGCCGCAGGCCGTTCGGCGGAGGCGCTCCAGTGGCTGGCCGCCGACGGGCCCTCCTCCCCGGCGGGCGTGGAACGCACCCGGCCACTGTGCCGGATGGGCGGGCTGCTGCATGCCGCGGGCCATTGTGCGCTCGCCCTGGTCCTGGTGCAGGAGGCCGCGGACCCACTGGGGAACGGTGAACGCCTCCTCCTGTGGTCCGCCGAGGCCTACGTGCGTTCCCGTGCCGATGTCACTGCGGCACAGGCGGTTCAGGAATGGGAAGAGGCCCGCTCCTCCCTCAATGCAAGCGGGATCGTGCTCGCCACGATGCTCCTGGACGCCACCGGCGCCTACGACGACCTGCTCGGCCGGATCGTGGCGGCTCGGGCCACCGCACCACCGGCCAGCGAAGCCGAGGACGAACGGCAAATCCGGGACTGGATGCAGGCGAGAATCGGCTCCGGGGACCCCCGCTTGATCGCCAGTGCGGCGTGCGTGGCCGAGCGGTCCGGTTTCCCCAACGAGGCTCTCAGCGCCTACCAGTACCTGCACGGCACCGGCCGCGGCCGGTTCTCCGCCCCCGACCGCACGCCGCTCGTCCTTCTGCTGGAAGCCCAGGGCCGTGTCGATGAGGCCGTGCACCATCTGTGGGGAGAGGACGGCGACCCGGGTTTCGTCATCCGGTCAGCGGTGACGGCTCTGCTGACCCGTTCCCGCCGCCTCGACGACGCCGTCACCCTGCTCCTGCGCAGCCACGACTTCGGCGGCGTCGCGCGTCTCTATGAGAAGGCGGGACGCAACGAAGCCGCTGCCACGGCCTGGCGACGTTCCGCCGACAGCGGCAACAGGTACGCACTCGACGACGCTGTGCGTCTGCTCGAACAAGAGGGCAAAGCCGACCGGGCCAGGCAGCTGCGGCGCTACGGCTGGAACCAGAACGGCACCCTTGCCGAGCCATGGACCTGCCCGGACGCGACCGCGCCCTTCGACGGTGCCGAGCCCCTGTCGGCCCTCTGAGGGACGATCCGCCGCGCTGCTGTCCCGCGCCGTCGGCAGCCCGCGCTCACCGGCAGGCCGGGCACAGGTCAGGCCCTGGCCCCCGGCTCACCCTCCGCGCGGCGCGGAATGCCGTACACCCGATCACCGAACTGGTCGGGATCGGCTGATACGGGAACCCAGTCGCCAGGTGCCGCGGACGGACTGAGCCCTTCGGTTCGCGAGTCGTGCTGGGCTGGGCGGGGCTTCGGTGAGTCAGGCCGGTGAACCCGCAGGCTCAGCTCGCCAACTGAAGCGCTCAGTCACATGCTGTCGAGGTCGAACTCGAGGTGCTCGATGTCGGTGAAGCGGACTTCCTCCAGTTGGCCGGCGCGGCGGCCACCGTCCTGGAAGTACACCTCCTTGAGCCCTTCGGCGGCGATCTCCCGCAGCTGTTGCTCGGTGGCGCCCTGCTCCTGGGCCTCAAAGAGACGGGCCGCGTACTGCGGTGGCAGCGCGACGGTCAGGTGCCGGATGCGGTCCTGGTCCGTCGACCCGATCGGTGCGGTGTAGCCGAGCCGGGCGCGGGTGTCGATGACGATGCCGCCAGTGGTGGCCGCCTTCTGCCGGGCCCTGGCCCGGATCTGCGGCTGCCAGCGGGCCTTCACCTCCCGCTCCAGGCGAGTAGCGAGGTCCGGGCGCGGCTTCTTGATCTGGTTCTTCACGTACCGTTCGACGGTGCGCTGGGAGATCCGCAGCATCTGGGCGACCGCCCTGGTGCTCTTGAGCTGCTTGACCAGATACCGCATCTGCGCGGGCGCGCTCCTGGGCGCCGGGCGGGTGAACGCCTTGTGCACCGCAGCGTCCAGGCCGTCTGCGAACAGGCTCATCGTCGCCCTCCCCTACTCTCCGCTGTCGGCGTCGGTGACGGTGCCGTCCTTGATGTACCGGGCGAGGTTGAGTTCCGGAGCGTTGAACTGCTCGCGGACGCCCTCGCCCCACAGCATGCTCTGGGTACCCTCGTGCTTCACCAGCCCGGGGTTTACCCCGAGCTTGAAGCCGCCCGGCAGCGGCTTCCCGTCTCGGTAGGGCAGGAAGTCCAGCGGGCTTTCGCCGTCGGCCGCGTAGACGACGCAGTCGGACAGGATCGCTACTGGGTATTGGCCGGTGAACGCCGCATGCCTGACGATCTTGCGGTGCAGGTTGATGCGGGTCCGGGAGATGACGGCCGCGCGGATGTCGGGCCGCCATGTCGGGCGGGACAGGGCCCGCCACGGCTGCCCGGGCTTCCAGCCCTCCCCGCGAGGGCGCTCGCGCAGCTTGCCCAGGCCGCCCTTGACCGTCGCCTTGATGGCCGAGACGACGATCGCCAGCTCCGGGTCGCGCTCCTTGTAGCCGTCCATGGCGGCGAGGAAGTCGGCTGGCGACAGGTCCGCGTCGACGCCGAGGACGGCCATGGTGGCGAGATAGGCGTCGCGCAGCCGCTGGTACCAGCCGTCCAGGTAGCGACCGTTGTCGTAGCGGACGTACGCCTGCAGCGGGCGCACCTCGTAGCCGAGCTCCACCGCGTATGCGACCGTCGGCGTCGCGTACCAGGCCGGGCCTTCGGGACGGTCGCCCTTGGGGGTGAACGGGCTGGGCAGCAGACTCGCGTCCAACTCCGCCCACCTGTCCTTGGCGACCTTCACCCTCGACAGGTCCACATGGGAGAGGTCGACCAGCCATGAGCCGGGCAGTTTCGCATCGAACACCGGCGCCTTGACGTAGGTCGGCGCGCCGAGGCCGACGACCAGGCCGTTGGCTCCGGCCGCGAAGGCCATGTTCACGTCGATGCCGACCAGGTGCCGCAAGGTGCACTCGGCGTCCGTCATCGGCCGCGCCCAGTCGTACGCCTCCTCGAACAACTTCTCCCCGGGGCCGCGGACATGGAAGCGCGGCAGGTTCGCCAGGAGCGGGTGCCCGTCGGGGGCCTCGCACGGTGCGCAGTCGACCGGGTCCTTGCCCAGGCTGCCGGGATTGTGCTCGGAGTGCCGCTTGCCCGCCGCGTCCGGTCCGGAGGCGCGGGTCGGCGGGTGCAGCGCGGTCATCAGCTCCAGGCCGGTCACGGCCGTCGATCCGCGCGGGGTCATCACCCGGGACGCGTACACACCCAGCACCCGGGCCAGTTCCGCCGGCGGCAGCAGCCCGGCCTCGCCCCAGTGCCGGGCATCCAGTGCGTTCCACGACGGGATGCACAACTGCACGCAGGCCCGCTCCGAACCGGTGGCGGGGCGGTAGATCCGCGCCCACGGCCCGAACCCCCGCTTGGTGAGCTTCCACTCCGCGCGGACCAGATGCTTGATGACCTTGTGGCCTTCCGGGATCCGACCGGCGAGCCGCTCCTCATCGGTGAGGGCGACGGGCAGGCCGTAGCGCTCCAGCGCGGCCTCGGTGAGCACCAGCAGCGGGTCGGCATCCTTGCCCGGCCCCGACAGCTTCGGCTGCCCGAGCCTCGCCTCCTTGAGCGTCCACTCCACCAGCGCCGGGATCGACTTTGCCGGCACGTCCAGGACCAGACCTCCTGTGCAGTATGCGAGGACCTGACCATCCGGGTCGACGTCGACGACCGCGAGCGGACCGTTCTCGAAACGCGGGTCCGTGCCACCCTCAGGAGTCGCGGCCGGGGCCGCCTTCCGCACCCCAGGGCGGCGCGATGCCGACGACGGCCTGGCAGTGTGCACCGGGCGCGGCACGGTCGCCCGGGCAGCGGCGACGGGGGCGGCGCTGGTCTGGGTGTTCTGTTCGGTCGTCATAGCCGCAGCCTGCGGCGCCTGGCCGGCGGACAGAGCCTGCGAGTCTGCTGGGGCGGGCTCGGCAGCGAGCGTGGCCGGCTCAGCCGTCTCCCGGGCAGGCGAGACCTCGCCGGCGGGAGCGGGGTAGAGCTCCGCGAGCTTGTCCAGCAGCCGGGCGTAGGCGTCACGCTCAGGCGGACGGGGCTCGGTCTTACCTGACTCCCAGCCCGACACCGTCGCCCTGCGCACCTTCAAAGCGCCGGCCACCTCGTCGATCGTCAGACCGTGCGCCGCACGCAGTCGCTTACGCTCCGCCGGGGGCGGAAGCGGGGCCCGGGACGCAACCAGAGCGTCAACCGCGTCGAACAACTCGGACATCGACACACCTCCAGACTCACAACCTAGCGTACGAACCGCGTACGTTGCCCGTACGGGTCGCGTACGAAACGCGTTCTCGGTTCCTCTTGGCATTCAACGCGCGCCTGTGCCCCTTAGGCGATTGGCTGAGACCGCGAGGGTGGCCGGAAAGCCAGTGCCGTACTGGAAGGGAAGAAGTTTCTCCGCCGCCCTGGCGTTCCCACCGGGCAGGGGCGGACTGGACGGCTGAGTCGTGGAGGTCTGCCTTGCGCAGGCGTGACAGCCGGCCCAGGATGCGGAGACCGAAGACGACCCAAGATCGTAGTAAGTGACTCCGTCTTGAAACGACGTCCTGCTCATGCTCCTCGGCCCTGTCTTTGGCCCGCCTCCACGGAAGCCCGCAGAAGCCATTGGAGGTCTTCCGTATCAGCGGCAATGCGCCATGCGCTCAGCAGCCCTGCTGCCGCCAGTTGCTCAAGCACGTGGGGTAGTTCCGTGGGTTGGATACCGCACTCGTAGGCTGTCCGGTCGGCCTCGATGAGCCCTTGGCCGGTGTCGGGGTGGCTGTGTGCCGTGAGGTAGACACTCATCAGTTGCGGGAGCGGACCGAGCGCCCCGGCCCGGCTCGGACTGCTGGCGCGCAGCGCCCAGTCCGCCGCGTGGCGGCGGTCGCGGCGTGCGGGCGCTTGGCCGAGCACCACGGCGTCCAACAATACGGCGGCCACCCCGTCGGCACGCTCGGGGATCCTGCGCAGCCATCGCGCTTGTTCCAGCTCCTGCCAGGGGCTCAGGTCGGCGCCGAGACGGAGGCTACGCAGCAGGCCACGAGGAATACTGACCCGCATGCTGGTGTTTGTGCGCAAAGCGCACTGCAGGGCGATGAGCCGGGTGGCGGGCGAGGTTCCGTCGGGGAGTGCGGCCGCTAGATAGCTGAGCATTTCCCTGACCCTGATTCGCGCGTCCGGTTCGCTGGGTTGCCGTCGGCGGCGGGAGGCGGCCGGTGCTGGCCGAGGGGTGAGCTGGGTGGTGTCGGGGACGATGGCGGCGTGGGCTGTTGCTGCGGCGCAGGCGGTGCAGGTGTCGGCGAGGCGCCATAGCCGGCCGCTTCGCTCGCAGGCGAGGAGGAGTCGGACGGGGCCGGCGCAGCCGCGGTGGGGGCGGTGCCAGCGGCAGCCTCGTTCGTGGCACTGGCAGGTCCGCAGGTGGGGCGGGAGGGTGTCTTTGTGGGCGTGGCGGGCGAGGTGGGTGAGGGCGGCTGATCGGGCGGAAGTCGCTGCGACAGTGCTGTTGTTGTCGTGGGGGCATTGCCGGCAGGTGAGGAGGAGTCCGCTGGTGTGTGTCCGCAGTTCCACGGTCCAGGCGCGCGGCGTTGGCGTGCAGGGTGCGCGCAGCCTCATGGGCGTGGGTCCTCCTCTTGATGTTCTTGCTGGTCTTTGCCCGGAATTGAGCGGCGGCCAGCGTAGTGCAGAGGTCTGCCCTTGTGCTGGCGTCACCACCTGGGGAAATAGGGCAGAGGTCTACACTGACAGGGCAGGGGTCTGCACCGTCGGATGGTCGGGTGACGATCTTGCCGCCCGATCCGGACCTCAATGCGCTGCGGCTGGAGCTCGCGCGTCTGCGGGCGGTGCGTGGGTGGACGTATGACGAGCTCGCCGCCCGCAGTGGCCTGGCCAGACGCACGGTCATCGAGATCGAGCAGGGTCGCACCATCGGCACACTCAAGACCTGGCACGCCCTCGCGCACGCCCTGGGAACACCGTTTGAGGAGCTGTTCGGCACGTTGTGCCACGGCCACGATCTGCCCGGCTCCAGTGACGACTGATCCCCTGCCCGTGCAGCCACAGTGGATCACCTGAAGCGGCGACGCCATATCGAAAGCGCGCGCGGCGTCTCGTACGTCAGTCGCCCTGTGTTGGGCTGAGCGGGCGATACAGCAGCAGCGTCGCGGTGTGTGCGGCGTGTTGGCTGGCAGGTTCGCTCGCATGCGATCCAGGCCTTCGTCTTCTGTCAGGCACTGGGACGGCAGCCCGGTTGCCGTCCCCGTGCACCGTTCGCTGCGGGTGGCCCCTACGGGCGGGAGCCGTCTGCTGCGTTGCGGCCAGGGCGGCCGCTGCCGCGAGTGCGGCAACCGGATCGAGTGGTACCGGCGCACCGACCAGCGAATGGTCCGTCTCCATCCGCACGAGCTGCCGACGGCCCGGGTCCCGGCCGGCTGCCGCTGGCATGTCAGCTCCGGCATCGCCCATCCTGCCGGGGACAGCAGCAACTGGTGCCGCATCCCTCATGCCCTGCTGTGTCCCGCACGGGATACCCCGGCGGCGGCAAATGGTCTGGCGGGACTGCGCAGGTCCTTGGCCGTGCACACCCGCCGCATGATCGACACCGGCACCTTCACCCCGCCGACCAGCAAGCCGGACGAGACCGCGTCGCAGCCGACCGCGTGCCGGCCGGCCCGGCCGATCGTGCAGCTGCTGTATGTCCGGTACCTGGCCGCCAGCCCGGTCGAGGCGATCCGGTGTGTTGCCCGGACCCGGCGCCGGGACCGCTGCCCGCGCCCTCTGCTCACGTCGGATGCCCCTGCGGGCACCTGGACCCTGGTCCCGGCCACAGCAGCAGCGGCCGGTCAACTGGCTCTTCCGGCCGAGGTGATGGCCGTCTACGACCTCAGCCCCCTCCCCTACTCCGAGCAGTTGCGCTGGCGTGCCCAGCGCTGCTCGCAGCACGCGGCCAGCCCGACGGTCCCCGACCTGGCGGTAGCCGACTGGGAGCCCTTCGACCCCCTCACCCACCATGAGCACATCCACGCCCGCCTTCCCACCTTCGGTCGCCGCGGCCCGTCGAGCCGCGGCCGGAAGACGGTGCGGCCGTGACGCGGCACCACGCCGTCGAGATCCTTCTGACCCGGCCCCTGTCCCCCGGCGAGCTCAAGCGCGCCAGCCGCAGTGTGCCGCTGGCCGTGAACGCCGACCGCACCCGGCTGATGGCCTTGCAGCACGCCTCCAGCCCGGGCAACGCTCTGCACACGCTGCGGGGCCGCCTGGAGGGGCGGTTGCCCATCGACGTCCTGAGCACGCACTACGCGGACCGCAACGGCCAGGTACGGCTCAACGTCACGTTCAGCCGAAGCGACATGGCGGCCATCCGCCGAGCGGCAGCCGCGCGGGGCCAGCGCCCGGCAGAGTTCCTCAGCCGGCGCGTGACCGCAGCGGTGGCAGCGCGGAAACGTGATCGCCTGCGTGCGCTCGAGAACCGGCTCGAAGTTCTGCTCGCCGACCACACGCTCGACGACGTCCTGCTCTGCGCGGGCCGCGCCCTCAGCCGACACCGCCCTACATCCTGTTGACGCGCCTGCCCATGTGACGCCCCTGGTCACAGGCACCGGACATCGTGTCCCCCTTCTGTCCTTTGCGGAGCTCTTGTTGCCTACGTCCACCGATGAACAGGTCCATGCCGCCGACGTCTTCCGCGCGGGCCACCACCTCGCTCTGCAGGCCGGCGCTGGCACGGGCAAGACGACCACGCTGGCTCTGCTGGCCGCCAGTACCCAGTGCCGCGGCCGCTACCTCGCCTTCAACAAGAGCATCGCCCGAGACGCCGCAGCGCGCTTCCCCCGCACCGTGCAGTGCAAGACGGCCCACGCCACCGCCTATGCGGCCCTCGGCCACCGCTACACAGGCCGCCTCAACAGCCCCCGCCAGCCGGCCTGGAAGACCGGGCAGGCGCTCGGCATCACCCGGCCCGTCCGCATCGGCGCACACGAGATCAGCGCCAGATCACTGTCCAACACCGTGCTGCGCACCGTGACCCGCTTCTGCCACTCGGCCCACCGCACGCTAAGCAGCCAGCATGTCCCCGCCCTGCGCCGCCTGACAACGCCCGGCGAGCACGCGCAGCTGGCCGAGGCGGTCCTGCCGTTCGCCCGCCGTGCCTGGGCTGACCTGCACAACCCCGACCAGGGCGTGGTCCGCTTCGAGCACGACCACTACTTGAAGATGTGGGCCCTGACCGAGCCGAAGATCGATGCGGACTTTCTCCTGCTCGACGAGGCCCAGGACACCAACCCCGTCCTGGAACAGGTCTTCTCCGCCCAGCGCGGCCATGCGCAGCTGGTCATGGTCGGTGACTCCGCTCAGGCCATCTACGGCTGGCGCGGCGCCCGCGATGTGATGACCGGCTTCGATGCCACACACCTGGCCCTCACCCGGTCCTTCCGCTTCGGTCCGCTCATCGCCCAGCAGGCCAACCGGTGGCTGGAGCTCGCCGAGGCGCCCATCCGGTTGACCGGCAGCGAGACGATCCCTTCCGAGGTCGGGGATCTGGCCTGCCCGGACGCGGTGCTGTGCCGCACGAACATCGGCGCCATGACCGAGGTCATGCGCCTGCTCACCGACGGCAGGCGCGTCGCCCTGACCCGCGGCGCACCAGCTCTGGCCGCCCTCGCGCTCGCCGCCCGCAGCCTCCAGGAAGGCCGCCCCACCACCCATCCCGAACTTGTTCTCTTCAGCTCCTGGGGCGAGTTGCAGGAGTACGCCGAACACGACCCCGCCGGAAGCGACCTGCAGCCCTTCGTCAACCTCGTCGACACCCACGGCCCCGACGCCATCCTCGCCGCGATCAGTCAGCTCACCGACGAGAAGACCGCCGACGTCACCGTCTCCACCGCCCACTCCGCCAAAGGCCGCGAATGGCCCACCGTAAGAATCGGTGACGACTTTCCCCCGCCCAAGGACACCGATCAGTACGACGCCCAGGGCCGCCACATTCCCGAACCCGTCAGTGACACCGACGCCCGCCTCGCCTACGTCGCTGTCACCCGTGGCCGCCACCACCTCGACCTCGGCGGCCTGTCCTGGATCGACAGCCACCTCTCCCACAGTTCGAGCTGATGACGCAACTCCCCTTCACTGAGGGTGCGTTGGGGTGCACCTACTGTTCAGGCCGCATCATGCTGTTCCTGGCCTCGGCAGCTGCAGGACATCCCCGATCTGGGGCTGTGGCGGGCGCAAGAGCTGTGAAGACAGAACGGGTGAGTAACATCCCTGGCCAACAGCACAGTCTTTCGCCCAGAGGGAGAACAGTCATGGCCGCGACACCAGCACAGACAATCGATCTCAAGGCGCAGTACAGCGCCCAGGTCACCGCCGACCTCGAGCACAACGCCAAGGAACAGGACCGACTTCGCGGGGAGATCGACGCCCTCAACGAGCAACTTCTGCGTCTGCAGCAGGACCACACCGTGCTGGTGAACATGCAGCAGGCACTCGGCGTCGTCACCCCCGAACCGACCCCCGCAGCTACAGACACCGCGGCGCCTTCCGTCCCCCGACAGAAGGCCACTCCCCCGGCAGCGGCCAAGCGGTCCCGTACGAAGAAGACCACCGCCCCCCAGGGCGGCAAGCAGACGAAGGCGAAGAAGCCTGCGGCCAAGGCCGCGGCCCCCAAGGTGACTCAGCCGACCCTCGTCGAGCTCATCCGCCAGCACCTCACCCACCAGAGCGAACCGCGCTCAGCAGCCGAGGTCGCCACCGCCCTCAGCCAGGCCCACCCCGACCGTCGCATCCAGACCAACGTCGTGCGAACCACCCTCGAAGGGCTCGTGGCCAGGAGCAAAGCCCAGCGCACCAGGCAGGGCTCATCCGTCTACTACACCTCCCCCTGAGGCACAAGAGCCGACCACACCGCCCCAGGCCGACTCCCAGCCCGCCCAAGGCAACCGCTGAAGCCGCCGTCTTTCCACTTCCCCAGAGACGGGCCGAGAGGCGCCGCACGCGCATCCTCCATGGCGCACGTACTGGGAACGCATCCCGGCCAGGCACTCATGCCCCGCGAGGTGACCTCCGCAAGTGGGACAGCCCCGTTGCCCAGACCGCATCGGCGTCACCGCCACCGTCTACGCTCACGTCCGGCTCCGCCTCCGAGGCCAGGCCATCGACGACTTCGGCACCGCCCTCAACGATTCGGCGAACGCCAAGACAGAAAGGACCGACGGCGACGTACCGCCACCCTCCACCACTGGAGTCCTCTGACGTTGCCGACAACTACTGCCGTCGGACACCTCTGTGGCCCCTTCGAGGCCACAGATTTGCTCCTGCACGCAGGTGTGGTGCGGAGGTCAAGCTTTCCTGCTACGGCCGGGTATCACTCACCACTCCACACCGCAATGTCCCCTCCGGGCATGCAGGTCACTCGCCTTCCCTTGGGTCCGACAAGCTCCCAAGCCTCATACTCCTCATCTGGCCGGACAGCCAGCTTCGTGCCGCTTTCGAATTCGATCACGAGATCTCCAGCTGTCCGCACCTCGGCAGTAGTGATCATGTCTCGGGCCAATCGGACGAGATTGGGGGCCGCGTCGTCCGGGGATTCTGGATCGAAAGACACGTGGTCCCCGGCCGGGAGCTGGAGAACTGCCTCTGTCTCAATGCGCAGTTCACAATCTGCGCTAGTCAGGACCGTGAGAGCCGCGTCGAAGCAGACACGGGTAACTGCTTGACCTCGAAGGTTCAGGTCCATGCCTACCACCCCACCGGAAGAGGATAGGTGCCATCGGGATTCATCGGGATATGGGTAGCTGCTTTCGAGCCGGGTTTTCCGTCGAGACCGATCGGCTGGCCATTGCCAACGCCTGGCGCTCGGGGGCCGCCGACTGGACGCAGGACAAGCGCAGGGAGTTCGCCGACGACATGAACCACCCGCAGCTGCTGGCGGTGTCGGCGTCCTCCAACCGGTCCAAGGGCGACCAGGGGCCGGACGAGTGGCAGCCACCGTCCAAGACGTACTGGTGCATTTACGCCCGCTCCTGGGTGTCGGTGAAGGCCACGTACGGGCTGTCGGTGACCGAGGCGGAGAAGAACACGCTCACCGACATGCTGGACACCTGCTCGTGACCGGCAGCGACAGCGCGCCCGGACGGCTGGTCGACGCGGTGACGGCGGGGCCCGGCGGGGCGATGACCGACGAGGTCGGCGTCATCACCGGCGACCTCACCATCGCCACCAGCCTCCGGCCCGACGGGCGTGCCCAGATCGTGATCCAGTACACGGGCGCGGAGGAGTGGTACACCCTCACCGGCAGCCCCGCCCCCCTGCCGCCGGGCGGGCTGGCCGCGCTCCAAGCGGACGTCGTCCAGCGCGTCCGTCACGGAGGCGCGGCACAGGCCCCGCATTAGCCGGAACGCGGGAGGCTTGGCGGCCGCGTTCCGCCGGGGGTCTTCAGCAGGCGTAGGTCTTTCCGTCTGCTGCGGTGTTCCAGTTGCAGGAGCTGATGGTGCCAGCGGCTGCGTTGTTGTCGGCGCTGCCGGGCTTTTTCAGCCGCAGGTCGGGGTTCTTGGCGGTACTGGTGTTGAGCAGCACGTGCCGGCCGTAGCCGCGGTAGATGTGGTGGTTGCCGCTTGAGTCCTTGTGGTTGGTGCCGCTGCCGGTGTGCACGTACGCCTTCGCTCCGGCCGGCAGGCTGTAGGAGGGCAGCGCGCGGCCGTAGGTGTTCGTGGTGATGTCCGGGACGTAGCCGCCGGTGTTGACCGTCTTGGTGGTGACGTTCTTGATGACGAAGTACTCGCCGTTGAGATTGACCTGCTTGCCGTTCTTGACGTCGGCCCCGGCCGCGTTGGGCCGGACGTGCGTGACCATGAGAGCCCCGCTGGTGGAGGCCGCATGGGCGGGCATCGGCAGAGCGATGACGGCCACCGCGGCCGCGGCAAGGGTAGCGACACGTGAGGAACGGCGCAAAGGGGTGCCTTTCTCGTAACCGGGCACAGGCAGAACCCCGCGCCCAGGAAGCGGCGCCCAGTCTGCACCAAATAGCGATCACACATGGTGAGATTCTGTGATTTGCATTCTCCTCGGTCGCAGCCTGAACTTCGGGAACCCGGCAAGCCGCAGCCTCGTCGTGGTCGACGGGCGCGCTGCGGAGTGTGGGTAGCGGGCCCAGGATCTGCGCCAGGAGTTGACCCAACCGTCGGCCTGATCATCGCGTGCCAGCCGCCGGTTCTCGTCCGGAGCCGCGGCGTGCGGGCCGCGGACCAGTACCTACGTAGCGTTCACCAGAGTGCCCGCACCCCTCAGGTGCTGCGATGAGCTGTTGTGCACGGAGGGGCCGGTGCGGACGCCGCTCCGCCGCCATCGGCCAGACGCGGTCCCCGCCTCGTACTCGCGGCCGCCGCCGATGCCGATACGCGGTGTCCTACCACCACTGGCGGCACCGCCGCCGGGGTACTTCTCCATCAGAGGACCCAGGTGCGGGGGGGGCAAATGGACTGGACTGTGGTGGTAACCACGGTGCTGGGTGCCATGATCGGTATTGCATCGGCGTTGGCGCTGGAACACGCGCGGTGGCGCAACCAGGCCAAGGACCGGCGAAGTGACACTCTGCGCTCGGTCTACGCTGCGTATCTCGGTGCGGTCTCCCAGGCTGCCGAGCAGATATGGCAAGCAAGCCGGGCTGGGCTCTCGACCGCCGACGACTCAGCAAACAAGTCTCATTCCGCATTCGGCGATCACGATGTATTCGCGAAACGGTACGAACTCGTGCTCCTGGCTCCGGCCGACGTGGCCGCCCTCGCGAACGACGTGGTGTGGAAGCTGGTCAAGTGGAGTGACCAGGTCATCGGTGGGGCCACCCATGATCTGCCCGACTGCAATGCCGCCCGGCTCGCGTTCAACCAGGCACGAGACAGCCTCATCGAGAGAATGCGCCAGACCTTGCCTGGAACAATGGACTGAGCGCCGTGAATACCCGCACCCTGGGCTCACGGGAGCGCCGCTGCATCGCATGACCGGGGCCGACTGCGCAGTCGGCTCATCGAGGACGGGGCGCAGCCGCGGCTTCGGCTCGGGCCTTGTTTGGCGACCCACCTCCTTCCGGGCATGCTCGCGGGCCCACTCCTGGGCGGTCACGGTCTGGTGCAGCAGCTACCCCTGTGTCGCGCGGCGCAGCGTCGCCGCGTCGACGCCTGACAGCACCGCACTCTGATGACAGCGGCCATCGCGTCCTAGGATCGTCGAGGCGGGCACGTCCGCACAGCCGACTGACCCGGTCTACCCCTATCGTCGCTGGCACGCCGTCAGTCGATGAAGGTCCGTCCTTCTCCCGGCCGCTCCACCGCCGCGTCGACCAACTCCTCGATCCACCGGTACAGGGACGTCGCGGTCCGGGTGAGGGGGTGGTCACGTCCAAGCTCCCGTGCCAGACCCGCTTCGGTGTCCTCCGCAACGGCGAGGGCGACGTCGCGCTGCCCGTCCATCTGGTCCATCAGGGCAGTGGCGTGCGCCAGCCAGAGCTGCGTCATCAGCGCCCGCACCTCGTCGTCCTCGCCGCTGTCTGCCATCAATTCCTGTGCAGAGCAGGCCAGCTCGAAGGTCTCGATCCTTCGGTCCATATCGTCGACCTCCAGGCGGACACCGCCGGACGTCACCCCGTGCGGCAGCGTCTGCACAGGCTCCATCCGAGGCGTCGGCAGGGGCGGACCCTCGTCGCCGGCCGGGCCGTCGGCGGCTGTCCCGCGGCGACAGGCGACGAGGCAGTGGCGCAGGGTCGTGACCGTCGCCGGGTGGGACGGCCCCTGGAGGTCGAGCCTGCACCGGTACACCTCGCGGAAGCCCTCCTCCTCGCGGTCCGGCCCCGCCGTCCCGTCGTGGTTGGCCGACGCGGCGACCAAGCGGTTCTCCAGCGCGTCGAGGGTGTCGCCGTGCCGCTCCCCGTACAGGTCCCGGCGTAGCCGGTACGCCCGGTCGAACCAGTCGGCCGCCTCCGCGCGGTGCCCGAGCGCGTACGCGGTGGTGCCCATGCCGTTCAGCGCGTCCGCGTACTGCGGGTGCCGGGTGCCCAGCACCCGGGCCGTGCGGGCAAGCAAGGATGTGCGCAGCCGCAAGGCCAACGCGTGGCGGCCCTCCAGGGAGGCGGCGACCGAGGCGTTGGCCAGTGCCAGCAGGGTGTCCGGGTGCTGCGCGCTGTTCCTGCGGGACCTCGCCCTGTACACCTGCCCGAACACCCGCCATGCCGTGCGGTACTCGCCGCGGTCGAGGTGGGTCACTCCGACGTTGTTGAGCGCCGTCAGGGTATCGGGGTGGTGCGGTCCTAGGAGGGCAGCGAGCCCTTCATACGCCTGGTGCTTGAGACGCACCGCCGTGTCGTGGTCTCCGCACATCCCGTGGGCGACCGCCAGTCCGGCCAGCACGCGCAGGGTGGTGATGTCGGACGGGCCGAGAGCCGCGATGCACCCGTCGTGGAGCAGGCGCAGGAGTCCGAGCCCGGTCCCGGGGTCACCGCTCTCGGAACGCACCCGGCCCGCCTCGTTCAGGAGGTGCTGATCGTCCCGCTCCGCCAGCGCGACGGCGACCGTCCGCACGTGCGGAAGCGCCTCGAAGGTCCTGAACCGGGAGGCGGCGCCCGCCGCAGGTCCTTCCAGCCTCTCCCCGAGCACCCGGACGGCGGCCCGGCGAGCGCGTTCGCGCGCAGTGTCGTCGTGGTCGGCGAGCCGGACGGTTCGGCTGACGAGGGCGTGCACACTCAAGCTCCCCGTGCCGTCGGGGCGGGCCAGTGCCAGCCGCTCGGCCTCGGCGAGACCGCGGCGGACCAACTCCCGGAACTCCTGCCGGTCCCGCCCCTCCCCGTCCGACTCCGCGAGGATGTCCGTGAGCAAGTTCGGCGAGAACAGCGCCGGCGCGAGCAGGGACGCCAGCCGCATGACGGTCAGGCCTTCAGGCGTCAGCCGGTCGATCCCGCGCAGCAAGGTGGCGCAGATGCTGACGCCGTGGGCCGTCGGCAGATGGACGCCGAGCCGCTCCGCGGTCTCCAGGACGTCCGGGCTCGGCTCGGCGAAGGAAGCGAGGAGACCGGCGAAGCCGCCGGTCTCCGGCAGCGCGACGAGTTCCGCTGCGACGGCCATCGCCAGCGGATGGCGCCCCAGAGCTTGCGCCAGCCTCCGGCGTGCCTGGCGCTCCGCACCGGGGGACGGCGACAGCCTGCTCGACAGCAGCGCCAGGGAGTCCAGCTCGCCCAGCTCCCCGACGTCGATGCGCGCCCCCTGACCCCCGGGTCCCGGGGCGCGGGACGTCACGAGCGTCCTACCCAGCGCCGTGGGAGCGACCAGAGTGCGGAAGACGGCCGTGTCCACCCCGGCTGGCAAGTCGTCGAGGATCCACAGGTAAGGCGTGCCGGTGGCGGCCAGACGCGTGCTCAGCGCCGCACGGGCCGCCGCGGCCGGGGCATCGGGTCCGACGAGTTCCAGACGGCGGGCGATGGCCATGATCCGGTCGTCCACCAGGGCGGCCACCCGCAGCGGGTCCCGGGAGCCGTCAAGGTGGGAGCCGAGACCCCCGAGGACGAACACGCCGCCCGGATGGTCTTCGGCGAACAGCCGCCCGTATTGTTCCGCGAGCATCGTCTTGCCGATGCCGCCGCCCCCGACCAGGAACACCACGGGCGGGAGGTCGCTGCCCGCCCCGTCGTCGCCGTCGAAGGCGTCCCGGATCTGCCACAGCTCCTGCAGCCTGCCGCGGAAGTGCCGGCTGCCGACGGCCGGTTCCGGATACCAGGACGGCACCGGCGGTTCGGGAGCGTCGCCGAAGGTCTGGTGGTCCATACCGTCGACCAGCCGGTGCACGGAGTCCGACACGTCGGCCAGTGCGGCCGTGACGGCGGGCAGCCGCAGGCACTTCAGCCGGGAGGACAGCACCTGCGAGAACCTCATGCCACGGACGACCGCCATCACCCGGCGGGTCTGCCCGGACAGGTGGTAGGAGCGGGTCAGCGCCGTGTACATCTCCCAGCGGCAGTACTGGCTCTCCGGGAAACTGGGCGTGTAGAGCGCTACCAGGGTCCGTGAGCCGTCGAGGGCGGCGCGGATGACGGTCGGGATGTCGTCGTAGTCCCGCATACCGGTGACGTCCCTGAAAACCGACAGGCCGTGGGCCTCCAGCAGTTCCTGGAAGCGCACCGCCAGGTCGATGTCCTCCCAGGCGTAGCTGAGGAACACGTCGTATCTGTGCCCGGAACGCGCCGGACCCTCCACTACCGCCGAACCCACGGCCTCCCCCTCACCCGTCCTGCCGGTTCTTCCGGTCGGTGCGCGGCACCGCGCCGGACAACTCTGCCGCTGCCAGGGCGAGATGGTGCAGTGCCCTCGCCTCCTCGTGGCGGCTGCCGCACGTGCGGCTGACGACGACGGCACGCTCCAGCCACTCGGCGCCCTCCCGCGGCCGGCCGCTGCGCAGGTAGGCCTCGCCGAGGCAGTTCAGTGCCATGGCCGTGTCCAGGTGCAGGTGCAGGCCCAGGTTGTCCAGTGTGGCGAGCGCGGTCTTCAAATGCCCGATGGCGGCGTCGAACTGGCACAGCTCCACCTCGGTCAAACCGATGCCGCGCAGTGTGATGGCGACGTTACGGCGGGCGCCGCTGCGTGTGTAGTAGGCCAGTGCCGTGCTGAACTCCCGCAGGGCCTCGGAGTGTTCGCCCCGGTAGAAGTGCACCCAGGCCCGGTTGCCGACGGCGTTGGCCGCACCGTGCTCGTCGCCGATGCCGTGGAAGATGCGGTGGGCGCGTTCGTAGTGCGCGGCGGCGCCGTCGAGGTCACCGGTCTCGATCAGGGCCAGGCCGAGGTTGTTCGCGGTGACCGCCTCGGCGGCGGGATCGGCGACGCGGTGCGCGGCGAGCAGCGCCTCACGGTGGCTGGCGACCCAGGCGTCCCAGCGCTTGGTGAGGAAGAAGAAGTCCCGCAGGACGTACGCCAGTCGCCAGCACTCGGCGTCCATGCCGAGCCGGGCGCTCTCCCGGACCAGGGCCACGACGGTCTCTTGCTCTGCGGCGAACCACGCCAGCGACTCGTCGTGTCCGGCGACCGGCGGCAGCAGCGCGGCGGTCACGTCCAGGCCGTCGGTGACCGGGAGACGGTAGCGGTGCGGTGCCAGCACGCGCCCCATCGCGTCGGCCGCGGCGACGTAGTGCCCGGCCAGCCGTGCGGTCACCGCCGCCCGGGTGCCCTGCGCGAATCTGCGGTCCGCGACCTGCCGGGCAAACACCCTCAGCAGGTCGTGCAGGCGGAAGCGGCCGGGACGGGTCCGCAGCAGCAGGTGGGCGTCGGCCAGCCGGTTCAGTGCCCGCTCCGCGGCGGGTAGGTCCCAGTCGGCCATGACGGCGGCCGACGCGGCGTCGCAGTCGTCGCCCGGCAACAGGCCGAGCAGCGCGAACAGGTGCTGTTCGGAGGGGCCGAGCGCGTCGAAGGAGACGGTGAGCGGCGCGACCACACTGCGCTCGCCGTCGTCCAGTTCGGCTAGTCCCCAACGCCGATCGGCCAGCCGCAGCGCAAAGTCCGCCACCGTCCGCGGTCCGCCGGGTCGGCACCGGGTGGCCGCGATGCGCAGCGCGAGCGGCAGCCGGCCGCACAGTTCAACGACGTCGCGTACCCCCGGCGGGGGCGGACCCTCGCCGGAAGTGCCCCGGTCGCCCGTGCCGATCCCGGAGATACTGCTGAACAGTGCCTCCGCGTCGAGTGCAGGCAGCGGACCCAGCGGGACGTGGTGGCCCTCGTCCAGTGAGGGCAGGGCACTCCGGCTGGTCACGAGGACGGGGCAGCCCGGTTCACGCGGCAGCAGCGGCCTGATCTGGTGGGAGTCGACGGCGTTGTCCAGGACCACCAGGGCCCGTCGGCCGGTCATGGCCCCCCGGTAGACAGCGGCCCGGTCCTCCACGTGGTGGGGAATGGTCTCGGCGGGCATGCCCAGCATGCGCAGCAACCGGTCCAGGGCGTCCGCGACCGTGACAACGGGCAGGTCCTGCGAGTAGCCGTGCAGGTCAAGGTAGAGACAGCCGTCGGCGAAGTGGGCCTCCGTCCGGTGGGCAATCCGCAGCGCCAGCGCCGTCTTGCCGACGCCGGCCATCCCGGTGATCGCGCACAGTACCGTCCCGGCACGCCGGCGGGGGCCGGCATCCAGGACGAGCGACTCAATCAGCTTCGTCTCGTTCTCACGGCCGACGAAGTGCCCGCTCGGCTCGGGCAGGGCGTAGCGCTGCCTCGGGATCTGACGGACCGCGTCCTCGGGCGCCGTCGCGGCCGGGGACAGGTCGTCGGGGCCGAGCACGTCGCCGCAGAGGCGCGCGAGCTCGGCGCTCGGTAAGGCCAGTCCCCTCTCGACCTTGCTGAGGTAGCCCTTGCTGTAGTGCACGAGGCGGGAGAGGTCGGCCAGGGACAGTCCTGCGGCTGTCCGCCGTCGGCGCAGCGAGAAACCGAACCCGGCTCCCGCTCCTTGGCCGGTCCCGTCCCGTCCATGTGGGTCCCGCCCGGTCATGCCGGACGTGCTCCTGCCCGGCCCATCGGCGTGCCGCTCGCGGCGGATCGCCGCCGCTGTCCCTCGCGCGCCCCGCTTCCGGGTGACGGGGGGTTGCACAACTCCCCCGTCACCGCCCGGGTTTCCGCCCGCTGAGCTGCGGCGATCCGGCCGCCAGTGTTTCCACGGGTTTCCTGTGGTGGGAAACCTGTCGGCGGTGCGCCGCCGCAGGGCGCATGGTGGGTGCCGTCCGGTCGGCAGTGCGCGGGATCGAACGCGTGAGGGCGAGGAGAAGACATGGATACTGGCACCAGAGGGCTCTTCATCGTGCTGCTCGGGATCGATGGCAGCGGCAAGACCAGTCTCCTCTCCGCGCTGCGCGGCGGCACGTTCGCCGCCGTCGGCTGGCGCGACCTCCGCAACCACGATTTAACCGCCGTCATGGCGCCGGACGCACCCAGCGCCATCAAGGATCGGCTCTCCGACGTGCCGCGCGCGATGTTCGTCGGGGGTCACATTGTGGCCCAGTACGAGTACTTGGTGCGACCGGACGTTGTCGAAGGCAGGCACGTTCTGCTGGACTCGTACTGGTACAAGGTGCTGGCGAAGGAGCGTGCCCTCGGCCGCCTGAGCCCGGCGCTCGACGAGTTGCGCCAACTGCTCCCGGTGCCGGACGCGGTGGTGTTACTCGACGTGGACCCGCGCACGGCCTGGGCGCGCAGGGGCGGGACCTGCGCGCCGTACGAGCGGTTCGACGATCCGGGCGGCCAGGCGGCTGGCTTCGTCCGCTTCCAGGAGTGCCTGCTCGCGCAGTGGGAGATCGACTTGAGCGGTCATCCGGCGGTGTACCGACTCGACGGCGAGCGGCCCTTCGACGAGGTGCTCACGTCGCTGCGGGACACCCTGGAGCTCTGTGCCGTGCCGCGCCTGCCCGCACTGGAGGCACTGTCGTGAGCGGGCGGGCGACGGGCGGCAACCGGTTCGCGTCGTCGGTGCTCGACACTTGGGCGACGATGTTCGTCGACCCAGAGCGGACGGAGCGTGCGGCGACGGGACTTCACCGGTTGGAGGGCCGACGCAGGGCGGTCGGAGACGTCCTGCGGGTGCACAAGGCCGTTCCCCAGTTCCAGTACGGGCTGGACCAGTTGGCGGTCTCGGGTCCCGAAGCCCACCGTGCGCGGGCCGCCGCCGCCAAGTCCTGGTACGCCGCCGAGGCTGGCCGTCTCGCGAACCATCTGCGGCTGCTGCGCTCGGAGTTGGCCTGGCTCGCCGGACAGCCGGAGGTGGCGGGCGCCGGCCTGGCGGTCATCAAGGGCTTCAACAACGCCCGTTTCTATCGGGATCCGTCACCTCGCTGGAGCCGCGACGTCGACGTGTACGTCCCCGACTGGGGGGCCTGCCTCGCCGTGGTCCGGCTGCTGCGCGAGCGGGGCTACGTCTTCGACGAGGAGGAATGCCCGTGGTTCAAGGCAGAGTTCGAGCATGGACGGGCCGAGTACGGCCAGCTCTTCCTGGTCCGCGCGGAGGACGGCCGGTTCTCCCGGGTGGACATCCACTTCGGCACCTACTCGGTGGGGGCCGGGGACTACCTCGACTTCCCGCTGACCGACTTCTACGAACCGGTCGCGCCGGATCTCGGCTACCAGGGCGTCAATCCCACCGGGACCCTGCTGGTGATGTTCGCCCATGCCCTGTCCGACGGGTACGTGTCGGTCAAGGACGTCAACGACACCGTGTCGCTGACCCTGACGCGGGGCGACGTGGACTTCGGCCGCCTCGCACGGGAGATCCGGCGGCACTCGCTGGAGCCGCAGGCGCTGCTGCTCGCCGACCACCTGACCAGGCTCTACCGCGACCCGCGCATCGGCGGCTTCGCGCGGGCTCTGCGCCGCGCGGCGGGCGGCGGGCGCACCTCGCCGCTCTGGCGCATGCACGACCGCAACTGGCACCGGCGCGCCGCCGTCAACGCGGTCCACGCGTACCGGTCGGCGCTGCGCCGGCGCCGGGGGCCGCTCGTCGCCGCCCGACGAGCCGGCCAGTGCGCCGTGTTCTACAACCGGCGGCTGTCCGTCACGCTCAGCGACCGCACCCTGCCGCAGCAGCTGCTGGTGCGGCTGATGGCGCGGACCGACCTGACCCGGTGGCGGCTGCGGTCGGACGCCTGCCCGACCATGATCCACACAGGTCACCCGGCCCTCATTGGGGTCGCACCGGACCGCTTGGCCGCGCCGGACGGCTCGGCTGTGGGGCTTCCGCGACTCAGGCCGACGCCCGCCGCGGGGGTGCGGGTGGGCGGCACGTTCCCCGACCGGCAACTGGTAGCCATAGGTGACGACGTCTTCCTCTGCTCGTGGGACCAGGTGGTCACCCGCCGGGACGCTGCACTGGCGAAACACCTCGCGTCGGTGCAGGGCGCCGCTACCCAACGGAAGGGAGAGCTGGCGGATGACTGAGCACGCCGTGCACGACGACGGTTTCCGACCAGCGTCCGATACCGGCCGGTTCTTCGACTGGGCCTCGACCGCCCCGCTCTCCCGCGCCTGCGTCCGGGCGGTGGCGGAGTTCTCCACGGCGGCGGCCGCCCACCGTTCGCCGCCGGACTTCCAGAGCGAACGGACGGCCGGTTTGGGCGCGCTGCGGGAACGCATCAAGACGGTCTTCGGCGCCCGGCCGGACGCGGAAGTGGCGCTCGTCCGCAGCGTCTCCGAGGCGTCTTCGGCCCTCGCCAGCGGGCTCACCGTGCCGCCGGGGGGCGAGGTGCTCGTCACCGCAGCGGACCATCCCGCGCACGCCGCGCCGTGGTGCCGGCTGGCGGGACAGCGCGCCGACGTACGGCTGCGCACCCTGCCGTGCCTGCCCAGCGGGCTGGTCGACCTGGAGCGCGCCGCCCTCTTGCTGTCGGAGCGCACGGCGGTGGTGGCCTGCACACACCTGACACATCTCGACGGCGTACTGCAGCCGGTGGCCGAACTCTCCTCCTTGGCACGCAAGTTGTCACCCGCCGTGGTGATCGTGGACGCGGCGCAGTCGGTGGGCCGCATCCCGGTGGACTTCGACGCCCTTGGGGTGGACGTCCTCCTCGCCACGGGCCGCAAGGCGCTGCTCGGCCCGATGGGCGCCGGATTCGTGATCGCCGCGCCCGGGGCTCTGGACGGGCTCTCCCCGCTGCTGCTGTCCCCGCGCAACTGCGAGGCACGTACCGCGGCGGACGGCGCGTGGCAGCCGGGGCCTTGCGAGCGCGGAGGCCCAGCCGCCCTGGAGGGAAACCTGCCGGACCTCTCCGCGCTCCACGGCCTGCTGGCGTCCCTGTCCGCCTACCAGCGTGCAGGCCCGCGGCACCTGGCCTCGGTGTGCCGGACGACGGCAGCCGACGTGCCGGTCGCCGCCGCGCACGCGGGTTTCCGCACGTTCGGCCCGGCATCGGCCCCGGGAGGGTACGGCATCGTCCGGGTGCGCTCGCCCCGCGTCGCGGACCACCGTGCCGTGAAATCCCGCCTGCGCGCCCGGGGCTGGTCGGTCGCCGCGACCGAGGAATGGCTACGCGTCAGCGTGCACGCCTGCACCACGCCGGGCGACGTCGCCGCGCTGTTCGACTACCTGGCGCCGTTCGGCGCCCCCGGACCGACCGCACGGAGTGTGCCGTGAACCCGCGATGGACCGTGGTCCACGGACGCTTCCAGCCCTTCCACCTCGGGCACCTCGAATACGTCGCCATCGCCGCACGCAGGAGCCGGCACGTCATTGTGGGCATCACCAACCCCGCCCTGGGTCGGCTCGCCGAGGAGCGGACCTCGGCCCACCGGCACACCAGGGACGCGAACCCCTACACCTACTTCGAACGGGCCGAGATGGTCACCGCCTCCCTGCCGGAGGCGGTGCCGGCCGACGCGTGCACCGTGCGTGTCGTGCCGTTCGACGTCTCGGACCCCG
The DNA here is from genome assembly GCF_055572815.1 of Streptomyces sp. NPDC030296. Classification (NCBI taxonomy): domain Bacteria; kingdom Bacillati; phylum Actinomycetota; class Actinomycetes; order Kitasatosporales; family Streptomycetaceae; genus Streptomyces; species Streptomyces sp. NPDC030296. The sequence continues at coordinate 104,746 of NZ_JBVICQ010000018.1, forward strand.
GCACGTGGGACGACTACCTGCCCCGCGGCTGCCTCCACCTGGTCACCCTCAACGAGCTCTGGGACGAGGAGAAGTACCGGCGTTTCCAGACCGCCGGGTACGCCGTCTCCGCGGTGCCCGGAAATCCGCGCCGGGTGACCGCGACCGAGGTACGCCGGCGCATGGCCGCCGGAGAGGACTGGCGCGCGCTGGTGCCCCGCGGCACCGCCCGTGTCATCGACGGCCTGACCGCCGCCGTGCCGCGTGAGGGAGCCGCACCACCGCAGTCGCCGTGAGCAGTACCAGCAAGCCCGCACGCACGCTTCCCCTGGAGATCACCGAACCGATGACTGCCACCTTCTGGAACACCAAGCACCGCTCGTATCGGGGCACCGACTGGATCCGTACCCCCACCTACTTCGCCCAGGAGGTCGTCAGCCGCTTCCCGGCCGGCTCGGCGGTACTGGACGCCGGCTGCGGGCAGGGACAGGACAGCGCCTATTTCGCCGCGGCCGGACACCGGGTGACGGCGATGGACCACTCGGACTTCGCCCTCGCCCAGTTCCCCGAGGAGGCCCTGTCCGCGTCGGTCCGACGCGTCACCGCCTCCCTGGCGGACTTCCCGCACCCCTTCGACGACGGGTCCTTCGACGTCGTCTACGCGCACCTCAGCGTCCACTACTTCGACCTGCCGACGAGCCGGGAGATCATGACCGAGTTCCGGCGGGTACTGCGCCCCGGCGGCCTGCTGTGCGTCATGGTCAACTCCGTCGACGACCCCGAGCACGGCGAGGGCAGACAACTCGGCCCTGACTACTACGAGCTCGAACCGGGTGACGCCAAACGGTACTTCAGCCGACGCACGCTCTACGACCTCACCTCCGACCTGTTCGTGCCCTACCTGCTGGAACAGCACGGCCGCACCCGCAAGGACCCCCACCAGTCCTTCGTCCGGCTCGTCGCCGAACGGAACGAGTGAGGAGGAGCCATGACCGACATGCCCGCCCCGACCGTCCACGCGTCGGACGTCAGAACCACTGCGTTCGGCGACTGGATCTCCGTGGACTCCCGGACCGTTCAACTGGCCGGAAGCCAGAGCATGGAGACCCACGTCGTGCGGTTTCCCGCCATCGCCCTGATCGTCGCGCTGGACGGCGACGATCTCGTACTCATCCGCCAGTTCCGCTTCCCTCCGCAGTCCTGGGTGATCGAGGCCCCCGCAGGCCGGGTGGAGCCCCGCGAGGACCCGGCGCGGACAGCTGTCCGGGAACTGCGCGAGGAGACCGGATTCCAGGCCAGCCAGGTCGAGTTGGTCGGCACCCTGCGGATCAGTCCGCACCTGTCCGACGAGACGACCTACGTCTACGCGGCCACCGGTCTGGTGCCGGGTCCCGCGCACCCGGACAAGGGCGAGTTCATCCAGCGCTTCATGGTGCCGCGCGGCAACGTGCGCGCAATGGTGCGCGAAGGCCGGATCGTCGACGCCAAGACCATCGCCGCCCTCGCCGTGTGCGACGTGATCTGAGTCCGAACAACGCACGCCTGAATAGGAGTTGTGACGCCGATGGGATTCCTTCCCCGGATCGCGGGAGCAGTCCGCGCACGACGGTATCCCGACGCGTACACGGGGTGTCTGCTCGCCGTCCTGGTCACCGTGCTGGAGATCGTCTCCGGATTCACGCAGAACCGGAAGTGGATCGACGTCCTCTTCTCCGCGACCGTCGTCCTGCTGCTCGGCCTGATCGCGCTCGCCACGGCCGACATCCGGATCCGGCAGAACACCGTGATGAACGGCGCCCGCGGCGGTCTGCTGTTCACCGGCCGCTCCCAACTCCCGGCACTGGGTCCGCAACTGCAGGGAGCCCACCGGAGCGTCGAGATCTACGGGCTGCAACTGGGCCACGTCGTCCACCACATGCTGCCCACCATCGCCGACCGGGCGCTCTCCGACTGCCACTTCAGGCTCGCCCTGCTCAGTCCCGTTGACGCCAACGGCGACAAGGTGCCGTGGATCGGTGACATGGGGGCGGTGCACGGCTTCCCGAACCTGGAGGACGTGCTGCGCGCAAACCTGGCGCACCTGCGGCACTGGCACGCGGGCCTGACCCCCAAACAGCAGCGCAACATCGAGATACGCGCCTACCCCGTCATCCCGACGGCGTCGGTAATCCTCTTCGACGTCAAAAAGCACTCGGGATACGCGCACGTGGAGCCGATACTCCACACCCTCCCCCCGATGGAACGGCCGACCTTCTGGATCACCGAGAAGGACGACTTCAAGCTGTTCCACCTGCTCGTCGACCACTACCAGGAGCTCTGGCAGCAGGCGATCGCCCTGCCCGACCTCGCCCTCTGATCCTGGCCAGCTCCCCCGCCTTCCGGGCGACAGACCGGAGCGGAACCACGGAAGGTACTTCATGGACATCCCCGCCCTGAGTTCCCTGCGCGCGGCCGACAGCGGCCGTGTCGGCGGCAAGGCCGCCGGGCTGGGCGAACTCCTCGCGATCGGCCTGCCCGTCCCGCCGGGATTCGTGCTGCCTGCCGATGCACTGTCCCCTCTCCTCTCCGACCGGGGCGGGCTGGCGCGGCTGCTCGCGTCGCTGGTGGACGAACACGGCCTGCGCCGGCCGTTCGCCGTCCGTTCCTCGGCCGCAGCGGAGGACGGCGCGAACGCCTCGTACGCGGGGCAGTTCGTATCCGAACTGGACGTCGGGGTCGAGGATCTGGCGGCGGCCGTGGAGCGCTGCGCGCGCTCCGGCGGATCGGACCGTGCGGCTTACTACACCGGGCGGATGGAAGCCGACGAGTCCGGGGGCGGGACGGAGGTCGCGAGCGGGGAGGGCGCGGCTGCCGGCGAGCGCGTTCCCATCTCGGTGATCGTGCAGGAACAGGTGGCGGCCGACCTGTCCGGTGTGCTGTTCACCGCCGACCCGGTGACGGGGGACCGCGAGAGCTACCTGCTGGACGTGGTTTTCGGCGCGGGAAGCGCGCTGGTCGGCGGTGAGACCGAGCCCCTCTCCGTCCGGCTCTCGGGTGATGGCATGCGGACAGTCAACCGGCCCGACTGGTGCGACGCCGCGCTGGAGACCCGCGTGCTGGGGCTGATCGCGGAGATCCGGAGCCTGGGCAAGGCGGTCACCGACCACCGGGCGGCGCCGCAGGACATCGAACTGTGCGTCACCGCCGACAACGCCGTGATCCCGGTGCAGGCTCGTCCGATCACCGCGCTGCCCGCACCGGCGCACCGGGACTTCGCCCTCCGCTTCATCCCGGTGACGTCGGCCGACCGGGCCGAACTGGGCGGCCTGACCGGCCTGGACAAGGTACGGCTGCGGCTGATCGCCGAGGAGAACGACCTGGCGGTGGGGCGGGCCTGGATCGTCCGGGCCCGCCCCACGGCCGACTCCGCAGGACCGGACGCCTCCCCGCTGCCCGAGGCCCTGCGCGACGCCTCTCAGATCAGCTTCGTCCTCCAGGACCCGGCCAGACTGTCCGGTTCGATCGTCCGCCGCTTCAGCGCTGCCGGCACCAGGCGCGAGGACCTCGACGGCATCGTGCAACTGGTGGGCGCTGCCCACGACGAGTTCGCGCTGATCGCCACGGAGGTACGGTCGGCTGTCCAGTCCGGGGTGGCACGCAGGTTCGGCGACCGCGTCCTGGTCGAGATCGGGTTCGGGGCCTTCGTGCCCAAGGGAGTCGTGACCACCTCGCAGTACGTGTGCACCCTCGACGGCAAGGTGGTTCAGCGCGAACTCACCCTTCAGGAAAGGGCGTTCGTCATTGAGGACGGTCAGCCCAGGAGTGTCGTGGTCGGCAGGACGCCGGAGCTGTCCGACCGGCAGATCGAGGAGGTTTGCCGGGCCGTTGCGGTGGCGGGCGCGTACTACCAGCAGCCCTCGGTGGAGTTTGGTATCACCTCGGACGGCTCGTTCTTCCTCATCGACTTCGTCGACGAGGACACAGAGGGAGCCGCCCCGGAAGCGCTCAACGTCATCGCTCCCGGCCGGGTCAGCGGGCGGGTGATCCGAATCGACGACGATCACGACCTGCTGATGGAGTCCCTCGACTTCCACTTCCACACCGACCGGACCGACGCGGCAGGCGGCCGGCCGGCGGACGACCCCGTCGTAGTACTGGCCCGGCTGCCGTACCTCTCGCTCGAACGGTTCATCCGGGGCCGCGACCCCAGGTCCGTCGGGTTCGTCTTCCGCAACTGCTCCTACCTCAGCCATCTGTCGATCGTGCTGCGAGAACTGGGCGTCCCCGCGCTGGTGGACGCGGAGGCATTCGACACGCTCGCCGCGGACTCCGTGGTCCTGCTTGACAGCGCCTCGCAGACCGTGGGGCCCGTCACGCCGCGGCAGGCCGGGCAGGGGCAGACCCTGTGATCCTCTCCGACCAGGACATCCTCGGTGCCGTCCGGTGCGGCGACATCGGCATCACGCCGTTCGACGAACGGCTTGTCAAGCGCAACAGCTACCTGCTGCGGCTGGCGGGGCCGTTCCGCCGCATCGAGGGCGACGAGATTCTCGACACCGCGGACCCCGAGAGTTTCGCCCGGTGCGAGGGCGTCCTCGAAGCCGGTGACAGCGTGGTGCTCACGCCGGATGCCCTCGTGCTGGCCGGCACCCGAGAACGCGTCAGCCTCGCGCCCTCACTGGTCGGCCTGCTCTCCGGCATCTCCAACGTCGCCCGGCTCGGCGTCCAGGTGCACGCCACTTCCCAACTCGTCAACGCGGGCTTCGCCCACGGCGCTCCCTCGCGCCTCGTCTTCGAGCTGTCGACGGTCGGCGGCCGCCGGGTGCGGTTGTACGCCGGCACTCCAGTCTGTCACCTCGTCTTCGCCCGGCTCTCGGCACCAGCGGCGGCACGGCACCCCAGCGGCAGAACAGGCCAGCTCGGCACCGCCCCAAGCCGCCTCCTGGACCAGTTCGGCCACTTCTACGCGCGGGGGGAGGGCGGTGCCGTGGCTGCTTGCACACCGCTGGCTGAACCCTTCTGACACTGACCTTGCGCTTCAGACGGGCGAAATCAGCCGGTCAGCCGCTTCGCGACGGCCTGCACGACCGGCCCGGCGACGCGGACGTGCGGCGGGGCGACGTCGGCGCCGACCGCGTTGAACCGCAGGAATTCACGCATAGCGAGCCAGGCGGTCCGCTTGTTCCGTAGACGAGCGCGTGATGGCGCGCGACGGAGTGCAGCAGGGCCGCCGCCTTCTCGTGCGTTGTCGGGTAGAGCTCGATCCCGAACACGTCGGTCCGCGGCCGTTCGATCGCCCGTCGGCACAACGTGAACGTGCAGGTCGCGTCATCGATCCCGCCGGTGAGCTGCCGTGGATCTCGCCCGCGCTGCCGGGCCGTCCTTCTGCTGCGCCTCGAACGCGGCCTGCGAGTGATGGAGCGCGCGCCGTCCGGAGTGATCTGGTACTCGCGGCCGTTGGCGTTCATCACCAGGATCTCGCCGGGGAGCTGCGGCCAGCGGACCTTCCACCCGCGCTCGTACGACTCCCGCGGATTGTCCTCGAACCAGCCGTTGCACAGTGCAGGCGAAGAGCAGGTTATGGCGCGCGGTGGCGACCCGTTCGTCGAGACGACCGCGCTCGCCCACACCACGCCTGGGTGCTGTACCAGCGCGGCAGACACGCGGAAGCCGTCGCCGAACAGGACACCGTCCTCGCGTTCCCGCGGGGCAACTGCCTGCCGCGCAACCTTGCCCTCGCCCTGCGCGACGCGGCGGCGATGGAACGAGCCGCCGGCCTCGGGCAGGCCGCCCAGGAACACTTGGCCGAGGCGCTGGCCCTGTTCATCACACTCGAAATGCACCTGGACGCGGCGATGGCGCTGAACGTGCAGGGCGAGTTCGCGGCGCAGGACGGCCGGACCCGGGAGGCCACCTGTCACTTCGTCCGCGCCCTGGAGGCCGCGCGCGACTGCAGCAGCTCCTACGAACGGGCCTGCTCCCACCATGGACTCGGCCCGGTGGCAGTTCACCGCGCGGCGAGCGGAGCGGAAGGCGGCCCGCGTCGCCGCCGATGCGGGCCGCGGCGTACCCCTCCTCACGCCCCCCAGTGGACATGGCCAGCCCAATGCAGCGGGGACCCCGGCATGATGTCCCGCACCGACCGGGCGGCGGCCGAGACCGCCGCGGCGGCACGCCAGGTCTCCAGCGTTCCCCCCGGCCCCCGCAGGGCTTCGTAACAGCGGGTCGCGACCGTGGCCGCGTGCACGTCGCTCACCGGCCACAGCGTGCCGATCACGTGGGAGAAGCCGGCCAGTTGGAACGCCGACGTGATGTGCACAAACTCGTCGGCCAGCCGGGGCGCCGCCTTTGTGGTGGCACAGGCGGACAGGTAGCAGAGCGCGCCCGCCGGGTTCGACACCCCGGCGATCTCACGGACCGTCAGCGGCCGTTCCCGGTGGTCGCAGAGCAGGAGCCTGCTCCGGGACGGCACTCGGGGGTCGGCGACGGCGTGGCAGGCGAAGTGGACGGTGCGGCGTGCCTCCAGGGCGGTCAGCACCGCGTCGTGCCCGGCGTCGGCCGCGCTCAGCACCGTGCAGTCGGGCAGCAGCGCCCGCAGCGCCTCGGTCTCCCGCTCCGCCCCCGGCAGCGGGGGCGCGTCGGGGGGCTCGGCCACCGACACCAGCAGCAGGGCACCCACCGCGCCTGCGTCCGGGCCGGCCTCCGTGTCGGGGGCGGCGCCCCTCCGCGCGTAGTCGAGGGCGCGCAGCGTCGGCGTGTACGAACTGGTTGTTCGGTCCATGACGGTACGTCCCGATCGCTGACGGTGGTACCCGGCGGCGTGCAGCGGCAGCATCGTGAACACCCCGACCGGACACCACCACAGTCGGTCGGTGACCGTACCGTCCTCGTCCCTACCGTCGGGGACCCCAACACCTCCGTCCGCCCCGTCCGTGTCCGCCAGCGCCGTAAGCACCGGCTCCGCCACGGTGTCCCACAGCCACTCCAGCACCCGGCTCATCTCCCGGTGGGCACGCAGCCGTTCGCCGTATCCAGCGGCCGTCGAGGCCGCGCGTACGGCGGTGTCGAACGCCTCGGCTTGGTGCGCCGCGGCCGCCGCCGTGGCGCCGTCGCAGGGCACGTGCCGGGGCGCCCCCGCGCCGGCCGGCAGGATCACCGCGCCGCCGGCTTCTTCGGCCGCGTACACGTACACCAACGGGCCGTCCGCGGACATGCGGTGCGGTTCGGCGGGCGGCCCGGGGTCCAGGAAGTCCCGCATCCCGTCCTGCTCCCGGATCCGGGCGAGCAGCGCGTTCCACTGCTCGTCCAGCCGGGCCCGTCGGGTGGCTGCGGCGGCGGCCCGGGACCCGTCGGGGGTGTACAGGTCGACGCCCGGTCCGGCGTCGGCGGCATACTCCTGCCGCAACCGCGTGAACTCCGCGGCCAGTTCGGGCGCGACGGCGGTGAGCGCCGCCAGGTCCGCCGACCGTTCCAGAATCGACTCGGTCAGCAGCACGCCCCGCGCCCGCTCCAGCAGCCCGACGCCGTACGCCACCCGGCCGACCGCCACCGCCGTCGAGACGACCTGCGCCGCGAGGCCGCCGACCCGCCCCAGCGCGTGGTCGCGGTCAGGCCTGTCCAGGGCGCGCCCGGCCAGCCGGGGCAGCAGGGACACGGCGGTCTCCAGCACCGGTAGGGCGGCCCCCGGATCGCCGCGCTGCGCGACGATCCTGGCCTCTTCGCGCAGCGCCCAGATCCGCAGCACGACCGGGGCGCCTGGACTGCGGGACGCCTCCGCGTAGACCTCGGCCGCCTCGGCGAGCGTCCGGTCGTCGCCCGTCCGGGAGGCGAGCGTGGACAGGGCGAGCCCCAGATTGGCGAGCACCGAGGGCCGGTTGCCGTGGCCGGGCGGCAGGGCGGCCAGCGCCCGGCGCCCCGCCGTGACCGCGTCGTGCAGGGCCGTCACCGCGCCGGAAGCGTCGTACTGGGCGCGCAGCGCGATCATCAGGTTGGACAGCCGGCCCGGCAGGTCGGGGTCGCCCTCCTCAGTGGCGTCGGCTACCTCGGTCATCACGCGCACCGCCTCGCGCAGGCTGTCGTCGTCCCCGGCGGCCCCGCGCAGCCGCAGCAGCAACCCGAGCGTGCTCAGGACGGCGGGACGGTCCGGGTCGGTGTCGGGCATACGGGCTGCGGCCTCCCGGCACACTGCGATGCCCCGCTCGACCTGCGCGAGGTCGCCGGTCCGCTCCGCCGCGCCGCGCAGCACGATCCCGAGGTTCGCCAGTCGGCCGGCCCGGTCGGGGTGAGCGTCCGGAGTCGACGCCACCGCGTCGGCGCCCCGGGCCACCGCCTGCTCCAGCAGGGCGGTGTCCCCGGTCGCCTGGTACGACATGTGCAGCGACAGGCTCAGATTGGCGAGGGCCGCCACCCGGTGGGCCGGGTTCAGCGGCCCGGTGAGCGACACCCGGCCGACGGCGACGGCCTCGGCGAGGAGGTCGGGGTCACCGGTCACCTCGGCGCGGGAGCGCAGCACCAGTCCCAGCCCCGAGAGCAGGGCGAACCGGACCGGCGGTGCGGTACCCCGCGCCGCGCAGGCGTCCCGCAGCAGGGTCTCCGCCTCGGCCAGCGCCTCCGTGTCACCCAGCGTCTCGTACCGGGCGAGCAGACACATGGCGAGATTGCCGGCCGGGTGGCATCGCGCAGGGTCGCGGGGCCCGAAGAGGCCCAGGGCCATGCGGCAAGCCGCAACGGCCTCCCGGAGGACGTCGGCGTCGCGGGTACGGGTGTGCAGCGCGCTCAGCGCGGCGGCGTGGTTGGTCCAGATCCTGGGGTCGGACTGCGGCCCGGCCGGGCCCGGAGCCACCGACGCCCGGGTCATCACCAGGGCCTCATGGAGCAGCCCGACGTCCCCGTTGCGCGTGTAGCAGACGTGCGGCACGTCGGCGAGGAAGCTCAGCCTGCTGGGCAACTCCGGAGCGTCATCGGGCGTCTCAGAGACGGCCCGACGCATGACGGCCAGAGCCCCGTCCAGCAGGCGCCGCCCCGGCCGGTGCGCCCCCGAAGCGGCCAGCGCCTGAGCGAGGTTGGCGAGCCGTCCCGCACGGGCGGGACCGGAGCGGGGAGTCAGCTTCACGGCCTTCCGGCAACAGGCCAGCGCTTCGTCCAAGATGTCGCCCTCGCCGGTGTGGTCGGCCAGCATCAGCAGCGCGGCACCCAGGTTGGCGAGCGCGGTGGCGCGCTCCCCGGCGCCTGCCTTTATCGCCGCCTCGGTCTTCGCCTCCGCGCTCGTCTTCTCCAGCGAATGGCGCAGGAGGCGTACAGCCTCGTGGAGCCTGGCGGGATCACCATCGGCCCGGTAGACGTCCAGAAGATCGAACGCCGACTCCGGTGCGGATGAGCGGGAGAGCGCGGGATGCCGGCGTAGCGGTTCGGGCACCAGATCCGGCGTACTCTCGCATAGCGGGGCAAGCAGGGCGACCGCCCGGGCCAGTTCGTCCGGATCGCGGTTCAGGACCAGGTGCCGGAGCCAGTGCAGGACGCCCAGGGCGCTACGGGATTCGGGATCGGCCTCCAGATCGGTCGCGGCGGCGAGAGCGGCCCGCTCGGCGTCCGCCTCCGGACAGGTCAACAGGCCGGAATCCCGGGTCTCGCCGAACCTGGCGATGCGCTGCCTGACCGCCACTAGCAGACGCTGCCCTGCGACCGCGTCCTCCTCGTTCACGGTGCCCCGCCTTTCCGTCGCTGAACCATCCCTGGTCAACAGCGGTTTCCGACAGGGCTGTTGACGGCCTCCGGGGCATCCGGAACCGGCGGGACGACCGTGGCATGATATGTCGCCCGTGCGCCCGCTCCAGGAGCAGCCAATGACCGACCGAGTTCCCGAGGCCGACGGTGTCCCCGCGGCCGACGTCGCCCTGCTGCTGTCGGACGGCGCGGGCAGATGGCTCGACGCCGAGCCAGCCGACATCCCCATCGGCGCCGTTCGAGTCGGAGCCCGGCAGATCCATCCGGTGCTGCCACCCCCGCCCGCGTTCCCCGGGCACGACGCCTATCTCGTGCGGTTCCCCTACGAGTTGCTGCTGGAGCCGGACGTGCCGGGCCCGCTCTGGTTCGAGGTCGCCTTCCGGCTGTCCTGCGCCGACGGCTCGGCGGCGGTGGTGACGGACGCCGTGCCCCGTACGGTGCTGGCGCAGCAGGCGCCATCCACCGTAGTCCTCGACGGGCTGCTCAACTTCACGGCTGCCGGGCCCGGAGAGCCGGGAGCGTTCGCCCTGCCCGAGGCCCTGCCCGTGGTCGACGTCTTCGGCATCGGCGGTTCGACACCCCGCTGGCGGCACAGCACGAAACAACCCGACGGCGTGCGGCCCGGCTCCTACTCGGGGTGGGTCGCGATGCTGGTGCCCGAGGGCTGCGACGCCGTCGACGTCGTGTGCTCGGCTCGCTTCGACCTCGGTCCCGACGACGCGATGGGATGTCTGCCCACCGCCGTCCCCACAGCTTTCACGCTCCGTCTCGCCGCGGCGCGGGCCGCCACCGCCGCCGCGCCGCGGACAGCGCGGGAGCCCGCCCTGCCGCCAGCGCCCACGCGACCGGCCGTACCCGCGCCGCGAGCGGTCCCCGTGGTCACAACCAGGGCCGACGCCCAGGCCGTAGAGGGCGGGCTCTGGGTCGAAGCCGGAAACAGAGGTGAGACCGGGCTCGGGACCGAGGCCAGAGTCGAGGCCGCGCCCGGGGGCGGGGGCGGCGGCGACTCCAAAGTCCGGCGCCCCGACGGCGTGCCGCGGGTGTTCGTGTCCTACGCCCACGACGACGAACCGCACGTTGAACAGGTGCGTCTCTTCGCCGACTTCCTCGCCCGGGACTGCGGTCTCGACGTCGTCCTGGACCGCTGGGACACCGACCGGCGGCGCGACTGGTACCTATGGGCCGCGGAACAGGTGCGGGAGGCCGACTTCGTCCTCGTGGTGGCCTCGCCGATGTGCCGCAAGGTCGGGGACGGACAGATCGACAACACGCGGCACCGCGGACTTCAGTCCGAACTCGCCCTGATCCGCGAGAACCTCCACGCAGACCGGGCTACATGGACCACCAGGCTGCTGCCCGTGGTGCTGCCCGGAAGGACCCCGTCAGACCTGCCCGCGTTCCTGCAACCGCAGTCCGCGGACCACTACATCGTCTCCGACAACACGGTGGGCGGTGCGCAGGACCTGCTGCGCGCCATCCTCCGCCGGCCCCTCCACCGCCGCCCCGCACCCTCCGAGCGCGTACGCCTGCTGGACCGGCTCCACTGAGGCAAGGGGCGGCGGACCGGCTCCGCCGACGCGCGGGCGGCGCCGGACGGCCACAGCACCTCGACCAGTACACCGTGGGCGCGTAGGCCGGGCTCAGCGCGCCCCGATCCCGGCCAACCCGTGGGGCGGACGGGCCATACGCCCGCTGCTCGCCACCACGGTCATGGTCCCTGACGTGCGGGAGTTGTGCTCCTGTCGTCTCGGGGTCAGACCTGAGCTGCGAGTGACGCGATCTCCAGCGCAGCGGGAAGAGCTCGTCTGTCGAGTGGCCCGGCGAATTCGGTGGACTCGCTGCTCCACAAGTTGACGTTGAATTCGAGTGGTTGGTCGGGGATCGGCGTCGGGTCCCACACCACCCGCTCGTGCACCACGGTCCCGTCCACCTTCCATTGGATGCGGTCGGGCTGCCAGTCGATCTCGTAATGGTGGAACTTTTCCGACGCATCGAAGCCGAGATCGATGACGGTAGGTGTGCCCCGATAGCCGTACTCCAGCTTCGTGCCGGGGATACCGGGGTTGTAGAAGACGTTGACGAGCATGCGGGTGGTGTCGCGGCCGAGGATCTCGATGTCGATCTCTTGGCGAGGGCCGTTACGGTGGAGGAACACGCCCGTCACCAGGCCTGACCCGGCGGGCACACGCAGGCGGGCTGCGAAGGTGCCGTAAGTGAAGGACGGGCGGCTGGCGATGGCGGCACCAGTGAGGTCGCGAACCCTGATCGCCTCCTCCCGGAGCGTGAGCGTGGCAGGTCCGCTCGGCGGCAGGATGGCGTTGCCGGGCCGGAAGAGGGCCCTATTGCTGGGAAAGGTGTCCTGCCTGAGATACCAGTGGCTGTCCTCGAGCCGGGTACCTTCGCGCCACGTCAGCACGGTCCGGGCAGCCTGGCCAGCGTCGGCCTGCGGGGCGGGTGTTTTGAGCACGATGCCCTGCCAGCCTGCGCGTTGCACGATCCAGGGGCTTGTGTCCCAGGCGAGGGGGCGTCCGGAAGCGGTCGTGTCATCGGGTGAGCGGGGGGTGAGGTGTCGCTGGCCCTGCTCTGGCTGGCGGGGCCAGGGATGGACGGGGTAGTCGCATGCGAGGAACCGGGCGAGCGTCTGCCAGGGGTCGGGGTCGTCGGCGGCCAGAAGGAGCCGGCGTTGCGGTCGCTGCTGGTCCCACGCCTCCCGGAACGAGGACGGCAACTCTTTCGCCGTCGCGGCCGTGACGATGAGACGCACCCGGGTCGATGAGACGATGCTGGCGACCTCGCGCGGAGTGAGGGAGCCGATATTGGCATATGCGTCGAAGATGCGGCGTCGGCTCCCGCGGAGCAGTGCTCGAATTTCGTGAGAGGGCAGATCCGTCGAGTCGCTGGCGCAGCGCAGCCCCAGGACGGAGAGGGCCTTGGCTGCCGTGGTCAGACCGGTGCCGGGCTCGCCGACGACCAGAACCGGCTCTCGTGTCGGGCGGCGCTGGAGGGTTTGGGGTGTCTCGCGGCGGAGGGCGCCCACTTTCGCCAAGACCGGCATGACCGAGTAGGAGTTGCTCGAGGTGATGCCGGGGCGCTGCTCCATGACGGGGCGGTCGGTCATCTGTACGTGCAGGCGGTCGAACTGCTGGTTGATCCACAGATCGACGGGGCCATGGGCTGGCATCTGGTCAAGGAGCTTGCGTGCGCCGGCCCGGGAGAGCACGTAGCCTGATAGCTGCCACACGCCCCTGGTGGGGCGCCGCAGCAGGGGCCCGGTGCGGCGTCGTGGTGGTGGTGTTTCCTGACCGGTCTCTTGGTAGGAGAGGTAGAGGAGGTCGACGGGGTGATCCGAACTTGAGGCCGCCTGGACATCGTTCCATGCGTTGTGGAGCACGGACATGCAGGTCCGTGTGATGTAGGCGTCGTCCTCGAGGATCAGGGTGTGAGAGGCGTTGCCGTCGGCGACGAGCTGCCAGACGTGGATGTGTGAGAGTGCTACCGCGATCTCTTGCGGCGTCATGTCGATGCGTGTGGCGCGTGCGGCGTCGTCCATGGTGAGGCGGGGGTGCGGGTCGACCTGGAGTTGCTCGGCCAGGGTGTAGGTGGGGATGAGGAGTTCCGGCGCCGGCGGACCCTGGAGGTGGCGGGCGTCGATGGCCGGGAAGCGTCTGGCGAGGGTGTGCAGCGGACGGCCGTCTGCTTCCTGGAACCGGCTGAGTTCACGGTTGACCGTCCTCCACCGCTCCTGAGCACGGTCGAGGTTGATCACGTAAATGCGTCCGATGGCCAGGCTCTGGGGGGCGGAGGAGAACGCGGTGCTGCGTCGTCGGGTGGTCAGGCGTCTGGTGCGGTAACGGGCGTGGTCGCGCAAGGGGACAGAGAGGCCGTGCAGAGAGTTGATGTTCATGGGCGGGCAGACACTGCCTTTGCGATTCGAACGGTCTGTGGTGGCACCGGGCCTGCGGCCCTGTGGTCACTGCTGCTGGCTCCACAAGCGCCAATTGCGTTCATCTGCGCGGTAGCTGAGCGGCCACCGGCTGACGGCTACGGTGTCCCAGTCCAGGAGGATTTCGACGTCGATGGGTTGGGCGGACCGCTCCCGTTGGAGCGCATGCCGGGCGAGTGCGACGGTGAGATTGCCGGGCCCCGTCATAGTCTGGATGTCCAGGCGGCCGCCGGGGTGAGCCAGGAGCGCGGCCGTGGATGCCTCGAGCGCCGCGACGACGACGGGATGCCCGGCCCGCGCGATGATCGGGTTGTTGTTCACGTAATGGATGAATGTGCCGCTGTGGCCGTCGGCCGCCATGGCCTGCCGCGGGTCGACCATGGTGTCGGTAGCGGTGTCGTAGCACAGGGCCTGCAGTCGCAGCCGCGCGTCGCGGAACAGAGGGGTCCAGTCGGTGCCCTGGTAGACGTCGTCCGCGTCGACGTAGAAGCCGCCATTTCGGGCGAGGTAGCACAGCCGGAAGTAGTCACTGCGCATCGCAGGGTGGCTGCAGGAGTCGAAGGCGGCCGTGTGCGGGTGCCCGAACTGGGAACGGATGAACGAGCGCGCCGAGGCGTCGTCGTAAACCTCCCGTTGAAAGCCCTGGCGTTCCAGCGCTCTCCAGCTCGTCATGCACTCGCCGACGTCGGCAGGGATGTGCGCGCCGTCGTCCCAGAACTGAACGATCACGCGGGGAACGAGACTGCCCGGTGCTGCTGGGGCGGGCTTGGACAGCATGCCGGTCAGGTAGCGAAGGTATCGGGACCGGCTCGCGTGATCGTTCTCGATGTCCTGCGCGGTGAGGGTGCACTCCCCGGCCGTCTCCGGCTGGCCGTAGTGCCCAGGGGATAAGGACGCGGTCTTCTGGCCTTGCGCCAAAAGCTGCTCCGGTTGGTGGAATGCGCTGCGCCGAGCCACGACCCCTCCCCGTACTTGTGTGCTCTGTGCCCAGTGTTGCAGGCAGGACTGACAGCAGTCGGGACCGACATCGGGGATGAGGACGGCGGGCGGCCCCCAGTGGGTCGGACGGAGAGCAGGAGTGGTCACCCGCGCACAAGATCCGCTTTGCCGAAGGGCAGCGGCTTGCACCAGAGCCAGCAGCTCCCCCACCGTGAACGCCTCTTCTTCCAGGCCCGCCCACGTGGCGACCCCGTACCCGGCCACGCACCCGGCCGCCGCTTCCTCTTCCAGGACCTCGAACGCGTCCCGGATCGCGCGGTGGAGGGCGGGACTGTCGCCGGGGTGGGCCTACTCGGGTTGTGCAGCAGGACCAGGTCCAGCCGCTCACGCCCGAGCTGCACGCGATTGCGGCGGATCTGCCAGCGCACGTAGTCGGGGGCGAGGCTGTGCCCGGCGACGGCCTGATCCTCGGTGAGGGCACCGTCGTTCACGGCGTCGGCGCCGGTGGCCGCGGTGAAGAACCCGGCCTTCGTGGAGATGCGCACGTGCGGGTGGGCTGCCAGGACCGAGGACAGGAGGGTCTGCGCCTGGCCGGTGGCGTAGTTGGGGGCGGTATCGATCCACGCGCCGGAGGCGGCCGCACGGACGGCCGCCTCCGGGACCGCCTGGCACCGGTAGGTACCGAGGGCGAGTTGTGCGGTCACAGCAGGCTCCCCACCGTCGCGGCCTGCCCGGCAACGAGCTCCTGGACCAGGGCGGCGACGTCCTCCAGGGGAAGGCTGGCGGTGTCGGCGAGCGAGGCCAGGTCCACGGTCCGGCCGTCGACCAGCGGGCGCAGCACCGCCTCCGCCTCGGGCGCGAACTCGAACGTGCTCCCGACGGCGGACAGCGTCACCGTGTCCTCGCCGACGTCCAGCACCGCGACGGCGGTCGTCAGCCGCACCCGCAGACCGCCGTCGACGGGGACGGTGTAGATGTACGGCAGACTCGGCACCATCCGGCCCACGGCCTGCCCGTCCATCGCCGCCCGGTAGCGGGCGATCAGCCCGGGATCGTCCAGCAGTTCGGCGAGCCGCTTGCGCATCTGGTCCACGGCGTCGGCCTTGACCTCCGGCGCGGCGAGCAGCGGCAGGTCGCGCCGCCAGTCCTCGTGCGTGAGCAGCTGCTCGGACACCCTTGTCATCAGGTCGGTCGCGGTGTGGGTCTGCAGGCCGCAGGTGACGTGCAGGGAGCGGGTGCCCTGGTCGGCAGAGACCGCGTGCCAGACTCCGCGCGGCACGTACAGAACATCGCCGGGGTGCAGGATCAGGTCGGCGACCGGCTCGGTGGGCGCCTCGCCCGGGTCCTCGATGTCGCGGTACAGCGGGAACGGGCGGGTGGTGCCGTAGATCCGCCACCGCTTCGCGCCGTCCAGCTGGACGATGACCGTGTCGTGGTCGTCCCAGTGGATGCCGAAGCCCTCGGTGGCGCTCCATGAGGCGTAGAGGTTCGCCTGCACGCGGGTGCGCAGCTCGCGCTCGATCGCTTCGCAGAGGCGGGTGATCGGCGGGTGGAGTTCGTCGACGCTGTCCAGGGCGAGCGAGGCGCCCTCCTGAAGACGGGCGTGCAGTTCGGCCGGGTGCAGGCGGTACCACACCGTGTGGCGGCGGGTGGCCACCGGCGTGGTGTAGCCGCCGACCAGCAGCGTCTCGCCGTCTCGGGACAGCCTCATCCGGGGCGGCTCCATGCGGTGGGCGGCCAGGATCTGGTTGAGGTCGTCCCACGTCATCAGTCCGGCGACATCGAGGGCGACGGGTACGTGGCGGTGTTCGCGGTGCAGTGCCTGGGCGAGGAAGTCCTCGCCCAGGCACGCCGCGATGGACAGGCGCGTCATCGCGTCAGGGCTCCCGGTCCGTCAGTCGTTGCCGTCGCTCTTGCCGGTGCCGCCGCCGTCCGAGGCGATGGCGTTGCGGGGCCCCAGGCGGCGACGATCGACCGGCGGGAGCGGACCAGGCCACCCGTCGACGGCCCGGACGTGGCGGGCGGGGGCGTGGCAGGACTCTGCATGGAATCCTCCTGCGGGGCTGGTGGCCGGGCCTGGATAGCCGCAGCCGCGAACAACACGGGCGATAACTCCGTGACGGGGCCCCACGATGGGTATGGTCGTGGGGCTGACGCACTGTCATTCCACAAGAGTTCTAGGGGATTTGTGGACGACTTACCGCCGTCACCGCCCAAGTGCCGCGCCGTCTGCTAGCCGACCCGGCGTTCGTCCGGGCCCTGCGCGAACGGGACTTCACCACCGTGTTCGCCCTGGCCCACGACGTGGGGATCTCCTTCAACCGGATCGCCGAAGCGTGCGCGCTGAAAGCCGAGCGGGTCAGCCAGATCGCCCGGGACACCACAGCTGTCACCGCTCTCACGACTGTCGAGCGAATCGCCGGCGGACTGCGCATTCCCGGTGCCCTACTGGGGCTTGCTGCGCACCCCTGGGAGGACACCCCCGTTCTCAGCACGGAGTCCGACCATGGAGACGATTCGATGAAGCGCCGCAACCTGCTGCGTGGCGCGCTCGCCGCCGGCCTCACCGCTCCGGCCCTCGCCGCGCTCACCGCCGCCCGGACCGACGTCGACCAGCCCCTCTCCCCCGATACTCCCCAGGACTTGGCCGACCTCGAGGCCGCAGCCGAGAGCTACGGATACGGCTACCACGGACAGGCACCCACCTGCGTCCTGGCCGACCTGGTCACCGACTTCACGACGCTGCGCCCGCTGCTCACCGTCCCGCAGCCCGCACCGGTCCGGGCCAGGCTGTGCCGGGCGGCCGGGCAGATGGCCGGGATGACCGCGATCGTCTTACACGATCTGGGCAGCCGCCGGAAGGCCCGTGCCTGGTTCGCGACCGCCGCCCGGGCCGCCGCCGAATCCGGCGACCAGCAGCTGCACGCGTGGGTCCTCGCCCGCGAGGCGATGGTGCCGCTCAAAGGGCGGCTGCTCGATGGCCATGTCGTGCATCACCTCGCCCCGCGGCCGGCAGCGTGGCCGCCGATCAAGATATCGACGTCGTGATACGTGGTCTTCTCGATGAGCCGACTACCCGGCGGCAGTGACCGGGTGCGCTCCGACAGACCGTGCTGGTGGAGTTCGGCGCGCCGGATCTGCGCGCGGAGCCTGATCCCGCGATGGCCAAGACGCAGGATGTAGCCGCCTGCGGCGGCTCCCGCCGCGACCGTTGTCGTCATGGGATCCATACCCCAGCCCTGTGTCCAAGGACGGCGTCCGTCACGCCGCGCTCCCCCTCCATAAGCAAACAGAGCGCCTCGTTGTGACATAGGGCTGCGTGCTGCCGAGAGTGTGCGGCCCACCCGCGGTCGTCCCACGGGCGGTCCAGATCTCAACGTCGTCCAGAAGGCACACCGAGCGATGCCACGCGGCGGCGACATGCTGCCGCGGTGTCGTTGGCTGGGCGGGCTGGTAATTGTCCGCCCCTCCAGGAGGGCGGATGTGCCAGCCGCTCCCCCACGTTGTGGGTCACCGGGCGTGGCGTATCGCTGGTGGCTGCCGGTGCCGCACCGCCGGCTCCGGTGGCGGTGCGGATGCGCCCAGACGCCGGGCAGCGCTTCAGTCGGTGTGACGTTGGGTGGGGTCGAGGCGGCTGAGGACGGCGCGCACGAGGTCCCGGCTATAGGGAGGGAGCGGTGTGGCCGCGCTATGCGGCGGGGGCGGGTTCGCTGGACCCGTACTACCGGCTCTCTTCGAGTCAGGGCCGTCGTGCTGTTCCCGGAGCAGGTAGGTGATTTTGGCCCACTGGCGGAAGTTGCCGTGGCAGGCGACGTCGTCGATCCACAGCAGTTCGTCTGCGGGTACGTCCGCCCACAGCGGGTGGTATTCGGGGATGACGGTGAGGACTTCGGCCGGGGTGAGGGGCTTGTAGCGCTGCCAGACGAGGATGCGGGAGTCCAGAGCCGGACGATTCTTGATCTTCTGGTAGCAGGTTTCGGCTCCGACCAGGACGACGGCGAGGCGGGTGTCCTCGTCGTCCCAGAGCTCGCGGATGAATTCGAAGGCCCGGGTGTCCAGCCACTGGGCTTCGTCGACGACCAGGACACGCGGAGTTTCCGACAGGGCTTCCCTGAGGATGGCTTCGCAGCGGGTGCTGTTGAGGGGGGCCTCGCCGGGGAGGTCGAGCTTCTTGTACAGGGCGGCGCGCAGGGCCTGGATTTTGGCGGAGCCGACTTTGATGCGCAGGGTGGTGTGGGGGGCGAGATCGTCGAGGTGGCTGTTGACGGCGAAGGTCTTGCCCAGGCCGACGCCACCGTGGACGCACATGATGGCGCCCTTGCCGGCGTCGGCGTTGAGGGTGGTGACGAGGTTGGCGTAGGTCTCTGCGCTGGCCTGGGTCAGCATGGCGCGGGCACCGTGCAGGCCCATGTAGTGGTAGTTCGAGCCGGCGGTCGGCTGGTTCTCGGGCGTGGTCGTCGGGTGGGTCACTCGGTGTCCTGGGGCTTGGGGCCGGGCCGGGGCTTGGTCCAGCGGGCGGACTCGGGCTGGGGCCAGTTGAGGAGGTCGGGCCGGGCCTCGGCGTGCAGGTGACCTTCCGGTGTTTGCATCTGGCGTAGCTGGGCGGCTGCCTGGCTGGCGGTGAGCCGGTTGAGGGGTTCGGGCGCGGCGGCGACGCTGGTGGCGGCGTAGCGGGGTGTGGCGTTTTTGCGTGCTCGGCGGGCTTTGGCGGCGTAGCGGTCGGCTTCGCGTCGGCGGGCGTTGTGCAGTGCGCGGGCTTGGCGGGGGCTCATTTCGTCGCTGCGGAAGGCGGGGCCGCGGTAGGTGAGGGTGTCGGCGTCGTAGAGTTCGACGCGGTGGTAGTGGTGGGGTTCGTGGCGCAGGCGGACCATCTCGCCGGCGCTTGAGTGGCCGTGCATCCAGTCGCCGACGTAGTAGGCGCTTTTCCAGCGGACGCCCTTGCTGGTGATCTTCCGGGGTGGGCCGGCGTCGGTGAGGGTGTAGGTGTGCAGGTCGGCGGGGTCGAGGGTGTCGATGGGGGTGAGGTCGGCGTGCCAGGCCTGGGCGGGGGTGCGCCGGTGGAGGCGGGCGATGGTGTGGTCGTTGTTCCACCAGTCCACCCAGTCGAGGACGACGGTGACGAAGGTTTCGTAGTCGAGGAGTTCGTTAAGGGCCCACAGGGGCTGGCCGCGGCGGTCGCGGCGGCTTCGGGGGGTGTGGGCGTAGCCGGGCAGTCCTTTGAACAGCATGTGCTTGGCGGCGCCGTTGATGGCTTCGACGGTGCCTTTGAGGTGGGGGCTGTAGGGCGGCAGGACGATCAGTTCGGTGCCGAACTTTTTGAACGCCTCGTCCACGCACCTGCCCAGGAAGTCGCGGCCACGGTCGGTGCGGATTTTGCGGGGGATGCCGCCGAAGGGCTGGTGGTGATCCGTGCAGAGGATGGCGTCGCGGGCGGCGGCCAGGATGGCGTCCTGGCTGGGCTGGTGGGGGGTGATGGCCAGCCCGCAGATGACGGCGGTGGTGTGGTCTATGAACCAGGTGATCCAGGGTTTGCGGCGGCGGCCGTCGATGTTGACGAAGACGCTGGCTTCGACGTGGTCGGTCTCCCAGACGTCGTTGCGGTTGCCGTGCGGGCGCAGGGCGTGCACGTCGTGTCGGCGGCGGGCGGCTTCGCCTCCTCTGAGGGCGGCACGCTGGCCGGGCGTGAGTTCCCGGTCTACGGCGCGGTAAAAGGTTGCCTGGGATACACGGGGCGGGTTGCCAAAGATGCCGTCGGCGACGAGTTCGCGGTAGGTGGCTGCGGCGTTGCCGTTCCATCGGGTCAGGGCTTCGTGCATGGCCGGGGTGAGGGTGAAGTGGCGGCGGCCTTGGGGGGTGTAGGTGCCGTTGTGGGTGGTGGCGTTGTCCATCCAGCGGCGCACGGTGCGCCAGTGGACGGTGAAGGCGGCGGCGACGGTACGCACGTCGTAGTGGGTCAGGCGTTCGGCATTACGCAGGCGCAGTAGGCGGCGTACGGCGGCGGCGCGCAGGGAGGTTGTGTCGTAGGGGCCGTCGGGTGGTGGTGTTGCGGGCATGCGTCGGGGTCTTTCTTGGGGTGGCGCACGTCGGGGCGCGGGTGGGTCAGGCGGGGGCGAGGGTGAGTAGGCCGGCGCCGTAGGGCTTGCCGCGGCCGATGCCGGTGAGCAGGGCGTGGCTGAGTTGGTCGGGGTCGGTGATGGTGGCCAGGCCGTCGAAGCGGGTCAGTGCGTGCATGGGGCCGGGAGAGTGGGCTTGTTCGCCGGGCTTTGCGGCGTGGTGGCGTGTGCGGGGGAAGCGGGCGGGGGTGATGTCGGTGGTGGCCAGGGTGAGGCCGGCTTGGTGGGCGCGGCGCTGCCACCAGTCGAGGGCGTCGTCGCCGTAGAGGGCGACGATTTTTCTGCCGTGCTTGTTGTCGACGGGGTGGTGGTCGTCCAGGACGCGGCGGGCGGCGCTGGCGTTGGCGGTGATGCGGTAGCGCACCGCTCGGCCGGGGGTCAGGGCCTGGAACATGGGGTGCAGGGGTCGGGTTTCGGCGGTGCCGTAGTGGTGGGGCAGGCGGGTGAGGTCGGGCGGCTGGTGGGACTGGACGAGCAGGGTGGGTGGGGTGTCGTCGGTGGCGTCTTCCAGGCGGAAGAGCAGGCCGGCTTGCTGCCGGGGGTTTTCGCCGAGGTCGTCGGGGGCCAGGAGCATCACGCTCTTGTGCAGGCTGACGGCGTCGGCCAGGTCACGGCGGGCGGCCGGGCTGCGGCGGTTGAGGCGGATGCGGGTCAGTGTCGCTGTGGTGGCGAGGGCGGCGGTTGGGGTGCTGGTCACGGGGTGGGGTCCTGGTGGATGTAGGCGGTCAGTTCGGTGAGTGCGGGGGGTGGGGCGTACAGGGCGGCGGGCAGGTCTTCGGTGGTGTGCCAGGTGCGGCGGATCTTGTGGAAGCGCCGTGTGGGAGTGAAGTCGTGGGGGACGTCGGCGACTTCGCGTTCGCTGTGCGCGGCCGGCACGTGGGAGGGCGGGTGTTCCCAGACGAAGGCGACGGGCACGGTGGCCTGGCCTGCGCGGGGTGGTGTGGTGAGGCTGAGCGGGACGTGGTGGAGGAGTTCACCGATGGGGTCGGCGTGCGGGCCGCCGAGGACGAGGGGTTCGTTGGGGAGGCAGGCGCGCCGGCCGAGGTAGGGGCCGAAGGCGGGTTGTTCGAGCCGCTTCAGGAGGTGTTCCAGGAACGGGTCGGGTCCTTGGACGGCGAGGGTGAAGACGGCGTCGGCGAGGTAGACCCGTTCGGTGATGAGGGTGGACTTCTCGCGGGGGCGGTAGGCGCCGCTGCTGGTGCGCAGGCCCTGGCGGTGCGGGCGGCCGCCGCCGACGGTGTGGTAGTCGGTGTGCCGGGTGCCGGGGCGGTCGATGCGGACGGTGAACGTCAGTTCGGTGTAGGGGGTTTGGCCGGTGTCCGGGTCGGGGGCGAGGGCTTCGTTGCGGGGGCGTGCGTCGGCGGCGGCGAACAGGCCGATGAGGGCCGAGCGGGAGGGGAAGGGGAGGGTGTCGCGGTAGTGGAAGGCGGCGTGTTCTCCGAACGACATCAGTGGTGCGGCAAGGCGCAGCAGGATGCCGTTCATACTCGGGTCCCGGTGGGCAGGGCCGCGTTTTTGGTGAGGGCGTCGATGAGGTCGTCGAGGCCGGCGTGGGCGGTGCCGAGGTGGTCGACGGGACCGGGGTGCAGGGTGGCGTAGCCGCAGCCGACGAGGCTGCGGGTGCCCAGCAGCCGGTTCAGCCCGGCGGCGTGCTCGGACAGGGCGGTGATGGCGGGGGCGGTGTAGCCACCGCCGGGGGCGTGTTTGACGGGCTGTTCGAAAGCGGCGGCGTAGGAGACGGGGCGGCGGTCGCGGATCGTGTAGTGGACCAGGTGGGGGTAGGTGTGCGGGGCGGTGGAGGTCTTCTTCGCGCCGGGCATGACGTCGATGAAGGCGTCGGCGACCAGGCCCAGCAGGTGCAGGGCCTGGTCGTGGTCGCCGTTCAGGTTGCGGGTCAGTTCGGTGAGGTTGACCGTGGCGTAGCGGTAGAGCAGGCCGGTGGTGAAGAACGCGGTCTGCAGGTGGGCGCTGCCGGCCTCGTTCGGGGCTGCCCAGTCCTCGACGGCGGTGAAGTAGTCGGGCTGGGGTGAGCTGGCGTGGACGGTGAAGGCGGGTGCCATCTGCACGGCGCCGTCGACGTGGGCGTCGGGCACCTCGGCGAGCATGCGGCCGAAGAGGTTGATGGTCGCGGTGCGCCGGCGGATCACGGACGCAACCCGGGGCGTGGGCAGGACGGCCTCCGCCTTGGGCTTCTTGCGGGTGCCCTTGGCCGGGGCGGTCTGTGCGGCGGTTTCCTTGGCGAGGGCTTCTTCGAGGTGCGGGCGGTGTTCGGTGCACAGGTCGGTGAGGTCGTCGAGGACGTCGCGCGGCAGGTAGAGGGTGGCCGAGGTGATGCCTCGCTGATTTTCCTCGGTCTTGAGGCCTTCCGTGGTGGCCGAGCGCACGATCTGGGTTCCGGCGAAGGCGGCCAGGTCGGTGGGCCAGCCGACCGCGCGCAGGGCATCGGCCACCCGCAGGGGCAGCATGCGGGTGCGGGCGGCGTGCTCGTCCAGGACGTCCTCCAGGCGCAGGCGCACGGCCCGCTTCCAGGACTGCGAGGACACCAAGGCCCGGACCACGCCACCCAGCAGCAGTGTCTTGGGCAGGTCGTCCTCTCCTCGGTTGAGGAGGGAGGCGGGCAGCGGGTGCAGGATGTGGAAGTCGGCGTAGCGGGCGGGCGCGTAGGCGGTCATGTCACTGCTCCTTGGACGTCATGGTGTGCAGGGTGAGGAAGTAGTTCTCGCGCCAGCGGGCCGCTACCTCGAGCTGGTCGTCGTCCCACCAGGCCAGGTCCTCCAGCAGAACGGCGAAGTCGAGGCGGGCGGCGCCGCGGCTGTTCAGGTGGCCGGTCAGCGTCCACAGCCGCGGGTGCAGCAGCGAGGTGTCGAGCCGGGTGAGGGTTTTGACGCGGTTGGTCATGGTGGCCTCTTTGAAGCCGTAGCGGGCCACGGCGATGGCGAGGTGGGTGCCGAGATCGGGACGGCGGCGCCAGGGCCGCTCAGCCGTGCTCGCCGCCGCTGCCGGACCCGACGGGTCGGATGCCGGAGCTGTGTTCGCGGTCGGTGTGGTGGTGGCGTCCTGGTCCTTGCCGGGGGCGGGCTGCTCCGGCTGGTAGGGGCCTTCTTCGTGGGGCAGGTCGCGGTGCAGGGCGATGAGTGATGCCACGGTGTAGTGGGCGCGGCGGGCTCCGAAGCCGGCGATGTGCCGGGTGAGGTGCTCTGGCATCCGGGAGCACTCTGCGACGGACCGTCCGAAGCCCGAGTTGAGGTCGGCGCGGATGCCGTTGACCGCGCACAGGGTGATGACCTGGTGGACGAAGTCGTCGTAGTGGGCGCGGCGCTGCGCGGTGGTGACGGGCATAGGGGCGACAGCCTCCGATAAGACGGCAAGAAACAGTGGGCAGATGGATGTGGTGAGGGAGGATCAGCGGCTGCGCAGGCGCAGCTGGGCCAGGGCGGTGGCGACGGCTTCGGCGGCGCGGAAGTGCTGGGCGATCGCCGGGCGGGTGGCGGTGCGCAGGGCGTCGATGGCGTCCGCGGCGAACGCCGCGCGGGCGCTGCGGGCAGGTTCGTTCAGCAGGTTCCAGAAGGTGGCCTCGGCGCGGGGCCAGTACAAGGTGCGGGCGCTGCGGGTCCAGGGCGGCAGGTGGCGGGGGCTGCCGGAGTTGGTGGTCTGCTTCCAGGCGTCCTGGGAGAGGCGGTCGAGGTGGGCGCCGATCTCTTCGGCGGCCTTGCGGCATGCGGCGATCCGCTCGGCCGCGGCCGGGTCGCATTCCTGCATCCAGGGCCAGATCGGTGGGGTCAGGGCCGTGTACCAGGTGCGGTTGGTGGTCTTGCCGTCCTGGTCGAATCCGTAGACCCGCACCCGCAGGGCGGCGCGCAGGTCGGGGGGCAGGTCGTTGAGGGTCGTGAAGGCGTCGGGGCGCTGGACGGTGTAGCGGCCCTTGCCGCTCTTTGCCTGGGTGCCTTTGCGGTCGTCCTCGTCGCCCGCCAGCAGCAGCGCGTCCAGGTCGCGCCACAGGGCCCGGTCGGCGTCCGCGCGGCGTGGTCGGTGGCGCCGGGTGACCGGTTCGTCGGCGTGGATGTGATGGATGAGGTACGGGTCGAGGGCCGGGAGTTTTTTCTGGGTGGCCCAGGTCAGGTAGGCGTCGGTCACGTGGCGTCCGTCCGGCGCCGGGATGAGAAGGACGGCGTGACGCGAGCGGCCGGTCAGCAGACGGCCCGGTGAGGACACCGGCGGCGGCGCGGCATCGGGGTCCGGGCCCTCGACGGGGTCACCGTCGTCGTCGGGGTCGGGGTGGGGCAGCGGCTCCTCCCACGGGCAGTGGTCCACTGCGTCCGGCCAGGACGGGTCGGGCTTGGGGATGCCGGCCAGAAGGGTCTCGTACAGGGTCCGGCCCAGAGGGTGGAAGGACAGACTCGAGCGCAGCGGGCCGGCTTTGGCCCGGTTGAGGGAACGGTCGCCTACGGTGCGCACCGACCACTGGCCGGCCGCGCCGTAGTAGTGGTGGACGAGCATGTGCCACAGCGCCTGGGCGCTGGGCACGGGCTGTGGGGCGCTGTCGGAGTGCGGGCTGAGCCAGGAAAGGTTGTTGCCCTCGGGGCGGCCGAAGACCAGCTTGTTGACGCCGGCACGTTGCGGGCACTGGCTGGCCAGTCTCGGGTCTTGCAGGAACGGCCGCTCCGGGTGGAACAGGTCCCAGATGTAGGTGTCGAAGTAGGCATGAACGGCGTCGGGGTCGAACCCGGCGGGATGCGCCAGTAACTCCCTTCGGCGGGCAGCCCACTGACGTGCCGTCATGCGCCGCTGTCCTCGTGCGTCCAGGCCGCTGACCCGTGCGGCCATCACCACGAGCAGGCGCAAGACGACTGATGCCGCCGGCGGGACGGGAAGTGCCAGGTCCTTGATGAGGTGGGCGCGCAGCAGCACGTCCCGCCACCCCAGCTCCTCCTGGCGCCCGTCCGGGAAGAGGACGGGAATACACGGTTCTTTGTCGGTCTCAAAATGCGGGGAAGACACACAGGATCCATTGCCGGGTACGAACAAGAGAGGGATTCCGGGAAGACTCGCGCGCCGGAGCGGGAATTCTGCGCAGGCCAAGGCGTCAGGGACGTACCAGGGCGGCAGGAAGGGAAAGGAAGGGGCAGACGGTGCGAGCGCGGGCCGGGTCAGGTCACGCCGACGTGCCGCCCCTGCACCACGGGGGCACCAAGGGTGTGGTGCACACAGCGCAGCAGGCAGGGCGCGCGAGACCGGACTCGAACGTCAGTCCGGCTCCGCGTTTCCATATTAGCCATAGACGAGCAGCTTCCGAACCACATAGTCCAGCCGACAATTACCGGTCGGTGCCCCTTTTTTGAACGTAAGTCATTTCCGGACCGCACTCCTCAATCCGTGCGGACGGTGCAACGGCTGTCACTTCTCATTTCGATGTCACTGCCGGTTCTCGCTCAATGTCAGGCATTCCTGTCTGGTCCCAGCCGCGGCAGGGGGCATCGGATGAGAAGCCCTGGCGGCCTGAGATGAGAATTCGTGACCTTCGGTCTTCTGGCACCGCGCAGCTGCGTGCCCCGGGCAGAAAGGTCCCGTCTTCCTGCAACGGCGATGCCCGTGAGGGGGCTCGGGCGGGCGGCGTGAGGCGGGAAGCAGGAAGCGGCTCAGTCTTCGGTGTGGACCAGTCCCAGGGCGCCGTCGAGGTGCAGACGATGCCGGCCAAAGCGCACCGGCCGGGAGGGATCGCCGGCGTCCTGCGCGAGCAGGACGAGGTCGGCGAGGAGGGCGTGACTGCGCCAGGACGCGGGGATGCGGTGGTCTCTTGTGCGGCCGGCGACCCAGGCGGCGGGGACGGGCAGGGTGTGCTGGAGGATCGTGCGGATCTGAGCGGTGGTCGGTTTGCGGTGCTCGGGCAGCGGCCGGGTGCCGGCCGCGTCCAGAGTGAGGCGGCCGCCGGACATGCGGTAGACGGGCAGGAGGCGGCGGGGCATGGCGCCCAGACGGGTGGCGGCCTCGCGGGGGTGCAGGTTCTGGCGGTGCAGATCGGACAGCGAGAGGATGTCGTGCCACGCCGGGACCAGGTGCAGCAGACTGTGGTGTTCCTCGGTGCGGGTGCGGGCCTGGTGCAGGGTGTGGCTGCGGCGCAGGGCGGCATCGGTACGGGCCAGGGCGTCGGCGTCTCCGTGCACGGCTTCCACGAACTGCTGCACGTCGTCGGGCAGGGTGAGCGGCTGCTCGGGCCGTCGGGCGAGATAGGCGGCGGTGGCCAGCGGCAGAAACGGGGAGTCCAGGGGGCGCCAGGCGGGCGGGAGGAGGGTGCGGCCGCGATGGTCGGTGGGCTCCAGGACGATCAGACGGGGGCGACCGCCGCACAGCCAGTAGGGCCGCGCGATGTGGTCGAAGCGCCACAGGCGGCCCAGGCGTTGCAGGAGGGTGTGCAGGGGTGCCAGGTCGCTGACCATGACGTCGACGTCGATGTCGAGGCTCATGTCCAGCAGGCTGGTGGTGACGACTACCAGCCGCCCGGGGCGCTCGCCGGCTGAGGCCAGAGCGGTGCGGATACGGCGGGTGAGGGCCTCGCGTTGGTGGCCGGGCAGGCGGGCGTGCAGCAGGAGCAGCTGGTCGTCAGGGCCGCCGTGCGGCCAGTCGAGGGCGGTACGCAGATGCGTGTAGGTGGTCTGGGCGTCGGCCATGGTGGCGCAGTACACCGCGGCGCAGCCGCCCCAGCGGGCGACGGGGGCGATCTCCTGAGTGATCCGCTCCAGGCGGCTCTCCCGAGCGGGGGTGTCTTCGGGGTCGGTGCAGGAGGAGTGTCGCACCGGGTGGAGACGGAGGTCGGCGCGGCGGCGGTGGCGGTCGGCGTGGGCTTTGGCCGCGGCCGGGTCGATGCGGGTGAGGGAGGCGTCCGAGGCGGCGGCGTAGAGCCAGCCCGGGTAGGGGGGCCGGCAGTCCAGGTGGGCTGTTTCGGGGTGCGGGTGGTCGGCGCCGTCGAGATAGCTGCGGACGAGTTGGCTGCTGATGTGGCCGGGCAGGGTCGCGGACAGCAGCACCACGGGGCAGCCCAGGGCGCCGAGCCAGTGCAGCAGCCGGGACAGTGTCTGCCGCATGTACGGGGGCAGGGCGTGGACTTCGTCGACGATGACGGTCCGCCCGGACAGGGCCATCATGCGCAGGGCGCTGAAGCGGACCGGCAGGGCGGCCATGAGGGCTTGGTCGTGGGTGGCGACGGTGAACTGGGCCAGCAGGGCCCTGTCCCAGCCGCGCAGCCAGCCGTCGGGCACCGTGACGCGTTCTTCGGGCCGCTCCCCCGCAGCCGGCTTGCTCTCGTCATCGTCGCCGTCGCTGTTGTCGGGCCAGTAGGCGTCGCTGGTGGAGGGTTCGTGGGCGGCCAGGCGGTGGTCGGTGTAGGCGGTGTTGTCGTAGCTGTGGCTGTGGACCAGGGAGACCGGGGCGTGCTCGGGATGGTGGGCCGCGACGTAGGCCTCGAGCATGTCGTAGGCCGCGTCGGTGGTGGCTGTGGTTGGCAGCAGCCACAGGATGCTGGCCGTGTCCCCGCAGGTGTTGAAGATCCGTGCTGCTTCCAGCGCGGTGACGCTCTTTCCGCCGCCGGTGGCGTCGGTGACCACCAGGATGCCGGGCCCCTTCTCCCCCACCGCGGCAGTTAGTTGCCCGATCACCGAGGCCTGCAGGGCGTTCGGCCGCTCCAGGCCGCCGTGGGCCTGGGTGAACGGCACCTGCGGCAGGGTGATGCGGGTCAGCCCGGACTCTGCGACCACGGCGGGGGCGTCCCGGACGGCCTGGGCGTAGTGCTCGCCGGCGCCGAAGGCGGGCGCTTGGGCCTTGGGCAGCCAGTAGTGGCGCTGGCTGGCCAGCCGATCCGCGATGATGCCGATTCCGGTGATCAGCACGGCCGCCGGCACCGAAACGTCCGAGGGCACCGCGGTGGCGCCGGTCAGATGGCGCAGCAGGGCGAAGTAACGGCGGCGCAGATCCTGCCAGGCCGGCCCGCCCAGAGTGAGGTTGACCCGGGAGGCTTTGGCCGCGCCGTCGATGTCGACCTGCAGGAAACGGCCGTGGTGACCGCCCAGGATCTGCGCGACGAGCACTCCGGGACTGTCGGAG
Organism: Streptomyces sp. NPDC030296; assembly: GCF_055572815.1. NCBI lineage: Bacteria > Bacillati > Actinomycetota > Actinomycetes > Kitasatosporales > Streptomycetaceae > Streptomyces > Streptomyces sp. NPDC030296. The sequence continues at coordinate 133,516 of NZ_JBVICQ010000018.1, forward strand.
GTGTCCGCCGGGTAGCCGGTCTCGGCCAGCAGGTGCAGCACACTGTGCATGGACGCCCGTTCGTGCGGCATACGCTGCCAGTTGCAGGTGTCCGTGCGCAGGGTGTCGCTAACCCGGGCCCAGGGATACGCCTCCTGTTCCTGAAACGCCGACAACTTGCCGAGATCGTGCAGGCCGGCGATGAACATCACCAGACAGCGCGCCTCGGCCAGAGTGAGCCCCAGCCCGGCAGCGATCAGCCGACGCTGACCGCGGGTCAGGTACCGGTCCCAGACCACGCCGGCGAGCGCCGCGACATCCAGCAGATGAAACAGCAGCGGATACACCGCCCACGCCCCGCGGTCGAACTTGCCCCACGGCGTCAGATCGATCCCACCGCGCCGCGCATCCTCCCGCACCCCCACAAGCCCGCTCCCGCTCCGCTCTCCGTCAACCCACCCTGCAACACGCGGTATTGGGCCTATCCTGCCGCATGTAGAGCATCGCCCCCGGCACGCGTCCCTGGGAGGGCAAGGTGTAGCCTGCGATCCGGGTCTCGTCGGCTTCCTCATCCTGTGAGGGTGCGCCCCTGCTGGTCATCACGGGCCTCTCAGGGCCCTGTTTCCCCACGCGCGCGGGGGTCCGTCGAGCGTGTTGACGCTGCCGAAGGTGCACTCGGCGTCCCTACACGTGTGGGGGTCTGCCTGGCTGATGGATATGGTCTCGGTGGTTCCAGGAACACTCCCCACATGCCGTGGGGGTCCGCCAGGCGCCTACCTCTCCGCCCTGAAGATCCATCTGTTCTCCCCACACACGTGGGGGTCTGCCCAGCACGCGGGGAAAGACTGGATACCAGCGGGGTGCTTTCCCCACGCGCGTGGGGGTCTGCCTCCCGTCGTCGAACAAATATTCCTGGGCCAACGGTCGCTTCCCCACGCACCTGGGGGTCGTTCCACCACCTGGCTCATCGGCGCGGTCGGCGCCCTGTCTTCCCCACGCCCGTGGAGGTCTGTCGACTCTGGCCGTCAACACCTGCCGACGCGGGCTGCTATCCCCACGCGCATGGGGGTCGATCGTAGTTGTCCGTCAGCCAGTCGATAACGGCGGCTTTTTCCCCTCACCCGTGGGGGTCTGTCGTTCACTCGCGGTCCGGGCCACACGGTTCTGCGGTCTTCCCCACGCGCGTGGGGGTCAGCCGTACAGCAGGGCGGCGAGCTGAGCGATGCGCGGCCTTCAGCTCCGTGTGGGGGTCTGTCCACGAAAGCCCAGGCCAGCAGCACGCCCTTCAGGTTCTCCCCACGCCCGTGGGGGTCTGTCCACCCCTTCCCCAGCACTCCGGACACGCAAGCTCGTCTTCCCCACACACGTGAGGGTCTGTCGCGCATGCGGATGTCCGCCAGGATGAGTTTGCCGTCCTCCCCACACGCATGGGGGTCGATCCACGGTGCGCGCGGTCGCGGTCGACTACAAGTCGCCTTCCCCACACGCGTGGGGGTCCACCCGCAGGACACCGAGCGCCCAGGCGAGCCGAAGTCTTGTGGGTGGTGTAACCGGGATACATCCGTTTGTGCACATGGTGGCCATGCGGAAGGGCAGCCCATGCTGCTGCCCGCCTATGCGGCTCTGATGATCGTGACAGGGCTCAGCACCTCGTCGATCGTGCTTGCCAAACCAGTCGCCGAACCGAGAATCCAATTAGATTGGAATAGAAAGCTGCAGGTCAGACGGCCATTCCCTTGGGCTTCTCGTCTCACTGCGCTGGAGATTCTCAATCGATGTCGCCAAGCCTTCTCATCTGATGTCACCGGTTCTGCGCTGGGACCAGCAGAGATGCATGGCATCCAAGTGAGAACTGATGGTGACACCGAAATGAGAAGTCGCACCTTGCGGGTCTCGTCCAGCAGTCGCATGGCGTCCGGGATGGCCCGCTTCACCAGCGCCGCCGTGGCTGCGTCGACGTCGCCCCGGTGCTCGGCGAGCGCGGCCCGCACGGCCTCGCGGATCAGGTCGACCGGGCCGGACGTCTCTTGGAACGCGTGGCGGGCCGGGCCCTTGGAACGCTCCGTCGCACGCGCCGGCCGTGTCGTGCGCAGCGGCGCTTTCCAGGTGTGCGTGGTGGGCTGTCCGGCTGGCGGGGCAGCTGGGGCTGCGGTGGCGGTGGGCCGGCAGTCGGCCGGGGTCAGGTGCTGAGCGAACCCCGCCACGCGTTGTCCGGCCGGACGGCCGCACAGCACACAGGGCTCGGGGGCGACGAGCAGCTCCACGTCGTCCCCGCCCTCGTCCTGGCCGAGGTCGGGCGAAGAGGAGGAGGCGACGGTCGCGGCCGTACCTGACGTGACGGGCTGCTCCGCAGCCGGCGCCGCCTCGGTGTTGGACCCGGTGGCGAGCTTGGCGTTCAGCCCGTCCAGCAGGTAGGCGTATTTGGTGCGGATCTCGCCGGCCGGGTCCCGGCCGCTTTCCCATCCGCTGAGGGTTGAGGGGCTCACGCCGAGCGCGCGTGCCACCTGTGCCTTGGACAGCCGAGCCCGCTCCCGCAGCTCGCGGCGCACGTGGCGGGGCGGGAGTTCGGCCTGGGGGCCGACGGCGTCAAGCAGCGAGTCGATCGCGTCGAAGTCGCTCACCGGCCCGTCCCCCTCGCTTCGGTCCGCGCGGTACGGCGTCTGTCGGCGGGCAGCGCCTCGCACGCTCTGGTCGGACCCGCCAGGAGATCCAGCGCGCCGATGCCGTAGTGCTCGGCCAGGACGTCGACGTCGCGCAGGCTCCAGGAGATGGCGCCCGACTGCCGGCGCGACACCTGTGTCTGTGTCAGTCCCAGCACCCCCGCGACCGACCGCTGCGATTCACCCGTTACCTGCATCAACGCGGCCACCGTCAGCCGCAGCGACTCCTCCAAGCGCAATCCCATGTCACCATCCTACCAGGATCCATGCAACTTACGCATCAGCATCAGCTTTTCACTATCCCTAATGCAGAAAAGCTTTCAGCGCTCTGAGGGGGCTGAAGGTTCTCGGGCAGGCGGTGCGTCAGCGATCCATGCCGCCCCGATCACGCGGAAGCCGTCGGCCGCGCGCCGGGCTTCCCGATTCGCCTGGCGCGCCTGTTCCACCGCACGATCGGACAGGCACCGCGGGCACGCGAGGTCCACGACACGGTGGCGCAGGGCCCGGCGCAGCCGGAGCCGGGCGGTGGCGGCCACCCACGGCGTGGCGGCGCACCGTGCGCACGCCAGTGCAAAAGAGTGCCGCGACCACGGAGGCGTTGCCGGCGTAGTCGGCCAGGAGAAGCGCCGTCTGGGCCCGGTGGCCGGCCGGGAACCGGGCTGCGAACTCGGTGGGCTGTTCCGGCTGGAGGAGGGCGTCGTGGCGTTCGCAGCGCGGCGTCTTCTTGCTGTTCCGGGCGATGCCCGGCGAGCTGATGTCCCTAGCTCAAGAAGCCTGCCGGGGGCCTGCGGACAGCGGGCTGCCGTTGAGATTGTTCTTATCTACCAAGATCCTCCGGGTCTGCCGATGGCTTCGAGAGGCTAAGGGCGTTTGGCGTCTTGCCGAAGTCCCAGCAGGGGCCCGTCTTTGTTCCTGGCGCCGGGTGGCCGTCCCGGGCCGGCGCCTCGGAGTTTGGGAGGACGGGCCCGGCAGGCGAGGTCCCCGAGCGGTCCAGCTCACGGTCTGCTTCGCGAACCGGAAGGTGTGATCGGATCGAAGCGGCTGCGCATCGCGCTGATCAGCCGCCGCAGCCCGCCGTCCGCCGTCCGCCGTCCGCCGCGGACCATGGCCTCCCGGACGGAGAGCCGACTGAACCGCGGTAGAGATCGCCTTATAGGGCCGCCTTATAAGCCACATCGGGATTGAGTCTTGGACGCGCTGCCCGGCCCGCTGCTGCAATCGGCCTATGACGAACAAGAACCACCGCCTCGCCCTCGCCTCCGGGGACGGCCTCCGGGCCGAGGTCCTGCCGCCCGCCCGGCGATGGCCGACGTCGCCCGTCCCCTTCTACGGCGGCACCGCCTGGTTCCTGCCGTCCGGCGGCGCCTGCGACAAGGCGAAGGACGAGTCGTTGTGAGCCGATACCGACGGCGGTGAGAGTGCCCAGACCTTCCGCGGCGTGGTCGTGGCACGTCGCACCGCCCTGGCGGGTCGTGCTCGCTCTCCCTCTTGCCGCACCCCACGCACCCGCACGCCTGAACACGCTCCAAGAGAAGGCCCGGCCTGCCATGACCGCCGTAGCGCACCGCAGCGAGCACGACCTGCTCGGTCATCGCGACGTCCCCGCCGAGGCGTACTGGGGCATCCACACCCTGCGCGCCCGGGAGAACTTCGCCATCACAGGCACGCCGATTGCCACCTGCCCGCATCCGATCGACGCTCTGGCCGCCGTGAAGGAGGCCGCCGCCCTGGCGAACGAGGAACTCGGCCTGCTGGATCCGAGGAAGGCCGCCGCCGTCGTCCAGGCGTGCCGTGAGATCCGTGAGGGCGAGCTGCACGACCACGGACAAGGGCCTGCTGCCCGCCGGCGCCCTCGCCGAGCTGCTGTGTCCCGAGGCCGTCGCGGGACCCGGTCAGGCCCTGGTGTGACGTGATCAACCGCGACCCCGACTGACGTTCCCCCCAACTACCCGTAAGGGAGCAGGAGTTCGCCATGCCCCTACCCCTCCATGCCCGGACGCGGCCCGTCCCCGAGGCAGCGGTGCTTCAAGGGCTGCCCCCAGTCCGTGAGGTGAGCGCCGCGGAAGTGGCCGCCCGGATATCCGGTGGCCCCCGTCTCGTCGTCCTCGACGACGATCCGACCGGCACCCAGACGGTCGCCGACGTGCCCGTCCTGACGTCCTGGACGGTGGACGATCTGCGCTGGGCGCTGCACCAGGACAGCGCCGTCTTCTTCGTCCTCACCAACACCCGCAGCCTGCCTGCTGAGGACGCCGCCGCCCGCAACCGCGAGGTGGTCCGCGCCCTGCACGCGGCCGCCGCGGCCGAGGGCACCGGCTACGTCCTGGCCAGCCGCGGCGACTCCACCCTGCGCGGCCACTTCCCGCTGGAGACCGACGTCCTCGCCGAAGAGCTGACCGAGCTGGGCGCGGGTGCCCCGGACGGTGTGGTGGTGGTCCCCGCCTACATCGAGGCGGGCCGGCTGACCGTCGGCTCGAACCACTGGATGCGGACCGCCGACGGGCTGCTCCCGGTCGGGACGAGCGAGTTCGCCCGTGACGCCACCTTCGGCTACCGCAGTTCCTCGCTGCCCGAGTGGGTGCAGGAGAAGACAGGCGGACGCGTACCCGCGGACGAGGTCCTGCGCGTCACCCTCGACGACCTGCGCCGCGGCGGCCCGGGGCACACGGCGCGGCTGCTGTCCTCGCTGCGCGGCGGACGGGTGGCCGTGGTCGACGCGGTGTGCGACGACGATCTGCGGGTGCTCGCCCTGGCCCTCGCACAGGCGGAGCAGGACGGCACGCGGCTGCTGTACCGGGTCGGGCCGTCCTTCGTCAGAGCCCGCGCCGGACAGGCGGGGCGGGCACCGCTCACCCCGGCCGAACTGCGCCCGCTGCGCGGGGACGCACCGCACGGTCTCATCGTCGTGGGGTCCCATGTGGCGCTGACGACACGGCAGTTGGACCGCCTGCGGGAGCGAGGTGGGATCGCCGAGTACGAGCTGGACGTGGCCCTGCTGCTCGACGAGGAGCGGCGTGAGGCCCACATCGCCGAGGTCGCGGCCGCGGCCGCCGGCGCGCTGGACTCGGCCGACGCGGTGATCCGCACCTCTCGCACGCTGGTGACGGGTGCCGACGCGGACGGCAGTCTGGCGATCTCCCGCCGGGTCTCCGCCGCGCTCGTTCAGGCCGTGCGCCAGGTCAACGCCGCCCGGCGGCCCGCTTTCGTCGTCGCCAAGGGCGGTATCACCTCCAGCGACACCGCCACCCACGGCCTTGAGATCCGCCGTGCCTGGGCCCGGGGCACGCTGCTGCCGGGCATCGTCTCGCTCTGGGAGCCCGTGGACGGCCCCGCCGCCGGCATCCCCTACATCGTCTTCGCCGGGAACGTCGGGGGCGCCGACGCCCTCGCCGACGCCCTCGACCTGCTCAGGAGTGCCTGATGCTGCTGCACGGAACCGATGCCCTGAAGCAGGCCCGGCCGCCGGTCACGCCCTGCCCGCCTTCGTCGCCTACAACCTGGAAACGGTCCAGGGTGTCACGGCCGCCGCCGAGGCCGCCGGGCAGCCGGTCGTCATCCAGGCGGGCTCCAGTCCCTTCAAGTACGCCGGCCGCGAGGCCCTGATGAAGCTGGCGCTGGACGCCGCCGCGCGCTCCACGGCCCCTCTCGGAGTGCACCTCGACCACAGCCGGGACCTGGACGAGATCACCGCCTGCCTCGAGGCGGGCTACACCTCCGTCATGGTCGACGGCTCCCACCTGCCGTTCGCCGAGAACATCGCGCTGACGAAGGAGGCGGTCCGCAGGGCCCGCGACCACGGCGCCTGGGTGGAGGCCGAACTCGGTGCCCTCCCCGGCGACGAGGACGTCTCCACCGACGCCGTCGCGCACACCGCGGCGATGACCGACCCGCGGCAAGCGGCGGAATTCGTGGCCGCGACCGGCGTGGACGCACTCGCCGTCGCCGTCGGCAACGTCCACGGCTTCACCCAGCACCCGGTCCGCCTGGACCTGGAACGGCTGGCCGCGATCCACGAGGTGGTAACCGTCCCGCTCGTCCTGCACGGCGCCAGCGGTCTGCCCGTCGAGGAACTTCACGGCGCCCTCGCGCGAGGCGTCGCCAAGGTCAACGTCAACGCCGAACTGCGCCGCGCCTACCTGGAGGCCACCCGCACGGCCCTCCCGTCCGCGCTGCCCGGCTCCGACGTCGTCTCCCTGTGGGCGGCGGGCCGCGACGCGGTCCGGGACGCCGCCCTGGAGGTCATCGGCCGCCTGAGCCCCCGCGCCGAGGGGACGAACGCGTGACCTGAGCTCCGCCCCGCCGACCCCGGGCCGCACCACACCGACGGACGCAAGGCCGTCGTACGCCCCCGGCCGTGCGCGTCGGCGCACGGTTCGCACCGCTCTGTCCCGCGCTCTCGTGCCCTCCTGTGCACGCGGGCCGATACCCGCACCCTGTTGGAGCCACCATGTCCACCACTGCCTCGATCGCCGTACTGCACACCAGCCTGCTGTTCCTCGACGCCGATTCGGTCATCAACGAGTACCTCGCGGAACTCGCGCCGGACGCCAGGGTCCTGCACTTCGTCGACAGCGACGTGCTCGCTGCCGTGATGCGCGACGGCGAGGTCTCACCTGCCAGCACGCAGCGCATGGTGCACCTGGCCCAGGCCGCGCAGGCCGCGGGCGCCGACGTCATCTTCTCCGCCTGCTCCTCGGTCGGTCCGGCCATCGACGTGGCCCGACGCCTGGTCTCCGTCCCGATCGTCAAGATCGACGACGCGATGGCCGCGTCAGCGGTCGAGACCGCGGGCGCCATCGGCGTCCTGGCGACGGTCCCCACGACGCTGCCGCCGACCCGTGCCCTCGTCGAGAAGAAGGCCCGGGCGGCCGGTCGCGACATCACCGTCCAGGAGCGGCTGTGCGAGGGCGCTTTCTCGGTGCTGATGTCCGGTGACCGCGACCGCCACGACGCGATGGTGCTTAACGGGGCACGGGCGCTGGCCAAGGAGGTCGACGTGATCATGCTGGCCCAGGCATCCATGGCACGGCTGGCTCCCGCCATCGCCGAAGCCGTCGGCAAGCCCGTGCTCTCCAGCCCGCGCAGCGGAACGCAGAACGCGGTGCGTGTGCTGCACGAGCAGACGGCTGAACCTGTTCGTGCCACACAGAGGGCCGTGGAGACCACGCAATGGCAAGGAGGCTGCGGAGCAAGGTGATTGAACCACTGACCGTGGCCTTCCCCCGCCCGAGCACAGGAGCCGGCATGCCGAGGTTCGCAGCGAACCTGTCCATGATGTACAACGAGCACGATTTCCTCGACCGCTTCGCCGCGGCCTCATCTGATGGCTTCCAGGGGGTCGAGTACCTCTTCCCCTATGCGTACGACGCCGCCGAGCTGCGCCGCCGGCTCGACGACCACGGCCTGGTGCAGGTGCTCTTCAACGCACCTGCCGGAGCGTGGGAGTTGGGAGAGCGCGGGATGGCGGCACTGCCCGGACGTGAGGCGGAGACGCGTTTTGGGGTGGACCGGGCGCTGGAGTACGCGGGGGTGCTGGGCTGCCCTCGGGTGCACCTGATGGCCGGACTTCTCCGACCGGACGCGACACCGGCCGAGCGGGCCAAGCACCGCGACACCTACCTGACCAACCTGGCCTGGGCCGCGCAACGGGCCGCCGCGGCGGGCGTCGACATCCTGATCGAGCCGATCAACGGCCGTGACATGCCGGGGTACTTCCTGAGCACCCAGGCCGAGGCCCACGCCGTGGTGCAGGAGGTGGGAGCCTCCCATCTCAAGGTGCAGCTCGACCTCTACCACTGCCAGATCGTCGAGGGCGACCTCACCACGACACTGCGCCGCGACCTGCCGACCGGCCGGGTCGGTCATCTGCAGATCGCGGGCGTGCCCGACCGGGGTGAGCCCGACCGGGGTGAGTTCAACGTCCGCCACCTGCTCGACGTGGTCGACGAGCTGGGCTTCGACTGGTGGATCGGCTGCGAGTACCGCCCCCGCGCCGGCACGAGCGAAGGTCTTGGCTGGCTCGACGACTACCGCAGCCACCGAGCAGGAAGCGCACGAGGATGAGCGGTAGGGCCTCGACCCCGACCTGGTCACCTTGGCCAAACCTCCACCACACGACTCCTCACCGCCGACCCGGCCGCCCGGGCCGCCGCCCATGAGGCCGTGGTCCGTATCGGCGGCGGCCGGGCGGGCGCCCGAGGCACCATCGACGTCCACGACCCGAGCCCTCCTCGGCACCGTCGCGGTGTCCGGGCCGGGCGCCGGCCGCATCGAGACCGCCTACGCCCTGCTGTCGGACCTCACCGCCATCCACCAGCGCCACGCCGACGACGACACCGCGCCCATCCGCCCCGTACTGAAGGAGACCCACCGTGTCTGACACCGCCATACCCCCCGGCATCGAACTCGGCGCCGACACAGCGCCCGTGCACAACCCCTACACCGGCGAGGTCATCGCCTCGGTCCCCACCGCCGACGCAGACGCCCTCGGCGGCATCCTGCAGCAGGCCAGGCGCGGGCGCCGCACCGCGGCCGCCCTGTCCCGCGCCTCCAGAGCCGCGGTCCTGGAACGCGCCGCCCACCTGATCGAGCTGCGCGCCGAGTCCTTCGCCCAGCTGATCGTCAGCGAGGCCGGCAAGACCATCACCCAGGCCCGCAAGGAAGTCGCCCGCGCGGTCAACACCCTGTCCCTGTCCGCGGCCGAGGCACGACGCAACGCCGGCGAGGTCATCCCCTTCGACTCCCATGAGGGCTCGGAGAAACGACAGGGCTGGTTCACCCGCGAACCACTGGGCATCATCGCCGCCATCACCCCGTTCAACGACCCCCTCAACCTGGTCGCCCACAAACTCGGCCCGGCCCTCGCCGGCGGCAACGCCGTCATCCTCAAACCCTCCGCGCTGACCCCGCTGACCGCGCTGCGCCTGGTCGACACCCTCATCGAGGCCGGCCTGCCCGAGGAGATCGTCACCGTCGTCAACGGCGACGCCGGCATCGCCGCCGCGATCGTGGCCGCCCCCGACGTGCGCATGATCTCCTTCACCGGAGGATTCACCACCGGCGAGGCCATCTCCCGCACCGCCGGCCTGAAGAAACTCGCCATGGACCTCGGAGGCAACGCCCCCGTCATCGTCATGGACGACGCCGACCTCGACGAAGCCGTCACCTCCTGCGTCTCCGGCGCCTTCTGGGCCGCCGGCCAGAACTGCATCGGCACCCAGCGCATCCTCATCGCCGCCGAGGTCTACGAACGCTTCCGCGACGCCTTCGTCGCCCGCACCGAACTGCTGCGCGTCGGCGACCCGCTCGACGAGCGCACCGACGTCGGCCCCATGATCACCCCGCAGGCCGCGGCCGCCACCCGCGCCAAGGTCGACACGGCGCTGGCCGAAGGCGCGAGGCTGCTGTGCGGCAACAACGCCACCGGCGCCCTGTACACG
>NZ_JBVICQ010000019.1:0-135585 GCF_055572815.1 Streptomyces sp. NPDC030296
CGTAGCCCCCCTCGCCGACTCGCAGTTCCGCGTCGTCACCGGCCTCACCGGCACCGGCACCGTCTCCCTGGAATCGGCGAACTTCCCCGGCTACTACCTGCGCCACAAGAACAACGAGGTGTGGGTGGAGAAGAACGACGGAACGACGCTGTTCGCCGGTGACGCCTCCTTCACCGCCCGGCCCGGCCTCGCGGACTCCGCCGGCGTCTCCTATGAGTCGTACAACCTTCCCGGCCGATACATACGCCACTACAACTACCTGCTGTACGTCCAGGCTGTCAGCACGACGACCGCTCAGGCAGACGCCACCTTCTACACCCAGTGACCCACACCCAGTGCCCCACCCCGGCGTCCCGTAACCCTCGGGCGGGTCCGACCCCACGGGCGGGAGCTGCGCGAACGAACCGGCACATCTGCCACCCCTGGCGTCGCAAGGGATGCGGCGGTCTCCTTTCCGGCCCGCCGCACGCGAAGAGTCTCCACGCCCCGACTTGCGGCCGGACAGAAAAGCCTTCAGAACCGGTCGGGGCGAGGGTGAGAACAGGCCGTCGGATTCGACCTATTGACGCCAAACCCGGCGAACGTCGATCAATCAAGCGCGCATACGAACAATGATCGCTATCTCGAATGAGCGGGGGAGTCGCTCGGACGAGGTGCTGGAAGGACCCCTCGTGCTCCACACCATGAACCATCAACGGTCACATCGTCGCTGGGCGATGCTCGGGGCGGCTCTGCTGTCCTTGATCGCCTCCCTGCTCCTCGTTGTCACGCAGCCGACCGCCGCAGCGGAGGGCCAGCCGTTCACCAACCCGGTCAAGTCGCAGAAGGGCGCCGACCCCTGGCTCGAGTACTACAACGGCAACTACTACCTGGTGACGACCACGTTCACCAACAAGCTGCTCATGCGGAAGTCCCCCACTCTCGCCGGGCTGAGCAAGGCCCCGAGCGTGGAGATCTGGTCGGACACCACGGCGGGCCGCAACGCCAACATCTGGGCACCGGAGATCCACTTCCTCGACGGCAAGTGGTACCTGTACTACTCGGCCGCACGGGCCGGCGCCGCCTGCTGCGACACCCAGCGCACCCATGTGCTCGAGAGTTCGGGTACCGACCCGATGGGCACGTACACGTACAAGAACATCCTCACCGACGCCAGCCTCACCCCCGGCCCGGCCGCAGCCCAGGGCTGGCTGATCGACGCCACTGTTCTCAAGCACGACAACCGGCTCTACCTGGTGGGCAGCGGCAAGATCAACGGAAGCGTGCAGAGCCTGGTCATCGCCCCGATGAGCAACCCGTACACACTCAGCGGCCCCTTCAGGATCATCTCCAGTCCCACCTTGAGCTGGGAGACCGTCCGCAACCCCGTCAACGAGGGCCCCGAGCCGCTCTACCACGACGGCCGGACCTTCCTGACCTTCTCGGCCAGCGACTGCCAGACTCCCGACTACAAGCTGGGCCAGCTGGAGCTCACCGGCAGCGACCCCCTGGACCCCGCCTCCTGGACGAAGAAGCAGACGCCGGCCTTCCAGCGCAGTGATGCCAACAGCGTCTACGGTCCGGGTCACAACGGCTTCTTCACGTCGCCCGACGGCACCGAGAACTGGATCGTCTACCACGCCAACAGCTCAGCCACTGCCGGTTGCGGCAACTCCCGTACCACCCGCGCGCAGAAGTTCACCTGGAACGCCGACGGCACGCCCGACTTCGGCACCCCGGTCGCCCTGGGCACGACGCTGGCCGGCCCGTCCGGCGAGACCGCGACCACCCCCACCGCGTACACCATCGTCAACCGCAACAGCGGCAAGTGCCTCGACGTCGAGGGCGGCAACACCGCCGACGGCGCCAACATCTTCCAGTGGAGCTGCAGCGGCGGCGCCAGCCAGAAATGGCGCATCGAGGACATGGGCGACGACTCCAGCCGACTGGTGAACGTGGCCACCGGCAAGGTCGCCGACATCGCGAACTGCTCCTCCACCGACGGCACCGACATCCGGCAGTGGTCCTGGCTGAACAACAACTGCCAGAAGTTCCGCCTGATCTACACCGGCGGCGACTACGTCCGGATCACCAACGTCAGCACCGGGAAGGTCGCCGACGTCGCGAACTGCGGCACCGGCAACGGCGTCGACGTGCGCCAGTGGTCCTGGCTGAACAACAACTGCCAGCAGTGGCGGCTCGTACCCACGACCGCCTGAGCGGCCTGATGCAGCCAGTGCGCCGGGCGGACGCCACAAGCGCTTCGCGAAGCAGAGACTCAGATCGTGAAAGCGCAGTGACACAACCCCGGCGCACGGCTCGTGGACCGAGAACCCGAGCGGCCCAGCCCTGACGGACCTGCCGATCGTGGAGGCCATCGACACCCGCGCCGGAACGCTGTACGAAATCGGACCGGACATCGCGGGGGCCTTTGCCCCAGCCGGTCCCGTACGAGGCAGCGCTCACGTTCTCAGACGCGCCACTGACACCCGCCCTGAAACGAAGCCGGCCGCCGTCCAGCAGACGGTTGTCCACGACCCACTGCCCTGGCGCCTCGCTCCCAACGACTACTCATCGTGATCACCTCGCCTCCTCAGGCGGCCACGGATACTCTGTGGCTGCGCATCTCCCAAGGGACCTCCTATGGGGAGAATCTGGGAGTACGACGGCCGCTGGGGAGCGCGTGGGGAGAACGAACCGCGTAACTCCGGATGAAGCCGAAAGCCCCTGAAAGATACGTTCGCGCTGGTCAGAGGCCCAAGGGAGCCCATCACCGCAGGTCAGGGCGACCTAATAGAGGACTTCAAGAAGATCTCTTCGTCAACGGCTTCGCGAATCGTAGTCCGCCTGCCATACGCGCTGCCCTCTCATGCCGCGCCACCTCACAACCAAGATCCGGACCATACGCGGGCCAGAGTCCGCCCACGTCCCTCAGAACCGCGCATTCGCGCCGATCAGGGCGATGCGCGTGATGTACCACCAGCAGACGAAGAATTCGCTAGTCACTCTCCGGCGCAGCACCTTTCGGATCGGACACAAGCGGCGCCGCCGACAGGCAGCGATGACGTCCGAATCTTGGGGAATCTCCACAAGGCGGCATTGAGAGCGTCGCCGCCCCACCCCAACGTCTGACTCGACCGCCAGCCAGGTCAGCATCGGTCCGGACGCCACCGAACCTGCAAACGCCTCCGCAAGCCCCGGAGCTTGGAGAAGAGCCCCCCACCCGAACCTGACGAGGTGTCAGCAAAGTCAGCATCAGGTCAGCAAGAGTCCTGCCACAGCCGCCCACAGACAGCCACACCGAGGAATCCCCAACCACACCGGCTTGAGCCAGCCAGCTGTTCGGACGCCTTCCGGCAAGCAGGTGGAAGTCAGTGAGAACTACCCGACCGCCTTCCGCCCTGCGACCACCTACACTGACGCGTTTCCGCAGGTCATCGCGCCCTTCCCCGCGGTTTCAACGGCACCGGCGGCAGTTCCGGTGCGGGCAGTGGGGCACCGTCGTACCCCTTGACCTCCCCGAACCGCGCCCCTTCCATCCAGTCCCGGCGCGCCCGTTCGATCTCCTCCTGCGACCGTCCGATCCAGTTCCAGAACATAGCGGATCCTGCGCGCTTTTCCGCAGGTCAGCGCTGTTCCGAACCGGTGAGGGTCAGCAAGCTGCCAGCATCGGTCGTGGAGGAGTCAGCAGCCATGGGTTCCGCTGTCCTGGTTCGTGGGATGGGGTCGTTTTTCAAGGAGTGTGAGCATCCGCGGTCGCGGTGGTCGAAGTGCCCTCACCCTTACAGGATCCGGTACCGGTCGGCGGCGGGGCGGCAGTTGGAGGAGTCCGGGTTCGCGACCCAGGATGCGGCCATCGAGCCAAGGTGACGTGCTCCTCGGCGTCGAGCCGGTCCATGGTCTTCTTCACACCGGGTACGGGCGGGATGTCCCGCTCCGAAGCCGAGGAGTCGAGTGGGCCGCTGCTGAAGAGCCAGAGCGGGCGTTCGACCAGTTCGCGACGGTCGCGGCGGACGTAGGTGATGATCCGCGCGTGCAGAGCCTCGATCGCGACTCGTTTTGAGGCCGGTGCGTCGCTGGGGATGACGACCCGCTCGCCGTGCAACTGCTCCTCCTGGTCGGTGTACCACGACCCTACCCAGCCGGCTTAAACCACAGGGCCGCTCTCGACTGCCTGGCCGGCCTGAGCGGCCATGCGACGCAGCCATATGTGGGCCGGTTCCCGCTCATGGAGGGGATGCCACCACAGGGACTCCACCAAGTGGCCGATCTCGAAGGCGGGTTGGACGACGGTGATCGGTTGTCCGGAGAGGGCGGGGATCGCGACCCGTTCGGGCATCAGGCCGATCCGGTCGGTCCCCGCGACCAGGTGGGGAATGGCCAGGAAGTTCTCCGTGACGATCTCCGCGTGCGGTTCGATGCCCTCGGCGTGCAGGCGGTTCAGGGGGGAGAAGACCGGCGACGGGTGACGGTAGGGCAACACCCAAGGGTGTTCCGCCAGTTCCTCCCGCCCGAGGACGGTCGGGGCGCGGTCGGCGGACATCACGCACACCCAACGGTCCTTGTACAGGTCGAAGGTGGGGATGTTCGACAGGATGCCCTGGGGCAGGACGAGGGCGTCCACCGTGCGCAGGTTGTCCAGCGCCTGCTGCACGACCCGTTCGGTACTGTGCTGGAAGCGCAGCCGCACGTTCGGCGCGGCGGTGCGGACCAGGTCGGCCAAGGCCCGCCCGAACGTGGGCAGTTGGCAGTCGGCCATGATCACGGTGAACTCGTGCCGGGCCTGCGCGGGATCGAAGTCGGGGCGCGTCTGGAGGACCCGGTCCGCCCAGTTCAGGGCCTGCTCGGTGTGTTCCACCAGTCGTTCCGCCAGGGGGGTCAGCTCGTAGCTGTTGCCCACCCTGACGAGGAGTTCGTCGCCGTAGTGCCGACGCAGCCGGGCCAGGGCTGCGCTCAGCGAGGGCTGGCTCAGACCGAGCCGTTGTGCGGCCCGCGTCACACTGCGCTCCTGGAGGAGCGCGTCCAGCGGCGGCAGCAGGTTGAGGTCCAGAGTCACGGCACCCACCTCGAATGATCATCAGCTCTGTCTATGTCGAGCATAAGGGATTTCGGCTTCCCTGATCCCAGGGCGGACGCAAGAGTGGTGACACGGCTCGGCGGGACCCCGTGTCACACGGACCGCCACCACACCCAGACGTTCGCATTCTCGGGCCTGCACCGATCGTGCAGGTGTTCCGAGCCCATCAAGGAGGCGACAATGCCGTCGTTCCATGTCCTGATCGCCGGTGGAGGCATCGGAGGGCTCTGTCTCGCGCAGGGTCTTCGCCGCGCGGGCATCAGTTGCACCGTCTACGAGAGCGCGCCGGGCATCGGGCGGGCCGGCTACCGCCTGCACATGAACGGTGCGGGTGGCCGCGCTCTCCAGCAGTGCCTTCCGGACAACCTCTTCGAGCTGTACATGCAGACCTCGCGGGAGACGCCGCGCCGGGAGGTGATGGTCATGCTCGACCACCAGGCCCGCGAACTCGGCGCCCGCCCCCACATCGGCCCGCCCAACGACCCGCGGCGGCCCCACACAGCCGTCAACAGGCGCACACTGCGCCAGATCATGGGCCTCGGTCTGGAGGACATCGTCCGCTACGACAGCACCGTCACCGGCTTCGAGGCGGACGGCGACAAGGTGCGGGTGCTGCTCGACGACGGCACGAGCGCGACCGGGGACGTACTGGTGGGCGCCGACGGCATCAACTCCGTCGTGCGCAGGCAGTTGCTGCCCGACGTTCCGGTCGTGGACACCGGAATGCGCGGCCTGTACTCCATCGCACCGCTGACCGACGATCTGGCAGCACGCCTGCCCGAGGCACTGTTCGACGGTTTCGCCGTCGCCACGGGGCCGAACGGCGCGATGTTCGCCTACGGCGTGTACCGGCCGCGCAGGCCGGTCGCCGAGGCGTTGGCCGAACTGGCGCCCGGCGCCCCCGTCGATCCCGTCGATCCCTACATCATGGTCAACCTCGGCCTTCCGCCCGGCAGCCCTGTCGCCGCCGGGGCTCCCGACCTGTGGCACAGCTCCGCCGACACCCTGCACACGCTGATGCGCACCGCGGTACGGGGCTGGGATCCCGCCCTGGCCGATCTCGTCGAGCACGTCGACGCGTCGACGATCTTCCCGGTGTCCACGCGTCACCTACAGCCGGCAGACCCCTGGCCGGCCGGCCGCGTCACCCTGCTCGGTGACGCGATCCACGCCATGCCTCCCTCGTTCGGCTCCGGCGCCAACACGGCACTGCGCGACGCCGCGGCCCTCACCCGGGCCCTGGAACGCGCCGCCCACGGCGACACACCCGTGGCGGAGGCCGTGGCCGAGTACGAGACCGAGATGCGCGCCGAGGTCTTCCCCATCCTGCGCGCCTCGGCCGACCCGCGGGCCGCCGACATCGACTTCCTGCCCGACGACCTCCCCGTCAGCCGCACCTGATCGCCGACCTCCCGACACGAGCCGCACCACGAGGAGAACCATGCCCGTCACCGAAGACATCGAGTTCCGAGTGTCGGAACTGACCCTGCGGGGCAAACTGTTCCGCCCGACCGACGGTCCCGAACGCCTGCCCGTCGCCATCCTCCAGGGCGGCCTGGGCGGTCCCGCGGAATCCATGTTCGCCATGGCCCGGGGCTTCACCGACGCCGGTCTGGCCTGCCTGATCTACGACCACCGCAACACCGGCTACAGCGACGGCGAACCCCGTCAGCAGTTCGATCCCTGGCAGCAGTGCCGGGACCTGCGCGACGTCATCACCCATCTGACCCTGCGCGAGGACGTCGACCCCGACCGCATCGCCCTGTGGGGCATCAGCATCGGTGGCGCCAACTCCCTCTTCACCGCCGCCACCGACCGCCGGGTCAAAGCCGTCGTCAGCATCATCCCCCCGGTCAGCGGCTGGAGCGCGCGCACCCTGCAACCGGCCGACACGCTCGCGGAGCTGGAAGCCCTCATCCCCGCCGACCGTCAGGCCCAGCTGCGCGGCGAGCCGGCCGCGAGCATCCGCCTGCACGGCGTCCCGGAACCCGGGGACCCGGTCATGTTCAGCGACCAGGAGGGTCTGGAATTCGTCGAGAACATGATCCACCATCTGCCCAGCTTCCGGAACGAGATCACCATCTCCACCCTCGACCGCATCTTCGAGATGGAGGTGCGCGCCTACGCCGAACGCATCACCGCCCCGGTCCTGATGATCCTCGCCTCCAAGGACACCGTCGCCCCCGTCGAGGAGGCCCGCGAGATGTACGAGCGGATCCCCGACCCGAAGGAGGTCATCGAGTACCCGGGCCAGCACTACGAGATCCTCTCGAACCACTTCCCCGAGATCATCACCCGCAGCGCCGACTGGCTGGCAGCCACCCTGCGCGGCTGACCGCCCTGCCATCCGCCCCCGTCCGGTCCGCCGGAGCCCGCGTGGCCCGGCGGACCGCCCCCCCATCCCCCGAACACAGAGAGGTGTCGTCGATGCGTCTGCTCGGACTTGCCTGCGGGCAGGAGGGCGGCAGTGCCGAGGTACTGCTGAAGGCCGCGCTCACCGCGGCCGCGCGCGAGGGGACAGCCGTCGAGATGGTACGGCTGACCGACATGTCCCTGGTGACCGCCGCCACCGCGGACGCCGGGGACGACGCGGCCTGGTTCTGCGACCGGCTGCTCGACGCGGACGGCGTGATCGTCAGCTCCCCCACCTACACCCGCAGCGCACCGGGCGCGGTGAAGCTCCTCATCGACCGCGCCTTCGGTCCGCGCACGGACGTGGTCTTCGTCCGTGAGGCCCTCGCCCGCCGCGAACACGGCCCGGCCGAGCAGAAGGAGACTCGCGGCCTTCTGGGCGTCGACACGGCCCCCGACCCGCGGGTCCTCAAGCCGCGCGTGGCCGGCTTCATCGCCGTGGGAGGCTGCCCGTCACCCCACTGGCGCACGCTGACGCTGCCCACTCTGCACGCCCTGGCCTTCCCCCTGCACATGGCCGTCGCCGACCAGATGGAAGTCCCCACCCCCGGCGGCCTGGGCGGCATAGCCACCAACCCGGCAGCTGTGCTGCGCGCCGAGCGGCTGGGCGCCGCGGTTGCCCGGCAGCTCGGTCTGCCCCACGACGAGGTCCGGTTCCTGGGGGAGCCCGGCACGTGCCCGATGTGCCACCTCGACCTGATCGTGCTGCGCGGCGGCCGCGCCGAATGCGGCACGTGCGGGGCGGCGGGCCGTTTCGTCGTCGAGGACGGCGACGTCCGGGTCGATTTCTCCCCCGCCGGCACCGCTTCCTCCGTCCACACTCTCACGGAGCTGGAGGAGCACTACCGGGAACTGTTGAGCGCCGCCTCACTGGAGCCGGACCCCCAGGAGATCGACAAGCACGCCGCCGCGTTCCGTGACAGCGTCCCCGTCCTGCGCCCACCGCGGCCGTAGACGACCGCTCGCGGGCTCTCGGGAACCATGGGCCGCGGCCGTGAGCGCCCGGGTCAGGGCGGCGGCGTCCCGCAGTGGGGTGAGCGCATCCTCCAATGCGCCCTCCTCGCGACCGCGACGGAAGTAGGCCGCCGGGTCAAGGCATTCACCGACGACGCGGCAACGACCCCGTATCAACTGGCCGTTGGCAGCCGCCGCGCACTGGGACCCCCTGCACACGCTCCGGACCCGCTGGCACTACGCCGGCGCACCGGTACCGGCGACCAGGCCCACGCCCTCCAGAGCGTCGGCGCCGCCACGGGCGGGGCCGCCACCGACAACGGGTCCGTCCCCTTCGCGCATCTTCCGTTGAGCTCCACCGCCACTGCCCGCGCGCACGCCGAGAGGAACTGCCATGGCAACGTCGACAGTTGCTCAGCCACGCACTCGAGCACGTCACAGACGCACGCGGAGGGGCTATGCCGCCGCGTAGCTGGCGCGGAATAGGCCCATAGCCCGCTCCACGTCCCGCTCGGACCGCAACTGCACCTCCAGGTCGCCCATTGTCGTGCGCGGCGATGACCTTGGCGCCCAACGTCGCCGCCGCGCTCAGCCCGGTGAGAACCATGGCGCCGTAGAACAGCGTGATCATGACGACGGCGGCAGTGGAGGCCCGTCTGGCCGCCGCCCCGTTCCGAGAAGCGCTCACCCTCAAAAGGATGTGCGGAAACACGGCAGACCCCAGGATGACGGTGACGCACAGTGAGACCAGATCCAGTCTGCCCGTCAGCGTGTCCCCGTACAGCAGGCCCGGGGCGTAGAAGGATTGCACCCCGCCACGGGGCCGGCAGCGGTCTCCAGCAGGGTGCCCAGGTCCCAATGGCTGAGGGCGGTCCAACTCACCGCCAGAACCATGCCGAAGACGACGATCACCTTGACGATCTCGATCATGCTGCTGCCCCGCATGCCGCCGAACGCAGCGAAGGAGACGATCAACGCTCCGATGAGAGCCGTGCAGACCTCGGCGGCACCCGGTCTGTTCAACCCGAGGACGTACGCTGTCACACCACCTGCCACCGTGAGCTGTACGACCATCACCGGCAGGCATACGGCCACCGTGATCACGGTGCCCGCGACCCTGGTCGCCGTCCCGGTCACACGGCTTTCCAGGATGGCACCGAGGGTGAAATGCCCCGTGTTGCGCAGGGGTTCGGCCAGCATCAGGAGCACACCGAGGGAGGCAACGGCGCTGATGGCGACGACCATACCGTCGTAACCCGCGAGGGAAACGGCGCCGACGGAGCTGAGCAGCGCGGTGGTGAAGATGAAGTCGCCGGACAGAGCCAGAGCGTTTTTCGTCACGGACAGGGACCGGTCGGCGGTGAAGAAGTCGGCGACCGTGTCGTTGTCCATGCCCGCGACCAGGCAGAGCAGGAATGAGACGATGACGACCAGCAGGAATGCCATCAGGGGTGCGAACAGGCCGGAATCGCCGGCCGCGAAGACCACGCCGGACGTCATGCAGGAGGGGAACGCCGGCAGCGGCCAGGTTGAGCACGAGCAGGCGGACCCTGAGCCGCCCTGAGGTCCTTCGCAGGTGCTCCAGAGCAAGGTGGTCAGTGGCTGCTTCCGGTGGTCGGGCACCGGGCGGACGGTCTTGGACGTACATGATGCGCGGCTCTCTGGATGGAGGAAGGTGGAACTTCCTGGCTGTCCGGGCCTCTGAGCGCAGCGTTCGACGCGCCGAGGCAGGCGTGGTACTCGATCAGGTCGGGCTTGTTCACGGGACCGGGTTGATCAGCCGAGTGCGCCGCGGAAGAGCACCCCGGCCATGCCCGCGCCCTGTAGCTTCCTTACGTCGCGACGCTCATGTGCCGTCGTCACGGTGACGGCGGAAAAGACGTGGCGGCCAAGGCCCGTAGCGCGGCGACCGGCTTGCGCAGTCCGTAGGCGACCACCGTCGACGTTCCGTCGGCATGGCTCCAGGTCAGCAGCGCGCGTCCGTCGGCCACGCTGCCCTGCACCGTGGTCGGTTCGCCGAGGAGCGGCAGGCGGCCGACGATCTTGACGGTGAGACCGGCGACCTCGGTCCAGAAGTAGTCGTCCTGCGCTGGTCCTGGCGGTGGGAGACCGAGGGCGGAGGCCGCCGCGGTTCTGCCCTGGGCGACGGCGTTGGACCAGAAGGGCGAGCGCCGGTCGGGCAGGGTGCCGTCGCCGCGGAGGTAGGTGACGTCGCCGGCGGCGAACACGCTGGGCACGGTGGTGGCGCAGGCATGGTCGATGCCGACGCCGAGGCGGTCGGCGAGGCCCGTCCCTGCCAGCCAGTCGACGCAGGGTACTTCTCCGGCGCAGGTGACCACCAGGTCCGCGGTGAGCTCGGTGCCGTCGGGGAGCGCCACGCCGCTCACGGGGTCGCCGGTCAGGGTGGCGAAGCCGGTGGCCTGTATGAAGCGGATGCCGCACGCCGCGGCTCGTGTGCTGATCGCGGCGGACAGGTGGTCGCCGAGGATGCGTTCCAGCGGCCGGTCGGTGTCCACGACGGTGACCGGGATGCCGCGGGCGGCGCAGGCGCTGGCCACCTCCATGCCGAGGAAGCCGGCGCCGACCACGATCGCCGTAGTGGCATGAGCCAGGCAGGCGCGGAGTTGGCGGGCGTCGTCGAGGGTGCGCAGGACGAGTTCGCCCCGCTGCCCGGGGGCGGCGAGGCGGTGGGCGCTGGCGCCGGTGGCGATGATCAGCGCGTCGTAGCCGACCTGGCGGCCGTCAGCAGTTGTGATGGTGCGGTGCCAGGTGTCGGCGGTGACGGCGGGCGAGCGGATGACGTCGGCGTCGAGTCCGTCGAGGGCCAGGCCGAGGGTGTCGTCGGCGGCCGGGTCTTTCAACACGGCTTTGGACAGGGGCGGGCGCGAATAGGCGCCGTGTTCTTCTGCACCGATGATCGTGAGGCGTCCGGTGTGGCCGAGGGTGCGCAGGTGGCGGGCGGCGGTGGTACCGGCGAGTGACTCGCCGACGATGAGCACCGAGCGCGGTGCGGTCACGACAGGACTCGCAGGGCGGCGACCGGGCAGGCATTGACGGCCGCGCGGGCGGCGGGCTGATGCTCGTCGGGGACGTCGGTGCCCTCGAAGTGGTAGGTGAGTTCCGCGTCGTCGTCCAGGCTGAAGATGTCGGGGGCCTGGTCGGCGCACAGGCCGTGGCCTTCGCAGCGTGGATGGTCGACGGAAATCTTCATGATGCTGTCCTCGGTGTCCTCAAACGGGCGAGCGGCGGGGTTCAGGCGGGGATGAGTTCGAGCGGCAGGCGCTCGAGGCGATGGATGACGTTGTTCAGGGCCCACTCGGGTGTGCCGGTCGGCTCGATGCGGTCGACGCGTTCGATCAGGGCGCGGAGCATCGCGGAGGTTTCCAGGCGGGCCAGGCCCTGGCCGGCGCAGCCGTGGGTGCCCTGCCCGAAGCCGAGTTGGCGGGCGGCGTCGCGGCGGATGTCGAAGGTGTCCGGGTCGTCCCACTCCAGCGGGTCTCGGTTGGCGGAGCCGTAGAGGACGAGTACCCGGGAGCCCTTGGGGAGGGGGACGCCCGCGAGTTCCGTGTCGCGGGCGGCAGTGCGGGAGAAGGCGCGGATCGGGGATTCGTAGCGGACGATCTCGTTGACCGCTTTCGGGATGAGGTCGGGGTCCGCCTGCAGCAGGCGCCACTGTTCGGGGTGGGTGGCGAACAGGTACAGAGCGCTGGAGATGGCGCTGATGGTGGTGTCCAGGGAGGGTGCCAGGTAGTCGATCATCATGGTGACGCACTCGGCGTGCATGATCCGGCCCTCGTCGGCGGCGCGCAGCAGGTCGTGGCCCATGCTGCCGTCCAGCACGGACCGGTCGCGGACGACACCGCGGGCGTAGCGCAGCATGCCGAGGGACGCGGGTAGTGTGCGCACCGCCTGGCGGTTGATCGGGCCCAGAGCGTCGAAGGTGGCACCGGCCCAGCGCAGCAGATCCTCGCGGCCCTGCTGAGGCCAGCCGACCAGGTCGGGGACGACTGCCATCGGCAGTGCCGTGGCGACCTCCACCGCGTCGATCGTTCGCCGGACCACGGCTGCCTCGACCACGGCGGCCGCCTGCTGCTCGACCGTGTCCTTCATCGCGCGCAGCGCCCTGGGGGTCAGGCGGTGCGCGAGGAGGGAGCGGCGGCGGGCGTGCTCATCGCCGTCACTGCACAGCGTGGTGCCCTGGCTCATACGGTTGGCGACGGGGTTGAGGCCGACGCCGCCCGAGGAGACGAAGGTGTCGTCGTCCAGCAGCACCTGCTTGCACTCGGCGTATCGCGGCAGGGCGTAGACCTTGTGCTTGCTCAGCCAGACCACGGGGCCGAGCTCACGCAGCGCGGTGTAGTGCGGATGAGTGTCGCGGATGGCCGACGCCGAGTACAGATCGGGGCGGTAGACGGGAATCTCCGTAAGCATGGGCATGAACAGCCCTCCTGAAGGGACGGGGAGAGAGCGGGGCATGACGGGGGTGGGGGTGGGGCGGGCAATCCGCGGACAGCTGACGAGAGCGCAGCCTCAGCGAGCTACCGCTCCATCCCGTGCGCGGGCGGGCGCTGTCGGCGCAACAACGCCGTAATGACGAAATACTCAAGCTTGATGGAATGCTGCGTCAAGGGTTACGGCAAAGAAAACGATGAACTCATCAGAACTGCGGGTGTTCTGGCTTCGTGCGTCGGCGCAAGCTAAAGGACGGAGGCCGGCTCCCAGGGCCCGGCGTGCTTCTCCTCGCCCAGCTCGGCCCAGACCGTCTTGCCCTGCCGGGCGTGGCGCGCTCCCCAGCGCTCGGCGAGCTGGGCGACAAGGAGCAGGCCGCGTCCGCCCTCGTCGAAGGCGCGGGCCCGGCGCAGGTGGGGGGTGGTGCTGCCGGCGTCGGACACCTCGCACAGGAGGGAGTGGTCACGGATGAGGCGCAGGCGGATGGGGGGTCGGCCGTAGCGGATGGCGTTTGTGACCAGTTCGCTGACCACAAGTTCGGTGATGAAGTCGAGGTCCCCCAGTCCCCAGGACGACAGCTGCCGGACGGTGCTGGAACGGGCCCGGGCGACGGCTGCCGGGTCGGCGTCCACGTCCCAGGCGGCGACTTGGTGGTCTCCGAGGGCACGGGTGCGGGCGAGCAGCAGGGCGGCGTCGTCGTGGGGTCGGCCTGCGGGCAGCAAGGCCTGGAGCACGGTGTCGCAGGCGGCCTCCAGAGATACGGAGGGCTGTGCGAGGGCGTGTCGCAGGAGGGTGAGGCCTGCGTCGATATCGCGGTCGCGGGCTTCGACCAGGCCGTCGGTGTACAGGGCCAGGAGACTGCCTTCGGGCAAATCGACCTCCGCCGCCTCGAACGGCAGTCCGCCCAGGCCCAGCGGCGGGCCGGACGGCAGATCCAAAAGATCAACGGTTCCGTCGCCGCTCACTACGGCGGGCAGCACGTGCCCCGCGCGGGCCAGGGAGCAGCGGCCGTCGACGGGGTCGTAGACGGCGTACAGGCATGTGGCGCCGATGTCCCCGGCCGTTTCCGTGTCCGGGTCGGCCGAGACTTCGGCGGACAGGCGGATGACGACGTCGTCCAGGTGTGTCAGCAGTTCCTCGGGCGGCAGGTCGATGTCGGCGAGGGTGCGGACCGCGGTGCGCAAGCGCCCCGTCGTGGCGGCGGCGTGGATGCCGTGGCCGACCACGTCGCCCACGACCAGGGCGACCCGGGCTCCGGACAGCGGGATGACGTCGTACCAGTCGCCGCCCACACCGGCCTGACCACCGGCGGGCAGATAGCGGCAGGCGACATCGACGGCGGACTGCTCCGCCGTACGCCGTGGCAGCAGACTGCGCTGGAGAGTGAGGGCCGTGGCACGGGCGTGTGTGTAGCGACGGGCGTTGTCGATGGCCACGGCCGCCCTGGCCGCGATCTCCTGGGCGAGTATCAGATCCTCGTCCTCGAAGGGAACCGGGTTGCGGTGACGGCAGAACCGCGCGACCCCGAGAGTGGCGCCGCAGGCGCTCAACGGCACCACCAGCGTCGAGCGGGCAGGGTGGGTGCCGAAGGCGTCGACCGGATCCGTCGGCGTCGCCGTATGCCTGGAGGGCCGGCCGGTGGCCAGGGCGCGAGCCAAGACCGATCCGTCCGGACAGGCGTGAACCGCCCCCAACCCAACCGTCGGCTCGGGACCGCGTTGCGCCGACGACACCTGGGCGACCCGGTGCAGTACGAGGGGGCCCGGCGCCGGGGTGCCGTCCCCGTGGACCACGGAGTCGAGCAGGTCGACGGTGACCAGGTCGGCGAAGTGGTCGAGGGCGAGGTCCGCCAGCTCCTGGGTGGTGCGGGCGATGTCCAGGGTAGTCCCGATGCGCAGACCGGCCTCGTTCACCAAGGACAGCCGCCACTGCAGTCGCCGGTCACGCTCCTCCTGGAACGCCGTGACACCCTGTTCGGACGCGTCGTCCACGTATCCGTTCGCCATCGCGAGCAGGAGGCGCGTTGCCGCGCTGATCAACTCCGCGTCTTTCGTCAGCCGCGGCATCTCAGCGAGGAGTCTGTCCAGGACGACGCCCTGACCGAGAGCGCGGTGACGGGCGTGCCGTACCGGGCCAGCCGACGTGCATGTTCCAACTCGGCGGGCGGCGGATCTATCTCGCTCGGCTTGATGCCGTGTTCCAGGCCGGCCAGCACGCCGACGACGTGCTCGGTGATGTTCTCGGACGTCATGCGGACGAGATCCGGGTTGCTCCACAGTGCGGGAACCTCACGCCGCAGGCACCGCACCACGTCGGCGATCACCTCGTCCGCCATCGGCCCGAGGTCGCCGGCGACACGGGACACAAGGCTGCCGGCCGTGTACTCCACACTGTCGACGGTACGCCGAGCGGGAGGCCCGTGAGTCGTCGGGCATCGACAGCCTCCCGCTCGACGCGGCGCACACCCTGGTCGTCAGCCGGTGGCGATCGCCGCCCCGGCGTACGCCAGCGCCGTCAGTGCCAGTACGGCGGCGGGCAGGGCCTGCACGGGCGGGTCGCCGTGGCGCAGGTGAACCACCGCGGCAGCCACCATGAGCACAGCCAGCCCGGCAGCGGCGGCCACCCCGAGCGGGGCCGAGGCCAGGCCGAGCAGCAGCCCGGCGGCTCCGGCGGTCTCCAGCATGCCGATGACGCGGTAGAGACCCGGTGACATGCCGAGGTGGGCTGCCGCCTGACGCATGAACGGCACCGCGGCGATCTTCGCCAGCCCCAGGGGGAGGAAGACCAGGGCCAGTGCGACGGCGAGGATAGTGTGCATGGTTGTCATGCCGATCTGTCCTTGCGTTGAGCGCCCAGGCGGGCGTAGTAGTCGATGAGGTCGGGGGCATCCACGGTGGCCAGGTTGACGACCTGCTCGACCGGGGCGCCTTGAAGGAGGCGTTTGACGGGGACTTCGAGTTTCTTGCCGGTGCGGGTGTGCGGAATGCCCGGCGCCTCGAGGATCTCGTCGGGGACGTGGCGGGGTGAGGCACCGGTCCGGATGGCGTCGCGGATCTTCTCGCGGAGGGTGTCGTCCAGGGTCACCCCGGCGGCGGGGACCACGAACAGCGGCATCCAGTAGGCGCCGTCGCCCTCCTCCGCGCCGATGACCAGGGCTTCCGCGATCTCGGGGAGGCGTTCGACGACGTCGTGGATGTCGGCGCTGCCGAGCCGGACACCGTTGCGGTTCAGCGTGCTGTCGGAACGGCCGTGGACGATCACCGAGCCGTGGCTGGTGACCGTGATCCAGTCGCCGTGCCGCCAGACGCCCGGGTAGGAGGAGAAGTAGGCGTCGCGGTAGCGGGTGCCGTCGGGGTCGTTCCAGAAGTACAGCGGCATCGACGGCATCGGGCGGGTGACGACCAGCTCGCCGACCCGGTCCACCACCGGGAAGCCCTCGGCGTCGTAGGCGGCCAGCGCCACGCCCAGGTGGGGTGCGGACAACTCCCCCGCCCACACAGGGATGTTGGGGGCGCTGCCGGCGAAGCCGGACACCACGTCCGTGCCGCCACTGATCGACGCCAGCAGCACGCGGTCGCCGA
Source organism: Streptomyces sp. NPDC030296 (assembly GCF_055572815.1). NCBI lineage: Bacteria > Bacillati > Actinomycetota > Actinomycetes > Kitasatosporales > Streptomycetaceae > Streptomyces > Streptomyces sp. NPDC030296. The sequence continues at coordinate 16,453 of NZ_JBVICQ010000019.1, forward strand.
CGTGGTCGCGGACCCAGGGGTACGCGGAGGCCGGCAGGGTCGATCCGGTACAGCCGACCACACGGATCGACGACAGGTCGTGCACCGAGGGGTCGATGCCGAACTTGGCCATGCCCAGCAGGTACTGGGGGCTCGTACCGAAGACGGTCACCCGGTGGCGGGCGGCCAGCTCCCACAGGACGTCGGGCTTCGCGAGGGGCGCCGGGCTGCCGTCGTAAGTGCAGGTGGTGGCACCGGTCAGGAGAGTGGAGGCGACCAGGTTCCACATCATCCAGTGGGTGGTGGTGTACCACAGGAGCCGTTCGCCGGGTTCGAGGTCGGAGTGCAGGCCGAGGGTCTTCAGGTGCTCCAGCAGGACGCCTCCGTGGCCGTGGACGATGCCTTTGGGCAGGCCCGTGGTGCCCGAGGAGAACACCACCCACAGCGGGTGATCGAACGGCACCGGGGTGCAGGTGAGTTCCTCGGTGCGGGTGGCGGCGTCCTCCCACGGGACGACCAGCGACGGGTACGCCTTCGACGGCCACGGCAGGCCCACATGGCCCACCAGCAGCGTCGCCTTCAACGTCGGCAGCGCGTGGGCGAGTTCGAGGGTGGCGTCGCGGCGGTCGTGGATGGTGCCGTTGAAGAGGTAGCCGTCGGCGGCGATCAGGACGGTGGGTTCGAGCTGGGTGAAGCGGTCGGCGGCGGCCTTGGGGGCGTAGTCCTGGCCGCACACCGACCACACGGCGCCCAGGCTCGCGGCGGCCAGGAACGCGACGATCACGTGCGGGGTGTTGGGCAGGTAACCCACCACGCGGTCGCCCTTGCCCACGCCCAGGTCGCGCAGAGTGGCGGCGACGGAGGCGACCTGGGCGCGCAGGCGGCTCGCGGTCACCTCGTAGCAGGAGCCGGTCTCGTCCAGGGCGATGACTGCCACGGCGTCGTCGGCGAGATTGCGCAGGGCGTGGTGGGCGTAGTTGAGGGTGGCACCGGGGAACCAGCGGGCGCCCGGCATCCTCTCCTCCGCCAGCACCCGCTCGTACGGCGTGTCCGCGTCGATGTCGAAGTACTCCCACACCGCCCCCCAGAAGCCCTCCAGGTCCGCGACCGACCAGTGGTACAGGTCGGCGTAGTCGGCGCCGGACATCCCGACATGGCGGGCGAAGTCCATGAGGTTGCTGTCCGCGACGGCCTGCGGATCCGGCGTCATGAAAGGCTCGGGCACACTCATCAGGTGACGCTCCTCAGCAGGCTGTCGTCGACGTCTCGTCGCGGCGGGTGGGGACTGCGGGTGCTGTGCAGAAGGGACGCCCAGGCGGCAGTGCCGGTGAAATCCCGGCCCCCGGCTGGGACGACGTCCAGGACGACGCGGTCGGGGCGCAGCAGTACGGCGTCCGCGCGGCCGGCGCGCAGCCAGGCGGCGAGTGTGCCGTCGTCGCCGAGGCCGGTCACGGGGATCGCCCGGATACCGAGCGCGTGGGCGAGGGCATTCAGTGAGGGCCAGGGATCGGCGGCGGTCAGGATGGTGAAGGAGTCACCGAGCACCTCGTCGAGGCGGCTGCGCCGTCCGTCGGCGGTGATCCATGGTTGGGGGCAGTGCGTTCCCGCAAGGCCCTTGCGGAGGCGGCGGCGTACGAGGGGTCCCGTGGTCAGGGGCGGGCTGAGGTCGCGGCCGGCCAGTTCGGTCAGGCCGGGTATGCGGCAGGCCGCGGCCAGGACCCTGCGGCGGATCGCTGCGGCACCGTCCTGGCCGCCGGTCATGGCCCAGCCCATCGCGACCGCGAGCCGGATCACATGCCGGGCGTGCGGCATGCGTTCACTCTCGTAGGTGTCCAACAGCCGCTCCTCCCCGCCCTGTCGGAGCACGCGGGCGAGCTTCCACGTGAGGTTGTAGGCGTCCCGCAGGCCCGAGCACAGCCCCTGTCCGATGAACGGCGGGGTGAGGTGGGCGGCATCGCCGAGCAGGAAGACCCGCCCGCTGCGCCAGCGGTCGGCGATGCGGGCCCGGAAGGTGTACTGCGCCTCGCGGATGACCTCGAAGTCCCCCTCGTGCGAAGGAGGCAGCCACGGAGCGACCAACTCACGGACCGGCTGCTCCGCCCCCTCGCGCAGCCGGAACTCCCAGCGGTAACGGTCCTCGCCGATGCGCGCGAAGGTCGCCGGCCCGTCCGGGTCGCAGACCTGGTCAACCCCCTCCCAGGAGCGCACGTCGGCCGTCGTGCGGACGTCGATGACGGTCCAGCGTTCCTCGAAGCGCAGGTCCTCCCATACGGCGCCGATCGCCTCGCGGGTGAGGCTGTTCGCGCCGTCACAGCCGAGCACCGCGTCGGCCCACAGGTGATGCTCACCGTCGTCGTCCCGGTAGGTCACGCGCACGGGGCCCTCGGTGTCCGGGCGGATGCCGGTGACCTCCACTCCGCCCCGCAGTTCGCACTCCGGGTGCCGGGCCAGGGCGTCGCGCAGCACCCGCTCCAGCTCGGGCTGGTCGAACATACTGGTCTGCGGGTAGCCGTGCAGGCCGTGCCCGGTGCGCCGGAACTCGGCCATCACCCGGTGCCGGGCGTCCAGCAGCCGCAGCCCGTTCGCCGGGCGGGCGATCGCGGCGAACTCCTCCCCCACGCCTGCGGCCTGGAGGATCCTGCGCACCTCGTCGTCGGTGGCGACAGCGCGCGGGAGCGGGTAGACGTCCTGGTGGCGTTCGAGGACGACGCTGCGAACTCCGCGCCGGGCCAGGAGGAGGGCGGCGGTCACGCCCACGGGCCCGGCGCCGACGATCACCACGGGTACGTCTGCCCCGTTACGTTCGAAGATCATGTGCTTCCGGTCTCATTTCGCGTCCGTGACGGGGGTACGCTGCTCACCGAGGTCGATCCGGCCGTCCGGGGTCGCGATCGTCGCGGCGATCACGTCGCCCGGGCTGAGGTAGTGCGGGTTCTTCGCCTGGCTCTTGAAGAACGCCTTCCACTTCACGGCGGGCGGCAGCAGCGCGCCGATCTTCTCCACCGGCTTCGGCGGGGCCTTCAGCGCCGTACCGCCGGGCGTGCCGGTCAGCAGCAGGTCGCCGGGGTCGAGGGTCTGGAACCGGGCCAGCAGGGTCAGGGCCTGCGCCGGGCGGACGATCATGTCGGCGAGGGTGCGGTCCTGACGCAGCTCGCCGTTGACGCTCAACTTCAGTCGCAGGTCCAGGAGATGGGCGAAGTCCTCCGGCTCCAGCAACGACAGGTACGGACCGGTCGGCGTGAAGGTGGGGTACGACTTGCTCTCGTAGAACTGCGTCTTGGTCAGCTGCACCTCACGGGCGCTGACGTCGTTGGTGATCACCAGTCCGGCGACGTACGACGGTAGGTCCCGCTCCTCGACGACGGTACCGACGGGCAGGGGCGCGCCCATGACGAGCCCGAGTTCGATCTCGTAGTCGAGGAACTTCACGTGTGCGGGGCGGACGACGGCGTCGCCGGGGCCGCTGACCGAGCCGGACGCCTTGCGGAAGAACGCGGGCGGGATGTCGCCCTTGAAACCCGAATCGCGGGCGTGGCTGCGGTAGTTGACCATCTGGGCGACCACCCGGCAGGGGGTGGTGACCGGCGAGAGGGCGGCCAGGTCGGCGACGGGTGTGCCCGCCTCACCTGAGAGGGCCGCCTCTCGTACGGCGTCGCGGTCGGCGATCAGTTCGGCGGTGGCGACGGCCTTGGTGTCGACCGGGACGGCGCGCTCGCCGAGGACGACCCACCAGCCGTCAGCGGTGCGCAGGACATTGGTACTCATGTCAGTGCCTTTGTGAGGGGGATTGGCGTGCGGGGGTCAGGAGTTGGCGGCCTTGAGCAGGCCGAACAGTCGTGCCCGATCCATCTCGTTGTCGCCGCGCAGGGCCTCGATGACATCGCGGACCCGCTGCGGGGAGGGGCTCGCGCCGAGGAAGTCGCGGGTGGCCGGCGGGCCCCAGCGGGCCAGGCCGCTGGTCGACATCGGCGCCCAGCCGGGTTCCACGTCGCAGGAGAACAGGTCGCCGTCGGCGAAGTGCTCCAGCATGAAGTGGTCGGGGTCGCGCCAGTAGTCGAAGAGCTGGCTGCCCTGGATGTGCCGTCCGATGCCCCAACTGCGCTTGTAGCCACGCTCCTTGAGGTACTCGCCACCGGCGGCGACGGAGTCGAGGTCGGTGACCTGGTAGGCGGAGTGGACGTATCCGGTGCCCGGCCCGAGGTGCATGGCCAGGGTGTGGTGGTCGGCCGGCACACCGCCCAGGTCGCAGCGGATGAACGCCATCGTCGGCCCGCGCCCGCGCTGCCCGTCCAGGAACAGGAAGTCGGACACGATCATCCCGAGGGTGTCCAGGTACCAGTCCAGGGCCCGGCCGAACACCCGCGTCTCCAGCACCACGTGGCCCAGCCGCTGGATACGGGACGGCTCGCGCGGCGGCCGCTGGGTGGCGTTGGTACGCCGGTGATCCGTGCCGAAGTTGAGGATCAGCGGCTGCTGTTCCGGCAGTGCGGGGAGCTGTTCGCCGCAGTGCACGACCCGCACGGGGAAGCCGGAGGGGTCGAGCAGGTCGACCACCTTTCCACCGCCGGGCACGTCGGAGTCCCGTACGGACAATCCGGTGGCGCGGGCCAGCCGGTCCAGATCGCCCCGCTCGGCGGCGCGAAACGCCGGGCCGATGAAGCGGGACGTGCGGCCGCGCCGGATCACCATGCAGGGCGAGCCCGCGAAGGTGCCCCGCAGCCACAGCTCGCTCGCGGTGCGGGCGGCGACGCCGAAGCCGAAGTCGCGGGCGAAGACCTCCGCCCGCTCCAGGTCGGGCTTCTCGAACTCCAGCCAGGCCAGGTCCGCGACCTTGATCACGGGATTGCGGGAGCGGCCTGGATGCTCACCGCGCAGGCGCCCTGTTCGCTGTGGAGGTCCTGGTGGGCCGTCTTGACGTCGGGCCCGTGGACGCGGGTTTCAGACATGGTGCCCTCCGAGCAGCATTGCTTCAATGAGGGAATCATCAGGTTTGACAGTTCCGCCGTCAAGATGTTCGCGGCAGGAATGATGGACTCATCAGAGCTGCTATCGTCATCGCCCGGGCGGGTAGACTCTGCGTATGTCTACGTCAGCCCCGCCCAGCAACCGCTTCGAGCGGCGCCGCGCCGAGACCCGTCGGGCGCTCATCCACGCCGCCCGGCAGATACTCGCCGAGACCGGGGACACCAGCGCCAGCATCCAGGCGATCGCCGAGCGCGCGGACGTCGGTTTCGGCTCCTTCTACAACCACTTCGAGTCCAAGACGGAGCTGTTCGATGCAGCCGTGGTGGACGCGCTGGAGGAGTTCGGTCAGAACTTCGATGAGCGCCTGACGGAGATCGACGACCCGGCGGAACTCGTCGCGGCGGGCTTCCGGCTCAGCGCCCGCATGGCCGACTCCCACCCCGAGCTGATGCAGATCCTGCGCCGCCGCGGCCTCGGTCACATCCACTCGGACAACGGCCTGGCCCGGCGGGCACTGCGAGACCTTGACGCCGGCCTGACGTCCGGCCGCTTCACCCCCGTCGACCCGGTGGTCGCCCTGACCGCACTGGGCGGAACCCTGTTGTCCCTGGTGGAGATGCGATTCGCCCGCCCCGACCTGGACGGCGACGAGGCCGCCGTGAACCTCGCCGAGATGGTCCTGCGCATGCTGGGCGTACCACAGGACGACGCCCACGAAGTCGCCCGGCGCCCCCTCCCCGACCCCGCCTCACCGACCGCCCCTACGCGGTGAGCGACGGCTCGGCCGGAAGGCGGCCGAGCGGCCGGCGAAGTCGGCGCCGATCGCGCCCCGCCGGGGGGGTGACGGCGAGTCGGTGCAGCCCTCGAGAACGTTCCGCAACGGCAGGGGACCTGTAAAGGCTTTATCCACCCTGTTCAGCAGCGCGTTCAGCGAGCGGAGCGGCTCACCCTGGACGCTGCGGACATCCGTGAAGGCGATGCGGTTTGCGGCCGCCGGCGACACGGCGCGGCACTCCGGTCAGCGGCACCGTGGTCCTAGGCCGCTTCTGCCTCTCGCCGTCGTCGTCGGCCAAACGTTCCCCAACGGCGTCGCCACGCCGGGGCTGCCCGCCCGACCACTGCAGCTGGCAGGCCGGAGTGGCGGGCGTCCCGCAGGCTCTGGCAGCACATGAACCCCGCCGGGGTGGGGGCTGCCGCGGCCGTCGGCCTGGCGATCACCGGAGCTGCGCTGTTCGGCACGGTCCGCAAGGTGCCGGAGCCGAAGATCTCTGCGGCGTACGCCGCCGAAGATCTCTGCGGCGTACGCCGCGATCGGCCTGATCGTGGTGGCCGCACTCGGCGGACTGACCGTCAGGTCCCGTGGCTCCGAGGCCCGCCTGGTACAGGGAGGCGGGCCACGTCACCCGGCCCGGACCGCACCGGAGTGTGCCCCTGCGTCACCGCCGCCGGCCCGGCTCGCACCTCGTGCGCCCCTGCCGGGTCAGGGGTGTGCGGCAAAGTACCGGGCGATGCCCGCGATCCCCTCGCTCACGGCTCCCTCGACGATGGGTGCCAGCGCCTCGGGCAGGATTTCCTGGCTGTAGACCACGCGTGAGCCGTCCGCGTCGGGAAGCACGTCGATGGTGCCCAGGTGGAAGTCTATGGGCTGGGGCATGCCCTCGACGAACCGGTACTGGAAGCGGCGCAGTGCGTCGTCCTTCGTCACCACGAGGGACTTCAGCGTTCCCTCGGCCGTGGTCAGGTGGCGGTGCGTGCCGTCGAAGTGCGCCTCCTGCACGGCCGGGAACCACTGCGGAATCGTGCTCACGTCGGTGAGCACGGCCCAGACACGGTCGGGGTCCTGTGCGACTCGGGTGTCGAAACGGAACGTTGCCATCGGGGACTCCCTGGTTGTGGTGATGACGGCTCCGGGCAGGCGCCGGGCGCGCCAGGATCAGAAGGGGTAGCGAGAGTGCTCCGTGGAGAGGGTGACCCAACGGGTGTTCGAGAAGGACTCGATGCCCCAGCGCCCTCCGAAGCGGCCGTAACCGGAGGCCGCGAAACCGCCGAAGGGTGCCTGCGGTTCGTCCCCCACCGACTGGTCGTTCACATGCACGATGCCGGTGCGGATACGGCGTGCCACCCTCAGGCCATGGGTGCCGTTCTCGGTGAGGACGCCGCAACTGAGGCCGTGCTCGGTGTCGTTCGCAAGGGCCACCGCCTCGTCGTCGTCCGCGAAGGCCCTGACGGCGACGACGGGTCCGAATGCCTCGGTGTGGTGCAGTTCCGCATTCTCGGGCAGGTCGGTCAGCACGGTCGCCGGATGCAGGGCCCCCTCCGGCCTGCCGCCGCCGGTCAGGACGCGCGCGCCCTTGCCGACCGCGTCCGTGACCAGGGCGGCGACCCGCCGCGCGGCGGCTTCGTCCACCAGTGGGCCGATGACGGTGCCGGGCAGGCCCGGATCGCCGCTCGGCAGACCGGCGACCTTCGCGGTGAACCGCCGGGTGAACTCGTTGACGAGTGAGGTGTGCACCAGGACGCGGTCGGCGCACATGCAGATCTGGCCGGAGTTCATGAACGCGGCGAACGCGGCGGCGTTCACGGCGTGGTCGAGGTCGGCGTCCTCCAGCACGATCACGGAGTTCTTGCCGCCGAGTTCCAGCACGGACGGCTTGAGGTGCTCGGCGGCGAGGGCGCCGATGACCCGCCCGACGCCGGTCGAGCCGGTGAAGTTGACCGCACGGACACGCGGATCCGCGATCAGTTCCCGCGCGATGCCCGCGGCGTCCGCCTTGTCGTTGGTGATGACGTTGAGGACGCCGTCGGGCAGTCCCGCGTCGCGCAGCACGTCGGCGACGAACAGGCCGCACGCGATCGGGGCGTCCTCGCTCGCCTTGACCACCACGGTGTTGCCCGCCGCCAGCGGGGCGGTGACCGCCCGGGTGCCGAGGATGACCGGCGCGTTCCACGGCGCGAACGCGGCCACGACACCGAGGGGTTCGCGGACGGCAAGGCTCAGCCCGCCCGGCTCCTGGGTGGTGAGCACGTCCCCGCGCGGGGCGGTGATCGCGGCGGCGGCCTCGCGCAGCATGTTGGCGGCCACCCCGACGTTGAACAGCGCCCACCCCCAGGTTCCGCCCGTCTCGGCGGCCATCACCTCGACGGCTTGTTCACGGCGCTCTTCCATGAGGTCCGCCGCGCGCAGGAAGATCTTCCGCCGGGCGAAGGGTGCGAGCGCCGCCCACTCGGCGAAGGCGGCATCCGCCGCGTCCACCGCGGCTCGTACGTCCTCGGGGCCGGCGGCAGCGACCCACGCACAGGGCTCGCCGGTCCAAGGGCTGATGTCGGCGGTGGTCCGGCCCGAGACGGCCGGGGTCTCCTTGCCGCCGATCAGAAGGTTACGGTCAAGTGGCACGGGGTCGTCTCCTTGTGTGCTCGGGCCGGCGTGCATCCTGCGAGTCAGGCGCCGATCATGTTGAAGCCGCCGTCGGCGTTGAGGTAGGCGCCGGTCATGTGGGCGGCGTCGTCGGTGGCGAGGAAAAGGGCTGTGCCCGCGAGTTCGGCGGGGCCCGGGATGCGGCCCATCGGGGTCTTGGCGATCAACTCCTCGCGGCGGCCGGACTTCCAGTCCGCACGGTTGAGGAGCATCTCGGTCTCCATGAAACCGGGGGCGAAGGTGTTGACCCGCACGGCGGGGGCGAACGCCTGGGCGTAGGACTTGGTGATGCCGAGGAGGCCGTACTTCGCGGCCGCGTACTGCGGAGCGCGGGCGCTGCCGCGCACGATCACGGTGGAGCCGATGTTGACGATCGCGCCGTGGCCCTGCTCCAGCATGCGGGAGCCGAACTCGTGCACGCACAGCATCGTGCCCTTGACGTCCACCGCGAGGACGTGGTCGATGGACTCCTCGGTGAGCTCTCGCCAGGACATCTGGTCGCCCGCCGTGTCACCGACGTTGTTCACCAGCACGTCCAGGCTGCCGAAGCGGCCGAACACCTCCTCGGCCATGCGAATGACGTCGGCGTGGACGGCGATGTCGGCCTGCACGGTGAACGCCTCGCCGCCGAGGTCCTTGATCCGGGCGACTGTCTTGTCGGCTCCGGCCGCGGAGCTGCGGTAGTGGACGGCGACCCGGGCGCCCTCCTGGGCGGCACGCACGGCGATCTCGGCGCCGTAGCCGGTGCCGGCACCGGTGACCAGGACGGTACGGCCTTCGAAGCGGCGGGGAATGCTCTGCTCTGTCATGGGACGTCCCTTCAGAGTTGTACGGCCGTGAAGCGCTGGCGGATCTCGCCGATGCCCTCGATACGGCTGACGAGTTCGTCGCCCTCGGCGAGATAGCGGGGCGGGTCCATCCGGTTGCCGACCCCGGCCGGGGTGCCGGTGAAGACCAGATCGCCCGGAAACAGCGGCACTACGGCCGACAGACGGGCGACGAGCTCCGGCACCGGAAAGATCATGGACTTGGTGCGGTCGTGCTGGACGACCTCGCCGTTCAGCAGCCCGGTGATCCCCAGATCGTCGGGGTCGTCGAACTCGTCCGGTGTGACGAGGACCGGACCGGTCGGCCCGAAGCCGGGGAAGGACTTTCCGAAGCTGAACTGTGCGGGCTTTCCCCGGAGTTGGGAGACACGCTCGGACAGGTCCTGTCCGATGGTGAGCCCGGCGACCGTCTCCCAGGCACGGTGGACGGGCACGCGGTGAGCGGACACGCCGATCACCGCGACCAGCTCGACCTCCCAGTCCACCTTGCCGGCAGGAAGCTCGACCGTGGTGTGCGGGCCCGTGATGCAACTCGGGAACTTGGTGAACACCAGCGGCTCTTCGGGCGGGGTGAATCCCGCCTCGGCGGCGTGCGGGGGGTAGTTGAGGGCGAGGGCGAAGACCTGCCGGGGACGGGGCACCGGGGCCTGGAGAGCCGCCGGGTCCACCTCGATGTCGTACGCCTCGTCAGCCAGAGCGGCGGCCCAGTCGCGGAAGGATCGCCACTGCTCCAGCAGGGCCATCGGGTCGGTCGAGAGCCGCCCCTGTGAGGCCCAGCCGACATCCGCGGCCCGGTCGCCGCGGACCACGACGGCCCGGCCGTGGATGACGCCGAGTTTCACCAGTCCACCTTCTTCGGTACAGGCGTGCCGTGGCCCTGCTCCCAGCTGACGATGGGATTGCGCAGCACGCCGAGCCGTTCGACCTCCGCCTCGACGACGTCACCGGGCTTGAGGTACATGTCGGGATCACCGCTGAAGCTGGCGACGCCCTGCACGGTGCCGGTGGTGATCAAGTCCCCCGCGCTGTAGCCCTGCGGGGAGTGGTAGGCGACCAGGTGCGGGATGGAGACCGACATGCGGTTGGTGTTCGACTTCTGCCGGACCACGCCGTTGACCCGCAGTTCCATGTCGAGGTTCTGCGCGTCCGGGATCTCGTCGGCCGTCACGATGTACGGGCCGACGGGGCAGAAGGTGTCGATGGCCTTGCAGAAGGAGAAGACGCCGGACTCCATCTCACGGCGCTGGATGTCGCGCGCGCTGATGTCGTTGAAGACCACGTAGCCGGCGATGTGGTCGGGCGCGTCGTCGACGCCGAAGAACTTGCCGGGTTTGCCGATGACCACGGCGACCTCCAGCTCGTAGTCAAGTTCGCTGGTCAGGTGCTCGGGGTAGATCACCGGCTCGTCGGGGCCGACGATCGCGTCGACGTTCTGGAAGAAGACGATCCCCTTGTGCATGGGGTGCGACCAGTCGACGTTCTTCGACTCGTCCTCGTGCTCACGGAAGTTGCCGGAGGTGTGGAAGAACTTCTTCGGCACGATCGGCGCACGCAGCTTCACGTCGTCCAGCGACAGCCGCTCGCCGGTCTCCGTCACCCGGCCGTCCCGCTCGAAGTACTCGCGGGTCGAGGCGACTTCCAGGGGGAGAACGAGCCGCTCCTCCAGTTCAAGCCTGCCCACGCGGCCGTCGTCGAAGGTGATCAGTTTCATGGTTTCCCACTTTCGGTGTGTGGTGTGTGGCGGTGCTCCGCCTGATCCGCCGGGCCCTCTCCCGCGAAGACCCGCAGCTGAAGGGCCAGCAGCGCGTAGTAGCCCACCAGGGCAGTGAGTTCGAAGAGGCCTCGCTCTCCCCACGCGGCCACCGTGTCGTAGTACTCCTTGTCGCTCAGCGCACCGGCTCGGGTCAGCGCGGCGGTCGCGAGCAGCGCGGTCCGCTCGGCCGGGTCCGGCAGGTCCGGCAGTCCGCCGGCACGCAGAGCGTCCAGCTCGGTTTCGGTGATACCGCGCGTCCGGCCCACGGCCTCGTGCGCCTCCCACTCGAAGGCACTCCCCCAGTGGGCGGCGACGACCAGGATGGCCATCTCGCGCACACGGTCGGTCAGGACCGACTCGTAGCGCACCGCCGTCCCGACCGCCTGGACGGCGAGCCCGACGGGCGGGCTGAGGAGCATGGCGTTGAACGGGCCGCGCAGCCGGCCCTCCTTGTCGACGAGGGGGAACGCCTGTGGCCCGGTAGCCCGGGGGCCTGCGGTGATGGCCCGGTAGACCTCGCTCTGCTGCTCGTCCAACTCGCCGGGCAGCAGTCCGGCCAGACGCGCGGTCATCCGCGCTCCCTTCGAGGCAGGTCCAGGGATGTGCAGGTAAGTCCAACGGAGCCGGGAGATCAGACGAGCGTGCGGCCGCCGTCCACGTAGAGCACCTGCCCGGTGACGTACGAGGCGCGGGCGGAGGCGAGGAACAGCACGGCTCCGACCACGTCCTCCGGCTGTCCGAGGCGCCCGGCGGGGACCAGAGCGGTCAACTCCTCACGCATGCCGGGCTTTGCCAGGTACGCGCGAGTCAGCTCGGTCTCCGAGTAGCCCGGGGCGACGGCGTTGACGGTGACGCCCTCGGCGGCCCACTCGCGGGCCATCACCTTCACCAGCTGGTCCAGGCCGCCCTTGGAGGCCGCGTACGGGCCGTGATGGCGGTGCGCGAGCAGGGAGGAGACGGAGGAGAAGAACACCATGCTGCCGTGACCGGCCTCGCGCATCAGCCGGCCCGCGGCGCGTCCGGTCCAGAACGCGGTCGACAGGTTCAGGGTCAGGATGCGGTCCCACAGCTCGTCCGGTGTGTCCACCACGGGCCGGCGGTCGTTCATGCCGACGGCGTGCACCAGCACATCCAGGCCATCGAGCTCGCGGGCCGCCGTGGCGACCACCCGCTCGCACGCCTCGGACGACGTCAGGTCCGCGGTGATGGTCCGTACGACGGCGGCCGCGCAGGCCGGATCGTCGCGCAGGGCCTCCAGCCGGGCCTCGTCCGCGTCGACGACCGTCAGCCGTGCTCCCGCTTCCGCCAGGCCCCGGACGCAGGCGGTGCCCAGTCCTCCGGCCCCGATGACGAGCGCGCCATGCCCTTCAAGTCCCAGCCACCCGACGGACGGCCTCTGTGTCCGTGTCGACGAAGCCATCACATGAGCTCCATTCCGGCCCCGGCCGCCACCCGCCGGTAGTCGGTCCCGACGTCCTTCAGGCACACCTGCAGCATGTTGTCCGCCAGCGCGTTCCCGCTCTCGCTGAGACCGCCGTCGTGGATCGACAGAGCACTGCGGGCTTTGATCTCGCGGGCGTAGTCGATGACCTCGCCCGTCTTGGACCAGGGGCCGTGGACGGGCAACAGGAGCGTGTCCACCGGGCGCGTGGGAACGGTGAAGGCGTCGCCCGGGTGGAAGACGGTTGCTGTGTCGGTGTCTCCCACGAGGAAGCCGACGTTGGTGACCCGCGGCAGGTCCGGATGGACCACGGCATGCAGTTCTCCGTGCACCTCCACGCCGACGCCCTCGATGTCGAAGGCGTCCCCGTCACCGACCACACTGACCCGGCCCCCGCCGAGCCCGGCGAGCTGGTCCGCCACGGACCGGTTGGCCCAGATCCGCAGGCCGGGATCGGCTTCGGCCGCCGCACGCAGGACGGGCTCGGCGAAGTGGTCCACGTGCTCATGGGTCACGAGCACGGCGTGGGCACCGTCGAGCGCGTGCGGGTCGGAGTAGCTGCCGGGGTCGATGACGATGACGACGCCGTCCTGCTCCAGCCGGACGCACGCGTGGCCGCACCTGGTGAGTCGCATGGGTGTGCTCACTTTCCCAGTTCGCTGCCGGGCACCCAGGTGCCGTGGAAGCCGTACCGGAGCCGGAAGGGGATCTTCACGGTGGCGATCGGGCCGGCGGCGATGTCGAGGGCGTCCAGGACGACCAGGTCGTGCCGCATCTGGTCGCGCCGGCCGACCAGCGCCAGCAGATAGCCCTCGCCCTCGTCGGCGTCAGCGGACTTCGGGACGAAGACCGGCTCCTCGGGCGCGGCGTGCTCGCCGGGGGTCCAGTAGGTCATCGCGCCGGTGTTGTCGTCGCGGTGGATCAGGGAGTTGAAGGGCGGGCCCATGGGTCCGATCTCGGCCATCGGCGCATCGGGGTGCATGCCGCCGACCCAGGCGTGCCGGTTCTTCTCCATCAGCACGCGGGGGTCGACCCGGGGCATGTCACCGGGCGAGGAAAGGAGCTGTTCGCTGTGGTAGGTGTCGGTGGCATCGTCCCAGTGGGCGGCGCCCTGGGTGAGGTCGAAAGTCCAGCGGTGCAGGATCGGCGGCAGTTCGGGCAGCAGGCCGACGGTCGTCTTCGGGAACTGGGAGAACCAGCCGGACCTGGTGACGAAGTGGTCGCCGATCAGGGTGTCGCCGTCCGTCCAGGCGTTCAGGGAGTGGGTCTCCATGAGCTGCTCGCTGCGGAACCACTTGATGCCGCTCACGCCCTCGTCCCGGGGGATGATCGCGACGTAGGTCTCCCGGTTCGGATCCCAGACGAAGTACTGTTCCTCGGTCTTCATCTGCTCCGGGTCGGCGACCATGGGCGAGATCGTGAAGACGAAGTGGTCCCGGGTGACCAGCCAGTCGTGCACCATCGACGAGTACGGGACCTCGAAGGTCTGGGAACGGGTGACCTTGCCGTCCGAGGAGATCTCGTGGATGTGGATCTGCTTGTCCGGCAGACCGCTGGCGTTGTACGCGAAGGCGATCAGCTCGCCGGTGCGCGGGTCGTGCTTGGGGTGCGCGGTGAAGGTACGGCCCGGGATCTGGCCGGAGAAGTCGTAGACGCCCTTGGTCTCCAACGTCGCCGGATCCAGCTCGTACGGAAGCGCCGCCTCCTTGAGCGCGAGCAGCTTGCCCGCGTGCCAGATGATCGAGGTGTTGGCGTTGCCGTCGTCGATGCCGGCGACGGACGGGTCGTCGGTGTAGGGGTTGCGGTAGGCGCCGAACAGGGCCTGGCGGGCGGCGCGTTCGAGCTGGAAGCGCTGGGTGCGGACATAGCGCGTCTTCAGATCCGCGTGGCCGTTGTCGAACCGCACCATGTGGATCATGCCGTCGCCGTTGATGTACACGTCGTTCGGGAACCGCGGCGGGTACTGGGTGTCCGCGGCGGCACGGTAGAAGGCACCGTTCAGCTCGGGAGGTATACGACCCTCGATCTCCAGGTCGTATACGTCCGCCTCGATCCGCGACGGGGTGAAGAACCCCCGGAACTTCGGCGTGTCCGGGAACTGCATGGTCTCCGGGGGTGGCTGGGTGCCCACGGGCTGCCGCCCGGGTGTCCCCTCGGACTGCGTCGTTGCAGTGGCCATGGCTCTCTCCTCTGTGGCAAGGTCGGATCAAGCGAAGAATGTGATTGATTCCTTGCTGGCGGCGCTCTGCTGCGAGAAGGGGCGCAGTGAAAGCTTGAACCGGGCCGATCAGCTGTTCCTGACCATCATGTCCTCGGGACGTCATCGGCGTCCAACACTGAAACACGCACGAAATGATCGGAGAATGCGATGGATCTGCGGCAGATGGGGTACGCGGTGGCCATCGCCGACGAGCTCAACTTCACCCGGGCCGCGGCCCGCTGCAGCATCGGGCAGTCCGGGCTCAGCCACCAGATCACCCAGCTCGAACGGGAGGTCGGTGCCCGGCTGTTCGAACGGACGAGCCGTAGCGTCCGCGTGACCCAGGCCGGGCAGATCTTCGTCGCCTGCGCGCGGCGGGTACTCAAGTCGGTCCAGGAGATGCAGGCCGAGATCTCCTCGCTCGACGGGCCCGTGCGAGGGCGGCTACGGATCGGCTCGGTGACGCTCACGGCGGGGAACATCGACCAACTCGGCCTGCTGCGGGACTATCAGGAGGCATACCCCGCAGTCGAGGTCACTCTCTCCGACTCCGACGGTGTCCACGCCACCGCCCAGCTCCTCACCGGTGAACTGGAGGTCGCCGTCGTCGCCCTGCACGAGCACCAGTTGCCCCCGGGCATCGCCTACCACCTGCTGACCGTGGTGCCGCTGGTGGCCGTTGTGGGCCGGCAGCACCGGCTGCGCGGGGCCGGCGTCACCGACCTGGGCAGGCTGGCCGACGAACGCTTCCTCGAATGCGTTCCCGACACGGGCTTGCGCGCGCAGGTGGACGCCGCCTTCGATCGGGCGCGGGCCCGTCGTCGAGGTGTCTGCGCGCTGCGCAGCGCGGGTGATCTCGCCTCACTGGCGTTCGAGGGCATCGGGGTGACCGTCGTACCCCGCCCGGCTGCGGACGCGGTCGTCCCCGCCGATCACGCCGACTGCATCCTGTGCCTCGCCGACCCGCAGGCGCTCCAGCCTCTGGCCCTCGTCCACCGTGATCCGGCTCCGACCTCACCCGCCGCGCAGGCGTTCCTGCGTCTCGCGCTCACCCGCCTGCCCGGGCGGGGAGCACCTGAGTTCGAGTAGTGCGAGCTGCTGTCCGAGTCGTCCGATCGGGCTCCGGCGGCAGTGTTCCGCAGGCAGCGGTGATCGCGTCCGCACGACGACCGCGGTCTCGACAGCCGCCGCCGACCGGGCCTGGCGCCGCGCCGAATGCGCGTTGTCTTGTGGTCCTCGGTGTCCCACCCGCGTCGTCCTCCTGGTCGGGCGCGGGGGTGAGTTGCAGCCGTATCGGCAGCGACGAGCCACCGCCGCCGCGGATTTCGTTGCCCGGGTTGGTCACAGCTGACCGAGTGTCGAAGCGCCTCGACGAGTCGCTCTCGGCGTCGATCCGGACCTGTGGACTTGCCGTTGGCCCGTGTGAACACGCACATACGCGCCACAAGCCTTGGATCCCTCGTGGGTGGTGGCGTCGCGCCCGCTCAGCCGGGGGCCGCCGCGCGCACCACCGGAGCCGGTCGCGGCCTCTCGCGGCCCCGACCGGCTCCTTCATCCGTTCACCGGGTGCTCAGCCGACCTTGGTCGCGGTCCACTGCTGGGTGGGGCCGGTGTTCTTGGTCCACTGGATGACCGGGTTGCCTTCCTGGGTGGTGTTGGCGTTGTCCAGCGCCTTGCCGCTGGCCCGGTTGACGAGCTGGTACCTGCCGTTGCCGAGCGCGGCGATGGCCCAGTGCTGCTGCCACTGCCAGCTGCTGTTGTCGGTCCGCTGCACCACCGTCGACGCGTCGGAGGTGCTGTTGTTGTTGTCGAGTGCCTTGCCGCTGCGGACGGAGACCAGCTTGTAGTAGCCGTGGCCCAGGTCGGTGACCCTCCACTGCTGGGTGGGGCCGCTGTTGGGGGTCCACTGGACGCACTGGTTGCCCTCGGTGGTGGTGTTGGAGTTGTCGAGGGCCTTCCCGCTCTGGGCGCAGACGAACGTGTAGACGCCGTTGGCGAGAACGGCCGGCATGCCGGTGACCTCCACGCAGACCACGGAGTCGTTCGCGTTGGGCGCGGTGGTCGGCACCTGGACGTTGATCTGGCCGCCGCTGACCGAGTAGTTGAGCGAGACGGAGGGGTTGTTCACCAGGTAGACGCGGTTGATCGTGTTGTGTACCGCGGGGATCTGCAGGGTGCCGTTCGTGGGCCAGTTGAAGACGTGGGCGAAGAGCTTGCCGCTCTTCTTGGTGATCATGCCCCAGGACGGCTCGGTGGCGAAGGGACTGCCGCTGGTGCCGTGGATGCTGTCGGAGTAGGTCGCCATCCAGGAGGCCAGGCCGTTCAGGATGTTCACCTGCTGCTGTGGGACGTGGCCGTCGTTCGCGGAGCCGTCGGGGTTGAAGCCGCCGTCGGGGCCGATGTTGAGCAGGTAGTTGCCGTCCCGGGAGATGCAGGTGACCATCTGTTGGAGGATGTACTGGAGCGAGTGGTAATTGTCTTCCTTGTCCTTGTTGTAGCCCCATGCATCGTTCATGGTGGCGCAGTACTCCCACGGCCGGCTCATCGGCGCGCTGGGGAAGCCGAACTCCGCGACCTCGTAGTCTCCCAGGCCGTGGTAACGCTTGACGCGATCGTTGACGATGACGTTCGGCCAGGTCTGGGTCAGCCAGTTGTACAGGCTCTGGCCGTCGGCCGCGGTCCACCAGTCGGTGAGGGTGGGCGTGGAGGGGTTGCCGCTCCAGTCGCCGTCGAACCACAGCAGGGCCGGGTTGTAGGCGTTCATCAGCTCTGTCAGCTGGGCCTTCATGTCGTTGATGTAGTTGGTGCGGGCGGTCATCGACGACATGGTGGAGAAGTTGCTGTCGATGGTCTGCGAGGGATGGTTCCAGTCGAGGATCGAGTAGTACAGGCAGAACTTGAGGCCCCGGGCGTCGCACGCGGCCTTCAGCTCGCCGAGCAGGTCCCGCTGGAAGCCGATGTAGTCGCGCAGGTTGTACAGCTTGGTGCCGGTGGTGTCGGTGAAGCCGGGGACGTTGGAGTCCCACATGCCGAAGCCCTCGTGGTGCTTGGCGGTGATCACGATGTACTTCATGCCGGCGTTCTTGGCCAGATCGGCGATCTGGTTGGCGTTGAAGCTGACCGGGTTGAACCCCTGGGTGACCTTCGTCTGCCAGTCGGACTTGCTCCAGCCCGAGCTGAACGCCCACTCGCCGTCCCCGAGGTGGGCGTAGGACCCGAAGTGGATGAACATCCCGAAGCGGGCCTGGTACCACCAGTCCATCTTCGAGGGGACGGTGTAGGCCTCGGCGGTGGCGGGCCACAGGGCCTGCGGCAGACCGAATGCCACGGTACCGCCGGCGAGCGCGGCGGCCTTGATCAGCGAGCGTCGGCTGAGGGGTGCGGAAGACATGTGCGGCTCCTGGTGACGCGAGGGGATGCCGGCCGCTTGTCTGCACACAACACCGACAGCGGCAACTACGGCGGCTCATGCCCGCCGAGCTCGAAGTGACCTCGTTGGACATCGGATGTATTAACGGCCATCGCCGCCCCGCTTGTCCAGAGTCTCAGCCGGTTCAATCCGATGACCCTCACATTCGCGTGATCTTCGATGGTTGGACACCCGCACGCAGATGATTAGACGCCCCCATACATAGGAGGTGTGGCGAATTTTGCGGGCACCACCGCCTTCGATGACGGAGCGGCTCGCGGCCCCGCGGGTGCCGCATGCGACGACGGCGGCTACCCGCGAGCACTGGGTCCAGCACGCCGCCACCCTTGGCATCGACATGTCGAGCGGCCCTACGGCCGGCTGGTGCGCCACCGCCGTCCGACTCGCGACTACGGGACATCCCGGCCCAGGCCATTGCTATGGGTCCGCCCCGGTCCGGCTGTGTCCCGCGCGTACTGCCGCTGATGCCGGTCGTCCTGCGGCCAGTACAGGGGGACGTCGGCGTCCGCGAGGGGCCGCACCAGCCTGGCTGGTGGTCGGCAGCGGAGCCGTCTGGGGCCGATGTCCAGGCCGCCGGGGTCCCGCCTGCCGGGCGTGCACCGAGGTGCGCTGTGCGGTCACTGAGCGACCGCCCCAGCGGTGTGGACAGCGCGCCGATGTTCACCCGCCGGGAATGGATCTGCTGCATCCCTCGGGTCAGCTACTCCGCCAGGTCGCGGGTGCGCCGGTAAGCGCCGCACGGCCGACGATCGTGTGGAGCGGCCGGAGCCTCGGACCAGAAGCAGTCGTCCTGCTACGGTCCGAGAGAACGACACTGGACCGGAAGGGCCGTCGCCGGCGGCGAACACGCCGGCACGCCGGTGGCGCAGAACCCTGCCCGCCGCCCGCAGGTGCACGACCCGTCACGCGACAGAGGCGAGCTGCCGGATCCTGCGGACCGGCATCGTGTGGTTCACGGTCGCCGCCGCAACGGCCGACCAGCGCAGAAGCATCGAGCTGTCGTCGACGTCGACCAGACCCGGTTCACCGAGTCCGGCCGGTTCCCCGGCGATCTTCACGTCGACGCCGAACTGGTTGGTCCAGAAGTACGCGGGAAGAGCCGCCCCGGCCACGTCCTCCCCCAGCAGTGCGGCCGCCGCCACCCGCGCCTGCTCCACCGCGTTGGTCCAGTGCGGACGGCGCGCGTTCCCCGGACCACGGCCGCATCTCCCGCCGCGACGATGCCGTCCGCGACGCGGCCGAGGGCCGCCAACGCGGCACTCGACGCGCCTGCCCTGGCCCACTCGACCCGGACAGCACCAGGCAGCGGCCACTGCCGACGGCGCTTCGGGGAGTTCCTCGGCAGACCACAGAACCGCACTGGTGCGGGCCAAACCCCCCCTCCTGCCGCATGTCGCCTGCACAAGCCTTGACACCCTCTCGCTCGGCGACAAAGAATTCCCGCTGCAAACACGCTAATGAAACGATTCAAGACGCACGTCCGGTGAATCCCGCTTTCCCGATCCCCAGGACGCCTCTCCCCGCCCCGCCCATCACCGCACATGGACAGTAGGAGCCCGCATGTCCTCTGCATCTCGCCGGTCCGTCCTGCGCTCGGCGATAGCCGTGGCGCTCGCGCCCACCCTCGGCTCGGCACTTCTGCCGGGGCTCGCTCCCGCGGCGTCGGCCGCCGTCTCCTGGACCGCGAAGTGGATCTGGGCTCCGTCCAGCTCGACGAACCAGTGGGTGGCGTTCCGCAGATCGTTCACCCTGGGTTCCGCGCCGTCGAAGGCGGTGACGCAGATCGCGGCGGACTCCAAGTACTGGCTGTGGGTCAACGGCACGCTCGTCGTCTTCGACGGGCAGCTCAAGCGCGGCCCCGACCGCACCGGCACCTACTACGACGAGATCGACCTCGCCCCGTACCTCACGAGCGGCAGCAACACGGTGGCGCTGCTGGTGTGGTACTTCGGCAAGCAGGGCTTCTCGCACAGCAGCAGCGGCAAGGGCGGTCTGCTGTTCCAGTCCGACATCACCACCGGTTCCACCACCACCCGGCTCGTCAGCGACACCAGCTGGAAGCACACCGTCCACCCGGGCTACTCCAACAACACCAGCGGCACCCAGGTCAACTTCCGGCTGCCCGAGTCGAACGTCTACTACGACGCCCGCAACGCCACCGCCATGACCGCCTGGGAGTCGGCCGGCTTCGACGACAGCGCATGGAGTGCCCCCACCGACTTCGGAGCCGCCGGTGCCGCGCCCTGGAACAACCTCGTACGACGGCCGGTCCCGCAGTTCCGCTACTCGAGCCTGAAGTCCTACGGCAACGCCTCATCGCTGCCGTCCACGGGACAGGGCACCACCGCCATCACGGCCACCCTGCCCTCGAACCTCCAGGTCACGCCCTATCTGAAGGTGGACGCTCCGGCCGGCGCGGTGATCGGCATGCAGACCGACCACTACGCCGACGGCGATGGCCTGACCGGCCTCACACGCGGGGCGGAGAACAACGTTCGCGCCACTTACGTCTGCAAGGGCGGGGTCCAGGAGTTCGAGGCGCTGGCCTGGATGAGCGGCACGGCGGTGAAGTACACGATCCCCACCGGTGTCACCATTGTGGATCTGAAGTACCGGGAGTCCGGCTACGACACCGACTTCGCCGGATCGTTCAACAGCGATGACGCCTTCTTCGACACCCTGTGGGGCAAGGCGGCGCGCACGATGTACGTCAACATGCGCGACACCTACATGGACTGCCCCACACGCGAGCGCGCCCAGTGGTGGGGCGATGTGGTCAACCAGCTCAAAGAAGGCTTCTACACCTTCGACACCCGCTCCCACGCCCTCGGCGCCAAGGCCATCGCCGAGCTGGCCGCCTGGCAGAAGCCCGGTGGCGTGCTCTACTCGCCGATGCCGTCCACCATCTGGACCGCTGAACTGCCCGTCCAGATGCTCGCCTCGGTGTGGGCCTTCGGTACATACCACCTCTACACGGGCAACTCCGACGCGGTCTCCGGAACCTACCAGGCGGTGAAGGCGTACCTGAACCTGTGGAGCCTGGACTCGGCCGGGCTGGTCAACCACCGCGTCGGGGACTGGGACTGGGAGGACTGGGGCACCAACATCGACGCCCGCCTCCTGGACAACTGCTGGTACTACCTGGCCCTCGACACGGCCATCACCCTCGCCCGCCTCAGCGGCAACAGCGGCGACGTCGCCGCCTGGCAGGCCAAGCGCGACAGCATCAAGACCAACTTCGACCGCGTTCTGTGGGACACCTCCAGGAACGAGTACCGCTCACCCGGCTACACCAAGGACACCGACGACCGCGGCAACGGTCTCGCCGTCGTCGCCGGCCTCGCGCCCGCCTCCCGACACAAGGCGATCACCGAGGTGCTGCGCACCCACCTCAACGCCAGCCCCTACATGGAGTTCTACGTCCTGGAAGCGCTCTATCTCATGGGGGCGGCCACCGTCGCCGAGGAGCGGATGCGCAACCGCTACGCCGCCCAGGTCGCCGATCCCGCCTGCCACACCCTGTGGGAGATCTGGGACAAGTCGGGTGGCACCGACAATCACGCCTGGAACGGCGGCCCCCTGTACGTGCTGTCCGCCTACGCCGCCGGCGTCCGTCCCACCAAGCCCGGCTGGACCACGTACGACGTCGTCCCGCAGACCGGCACCCTCACGAAGATCAACACGGTCACGCCGACCGTCAAGGGCGACATCCGCTTCGGCATCACACGCGACGGCGACCAGGTCGCCCTGACCCTCACCTCCCCGAGTGGGACAACCGCGCGGGTGGGTGTTCCGACGTACGGCGGCTCTGCACCGGTCATCAAGGCCAACGGAACCACCGTCTTCACGGGCGGCGCCTCCACCGGAAGCGTCCCGGGTCTCAGCCACGCGAGCAAGGACTCCTCCTACGTCTACTTCACCCTCCAGCCGGGCAGCTGGACGTTCACGGTCACCGGCGCCGGCCGCCTGGACAACCTCGCCCTCGGCCGGCCCGTCACCAGCAACAGCAGTTTGGAGAACAGCAACTGGGGCAAGGACCGGCTCACCGACGGCAAGCTCACCAGCGTGACCGGCGCCAAGGGCTACACCAGCATCGACTTCCCCTCCGCCGATGTCAGCGCGAACCCCGTCTGGGTCGAGATCGACCTCGGCACCGACACCGACCTCGACGCCGTGCGGCTCTTCCCCCGCACCGACACCCCGGCGGTCGGCGGCGGCACGGCGGGCTTCCCCGTCGACTTCACCATCCAGACCCGCCCCGACGGATCCAGCACCTACACCACCGCCCGCACCATCACCGCCGAGCCCAACCCGGGCGGGCTCGTGCAGACGTACGGCTTCAAGACCACCACCGCCCGCTACGTCCGCCTGCAAGCCACCAAGCTCGGCACCCCTCCCGTCGACGAGACCACCAAGTACCGCCTCCAGCTCGCCGAACTCACCGTCCCCACCGCCGCGAGCACCGTCACCGCCAACTACACGCTGGAGAACGGCGACTGGGGCAAGACACGCCTCCTCGACGGCAAGCTCACCAGCGTGGCCGGCGCCAAGGGCTTCACCAGCATCGACTTCCCCTCCGCCGACGTCAGCGCCACCCCGGTGTGGATCGAGATCGACCTCGGCGCCGACCGGGCCATCGGCTCCGTCACCCTCCACCCCCGCACGGACGTCGGCGGGGCCGGCGGCGGCACGGCGGGCTTCCCCGTCGACTTCACCATCCAGACCCGCCCCGACGGATCGAGCACCTACTCCACGGCCCGCACCATCACCGCCGAACCCAACCCGGGCGGAGCCGCTCAGACCTACACTCTCACGTCCGCCACCGGCCGCTACGTACGCTTGAAGGTCTCCAGGCTCGGCAAGCCCGCCTCGGACGAGACCACCAGGTACCGCCTCCAACTCGCCGAGATCCGCATCAAGTAGCAGGCCCATCCCGAGCCGGTTGCCTTCACCCATCGAGGCCGGACGAGGAAGTCGCTCGCCGACTGGAACGAACACCCCAGACCCTTTATCTGTCGTAAGCGGGCAGCGTCCGGGCGTGGTTGTTCGGGTCCCGGATGGCGGCGTCGAAGTCGACGACCGCGTCGAACGCGCCACTGGTGCGGATCCAGTTGTTCACTGTTGTCCGGATGCGGGCCTGTGCAGTGTTCTGCGAGGAGTAGGGCAGCATGGTGCCGCCGATGCCCGCGTTGGCGACAGCGGACCACTGGCCGCCGCTCTCCGCCTGCAGCCGGGCGGCCACGGCGTCCTCACCGGCATGGTTGCCGGAGCCGGCCGCCGACCGGTACGAGGTCTGGTAGGCGTCACGGTGGAAGGTGGAGGCGCCGGTATTGCCCCGCAGGTACAAGGCTTCACCGCCGGCGGTCATGCCGGGTCCGAAGGCCACGACCCGGGGGCGTTCGGTGAGGCTCCACTGCTGGTTGGGGTTGCCTGTGCACGGCCACTGAATGACCTGTGCTTCCGCCGCGGTGGAGGCACCGTTCACGTCGATGCGCTTGCCGCTGTTGATGTTCACCAGGGAGAACGAACCGTCTCCGTCGGCGACGGCCTGCCACAGCTGGCTCGGACCGCCGGAGGCGGTGTTCTGCTTCGGCTCCGTCTCGCCGGAGGAGTCGGCACGTCGGGGGAACCGCCCGAGCCGCCTGAAGGGCCGGCTCGGGCGGGACCTCGGATCTTGCCGGATGTGGCAACTGCCGCGTCACGGGGGTGGGCGTCATGCCTCGCGGCCCGGCCTACGAAGGCGGCCTGCGCCGCAGCCGTGGTCACGTCGGCAGCAGCCGGTGCGTGGCTCGGATCAGCTCCGCGTCCACCGCTGGTTGGTATCGCCGTGGCACGACCAGAGTTGGATCCCGGTGCCGTTCGCGGTGCGCCCCTCGACGGCATCGAGACAGAGCCCCGACTCGACTCCCACCACGGTACCGTTCGCATTGACGGTCCACTGCTGGTTGCCGCCGCCGTTGCAGGACCAGATCTCCACGGGTGTGCCGTTGTAGGTGCCGTGGTCCTTCGCGTCCAGGCACTTGTCGCCGAAGATCCGCAGCTCCTTGGCCGAGGTCAAGGTCCACTGCTGGTTGTCGCCGGCGTGGCAGTCCCACAGCTGCATCAGGGTCCCGTTGGTCTCGTTGTAGCCCGGCACGTCCAGGCAGCGGCCGGACCCGACGCCGACGACCTTCGTGGTCGACCCGATCGACAGGTTGTCGAACTGGCCCGTCTGTCCCTGGCTGTTGCCGTAGCCGGCCTGCCCCTCGGTGTAGGTGTTGTCGTTGACCGCCCCGACCTTCACGCCGTCGATCCAGGCGGTGATCCTGTTGCCGTGGAAGCCCAGCCTCAGGTTGTGCCAGGAGCTGGTGCCCAGTGCGGCGACCGTACCGCCGGCCAGCGTCACGAAGTTGTTGTCGGTGTCGTTGCGCAGGATGGACCAGGCGCCGGTATTGCTGACCCGCAGGTAGTAGCCGTTCAGGCCCTCCGGACCGAACGAGTGCTGCCAGGTTGCGCGGCCGATCAGCTCGGTGAAGCCCGCGCTCTCCAGCAGCACGTCGCTGGAGACCTGGTAGTCCTTCCAGCCCAGGTCACCGAAGAGTGCGTAAGGGTGTGACAGGGGCGCCCAGGTGATCGGCGCCTGGGCCGACATCTGGCGGACGCACTTTCCGGAGCGTCCGCCCCCGCAGCCGACGACCTCGTAGGCGCCTTGCTGGTCCTGGACGTACTTCGCCTGGGTGCCGGTCGGGTAGCTGTCGTAGGAGTCGGCGTACGGCAGGGCCAGGGAGCCCTTCGCCGGGCTGGCGGCGGTGCCCTTGCCCTGCCCTGTCGTGGTGGTGATGGTGTAGACGTACCCCGGCTGGACGGTGAGCGAGTAGGCACCCCCGGAGGGGGTGATGTCGCTGCGGCGCACCATGGCGGTCGAGGAGTCGGTGGAGTTGACGTTGGTCGACCAGACGTGGACGGTCCCGGTGGACAGGCCGCCGGTCACCGTGAAGTCGAGCGTCTGCGCCGCGGATGCCTGGGTGGTCTCGATGATGGTGCTGTAGTCGCGGTTGTTGGTGGACTTGAGGGTCACGTAGCTGCCGTTGGAGGCGCTGCCGCCGATGTAGCCGGTGGAGCTGTCGAGGTACTTCCAGCCCGGCGAGGTGAACTGGGTGGTCTGAGCGGTGACCCACAGGCTCTGACCCGTGGAGTACCAGCCGGACCAGGGCTGGTTGGCGACCATCAGACCCGTCGTCGCGTAGGGCAGGTTGGGCGTCATGGCGCCGATGAGCGGCCAGTTGATGGTCGCGGTCATCCTGCCGTCGATGTAGTCCCGGTTGTTCGCGCGAGCCATGGGTGCGGCGCCGCTGTTGTGGTCGTGCGAGCCGTTCTCACTGGCCCACAGCTGCTTGCCGGTTGCCTTGGCGTTTGCGGAGCTCGGGCAGGAGGTCTGGGGAGTGAGCCAGCCGCACGGGTAGTGGGCGCCGATGATGTCCACGGCGGAGGCGAACGTGGGGTCCGCGAGTATGTCGTTGGCGATGTCCCAGCTGTGGTCGTCCGAGCCCACGATCTTGACCGAGGAGTAGCCCTTCGAGCTGAGCGCCGAACGCAGACTCTTGTACCAGCCGATGTTGTAGCCGCGCTCGTTCCAGCCGCCCAGGTAACTGATGTTCAGGCCGTGCGACTTGGCGCAGCCCAGCCAGGAGATCAGATAGTCGATCATGTCGGGAGTCCAGAAGTTGCCGCCGCCGATCCAGCCCGGCGCACCCCAGGCGAGGCCGGCCAGCTTGATGTCGGGGTTGCGGGCGACCGCCTGCTCCATCAGCCAGAACTCATAGCCGACGTTGCAGTTGATCGTGCCCCTGGTGTGCTCGATGCTGGGCTCGGCGCCGCTGGTCGAGTTGGTGTCGCCGCCGATCTCCGTCTTGAGGATCTGCAGATTGGCGCCGTAGTTCGGCTTGAACAGGTAGTCCAGGATCTGGCTGCGCTGCGGCTCCGGGTAGTCGATCAGCAGTCTGCTGTTTCCCCCGCCACCGCTGATGGCACCGATGCCGTCGAAGGTACGCCCGCCCGATGCGCCGTCGAGGGTGATCGACGTCGCGGCCTGGGCCGGGGCGGCGGTGAGCATGGATCCGATCATTGCGATGACGAGCGCGCACATCATGGCGAGTGTCCGCGGTAGGCGGCAGCGTAGGTCGCGTCCAGTGGGCGGGTGTCTGTGCATCAGCATCCGTTCTCCTGGGGTTGTTTGTCCGTGACGGATTTCGTTGAGGAGAGCAGGTCAGTGGACGAGTGATGAGCTTCCGCACAGCCGACATCTGAACTGTGAAAACTGCCCGTTCATCGCGGATGGCTCGTCCGAAATCCAGACAACGTCAAGCTTCGAGCGCCGAACGTATGGGCGATTTTGTTCGGCGTCGATGTTTCTCACAAGCCAGGTGGCGGCCGACCCGCCCTGGTGGCCGTCCGCGTGAGACTGCCGGACCGAAGCTCTCCTCCCACTCCATGAACCGAACAAGACATCCGATCTATCAGGAGCACGGAAGAGAGCCTCGATCGGTTCACACTCCGAGGGATGGAGTCAGGGGAAGCAGCATCGAGGCCGTCGGGGTGTGCGCGTCGGCACAGCGAGGGCGCGGTCACCGGGCTCTTGGACGCCACGGGGAGTGCACCTGAGAGCTCGGTGAGTGCGGTCCCCCGGTCGGTGAGCGAACCGGTCAGGGCGGCTGTGGACCTCACGGTGATGATGCGGCCTCGGCCGCCCACCGCGCGCGGCCCGGCGACGTGGATCGTCGGCCACTCGCCGACGCGGGGAATGCAGGTGCCGCCGCAAGCGTCGCCGGCGTGTGCCCGTATCGCAGGGCGCCGTCGACTGCGGTCATACCCGCGGTCGCGAGGCACGGCGCCACCGCGAGTCTCTGACCGCGGTTCGTGCCGACGCCAGGACCGCTTTGCCCACCAGCCTTCTTCAGTTCGCCGCCGGGCCCGCAGCAGTCGAACTCAAGGTGTCCGAGATGGACTTGACGCCGCCGTGCGTGGTGAGTTCGCCGTCGACCGGGATCTCGGCGCCGGTGATGAAGGACGACTCGTCGGACAGGAGGAAGACCACGAGCGGGGTGATCTCGTCCACCGTGCCGGTGCGGCCGAGCGGGGTCTCGCGGATGTTCGCCTCGCGGAAGGCGGGCGCGGCGGAGGCGGTCATCTCGGTCTCGATGAAGCCGGGGTGGATCGTGTTGACGCGGATGCCGCGCGGGCCCAGCTCCGTGGCCGCGGTCTTCGACAGGCCGCGCAGCGCCCATTCGCTGGTTGTGTAGGCGACCGGGTAGTGGGCGGTGAGAGCGGCGGTGGAGCCGACGTTGACTATGGACGAGCCGGGTGGCATCAGCGGCGTCAGGTGCTGGATGGCAAGGAGCGGGCCGGTGACGTTGACGGCGTGGACGCGGGCGAAGTCGTCGGGGGTCACTTCGTCGAGGCGGGCGCGCCAGGTGATGCCCGCGTTGTTGACGAGGCCGTGCACCTGGCCGTACGACTCCCTCAGTTCGGCGGCCAGCTCCGCCCAGTGCCGCTCGTCGGTGACGTCGAGAAGGCGGCAGCCGGGGGCCTCGGTCACGTCGGTGGCGATGACGCGGGCGCCCTCGCGGGTCAGGGCCTCGGCCTCGGCGGCGCCCTGGCCGCGCGCGGCGCCGGTGACGACGACGACCTTGCCGAGGAGTCTCCTGGGGCGCGGGGCGTTCACGGCCGTTCCCTGGTGCGGCGGCGGGCGGTCGGCAGCGGCTGCGGATCCCTGCCCGCGACCACGGTGTTGGAGACGGTGCCGATGCCCTCCACGGTGAGGGTGACGGTGTCTCCCGGCTTCAGTGGGGGCGGGGACTGCTCGCCCCGGACGCCCCACAGCTCGGCGAGACAGCCGCCGTTGCCGCAGGTGCCGGAGCCGAGCACGTCGCCGGGGCGGACGACCGTGCCGCGTGAGGCGTAGGCGACCATCTCCTCGAAGGTCCAGCTCATGTTGGACAACAGGTCCTTGCCGACGACCTCGCCGTTCACCGAGGCGGTCAGCGCCAGGCGCAGGAAGCCGTCGGTGTCGCGGTACGGCTCCAGTTCGTCGGCGGTGACCAGGTACGGGCCGAGGGTGGTGGCCGTGTCCTTGCCCTTGCACGGGCCGAGGCGGACCTGCATCTCGCGGGACTGCAAGTCGCGGGCCGACCAGTCGTTGAAGACGGTGTAGCCGATGATGTGGTCCCGTGCCTGTTCTGGCGTCAGGTCCTGCCCCTCCCGGCCGATGATGGCGGCGACCTCCAGCTCGAAGTCGAGGACCGCGCTGCCCGGCGGCACCGGGACGTCGTCGTGGGCGCCGATGACGGCGTACGGGTTGGTGAAGTAGAACGTCGGGGCCTCGTACCAGGCTTCCGGCACCCCGCCGACGCCGTCCCCGTCGACGGATCGCCGTACTCCTTCGACGTGTTCCTCGAAGGTGACGAAGTCCCGCACGGTGGGCGGCTGAAGCGGTGGCAGCAGCCGCACCTCGGACACGTGAGGGCCGGGCGGGACGTCGAGCGTGGCGGCGCCGGCGCGCAGGAGCGCGTCGAGTCCGTCGCCGCGGCTGATCAGCTCCGTGAGCGAGCGTGCCCCGGGAACGGGGTGGAGGGTGCCGTCCTCCTCCACGACGGCGACCTGGCACTGGTGTCGGTGTTCATAGGTGGCGAAACGCATGCACGGCTCCAGACTCCGGCGGTCTTGGGCAGCGGCGGGGACCGGGGACGCGGCAGGGGCGTCAGGGCGGTGACAGGGCCACCGCGTCCCCGGGGTTCTAGGGTCAGACCGGTGGGGCGACGAAGCAGCCGCGGTCGACGTCGTTGAAGGACTCCTTGGCGATCAGTTCGTTCATGGGGTTGGCGGTGCCCCACTGGTCCGTGACCTCGGGCTGGGAGAAGTCGTAGACGTGGGGGTGCCAGGTGTCCTCGTCCAGCAGCTCCAGTTCCGTCGTGTACTCGACGGTGTTGCCGTGCGGGTCCAGGAAGTAGGTGAAGGTGTTGTCACCTGCCATGTGCCGGCCGGGGCCCCAGATCTTGCGGAAGCCGGCGCGCATCACGCGGCCGGAGCCGCGCATGTACTCGTCCAGGCCGCGCATCTCGAAGGAGACGTGATGCAGGGAGGTGTGCGGGCCCTTGGCGATGGCCATGGAGTGATGCTGGTTGCTGATGCGCATGAAGTGCATGACGTCACCGACGTACGGCGAGCTGAGCGTGTCGGAGTGGCGAAAGCCGAGGTGGGTCTCGTACCACGCGCGGGTCATGTCGAGGTCCGGCGAGTTCAGCACGACGTGCGACAGCTTGACCGGGATGGCCTCCTTCTCCTCGATCTTGCGGTGCTGCCGTACGTCCACGTCGGCGGAGACTTCGACGGTGCGGCCGTCGACGTCGAAGAAGCGGAAGCCGTAGCCGCCTCCGGGGGTGTCGATCTTGCCCGGCTGGGAAATCAACTGCACTCCTCCCGCGAGGAGTCGTTCGGCGAGGGTGTCCACGTCCGCCGCGCTCGCCGCGCCGTACGAGACGAGGTCGAGGCGCTTCTCCTCGGCCTTGCGCAGCCGCACCACGTAGTGCTCGGGGCTGCCCTCGGCGGCGAGGAAGGAGATGCCGGAGTCCTCGGCGACCTGGGTCAGGCCCCAGACGCCGGCGTAGAAGTCGAGCTGCTTGTCGTAGTCGGGCACGGCGAGGTCGACGTGCCGCAGATGCGTGAGCAGTCGTGCGCTCATGGCGGGTTTCCTCCAGTGTGGGGGGGTCAGGTCAGGCGCAGCAGCGTGGTCGCGTTGCCGCCCCGCAGGGCGTGGAAGTCGTCGTCGGGCAGGCGTGCGGCGCGCAACTCGCCCACGGGGTCCTCGGTGCCCATGTCGAAGGGGAAGTCGGAGCCGAGCAGCACACGGTCCGCGCCGGCCGCGCCGATCAGCGCCCGCAGGACGTGCGGGTCGTGGACCAGGGAGTCGAAGTACAGGCGCTTGAGGTAGCTGCTGGGCAGGTGGGCGCAGCCCGCGCCCGCGTCCGAGCGGGCCGACCAGGCGTGGTCGGAGCGGCCGATGTGCGTGGGCAGATAGCCGCCCCCGTGCGCGGCGATGACCTTCAGCTCCGGGTGCCGGTCGAGCACCCCGGAGAAGATCAGGTGCGAGAGCGCGACGGCGTTCTCGGTGGGCTGGCCGACGGTGTTGGACAGGTACCACTGGTCGAGGCGCTCGTCGAGCGTGCAGCCGAAGGGGTGCAGGAAGAGGATCGCGCCCGTCTCCTCGGCCCCGGGTCCAGAAGGGTTCGTACGCGGGGTCGGACAGCTCGCGGCCCGGTGCGTGACTGGAGACCTCGACCCCCAGAAGGCCCTGGTCCAGGGCATGCTCCAGAGCGCGCACTGCCTGCTCCGGATGCTGGAGGGGGGCGAGCCCGAGCCCCCGCAACCGGTCGGGCGCCTGGGCGCAGTGCGCGGCCGTCGCCTCGCCCGCGAGCCGGTAGAGCTTTTCGGCCGTCTCCTCGTCCGTCCAGTAGTGGTAGTGCGACGGGGACGGGCTGACCAGCTGGACGTCCACACCCTGCGCGTCCATCGCGGCCGGTCGTACGGCGACGTCCGTCAGCCTCGGGATCCGCTCGGCGACCATGGGGCCGCTGACGGCCAGGGCCGCGGGCCCGTTGCGCCGGGCGTCGAGGGCTCTGGCCTCCGCCATTCCAGGCAGCTCCGACACCAGCGCCTCGACCTCGGGGATCAGGACGTGCGCGTGTACGTCGACGGTCGGGGAACGGCGTGCGTCAGCGCTCGACGAGGGACGGTGGTCGGGCTGGGGGCACCTCCCTGCGGGAGCTGGGGGAGGGAGGGCCGTCACGGCAGCTCCTTGAGAGGGGTCATGGTGGCGTACATCAGCCCGGGCACGTCACCGCGGACGCCGTCGAGTTGCCACTGCCCGATCTGCACGGATGCTTCGACGACCGATCGGACCCGATCGATCCGCCGCTCGTAGTAGCGCCTGAGCAGTTCCTCGTCCCACGCGGATCCGCTGGTCAGCAGTTGGGACAGCACCCAGGCGTCCTCCAGTGCCATCGCCGCGCCCTGGGCGATCGTGGGCGGGCAGCAGTGCGCCGCATCACCGACGAGGACGACCCTGCCCCGGTGCCAGGACCCCTCGACCAGCATCCGTTCGAGCCAGGTGTAGTTCACCTGCGCCGGGTCGGTGATCGAGTCGCGGATCTCGGCTCAGGCGCCGCCGTAGCCCTCGGAGAGGCGGCGCATCTCCTCCGCGTAGGACTCGGGCGGGATCGTGCCGCGGTCGCGGCTGGGCTCCACCAGATAGGCGTAGAGCGTGTCCTTGCCGGTGGGCGTGTAGCCGGCGATGTAGCAGGGCCCGCCGTGGGCGAGATCGCTGCGCTCCACGCCGGCCGGACGGGGTGCCGGGACACGCCAGATGCCCATGCCGGTCGGCTCGGGTTTGGCGTCGATACCGATGGCGGCGCGGGTCGCGGACTGCAGGCCGTCGGCGGCCACGGCGAGGTCGTAGCGGCCCTCGGTGCCGTCACTGAGGCGGACGGTCACCGACGTGTCGTCCTGGGTGAGGATGTCGGCGGTGGTGCCGAGCCGGACGTTCGCGCCGAACGCACGGACGGCGTCGACCAGGATGCGCTGGAGTACCGGGCGCTGCATGCCCAGGGTGGCGGGGAGGTCGTCTCCGCCGGTGCGGACGGTTTCCATGACGCGGAGCACGGTGCCGTCGGGCGCCGTATGCCCCAGGGAGTCGGAGCAGTGGCCGTTCTCGCGGACCTCGTCCCAGACACCGATCTCGCGCAGCACCCGCAGGGCGTTGCCCTGCAGGGTGATGCCGGAACAGTGCAGATACAGCTGCCGCAAGTGCCCTCGCTCTGGAGGCGTCGTGTCCCTCTCCGGCCTCGATCTCAACCTCGTCCTGGCCCTGCGGGCCCTACTGGAGGAACGCAACGTCACCCGCGCCGGGCAGCGCGTCGGGCTCAGCCAGCCGGCGATGAGCGCGGCCCTGGCCTGGCTGCGCCGCCACTTCGACGACGACGTGCTCGCGCGCGTCGGCAGACAGTACGAACTGACCGCCCTCGGCCGCGCTCTGCTGGACCGCACCTCGACCGCCTGCGACCTGCTGGAACGGGTCTTCAGCAGCAGGGCCGACTTCGTCCCGGGCAGCGAGGAGCACGAGTTCACGCTGCTGACCTCCGACTACGCCCTCACCGTGTTCGGCGCGGAGCTCGCCCGGACGGTGCACGCCGAGGCCCCGGGGGTGCGGCTGCGCTTCCGGCGGACGCCCCTCGACGTCACGGAGGACACGGCACCACTGCTCAGCACGGCCGACGGGCTGCTGATGCCGCGCGGCATCATCAGCGGCTTCCCAGCCGTCGACCTGTTCACCGACCGCTGGGCCTTCCTGGTCGCCGAGGCCAACGACGAGGTCGGCGACCAGCTGACCATGGATGACCTGGCACGTCTGCCCTGGGTTGTCTACCAGCGCGCCTACGACGCCCCGGTCGCCCGGCAACTGAGCATGCTCGGCGTCGATCCCCAGGTGGAGATCTTCGTCGACAGTTTCCAGGCCCTGCCCTTCCTGGTCGCCGGCACCCGCCGGATCGCCCTCGTACAGCAGCGCCTGGCCGAGTTGTTGAACGGGGTGGCCGCCGTGCGCCTCATGGAACCGCCCTACGGGGCAGTCCCTCTCCAGGAGGCACTGTGGTGGCACCCGGTGCACACCCACGACGCGGCCCACATCTGGCTGCGCGAGACCGCGGCCCGCGTGGGAGCGGAGCTGGCCGCTTCCCAGCCCGGCCGGATCGCCACGCCCGCACCGAGATAACCGGCTCCTGCAGGTGCCCAGCATCCAGGTCCCGGATGATCCACATCTTCGATCTCGATCGAACGGGGGCTAGGCAGAACCTGCCCGTTGGCCCATAGTCGTCTCAACCCGGCGCCGGACCGCACCTGTTACCCGCTACACGAGCCGCACCTTCACCCGCCGCCGGGCTCGCACAGGCGCCCGACGAGCCAGCCCGCCGGCGACGCCCAGCGGCATCGGCACCCCTGTCGCGTGCGCTGCCACGGACGCCGGGTGGCCCGACCGCGACGGCCGCGCCGTTCCCTTCCCTCCGACACGCCCCGTGGAGTTCCCGCATGCCTGCATCCGTGCCCCCGCTCCCATCCCCACCGTCCGAGGCTGTCACGGACTCCGCGGCCGAGGAGACCGTGTCCGGTCCCGGCCACCGGCTTCGCCTCACGCTGCTGATGGCCGGCGCCTGTCTGCCCATCCTGGGCGCCGTGCTCATCGCCCCGGTCCTGCCACAGATGCAGGATCATTTCGCCGACGTGCCGGGCGTCGACGCACTCGTCCCCATGGCCCTGACGATCCCCGCCCTCTCCCTGGCGCTGCTGGCCCCCTTCGCCGGCGTCCTGGTGGACCGGCTCGGCCGCAAACGCCTGCTCGTCGTCTCGACCGTGCTGTACGCGATCCTCGGCACCGCCCCCCTGTGGCTGGACTCTCTCGGCGCCATCGTCGCCAGCCGCGCCCTCGTCGGCGTCACCGAAGCCGCCATCATGACCTGCTGCACCACCCTGCTCGGCGACTACTACTCCGGCCGGCAACGCGACCGCTACCTGGCGATGCAGACGATGTGCGCCGCGATCTCCGCGACGGCCTTCTTCGTGCTGGGCGGCGTGGCCGGATCGGCCGGGTGGCGCGCACCGTTCTGGGCCTACGCCGTAAGCCTGCTGCTCGCCCCCGCCATGGCCGCCTTCCTGCCCCGGCCCCGACCCGGCGACCACGCCGGCGCCCCCTCCCCCACCGTCTCGGAACCGATGGCCAGGCGGCCCTTCCCCTGGCGTCCGCTGGTCGGCACATGCGCGCTGACGGTCTTCGGCGCCGTCCTCTTCTACACCCTCCAGGTGGAGATGGCGTTCCTCCTGGACGACATGGGCGTCACCGAGAGCGGCATCATCGGGCTGGCCACCGCCATCACCAGTGCCGCGATCGTGGTCGGCTCCGCCACGTTCGCCAAGGCCGGCCGCAGCCCGCAAGCCTGGCTGCCCACCGCCTTCGGCCTGTGCGCCCTCGGCTTCGCGGTGGTCTGGCTCGCTCCCAACCCCGTCGTGCTGACCCTCGGTGCCGTGATCACCTGCCTGGGTGGCGGCATCATGCTGCCGAGCCTGCTCACCCTCGCCATGTCCAAGCTGGAGTTCGCCGACCGCGGTCGTGGCATCGGCCTGTGGACAGGTACCTTCTTCCTCGGTCAGTTCCTGTGCCCGCTCGTGGCACTCGCCCTCACCTCAGTCGTCGGCACCCTTGAGGGCGCCATGGGCGTACTCGCCCTCGCCGGGGCCGTCGCCGCCGCCGCACTCGGCCTCGCGACCCGGCGTCGCCGGGTCGGCGCCGGCCCGGAACCGGTCCAGCAGATGGCGGGCTGACCTGCCACAACGCGGATCCGCCGCGACGACCACACCGTCAGGATCGGCGTCGCGGCCGTCCCCACGATGCCGATCACACCACTCGTCCCACCGGAGATCCATGCTGAACCTGATCGCCGCCATCCGTCGCAAGCCGGGCATGACTCATCGGGCATTCCTGCACTACCTCCACCACGTGCACGGTTCCCTGGCCGCCGCCAATCCGCTCCGGATTCGTCGCTACGTCCAGAACCACGTCTTCGACGCGTCCTTCGGCAGCGAGGGGGACTTGACGTACCTGACCGAGTTCGGCCGGGACTCCGTCACCGAGCTGCGCTTCGAGAACATGGAGGCGCTGACCGCCACGATGTCGGATCCGTACTCGCGCGAGGTCATAGGCCCCGACGGCGCCCACTTCAACGACCTGCCCAGCGCCCTGGCCCTGCTGGCCCGCCCCACGGTGCTCATGGCCCCGCCGGCATCCGACGCGGGCGAAAGCCACGTGAAGGTACTCCATTTCGTCCACAAGCCCGAAGGACCGGTCCCGGACGAGGTCGCCGAGCGGTGGCAGGCTGCCCACGAAGAGGTGCTCGACGCGGAGGAGACCCAGGCCAAGGCGCTGCGGGGATACGTCCAACACCGCAAGGTGCCGGGGGCCGGGAGGGCGCTGCGCCATTTCGGCGGCGGGGACGAACCCGCGTACCTGGGAGTCGCCGCCCTGTACTACGACTCCCAGGACGAAGCTCTGACCCACTTCCCCTCGTACGAGCGGTCACTGCGAGAGCGGTCCGCCGCGACCGGCGACTTCTACGACCCGTCCCGCTCGTTCGCCCTCTACAGCCGCGAGGTGACCATCTTCTGAGCCGCCGGGCACTTGTCCAGGGCTGCTCCGTCCGCATGTCACGGATCCGTTCGAAGAGGAATTCGTGCTGCCGACGACCCAGGAGCCGAGGGCGGAGTTCGCCAGATGGAGCACCAGCGCCTGCTGCCGGAGCTCGGGGGCGGTGGCCGTACCCGGCAGCCGGGGCGGGGTGGGCCGAGTGGGTGGTCATTCCGCTGCCTCCTGCGGGCGGTCGGCCAGCCGGGTCGCCCATGAGTCGATGTCGAGCCGTCGTCGCCGGTCAGCTGCCGCCACAACGAGATGCGGTTGTAGCGTCCAGGCGGCCTGTCGCCGACTCGTACCAGGGGAGCATCTCGTCCAGTTCCGGGATTACCTGCGGATCGTCCAGATCCGAGGTTTGTTGTTCCACCAGCTCGGCAGCTGTATGTAGTCCGGCAGCTTCCTCGACGGGTAGGTCGGGTAGCCGGGGTCGGTGCGGGCGCCCGCCGTCCCCTCTGACGGAGGGGATGTCGGGCTCGACCGAGGTGCGCGGCTGGTAGCAGCACGGCGGCCGGGCCGCCGTTCATGAAGACTCTGCGGTTCCTGGGATGCTCATGGTGGGCGACCCTTCCCTGGGATCCGTGACGAGCGTCGTGCAGGAACGGGCGGTGCACGCGAGAGAACGCGAGCTGCTCGGCCCGCTGTCGGGACGCCGGAGGGCCGCATCCCCGTTCGCAGCAGTCGAAGCGCTTCAACACCTGGGGGAGATTAAGGGCCGCTGCGAAAGATGGACAAGACTCGGGCAACGAAAAGTGAAAGCGCGAACAGGCCAAATTTTCCAAGAAACTTTCTCTTGACGCTCCTGGGAACCCGTGCCAGCGTCGAAGGGCTTCACCTCCGCTGCAACCTGCTTCCCGGCTCACGCAGGACCGCTCCCCCTGGACCACCGTCCAGGCCGACTTGGCGGAACCCCTCGAAGGCGTGCACGAGCTGACCGTCGTCCTCGCCGGAGAGCAGCGCCTGGCCGCGCTGACGTTCACCCCCTGAGGCCGGTGGCGTGCCCCGCTCCGAACGGACGGCGCGGCGCACGCCGTGCACCAACACCCGTAGTAGCACCGTCCGCTCGCACGGCCGAACCCACCCCGGGGACCTTCCCCAGGCGGACCCCACCGCCCGCCGACGCCCAATGTCGCCGACCTCGCTCAACGCGTTGGACGACCGCCGCGCCCATGCCTGCCCCGAACTGCCCGCCCCATCGATCTGCCAAGGACGGCCTGACGCCATGGAGACGCATCCCTCCGCCACCTCGGCCACTCCGGTGATCCCCGGTTTCCGCCCCGAGCCGGGTGTCTGCCGCGTGGGCGAGGACTGCTACCGCGTGCGCTCCAGCTTCGAGCGCTCTCCCGGCATCCCGGTCTTTCACGGCCGCGACCTGGTGAACTCGACCCGGATCGGCAACGCCCTCGATTCGAGTACCTGCCGATCTCCGGCTGAGGCCAGGGGCGTCACGGTGCTGCCGCCGTAGCGCACTGCGACGCCCCGCCGCGAAGAAACCGCTCCCCGTGGTCCCAGACATGCAACTGATCCCCCACACAGTCCCCCGCCGTGGCACGCCACCGGCCGACCGCGGCGGGTCCCCCACACCCGCACGTCCGAAGGGAAACCACGTTGCACACCAGACAACGCACCGTCCCGCAAGGGGGCCAGAAGCGTCCCCCACGAGGCCGCCGACTCCACCGCACCCTCGGTCTGCTGCTCGGGGTGGCCGCCGTCCTCCAACTCGCCTGGGGCTCGGGCGCGTTCGCCGCACCCAAACCTCCGGTGAACAACAACCGCATGGCCGTCGTCGCCGACATGCAGCCCAGCTGGAACCTGGGCAACACCCTGGACGCCATCCCCAACGAAACCTCCTGGGGCAACCCACCCGTCACGAAAGCCCTGTTCGACGCCGTGAAGGCGAAGGGTTTCCGCAGCGTGCGCATCCCGGTCAGCTGGAGCAGTCACCAGTCCGCCGACGCGCCGTACACCATCGACCCGGCCTTCATGCAGCGGGTCAGGCAGATCGTGGACTGGGCCATCGCCGACGGTCTGTACGTGGTCCTCAACGTCCACCACGACTCCTGGCAGTGGATCGCGGACATGCCCGCCCAGCACGACACGGTCCTGGCGCGGTGGAAGGCCACCTGGAACCAGATAGCCACCACGTTCAAGGACGAACCGCGCCTGCTGCTCTTCGAGAGCGTCAACGAGCCGGCGTTCAACAACGCCACCGACGCGCAGAAGACCCAGTTGCTCAATGAGTTGAACACCTCCTTCCACCAGCTCGTACGCAGCTCCGGCGGTGGCAACGGCACCCGCCTGCTGGTGCTGCCCACGCTCGGTACCACTCCGAGCAAGCCGCTGATGGACGACCTGGTCACGACCATGTCCTCGCTGAACGACAACAACCTGGTGGCCACCGTCCACTATTACGGCTTCTGGCCGTTCAGCGCGAACATCGCCGGCTACACCACCTTCGAGGACACCTCGAAGAGGGACATGGACACCGCCTTCGGCCTGATGCGTGACGTCTTCGTGGCCAAGGGCATCCCCGTGTACCTCGGCGAGTACGGCCTGCTGAGCTACCCCGACTACACCAAGCCCTACACCAACGTCCAGCCGGGTGAGGCGCTGAAGTACTTCGAGCGCCTCGGCTACGACGCGCGCGTCAACGGCGTCACCACGGCTCTGTGGGACGCGGGGTCCTTCATCAACCGCAACACCCTCCAGTGGCGGTACCCCACCCTGATGAACCAGATCACCTCCAGCTGGACCACCCGGTCCGGAACCGCCTCCTCCAACCAGGTCTTCGTCCCCGCGTCCGGCACCATCACCGACCGGACGCTCACCCTCGACCTCAACGGCACCTCCTTCCGCGGGCTGTGGCAGGGCGGTTCACGACTCGTCGCGGGCCGTGACTACACCGTGTCCGGCGACCGGCTCACACTGGCCGTGAGCGCGCTCACCCGCCTGGCCGGTGACCGGGTCTACGGCGTCAAGGCGACGCTGGAGGCCAGGTTCTCGGCGGGTGTCCCCTGGCGGATCGACATCATCTCCAGCGACGTCCCCGTGTTGTCGAGCGCGAACGGCACCACCAGCGGCTCCGTCACCATCCCCACCCGGTACCGCGGAGACGTGCTCGCCACGATGGAGGCCAGGTACGCGGACGGCAGTAATGCCGGCAGCGCCGACTGGACGCCTTACCAGGAGTACGGCAGGGCCTTCGTCCCGGACCACCCGGCGGGCACCCTGACGCTGACGTCCGACTTCCTGTCCGCGCTCAAGGACGGCCGACAGGCGACCCTCACCTTCCAATTCTGGAGCGGCGCGAAGGTCACCTACCACGTCACCCGCAACGGCACCGCTGTCACGGGCTCCGCAGCCTGATCCACCCACCACACCCGGTGCGGAGCCGCTCTCCCGGCTCCGCACCGGTTCCTCGTGCACGTCGCCCACCCGGCCGGGGCTGCCCTGGCTGAACTCACCGGGCAGAGGATCGCCACGCGGTGACCTGCGAGAATCCGAGTCGTTCGAGTGACTTCATCAGGCAATCAAGTCGGTAGGGTAGGTGTATGGCTCACGTCCCAGCGGCCGAGCGCCGCCCTCAGTTGATCAAAGCAGCCATCGAACTCATGGCGAGAGAGGGAGTCGCTGCCGGAAGTACCCGTGCGATCGCCGCCGAGCTCGGCGTCGCGCAGGCCACGGTGCACTACACGTTCGGCACGAAGGAGGATCTGTACCGTGCCGTCATCCAGCACCTGACCCAGGAGATGGAGAGCCAGGTGCGGCAGGCCGCACCGGTCGACGCCGGCTTCGAGGAAACGTGGGAGTGCTTGCCTCCGCCTTGTGGCGCACGGTCCGTGACCAGCCGAAGAGCTATCAATTGCTCACCGAACTGACCCTGTTCGCGCTCCGGTCGCCCCACCTCCGGGGGGCTCTCGAAACGCACAACCTCGGTGTCCTCAGCGTGACATCGGAGCTTGTGACGGACGCCGCCGAGCGCGCCGGCCGGCAGCTCGCACAGCCGGCGAGCACGGTCGCGCGGTTTTTCCTCGCCGGATTCGACGGACTCGTGCTGCAGCACCTGACGCACCCCGACGACGAGGCAGAACTGTCCTGTCTCCATGCCTTGATCTCCTCCACGCTGGCCCTCGCCGGCGGTCGCGTGGAGATGGTCGCCGTACCTCGTGACCTCATCGAAGGAGCTGCGTCGAGCGGTTGACCTGCCGACCACGGCCGTCCGCCTGATTGCTCAGCGCTCATTCCCGCTCGCCCGGCCCCAGCGGGTGGCACCGTCGCCATCCGTATGGATTCGGCCCAGTTGGGCCAGAGTGACCAGGCCGCGCTGCACTGTGCTCCTCGGACACAAGAACCGAGTACAGAGCGCGATCCGCCGGGGCCCGGCCCTCCGGCAGGGCCAGACCGACCCCGGCGGACGCTCACCGCGTCAAGGGTTTACGGAAGCGGCGGGTAAGCGTTCTGCATCAGCTGCCTGAACTGGGCGGAGAACCAGTGTCCCGCCACGGGCGCGTTCGGCAGTGAACCCGTGGGGTTGTTGCCGTTGCGCGGGTTGCCGCCGTAAGTCGGGTCGCACATGCGGTCGAAGCCCTTGCCCTCGTCGTTGGGGATGGCGCTGCTGGAGCCGTCGGACTCCCCCGGCGGCTTGACCCACACGTAGGCGTCGATGCCGGCGGCCGGTGCCGCGGTGGGCCGTTCGCCGAGGCCGGCGCCGCTCTGGTTGCACCAGTTGCCGGCGTGGATGCGCCGGTCGATGCGACTGCCGTTGACGTAGTCGTCCACAGAGGTCGTCGGTCCGGGGCCGGTGGGCCGGGCGGTGCCGCCCCAGCCGTTGCGGGAGGTGTCGATGAGCATGCCGAGGCCGGAGTCGAAGCCGGCCGCGACGAGCTTGTCACGCAGCGCCTGGGCGAAGGACTGCTCGTCCACGTACTGGTTCCAGTCGACCCACTTCGACTGGCGCACGGTCTGCCCGGTGACGGTGTCGGTGACCTTGAAGTTCGGCTCCTTGACCGGGCTGTAGTTCGCGGTGTTGACGATGAACCCGGCGACGTCCTTCACGCTCGCGCCGTTGGTCGTGGCGACCTTGTGGAACTCCTGCACCGACGGGCCGAGGTTGCTGTCCCAGCCGAGCCAGCCGTGATGCCCTGCGTCGACGTAGTTGTAGACGTTCGCGAGGGCGCCGAGCTTGTCGAGGGCGTAGGAAACGCCCTTTTCATAGTTGCCGTTGTTCTTCATGGCGATGCACGCGTCGGTGGTGGTCGGGGTGCCGCCGGCGTTGGTGACCAGGTTGGGCAACGAGTCGGGCTCGATGACCGTGGCGATCCGCAGGCCCGCGTACTTGGGGTCGGCGAGGATCGAGACGATCGGGTCGATGTACTGGCTCTTGTACTTGTCGAGTTCGTTCGGTCCGAGTTCGCCGTTGGAGGCGAGGGCGGCGCAGTCACGGCCGGGCAGGTCGTAGATGACCAGCTGGACGACGAGTTCGCCGCTGCCCTTCTGTTTCAGCGCCTCGTCGAGGTGGGCGCGCAGACCCATGCCGCCGTTCACACCGTTGATCGCGGCGATCCGGTCCAGCCAGACCGCAGTGGGCTGGTTGGCGATACGGCTGCCGCCCGGTTCGGCGGCGGCCTTCGCGGACCACTCCGGGTTCACATAGACCTTGGCGCCGGAGTACGGGTTGCCTGCCTTGGGCCCGGTCGGGCCGGGGTCCGTCGGGCCCGGGTCGGTGGGGTCGCCGCCTCCGTCGACGTTGCAGGTCACGCCGTCGAGGGTGAACGTGGCCGGGACGGCGTTGGTGCCGCTGTACGTGCCCTGGAAGCCGAAGCTGACCGAACCGCCGGTGGCGAGCGTGCCGTTGTAGCTCTCGTTGGCCGCGGTGACGGCGGCGCCGCTCTGGCTGATCTTCGCGTTCCAGCCGCTGGTGATCTTCTGATTGCCCGCGTACGACCACTTCACCGACCAACCCGACTTGGCAGCCGCGTTGTTGGTGATGGTGACGGCAGCGGTGAAGCCGGTGTCCCACTGGTTCTGCACCTTGTAGTCCACCGTGCAGGGTACGGAGGCGGTGGCGGCACCGGCCGGTGCCGTGAGAAGCGCAGCCCCTGAGCTTCCGGTGAGCAGCGCGAGGGCGGCGAGCAGTGAGGTCCTGGTGCGACTCATGAGTGTGGGTTCCTTCTCCTTCGACATTCTTCTACTGATCACGGCCGCGCAGGCGGTTGCGCGGTCCGATGGCGTGCAGGGGGGCGTAGTGTCGTGGTTCGAGACCGGGGACGGGGCGCAGGAGCGGTGCCGGGTCCCCGCTCCGTCCCAGGTGGGGCGGTTCGCGCCGGGAGCGACCGGATCGCCCGCCAGGTCGGTGGGCTCGTGCGGTAGCCACAGCTCGAGGTCGCCGGGGTATGCCGGTCCACCCGTCAGGATCACGTTCTTCGCTCGGACGGAGCGCACATGAGCGTCCATCAGGTCCGTGTCGGCGACC
This sequence comes from Streptomyces sp. NPDC030296, assembly GCF_055572815.1. NCBI lineage: Bacteria > Bacillati > Actinomycetota > Actinomycetes > Kitasatosporales > Streptomycetaceae > Streptomyces > Streptomyces sp. NPDC030296. The sequence continues at coordinate 58,195 of NZ_JBVICQ010000019.1, forward strand.
TCGCACGAGGCGGCCGGTCGGCTCGGATCCCTCGGTCATGGCGGGCACAGTCGTGCCGGAGCGGGACCGGGCGGTGTTCCGGTCCTGGGTGAGCTTGCGACCGTCGGTGAAAGTCGAACGGTTGTGTCCGACTGTGTGACGCGGCGGACTTGTCGGTGCTTTGCGCTGATCCGTGGAAGCCGTTGTCCCACTGGCCGTGGACGGTGTACTCCCTCGGCCCGGGGAGGCATTGCTCCCTGGGCCGAGACCATCGGGACGGCCGTGGTGGCGACGAGCGTGTCGGCGCCCGCAACGGCTGATAACGAGGGTGGGGGGTGTCGCATGAGCGACTCCTTGCAGTTGAGCGCGCCGTGACCGACGCGTCACCTGGTTGGAACCGCTCCCACTGGTGCGAAGGAAGGTAGCGCCCAGTGGTGCGGTTGCCCAGAGGTGCAGCGAAACTTTTCGACAACCAACCGGTTTTGCGCCTTCGACTCTTCAAGCGTCTTGACCGCCACTGCCCGCATCCCCATGATGGGAGCGCTCCCACTGCCCAAGACTTGTCCTTCCCCGAGCCGCAAGCCGCTAGGAGGAACCAGTTCATGGAGCCCGGACGCAAACGCAGAGCCGTTCGGCGGGTGTGGACCGCCGTGGCGACCGCCTTAACCCTGCCCCTGTCGTTGCTGGCCACAGGTTCGACTCCCGCCCAGGCAGCCGCACTTCGGTGCAGTGTCGACTACAAGACGAACGACTGGGGCTCCGGCTTCACCGCGGACCTGACGATCACCAATCGCGGTACGGACGCCATCGACGGCTGGACTCTCACGTACAGCTACCCGGGCAACCAGAAGCTCAGCAACGGCTGGAACGGCACCTGGTCCCAGTCGGGCCAGGCGATCACCGTGAAGGACGCCGGCTACAACGGGCGGATCGCCGCCGGAGCCGCCGTGTCGACCGGCGCCCAGTTCAGCTACAGCGGCACCAACGCCGCCCCCACGAACTTCGCGATCAACGGCACCAGCTGCACCGGCGCCCACCAACCCCCCATCACCGTGCTCACCAGCCCGGCGGCCGGCGCCGTCTACACGCAAGGAGACGCGGTGCCGCTCGCGGCCACCGCCGCGGCCGCAGACAACGCCACCATCAGCAAGGTCGAGTTCTACGACGACACCACACTGCTGGGCACGGACACCACGGCGCCGTACTCGCTCTCGACCTCAAGTTTGACCGTGGGCAGTCATTCACTCGTCGCGAAGGCCTACGACAGCCTCGGCGCGTCCGCGTCGTCCACGCCCGTGGGCATCACGGTCGCCTCAGGGCCCACTGTGGTCGCCACGCCCACCCAACTGGGTATCCAGCAGGGCAAGACGGACACGTACGAGGTGAAGCTGTCGAAGCAGCCGTCCTCGAACGTCACCGTCAACACGGCCCGGACGGGCGGTAATTCAGGTCTGTCGGTGACCGGCGGCGCCTCGCTCACCTTCACGCCGCAGAACTGGAACACGGCGCAGAAGGTGACCATCACCGCCGACAGTTCCGGTACCGGCGCCGCGACCTTCGAGTCGACGGCCCCCGGGCACGCGAAGGCCTCGGTCACCGTGACCCAGCTGGGAGCGACGAAGGCGTACGACGCCCGTTTCCTGGAGCTGTACGGCAAGATCACCAACCCGGCGAACGGTTACTTCTCGCCCGAGGGCATCCCCTACCACTCGGTCGAGACGCTGATCGTCGAGGCGCCGGACCACGGTCACGAGACCACGTCGGAGGCCTACGGCTACCTGCTGTGGCTGCAGGCGATGTACGGCAAGGTCACGGGTGACTGGTCGAAGTTCAACGGTGCCTGGGAGATCATGGAGAAGTACATGATCCCGACCCACGCCGACCAGCCGACCAACTCCTTCTACAACGCGTCCAAGCCGGCGACGTACGCGCCCGAGCTGGACACCCCGAACGAGTACCCGGCCAAGCTCGACCCGTCCGTCGCGGCAGGCCGGGACCCGATCGCGGCGGAGCTGAAGAGCGCGTACGGCACGGACGACGTCTACGGCATGCACTGGCTGCAGGACGTCGACAACATCTACGGCTTCGGCAACTCGCCGGGCAAGTGCGAGGCGGGTCCGTCGGACACGGGTCCGTCGTACATCAACACCTTCCAGCGCGGCGCGCAGGAGTCGGTGTGGGAGACGGTGCCGCAGCCGACCTGCGACGCCTTCAAGTACGGCGGCAAGAACGGCTACCTGGACCTGTTCACCGGTGACTCCTCCTACGCCAAGCAGTGGAAGTTCACCAACGCCCCGGACGCCGACGCGCGTGCGGTGCAGGCCGCGTACTGGGCCGATATCTGGGCCAAGGAGCAGGGCAAGGGGTCGGACGTCTCCGCGACCGTGAGCAAGGCCGCGAAGATGGGCGACTACCTGCGGTACGCGATGTACGACAAGTACTTCAAGAAGATCGGCAACTGCGTCGGCCCGTCCGCCTGCCCGGCGGGCACCGGCAAGGACGCCTCGCACTACCTGCTGTCCTGGTACTACGCCTGGGGTGGCGCCACCGACACCTCGGCGGGCTGGGCCTGGCGCATCGGCTCCAGCCACTCCCACAGCGGCTACCAGAACCCCCTCGCGGCCTACGCACTGGCAAACTACGCACCGCTGAAGCCGAAGTCGGCGACGGGGCAGGCGGACTGGGCCAAGTCGCTGGAGCGGCAGATGGAGTTCTACCGCTGGCTGCAGTCGAACGAGGGCGCCATCGCCGGCGGTGCGACCAACAGCTGGGAGGGCCGGTACGCGACGCCGCCGGCCGGGAAGTCGACCTTCTACGGCATGTATTACGACGAGAAGCCCGTCTACCACGACCCACCGTCCAACCAGTGGTTCGGCTTCCAGGCGTGGTCGATGGAGCGGGTCGCCGAGCTGTACCAGCAGACGGGGAACGCGACCGCGAAGACCGTCCTGGACAAGTGGGTCAAGTGGGCGTTGTCCAAGACCACGTTCAACCCGGACGGCACCTACCGGATCCCGTCGACACTCCAGTGGTCGGGCCAGCCCGACACCTGGAACCCGTCAAGTCCCGGTGCCAACAGCGGACTTCACGTCACCGTCGCCGACTACACCAACGACGTCGGTGTGGCGGCCGCGTACGCCAAGACCCTGACGTACTACGCCGACCGGTCCGGCGACACCGAGGCCGCGTCCGCGGCGAAGAAACTGCTGGACGGGATGTGGTCCAACTACCAGGACGCCCTGGGCATCGCCGTCCCGGAGACCCGCACCGACTACAACCGCTTCGACGACGGTGTCTACCTCCCGAGCGGGTGGACGGGCACCATGCCGAACGGTGACGCGATCAACGCGTCGTCGACGTTCGAGTCGATCCGGTCCTTCTACAAGAGCGACCCGGCCTGGTCGAAGATCGAGGCCTATCTGAAGGGTGGGGCCGTCCCCTCCTTCACGTACCACCGGTTCTGGGCCCAGGCGGACATCGCCCTGGCCATGGGCTCGTACGCGGAACTCCTCGAGTAGCCCCCGCCGAGGCCCGCGTGCGCGACCCCGTCACAAGGAGACGGGGTCACCCGCCGGGCGGCCCCCAGCCACACGGGGGCCGCCCGGTGACCGCCCGCTTCTCCACCGCTCCGTGAGCCTGTCCGCCTGGCATCGAGTTGTCCTCCGCGTGAACGACCCGCAGTCTCGGGATCCACACGAGAGGGCTGCACGCACCACCTTGTCAGGTACATGCCCCTCTCATAGAGTCCCCCTAAAAAGGAACTGGGAGCGCTCCCATTCTGAGTGCCCCTCTCCCCCCACATCCACTGCGGAGGAGCCGCATGCAACCATCACGTCATCAAGCCCGCAGGGTGCGCGCCCTGACCGGTGCGCTGCTCACCTCACTCGTCGCGCTGGCAGCGCTTCTCACAAGCGCTTCGACGTCGCACGCCGACACAACGATCTGCGAGCCGTTCGGCTCCACCACCATCCAGGGCCGTTACGTCGTGCAGAACAACCGCTGGGGGACCAGTCAGCCCCAGTGCATCGCCGTCACGGACTCGGGCTTCAGGGTTACCCAGGCCGACGGCTCGGTCCCGACGAACGGCGCCCCGAAGTCCTACCCGTCCGTGTACAACGGCTGCCACTACACCAACTGCTCCCCCGGCACGAAGCTCCCGGCACGGCTGAACTCGATCGCCGACGCTCCCACGAGCATCTCCTACGGCTACGTCGGCGGCGACGCCGCGTACAACGCCTCGTACGACATCTGGCTGGACCCGACGCCCCGCACCGACGGCGTGAACCGGACCGAGATCATGATCTGGCTCAACAAGGTGGGCCCGATCCAGCCCATCGGCTCCCAGGTCGGCACGGCGAGCGTGGGCGGACGCAGCTGGCAGGTGTGGCAGGGCAGCAACGGCTCCAACGACGTGCTGTCCTTCGTCGCGCCGTCGGCGATGGACAGCTGGAGCTTCGACGCGATGGACTTCGTCCGGCAGGCCGTCTCCCGCGGACTCGCACAGAACGACTGGTACCTGACGAGTGTTCAGGCGGGCTTCGAGCCTTGGCGGAACGGCGCGGGGCTGGCGGTGAACTCCTTCTCGTCAACCGTCAACCTCGGCGGCGGCACACCCGGCCCCGGCACTCCCAGCGGACCCGCGGCATGCAAGGTGGCCTACAGCACCAGCGTGTGGCAGGGCGGCTTCACCGCCGATGTCACCTTGACCAACACGGGTTCCTCGCCGGTCAACGGCTGGAATCTCGCGTTCACCCTGCCCGCGGGGCAGACGATCACCGGCGCGTGGAACGCCGGGATCTCTCCGTCGTCGGGAGCGGTCACGGCCGGCAACCTGGCGTACAACGCGTCTCTTGCGCCTGGCGGCCAGGTCTCCTTCGGCTTCCAGGCCTCTTACAGCGGCAGCTTCGCCAAGCCGGCCGCCTTCAGCCTGAACGGCACTCAGTGCACCACCGCGTGATGTCTTCAGGATGACTCGCCTGACCCGAGCCGCCGGCCGGCCGCCCCACTGCCGAGCACACACCGGACCCGAGTCGCAGTCACTCACCCGGGACCCGCCCGCCAGTCTCGTGCCTGACGGGCGGCGGGTCCCGTCTTTCTCATGAGGCACCCGTCTCCGACTGTTCGAGTGCGTTCCACCCGCGCACACCGTGGACATGAGCGGTCTTCGGGTAGGAGGTCTCGGCGTCCGAGCGTGGGCCGATCTCGAACAGGTCGATCATCAAGAAGAGCGGGTAGGTGGGAGCCTGACGCGTCCGCTTCACCATGACGCCCTCGCAGCCGATGATCGTGCCCGATGGCCCCCACACAGCCGTCCAGGTGTGGGGTTTCGAGGCGTCCAGGGGAAGGACGACTTCCGTCATGTCGGTTGTCAACCGCCTGTCCGAATGCGCTTTCACCCCGCACCGGGCGTGACTCCGCCCCTCGCCGACGGCGTCGGCGTCGATCTCGAAGACACAGATCTCACCGCTCTCCCCCTCCGACAGATGCTCCGTGCCCACAAGCCACGCCGCGAGCATGCACCCCTCGTCCACGCTCGCGCTCACCGTCACCTCCACCCGTCCGGCCGTGGGCGCCCAGAGCAACCGCTCGGGGGTCTCCGTGCGGACGGCGAGTCCGTCGGAACGGTGTCGGTGTGTTCCCCGGTGAGAGCCCACCGGGCCGGAGAACACCCCGGTCTGCACATTGGACACACGGAGCGGAGCGTCCTCCTCTCGCCAGTCCGGCTGGTCGGCGTCGATACGCAGCCGGAGTCCCGAATCGTCGATGTCGTAGCGTGCCCGAGACCGCTCGGGTGACGTCCAGTGAGGCAGATAGTGATCGACCCAGCGATCCTTCCTGAGCTGCGGACCGGCGAAATCGTCCTCGAAGTCAGGCTCACGAGCCGGAGAATCGGGGAGCAGCAGGACATCTTCACCCATGCCACCATCGTCCCAGACGACGGCCCCTGCCGTGTCGGCGCCGCTCCCCCGGTGCGCGGAACGAAGCCGGGGATGTGCACAGCGCGTTGACTCATGAATGACGCGAACGCGACGTCGTCACCTGGCCGACTCAGCACGGGTCACGCCGGGAAGCCGTGTGCCCCGTTCCTTCGCCCCGTAAGATCGGATGATCTCGTGGGGGAGGTGGTCATGGGCAGGCGACGCCCCGGTACACCAACGCTGGAAGAGGTCGCCGCTCACGCCGGGGTGGGGCGTGGCACGGTGTCTCGCGTCATCAACAACGCGGCCGGTGTGAGGGAGTCGACGCGCGAAGCCGTGCAGCGAGCCATCGAGGAGCTGGGGTACGTTCCCAATCTCGCGGCGCGCTCCCTGGCCGGGCAGCGGACCGATGCCGTCGCTCTCGTCCTGACGGAGCCCGACTGGCGCGTGTTCGCCGAGCCGTTCTTCTCGGAGATCGTCCGCTCGCTCGGGGACGCGCTGGCGCACACCGGGATGCAACTGCTGCTGACGCTGGTGCGCTCGGACATCGAGCGCAAGCGCTTCCTGGAGTACGCGCGCGGCGGTCGGGTCGACGGGGTACTGCTGTTGTCCGTGCATGCGGGAGACCGGCTCCCGGACATGCTCGCCGAGGCGCGGCTGCCGACCGTGATGCTGGGCCGCCGCTCGGGCGACGAGTACGTCAGTTACGTGGACGCGGACAACGTGGGCGGTGCCCGCAGCGCCGTCTCCCACCTGTTGGCACGGAGCCGCGGAACGATCGCCACCATCACGGGGCCGCTGGACATGTACGTCGCCCAGTGCCGGCTGCGCGGCTACCGGGATGCTCTGACGCTTGCCGGCTTGAGGTACGAGGAGTCCTTGGTCGCCGAAAGCGACTTCTCGGAGGACAGCGGGCGCCGCGCCATGGCGGAACTCCTCGAACGGAACCCGGACATCGACGGCGTCCTCGCCGCGTCGGACACCACGGCGGCGGGGGCTCTGCATGCACTGCGTGCGGCGGGACGGCGCGTACCGGAGGATGTCGCCGTGATCGGTTTCGACGACTTTCCGCTGGCTCAGCGCACCGATCCGCCTCTGACCACCGTGCGTCAGCCGCTGGAGGAGATGGGCCGGGCCATGATCCGGCTGCTCCTGGAGGACATGGACGAGCCGTCGGTGGCCTACCGCCACGTCATCCTCCGCACGCAGCTGCAGGTCCGTGAATCGGCGTGACGAGCGTCGTCGCCCGCCGGGTGTCCCGAGCCGGAGACGACCGCCACGGGTTTCGGGAGCGCTCCCACTCGCTGGGCCGTGCCGGCGGCCCACCGCTCGGGTACATCGCCCACCATCGCCTGCTGCCACCCGGATCCGGCCGCTACGTGTCCCCGATGACAATGATGTCCAGCGTCCGCGGTCCGTGCACGCCCTCGACGCGGTCCAGCTCGATGTCGCTGGTCGCCGAGGGACCGGACACGAGCGTCAGGGGCCGGTACGGATCGATGCGGCCAAGAGCCTCGGGCACATCGAAGACGATCTGGCCCTCGCGGACCAGGCAGATGTGCTGGTCCGGAAGGAGGGTCAGGGCCCGGCGCCCCTGGCCGGGGCCATGGTCGAGTATCACGGTCCCGGTCACGGCGATGGCGGTCGCGGCGGTGGTGAGCACCGCGTCCGCCGCGTCGAGCTGCCCCGGCGTCAGCGGCGGGGAGTCCTGCAGCCGGGACCAGGGTCCCTGGGGAATCAGGTCGGCGGGAAGGCCCGGCGGGACGACCAGCGAACGTGCTCCGGTCCGCACCAGCGCGTCCTGGACCGCTACGGCGGCCCGGGCCACCGGAACACGGACCACCGTGGCACGGTACTCGGCTGTGCGTTCGCTGAAGAGCCCGACGATGTCCGGCGCCGCGTGGTCAGTCCGGTGGGCGGGTGAAGAGGGTGCGTCATCGGGGCTCTCGGAGCGGGGCACGTCGGTCAGTGCTTTCCTCACCGCCCGCACAACGGCGTCACGGCCGGTCACCGGCGCGCCTCCTCATTCGTCGTCGTATGGTCTTCTGTTCCGTTCACGGCTTTCGTCCTGCGCCACCACGCGCGCAGTGACTCCCGTGGGGGCGCCGGCGTGTCCCGGGTGCCCGTCCAGCGGGCCAATGGACCCGGCAGGGCCCCGATCCGGCCGTCCCGGGCCACGAGACGGGCGCCGAGCGCGGCCAGCCGCTGAGCCGCCGCCAACCGCGTCGGGGAGGACAGAACCGATCCGGCGGCCTTCATGGCGAGCGCCTCGACGGTGGGCAGGAACCGACCACGGCGTTTGGCCTCCACGGCCTCGGCGCGCAGGTGGACCAGCACCTCCGGGATGTTGATCTTCACGGGGCAGGCGTCGTAGCAGGCGCCGCAGAGAGTCGAGGCGAAGGGAAGGGAAGCCGCGTTCTCGACGCCGACGAGCTGCGGGGTGAGCACGGCGCCGATGGGGCCGGGGTAGACGGAGCCGTAGGCGTGACCGCCGGTGCGCTCGTACACGGGGCAGACGTTCAGGCAGGCCGAGCAGCGGATGCAGGACAGCGCCTGGCGGCCCGCCTCGTCGGCCAGGGTGGCGGTGCGGCCGTTGTCGAGCAGCACGAGGTGGAAGTTCGTGGGGCCGTCGCCTTCGGTGACCCCCGTCCACAGCGATGTGTACGGGTTCATCCGCTCGCCGGTCGAGGAGCGCGGCAGCAGTTGCAGGAAGACGTCCAGGTCGGCGAAGGAGGGCAGGACCTTCTCGATGCCCATGACGGTGATGAGGGTGTCCGGCAGGGTCAGGCACATCCGCCCGTTGCCCTCCGACTCCACGACCACCACCGTGCCGGTGTCGGCAGCGGCGAAGTTGGCACCGGAGACGGCGACCTTGCACCGCAGGAACTTCTCGCGCAGATGCAGCCGGGCGGCTTCGGCGAGCTCGCGGGGATCGTCACCGAGCCCCTCGGGGGCCGGTCTGCCCCACTCCCCCATCTCCCGCAGAAAGATCTCCCGGATCTCGGAGCGGCCCCGGTGGATGGCCGGCACGAGGATGTGGGAGGGGCGGTCACCGCCCAACTGCACGATGAGTTCCGCGAGATCGGTCTCGTAGGCACGGATGCCCGCGTCGGCGAGCGCCTCGTTGAGGCCGGTCTCCTGGGTGGCCATCGACTTGACCTTGACGACCTCGCTCTCGCCGGTCGCCTTCACCAGGTGGGTGACAATGCGGTTGGCGTCGGCGGCGTCCGCGGCCCAGTGGACCGTACCGCCCGCGGCGGTCACCGCCTTCTCCAGCCGCAGGAGATGGTGGTCGAGGTGGCGCAGGGTGCGGTGTTTGACCGCCGCCGCCCGCTCGCGCAGTTCCTCCCAGTCGTGAAGTTCGGCCGCTGCCTTCAGCCGTTTGTCCCGGATGGTGCCGGTGGCGCGTCGCAGGTTCGCCCGCAGCCGGGTGTCGGCGAGCGCCCCTCGGGCGGCCTCGGGGAAGGCCGGGGTGCCCAGCCACACGACGTTGTCGGCGCCGCTCACCGTGTGTCTCCTTCGGTGGCGGCCAGAATCTCGGCCAGGTGCCGGGTTCCGATGCCCGTGCGGAGTCGGGACAGGCCGCCGCCGATGTGCGTGAGGCAGGAGTTGTCGCCGGCGCACAGGAACTCGGCGCCGGTGCCTTGGACGTGGTGCATCTTGTCGGCCAGCATGGCGTTGGAGACCTCGTGGTTCTTCAGGGCGAAGGTGCCGCCGAAGCCGCAGCAGGTGTCGGCGGCGGGCAGTTCGACGAGGTCGATGCCCTTCACGGCGCGCAGCAGCCGCAGTGGCCGGTCGCCGACGCGCAGCATGCGCAGGGAGTGGCAGGTCGGGTGGTAGGTGACACGGTGCGGGAAGTAGGCGCCGACGTCGGTGACGCCGAGGACATCGACGAGGAGTTCCGACAGTTCGTACACCGTCGGCGCCACCTCCTCGACCGCCTCGGTGAGGGCGCTGTCCCCGTACTGGGCGGCGACCACCCGGTGGTGGTCGCGGACCATGCCCGCGCAGGAGCCGGAGGGGGCGACGACGGCGTCGTAGCCCGTGAAGACCTCCGCGAACCGGCGCACCATCGGCAGGGTCTCGGGGCGGTAGCCGGTGTTGAAGTGCATCTGGCCGCAGCACGTCTGGCCCTGCGGGAACTCCACGGTGTGGCCCAGGCGTTCCAGGAGTTGAGTGACCGCCCGGCCGGTGTCCGGGAACATCGTGTCGTTGAAGCAGGTGATGAAGAGGGCTATGCGCATGGGTGGGTCCCGGTCACAGCTGCCACACCACGGGCAGTGAGGCGTCGGCTCCGTCGGCGGAGTAGTCGTGTACGACGTCCAGCAGTTCGGCCATCCTCGCCTGCCAGGCGATGTTGACCGGCAGCTTCTCGAGTGCGGCGATCATCGCCGGGTAGTCCTCGACTTCCAGGAGATGGAACAGGTCGGTACCGCTGCGCCAGATCGTCCACTCACTGACCCCCGCGGCGCGGATCGCCGCGGTCAGTTCCTCGGGGACCTCGCGGTGCGCCGCCTCGTACTCCGCGATGCGGTCGGCTCGGACCTTGGTGTGCAGGGCGACTCTCATGGCGCCTCCTTCGACGGTGTGGCGGTGGGGGCCGGCGTGTCCGGGGCCAGCAGTCCTTCGGCGTGCAGTTCGTCCCACAGTGCGGCGGGGACCGGGTGCCGCAGCTGGTCCACGGTGTCGCGCACTTCCTCGGCGGAACGGGCTCCGCTCAGGACGCTCGCGACCGCCCGGTGGCCGAACGGGAAGTGCAGGGCGGCGGCGCGCAGCGGCACACCGCGGCGTGCGGCGATCGCCTTGAGCCGCAGGGCCCGGTCCAGGACGGACCGCGGGGCGGGCGCGTAGTCGTACGTCGCACCGGGCCTCGGATCGGTCAGCAGCCCGGAGTTGAACACCCCGCCGACGATCACGCTCCTTCCGCGGGCGGCGGCCCCGGGCAGTACCTCGGCGAGCCCCTCCTGTTCCAGCAGGGTGTAGCGGCCGGCGAGCAGGACCACGTCGATGTCGGTTTCCCGCAGGAAGCGGGCGGGCAGCGCGCAGTGGTTGGTTCCGATGCCGATCGCCTTGACGACACCTTCGTCCCGCAGCCGCTCCAGCGCCGGATACGCCTCGGTGAGGGCCTGCTCGGCGTGGTCGTCGGGGTCGTGCAGGAGGGCGATGTCGACGCGGTCCAGACCGAGGCGGTCCAGGCTCGCTTCCAGGGAGCGCAGCACTCCGTCGGCGCTGAAGTCCCAGACACGCCGATGAGTGTCGGGGACGGCGAAGCCGTGCGCGAGGTCGTCGCCCCCGCCGCCCCCTGGATTCGGCTCCAGCAGCCGTCCGACCTTCGTGGACACGGTGTACGTGTCCCGGGGGTGGTCGCACAGGGCGGTGCCCAGGCGGCGCTCGGACAGGCCGAGCCCGTAGTGGGGGGCGGTGTCGAAGGTGCGGATGCCCGCGGCCCAGGCGGCGTCCACGGCGGCGAAGGCCGCCTCGGCGGTGACCGGGCGGTAGAGGTTGCCGATGCCCGCGGCACCGAACGAAAGTTCGGTGACCCGGACACCGGTGCCGCCCAGGGGCACTGTCCTCATGAGTCGGCCGCCGGGCGGAGTCTGAGCCCCTGCATGCCGCCGTCGACGGCGAGGGCCGTACCGGTCACGGAGGCGGCGGCCGGGGACGCCAGATAGACCACGGCCGCCGCGATCTCGTCCGCGGTGACCAGGCGGCCCATCGGCTGGCGTGCGTTCAGGGCGGCACGTTCCGCCTCGGGGTCGTCGGCGGCGCCCAGGAGCCGGGCCACCCAGGGGGTGTCCGCGGTGCCCGGGTTGACGCAGTTGACGCGGATGCCCTCGCGGACGTGGTCGGCGGCCATGGCCAGGGTGAGGGACAGCACGGCGCCCTTGCTCGCGGAATACAGGGCGCGTTGCGGGAGGCCAGCCGTGGCCGCGATCGAGCCGATGTTGACGACGGCCGCGGTGCCCGGGCGGGCGGTGGCAGCGCGCCGCAGGTACGGCAGGGCGGCGCGGGTGGTGCGCACCATGCCGAGGACGTTGACGTCCAGGACGCGGTGCCACTGTTCGTCGGGGTTGTCCTCGACGGTGCCGACGGCGCCGGTGCCCGCGTTGTTGACGAGGATGTCCAGGCCGCCGAGCCGCGCGGCCGCTTCCGTCACGGCGCGGCGGACCGAGGTGTCGTCGCCGACGTCCGCCTTGAGGGCGTACAGCGGCTCCGGCACCGCGGACGGTTCCAGGTCGAGCACGGCCACCGCCGCGCCTTGCGCGGCCAGCGTCTGGGTCGTGGCCAGTCCGATGCCGGACCCGCCGCCGGTGACGATGGCTCTGAGGCCTGACATCCCGGTCATGCCACCTCCTCCCGTCCGGCGCGGTCGGTCACCCAGAACGTCCCGTCCGGGTAGCGGTACTCGGCGATGGACTCCTCCTTCATCGTGGCGGAGAAACCCGGTGCGAGAGGCGCGGTGTAGTGCCCGTCGCGCATCACCACGGGCACGGTGAAGTGCTGGTGGAGGTGGTCGACGTACTCGATGACGCGGTTCTCGGTGGTACCGGACAGGGCCAGGTAGTCGAACATCGACAGGTGCTGCACCAGCTCGCACAGCCCCACCCCGCCGGCGTGCGGACACACCGGCACCCCGAACTTCGCGGCGAGCAGCAGGATGGCCAGGTTCTCATTGACCCCGCCGACGCGGGCGGCGTCGATCTGGAGCACGTCCAGGGCTCCGGCCTGGAGGAGCTGCTTGAAGATGATGCGGTTCTGCACGTGTTCGCCGGTGGCCACCTTCACCGGCGCGACCGCTTCACGCACGGCGGCGTGTCCGAGGATGTCGTCGGGGCTGGTGGGCTCCTCGATCCAGTACGGGTCGAAGGCGGCGAGCGCGTCGGTCCAGCGGATCGCCTCGTCCACGTTCCACCGCTGGTTGGCGTCGATGGCGATGCGTATGCCGTCACCGACGGCGGCACGGGCGGTGCGCAGACGCCGGACGTCGTCCGCCAGGTCCGCGCCGACCTTCAGTTTGATCTGGGTGAACCCGTCGGCGACCGCCTGCTTGGCCAGCCGGGTCAGCTTGTCGTCGGAGTAACCGAGCCAGCCGGGCGAGGTCGTGTAGCCCGGGTATCCGCGGTTCACCAGCACGGCCTCGCGCTCGTCGAGCCCCGTGCGGCCCTCGCGCAGGAGGGTGAGGGCGTCCTCGGGGGTGAGGGCGTCGGCGATGTAGCGGAAGTCGACCTGGGACACCAGCCACTCCGGTTCGGCGTGGGCGAGCAGCCGCCACAGTGGCTGACCGGCTCGCTTGGCGGCCAGGTCCCACACGGCGTTGACGACGGCGCCGATCGCCATGTGCATCACGCCCTTCTCGGGGCCGAGCCAGCGCAGCTGACTGTCGCCGATCAGGTCGCGGCTCAGCGAGCCCGGGTCGGCGCACAGCTCCGTGACGGAACGGCCCACGACGTGGTGGCGCAGGGCTCCGATCGCGGCGACCTGCACATCGTTGCCGCGTCCGATGGTGAAGGTGAAACCGTGGCCTTCGAGCCCGTCACCGGCGTCCGTACGCAGCACGACATAGGCGGCGGAGTAGTCGGGGTCCGGGTTCATCGCGTCGGAACCGTCCAGCTCCCGCGAGGTGGGGAAGCGGACGTCGTAGGTGTCGACCGCGGTGATCCGGGCTGAGTTGGCAGTCAAGGGGGTGCCTTTCACGCTTGGCCGAAGGTCTGGCGCTGGCTGCCGAGCCTGTCGACGGAGAGTTCGACGATGTCGCCGGGGCGGAGGTAAGGAGTGCCGGGCAGACCGAGAGCCACGCCCGCGGGCGTACCCGTGTTGATCACGTCGCCCGGCTCCAGGACCATGTACTGACTCAGGTACGCCACGACGTGGTCGACCGGGAAGATCATGTCGCTGGTGTGACCGTCCTGCCGCTTCACGCCGTTGACGCTCAGGTGCAGCCCGAGGTCCTGCGGGTCGCCGACCTCATCGGCGGTGACCAGCCAGGGCCCGAGGGGATTGAAGGTCTCGCAGGACTTGCCGAGGTCCCACTGCGGGGAGTACTCCAGCTGGAACTCACGCTCCGAGACGTCATGGCTGATCGCGTACCCGGCGATGACGGCGTGCGCGGCCTCGGGGCCGTCCAGGTACCGGGCCCGGCGGCCGATGACGACCGCGAGCTCGACCTCCCAGTCCGTCTTCACCGAGCCCCGAGGGACGAGCACCTCGTCGTAGGGCCCGACCACGGTTACCGGGTCCTTCATGAACACCACCGGCCGCTCCGGGATCGCGGCACCGGTCTCGGCGGCGTGGTCCCGGTAGTTCAGACCGACGCAGACGATCTTTCCGGGGCGGGCGACGGGTGGACCGATCCGCAGGCCGTCAGCGTCCACAACGGGGAGGGCTCCTGCCGCGACCGCGGCGCGGGCACGGTCGATGCCGTCCGAGGCGAGGAACGCGCCGTCGACGTCGGAGGTCACGGAGGACAGGTCCAGCAGCCGGCCGTCGTCGGTGCGGACAGCGGGCCGCTCCTCGCCGGGGGCGCCGACTCGTAGCAGTTTCACTGGCGTTTCCCTTGCCATAGGGGGTTCAGGGAGGGAGTGACGGTCGGTCGTACGGGCCATTGCCGCCGGTAGCGCCCCGACCGGACCGTGCGGAGAGCCTCAGCGGCCCACCCCCTCAGTCATCGGATGAATGGCGGCATCGAGACTGTAGACGTAAGGAAACTCGCTGACAACGGATTCCTCGGATGTTTTTTCCCTGACCTGAGCGTTCACTCGGACATGACGGGGAGTTACACCCTGCTCGCCGCTGATGCGGGGGTGGCCACCGATGTTTCATCCGATGACTCCGTGCGAGCCAGATGGGGGAGACTCCGCTGGTGGCAGCCCTGGCCGTGTACCGCCGACCCTGGCCGGAGTGGGTGACAGCAGCCCGGCGGCGCCGTTCCGTCGGCGTGACGGCCCAGCGGACGCAGCGGCCGTTGCCGAATCGTGAGGCGCGGCCGCTCGGTGCAACCCGATCGACTGTCCTGGCATAGGCACAGGTCACAGCCTGGCTCACCAGTCCGTCTGACGCGTTCGTACGGGGCCGCTCGGCATGGTTTCGCCCTGCTGCCCAATTCAACGGCCACGTAGTCTTGTCAACTTCGGCAACCCCGTCGTAACGTCCTCGACGTCCGAGAGACATCGGAGGAATGGCCCGGGGGCCCCCGGCGCCCTTCCGAACCGTCGGATACAGCCTCTGGCCTGCGTCTTTCGGGCAGACTCTCCCTCCTTCCCGTCCCCCTCGGGCGCGGTCCCGCACTGCCTTGTGCCGGGCCACCCTCTGCCCGGCCCGCGGCCTCGCCCGTCCTCTCCGGCAGGCGAGTACGCCTCCCTCTCATCGCTGTCTCGCGGTCCTCCGCCCCGTCAAAGGAGACAACACGGCCATGAAGCTCACTCGCACCCGCTCCACTGCCACAGCCGCCACCGCCGTGCTCGCGGTCCTCGCCCTCGCCACCGCGTGCAACCGGAGCGGCTCGGAGTCGGGCGGCTCGGGCGGTGACAAGCCGGCCATCGGCATCGACCTTCCGCGTTCGGACTCCGACTTCTGGAACTCCTACGCGCAGTACCTGAAGAAGGGCATCAAGACGGACGGCGTCAACGCCCTGCCGATCAGCAACTCGCAGAACGACGTCACCAAGCTCGTCGCCAACGTCCAGGTCTTCGAGAACACCGGAGCGAAGGCCGTCGTCATGGCGCCCCAGGACACCGGCGCCATCGCCTCCACCCTCGACACCCTCGCGTCCAAGAAGATCCCCGTGGTCAGTGTCGACACCAGGCCCGACAAGGGTGAGGTCTACATGGTGGTCCGCGCCGACAACCGGGCGTACGGCACCAAGGCATGTGAGTTCCTCGGCAAGCAACTCGGCGGCAAGGGCAAGGTCGCCGAGCTGCAGGGCGCCCTGGACTCCATCAACGGACGCGACCGCTCCGAGGCGTTCGCCGAGTGCATGAAGACGAAGTTCCCCAAGATCAAGGTCTTCGAGCTGCCCACCGACTGGAAGGGCGACGTGGCCTCCGCCAAGCTCCAGTCGCTGCTCGCCCAGCACCCGGACCTGAACGGCATCTACATGCAGGCCGGCGGTGTCTTCCTCCAGCCCACCCTGGCACTGCTGGAACAGAAGAAGCTGCTCAAGCCGGCGGGCCAGAAGGGCCACATCAGCATCGTCTCCAACGACGGCATCCCGCAGGAGTTCGACGCCATCCGCAAGGGTCAGATCGACGCCACCGTCTCCCAGCCCGCCGACCTCTACGCCAAGTACGCCCTCTACTACGCCCAGGCCGCGGCCGAGGGCAAGACCTTCAAGCCGGGCAAGACCGACCACGACTCCACCATTGTCAAGATCCCGAACGGTTTGGAGGACCAGCTGCCCGCCCCGCTGGTGACCAAGGACAACGTGGACGACAAGTCCCTGTGGGGCAACAACGTCGGCTGACAACCGGCAGCCACCGGCCGCGTCAGCGCCGGGGGACCTCATTCCCCTCCCCCGGCCGCGGTCCCCCGACCCGGATCGGGCCGGCTCCTTGCTCCCGGTTCCCGATCCCCGGCCCCCACCATCCGTACCCGAAGGACGGTATCCACCATGGCGGACACCGCCACCAGCCCGGCGAGCGGCCCTGGAACCCGGGCCCCGGTCGCCGAGGCGACCGGCATCAGCAAACGATTCGGCGCCACCGTCGCCCTGCGCGACGCCCGCATCAGCATCGCCGAGGGCGAAGCGCACGCCCTGGTGGGCCGCAACGGCGCCGGCAAGTCGACGCTGGTGTCGATCCTCACCGGCCTCCAGCAGCCCGACACCGGTTCGCTGCACTTCTCCGGTGCGCCGGCGCCCGCCTACGGCGACATCGACGCCTGGCGCTCGAAGGTCGCCTGCGTCTACCAGCGGTCGACCGTCATCGGTGATCTGACCGTCGCCGAGAACCTCTTCCTGAACCGGCAGAGTCCCGGCGCGGTGCGTCCCATCCGCTGGAAGCAGCTCAGGCAGCGTGCGGAGGAACTCCTCGGCGAGTACGGCGTGGCCGTCGACCCCGCCGCACGGGCCAGGGACCTGACCGTCGAGCAGCGGCAGTTCGTGGAGATCGCCCGCGCGCTGTCCTTCGGTGCCCGTTTCATCATCCTGGACGAGCCGACCGCGAAGCTCGACGCCCGCGGCATCGGCCGCCTCTTCGACAAGCTCCGGGACCTGCAGGAGCAGGGTGTCGCCTTCCTCTTCATCTCCCACCACCTGCAGGAGGTCTACGACCTCTGCACCACCGTCACGGTCTACCGCGACGCCCGCCACATCCTGACCGCACCCGTGGCCGAACTGGGGCACCACTCCCTCGTGGAGGCCATGACCGGCGACGCGGCCACCGTCGCCGCAGGCCCCGCGAGCGCTTCCCCGGCCGCACCGGCCGACGGCACGGAGCTGCTGCGCATCGACGCCCTCACCCTGCCCGGCGCCTGCGAGGACGTCTCCCTGGCGGTCCGCTCCGGCGAGGTGGTCGGGCTCGCCGGAGCCACGGCCAGCGGCAATGTGCAGGTGGGCGAGACCGTCGCCGGTCTGCACCGTGCCAAGGACGGCCGGATCACCGTCGGCGGCAGAGTCGTGCGCACCGGCAGCGTGCCGTCCGCCCTGGCCGCCGGAGTGGGTTTCGTCCCCGAGGACCGCCATCTGCAGGGCCTGGTCAACAACCGGAGCGTGGCGGAGAACGCGACGCTCACCGTCACCGACCAGCTCGGCCCGTTCGGCACCGTCCTGCCCGCCCGGACCAGGGTCTTCGCCCAGCGCATGATCCGCGACCTCGACATCAAGACCCCGGCGGCCGCCACCCCGGTCTCCGCGCTCTCCGGCGGCAACCAGCAGAAGGTCGTCGTCGCCCGCGCCCTGGCCACCGACCCTCACGTCCTGGTGGCCATCCGTCCCACCAACGGCGTCGACGTCAAGTCCAAGGAGTTCCTGCTCGGCAGGATCCGGCGGGCCGCCGACGAGGGCAAGGCCGCCCTGATCGTCTCCGACGAACTGGACGACCTCAGAACCTGCGACCGCGTCGTGGTCATGTTCCACGGACGGGTGGTCGCCGAGTTCGACCGCGGCTGGAAGGACGAGCACCTCGTCGCCGCCATCGAGGGCGTCGCCGACACCAGCACTGCATCCGCCGCGTCCGCGGCGTCCGGCACTCACCAGCACGGAAGGTAGACATGTCCGCCACCACAGATGTCACGGAGCCCGCACCGAGCACAACGGAGCAGGCCGCGGCGGACACCGCCCGGCGCCGACTCGATCTCGGTCGTTTCCGTGAACTGTCCCTGGTCCCGGCCATCCTCGTGCTGGGTCTGATCGGTTTCATCGTCTCGCCGGCCTTCCTCACCGCCGACAACCTCATCGGTGTGGCGCAGCAGTCCACCGAACTGAGCCTGCTCGTCCTGGCCACCGCACTGATCCTCATCTGCGGGCGCATGGACCTGTCGCTGGAGTCGACCATCGGCGTTGCCCCGGTCATCGCCGTATGGCTCGTCCTGCCGACGACCGGTGGGCGGTTCACCGGGCTCGGGCTCTTCCCCGAGTGGACGGCGGTTCCGCTGTGCCTCCTGGTCGGCGTGGCGATCGGCGTCCTGAACGGCTTCCTCATCCTCAAGCTGCGCCTCAACGGGTTCATCGTCACCCTCGGCGGTCTGACCATGCTGCGCGGCCTCCAGGTCGCCCTCTCCGAGGGCCAGTCGATCGTGGAGCTACCGTCCTCGTTCACCTACCTGGGCAAGGCGTCCTGGCTCGGCGTACCTGCGGCCATCTGGATCTGCGCGGTGCTGTTCGCGGCGGGGGGCAGCGCGCTGGCCTGGCTGCGGCACGGCCGGGCGCTGTTCGCCATCGGCGGCAACGCGGAGGCGGCCCGCACCGCCGGCATCCGCGTCGACCGGATCGTGTGGGCCGTCCTCATCCTCGGCAGCCTGCTCGCCGCGTTCGCCGGCATCCTCTACAGCGGCCACTACGGCTCCATCTCCGCCACCCAGGGAAGCGGCTGGATCTTCCAGGTCTTCGCCGCGACCGTCATCGGCGGGGTGAGCCTGAACGGCGGAAAGGGCTCCGTGTTCGGCGCCCTCACGGGAGTCCTGACGCTCCAGCTCGTCGTCAACGTCATGACTCTGGCGGGCGTACCGGCGCTGTGGAACCAGTTCCTGAACGGCGCCATCATCATCGTCGCCCTGATCATCTCCCGCTTCGCCTCCGGCGAGAAGCAGGAGTAGCGGTCGCCCCCTCCGCCCCGGCCCCGTGCCGAGTGGCGGAGCGGCGCTCGTACGTCCCCCGCGCAGGAAGGCACGCACGTGGCACTCACCGACGAGGCGATGGACAAGATCAAGGCGATGATCGTCGCAGGCGAACTCGCGCCCGGCTCCCGCCTGCCCAAGGAGGAGATACTCGCCGCGCAGCTGGGCCTGTCCCGCAACTCGCTGCGCGAGGCCGTCCGCGCGCTCACCGCCATGCGCATCCTCACCGTGCGTCAAGGGGACGGCACCTATGTGTCCAGCCTGGAGCCCCATCTCCTCCTCGAGTCGCTCTCCTTCGCCTCGGACGTCTCCCAGGGACGGACCGCCCTGCAACTGCTCCAGGTGCGCAGACTCCTGGAGCCACAGGCGACCGGGCTGGCCGCCGCCCTGCTGACCTCCGAGGACCTGCAGGAACTCGGCGACATTCTGGAGCGGTCCAAGTCGGCCGCCACGGTCGAGGAGTTCATCGTCCACGACATCGCCTTCCACGTGAGGATCGTCGAAGCCGTCGGCAACCCGGTGCTGTCCATGCTGCTGCGCGTGCTGTCCACCCGCACCCAGCGGGTACGCATCGTCCGGGGCAGCCAGGCCCGGCGCACCGTGGACAACGCGCACCGAGACCACCAGCAGATCCTCGGCGCCCTGCAGGCACGCGACGCGCTGCTGGCCGCCTCGGCCGCGACGGTGCACATCACCGCCGTCGAACAGTGGCTGGCGGCCAGTCTGAGCGAGGCACCGGAGGAACCTCTCGCGGGCTGACCGCGCCCGTCCCCCGTGCTCCCGCCGCCGCCCGACGCCCCCTCCCATGCCGGCCGGGCGGCAGTCATGGGGACGTCGTACGTACGGGGGCGATACCGAAGTGGCACACCACTGCTCTGCCGAACAGCACTCCAGCCCTGACCCGTAACCATCGGGACGGCATGACCGGCCCAGGCGTGTACGAGCAGAGGTCGGTGCCCGAAGCGACGGCAGCCGGCGGTGCGGTTCCGGCGCCTCAGGAAGTGGCCCTGCTGTGAGGCGAGTGGGACGTTGTCCACGTCAGTGCAGGGGACGACCGTATCGCCGACAACGGTGCGTGACGCAGATCGATGTCGGCTCCGTCGGCGGTGCTGCCCTCGTCGACGGCGAGGCAGAGCCCGCTGTAGCGGTTGATGAGGACGTAGTAGCCGTCACCGGTGAGCGTGACGGCCCGGTGCTGCTGGGGGGCGTCCGCCCGGATGGGCCCCGCCTTCCACGTCGGCGACCTTGCCACTGTGCCGGGCGACGAGCCGGTAGACGGTGCCGTTGCCGTTGCCGTTGCCGTTGCCGTTGCCGTTGCCGGGCAGCGTGGTGGACACCCGTGCCGGTTTGGCGGTGCGGCCGCCGAGGCGCAGTCCGCTGACGTCGGCGTAACCGCCGGTGGCGACGGCGCCGACCACACCGTCCGGGGGCGCTCCGTCTCCCAGCCGGGTCGGCGCCAGGGCTCCGAGAAATCATCGGCAACCTTTTCGCCTCCCGCGGTCACTGAGTAGTGCACCACGTCTCGATCTTCCGAAACGGACAGTAATGAACACTCCAAGGCAGGCCGCGCGGCAGCGCAGACACAGACGCAGGCTCATCCTGGGCAGCACGGTGGCGCTGACCGCCGTGAGCGTTCTCGCCTACCTGCTCATGTGGTCCTCACCCGACCGCACCGAGGATGCGAAACCTGCCGCGGCTGCCCCCTTCGCCACCTCCCACAAGAAGGCCGCCACCGCCCCGGCCACCAAGACAAGCACCCCGAGCGCGATGGCGAGCCCGACCGGTTCCCCCAGCCCGAAGGCTTCCGCGACGACGACAGCGGCGCCGTCGCCCGAAGACGCCTCTCAGCCCCGGCGAGAGGCGTCGACCACGACCCCGTCAGCAGGACGGATCAAGCCCGGCGCTACCTATCGGGGCGTCGCCACCGCCTACAAGGCCGGCGTCGGAGACGGCGCCTGCCTGTTCGGCCCGAGCTCCGACCTCATGATCGCGGCCATGAACACCACCGACTACGAGACGTCCAAGGCATGCGGCGCGTACGTGCTCGTCCGGGCGGCCAACGGCAAGTCCGTCACTGTACGGATCACCAACGAATGCCCCTCGCCCTGCGCCCCCGGGCAGATCGACCTCAGTGAACAGGCCTTCGCCAAACTCGCCGACCTTAAGGTCGGCCGACTCCCCATCACCTGGAGCCTGATCAGCCCGAGCACGGTCGGCACGATCTCCATCAGGTACAAGACCGGGTCCAGCCAGTACTGGTGCGCCATCCAGGCGATCAACCACAGGAATCCGGTCACCGGGCTGGAGGTCCGCACCGCAGGCGGCTGGCGGAAACTGCCCCGCACCTCCTACAACTACTTCACCTCCGCCGACGGCAGCGGGTGCGGCGGTGCGATCAGACTCACCGACATCTACGGCGAACGGCTGACCATCACCGGACTCACGGTGCGGCCGAATGTCGTCCAACCTACTCAGGTCCAGTTCGCCCGGCACTGAGCCCACCGCCCGTCCGAAGCCACCGACGGTTTCCCTCGACGTCCTGAGGGCATGGGCGACGGCCGCGCACCGGCGGCCGGCCGTTGCCGACAGTGTGACGCACGCGCCGCACGGCGTAAGGGGCGGCTGCACAGCGTCGCTGTGCAGCCGCCCGCGTGACTGGGATGCGTCCCGGCTCAGGACACCAGCACGGGTTCCGAGGCGGGCTTTGGTTCCGAGGCGGGCTCGCTGGGCTTTGCTACGGCCTTCTGCAGACGTGTGCCCTCGACGTCCAGGTCGGGCAGGACACGGTCGAGCCAGGCGGGCAGCCACCAGGCGTGTCGTCCGGCGAGGGCGAGGACGGCAGGGACCAGGGTCATGCGGACGGCGAAGGCGTCGATGGCCACGCCGACGGCCAGCGCGAAGGCGATGGGCTTGATCAGGGCGTCGTCGAGGGGGAAGAACCCGGCGAACACGGTGAACATGATCAGGGCGGCCGCGGTGACGACCCGTACGCTGTGCCGCGCGCCGTCGATCACCGACCCGCGGGCCACGCCGGTGTGGACCCACTCCTCCCGCATCCCGGAGACGAGGAACACCTCGTAGTCCATGGCGAGTCCGAACAGCACGCCGACCAGGATGATCGGCAGGAAGCTGACGACGGGACCGGTGTGGTCCAGGCCGAAGGCGTCCGCCAGCCAGCCCCACTGGAACAGGGCGACGACCGTGCCGAGCGCGGCGCCGACCGACAGCAGGAATCCGACGGTGGCCTTGAGCGGGATCAGCAGCGAGCGGAACACCATGGTCAGCAGGATCAGGCTCAGCCCGACGACGATCGCCATGAACGGCAGCAGGGAGTCGCTGAGCCGGTTGGAGACGTCGATGTTGACGGCGGTGGTTCCGGTGACCGCGCCCCTCGCTCCGGTCGTCTCGCGGATGTCCGGGGCCGCGGCCCGTATGTCGCGGACGAGGCGGCCGGTGCGGGCACTGTCGGGACCGGTCTCGGGGATGACCTGGATGACGGTCTGCGCGGGATCGCGTGTGGGCACGGGGGGCAGCACCGCCTTGACACCCTTGACATTCCGCAGCTTGTGCGCGACCTGAGTGCCCGCCTGCTCACCGGGCCCGGTGCGGGTCTCGGTCAGCACCAGGAACGGGCCGTTGAAGCCGGGGCCGAACTTGTCGCCGACCACGTCGTACGCCTTCCGCTCGGTGGAACTCACCGGGGCCGAGCCGTTGTCCGGCAGGGCGAGACGCAGGTCCACCGCCGGGAGCGCGAGCGCCACCAGGATGCCGGCGACGGCCAGAACGGTCAGCAGGGGCTTGGCGACGACCGACTTCACCCAGCGGGTGCCCAAAGCGGCCCTTCCCGTGGATTCGCCGGAGTCGACGGCCCGCCGGGCCGCCTTGCTGCCGGCCTTGGGGGTCAGCCGGGCGCCGAGGAATCCGGCGAGAGCCGGAAGCAGCGTGATCGCGGCCAGGACGGCGATGAGAACGGCGCCGGCGGCGCCGAGGCCCATCGTGGTCAGGAACGGGATGCCGATGACACTGAGTGCACCGAGTACTGCACCTGCACGATCGCGGTGGTCCGGTCGGTCGAGACGGCGCCGGAGGTGGTCGGACCTATGACGGCGATGACCTGGGGCACCTTCGCGGCCGCCGCCTCGGCTCCGGCGATGGCCGCCGTATGGGGGGCCTCGGTGACGCGGTGGCCCTCGGGGGCGGTGAAGACGATCTGGGCAGCCGCTCCGGAGGCCTCGGGCAGCGTCCTGCCGAGCGTGTCCAGAGCCCGCTGCGAGTCGGTCCCCGGCACGGTGAAGCGGTCGTCGAGCTTGCCGCCGAAGACACCGACGCAGGTGATGAGCGCGGCCAGGACCACGAGCCAGATGCCGAGCACCAGCTTGCGGTGGCGGTAGGCACTTCGGCCCAGCCGGTGGAGCAGGACAGCCATGACGACCTCCCAAAGTCGGTGGAGGGATTCCCGGACGCCTCGACACGGACGCCGGACGAGCAGTGGGCGGCTCGGCTCCGGCAGCCGAGCGGTTGGGGACATGGAGGGCGGTGCAGCGCCGCACGTCGACTCGGATCGATCCGCGCGATCGACTTTATTACTCGCTCAAGTCGACTGCCCAAGTCACTTGCGTGACATGGTTCCCGCCGTCGTGATCGGTGCGGGGCCGGCCGGTCCGGCGGCGGCGCGGGAGGGCGTCGCGGCGGGCAGGTCCATGGCCGCCCTGGAGGCCTGCGACCGGGGGACAGCATCAAGGAGCCGGGTAATGCGCCGGTGTCCACACCTTCGCGGCCAACTCGACGACCTGACCCGTTCGGACAACTCGACCACCGGCCGCCGAGGCCCTCTTGAGCGCCTGTTTTGTATTACCGAGTCGCGCAGGCCACATTCGGGGACGCGAGCGTCGAGGACACGATCGCCCCGCTCCCCGAGGCACGGTGGCCCACCGGGGCGGGAACAGCCCCGCCACGCACCGGCTGTTCACAGAGCTGACGACGTCCACGCCCGCCAACTGACACGGCAAGATCCTTCGGACGGCCCGACTGACCGGCTCCATCGGGTTCATGAGCTGGACGACGTCAGGGCTTCGTGCGCCGTGGTTTCGGAGTTGAGTCGTCCGGACCGAAAGGGTTCGACCCGTTGCGGCATCTCACCGAATCCGGTCGCCGTCAGTGTCCGCCGGAGGCCGGGCAGCACGGACACGCGGTCAGCAAGCGGAGCGTCCACCTCGACGCGGACGGTGTCGCCCAGGTGGCGGACCCTGAGATCGCCCTCGTGATTCCGTGCGCGGCCGGAAGCGCGCGCAACGCGGACTCGACGCGAACGAAGCGGGCCGGGCGGGGCGGGGTGGCCTGGATGCCGTAGCGGTCCCGCTCACGCCCGGACCCCCTTGAAGCAGGGAATGGTCTGACGGGCCCGCCAGCAGGACGCACACCCTGGATCCGGGGCCCGCGGCGGCGAGTGTCTCGGGGACAGTGGCGGAGATGCCGCCGGTTAGTTTCAGGTTCGCGGGAAGTGCGGCTCGACGAAGCCGGTGGTGATCCGGACGTCCGCCTCGGCCCACGCACGGTTGAGCAACACCGGCACGTCGTCGCCGTACCTGCCCATCCAGGTCAGCTGTCCCGGATCGCGGGCGTCATGGTCGACGATCCGCACGCGGTCCACGGTCTCGCCGCCGCGCATCTGGCGCAGCTCGGCCTCGCTGTTGCCGCGGTGGGTGCCTGTGGCGACCAGGATGATCACTTAAATGGGTGGCCCGGCGACAGAAGTTGTGCAGCGCCGAGCGCAGTACGGCCGTCTGGTCCGCGGCTGCCTCAGTGGGCCGGCATGAGAACGGTCGCCGCGCGCGCCCGTGGGCGAAACGCACTTTCACAGGTCCTCCCTCCTCAGTCGGTAGGCGCGAGTCGCCGTACCGCCGAAGACCTCGGAGCACTCGGCTTCGGTGAGGCCCACGGTCAGCTCCTCGGCGGCGGCAACGACCTGGTCGTACGAGGCTGCCAGCAGGCACACCGGCCAGTCCGAGCCGAACATCACCCGCTCCGGTCCGAAGGCGTCCAGCACCACGTCGGCGTAGGGCCGCAGCGTGGAGGCGCTCCAGTGGTCCCACTCGGCCTCGGTGACCATGCCGGACAGCTTGCAGAACACGTTGGGCTGCGCCGCCAGCTCACGGATCAGTGACGCCCACGGCTGGAGTTCCCCCCGGGCGATGGGGGGTTTGGACAGGTGATCGAGGACGAACGTCAGTTCCGGCAGCGCTCGTGCGGTGGCGATGGCGGCGGGCAGTTGGTGCGGGAGGGTGAGCAGGTCGTAGGTGAGGCCCGCGGTCGCGACCACGTGCAGGCCCCGGTGTACGTCGGGTCGGGTCAACCAGTCGGGATCCGGTTCGCTCTGGACCAGGTGGCGCAGTCCCACCAGGAGTTCGCCGCCGGGCGCTGTCCGCAGCGCGGACAGCGTGTGGGAGAGGCGGTTGGAGGTCAGGTCGGCCCAGCCGACGACCCCTGCCACCAGACCGGTCCTCGCGGCCAGGGTCAGGAACTCCGCGCTCTCGTCGGTCTCCGGCAGGACCTGGACCAGGATCGTGCGGTCGATCCCCACCGCCGCGGCCTCCCGTGCCAAATCCTCCAGGGTGAAGTCCCGCCGTAGCGGGGCCATGTCCGGCTTGTCGAGCCAGTGGTGCGCGCGGCGGCGCGGGCCGGTGTCCGCCACCGTGCGAGAGGCGGACACCGGCCGCCAGATGTGATGATGTGCGTCGATCCTGGTCATGGTCTCTCCGGTTGGAGGTCGTGCGATCCGATGCGGACAGTGACGCCACGACCGGATCTTCGGAGGCTCAGCGCAGACCCGTGCATAATCCCAGCTCTGCGCGCTGGGTGGTGGTTGCCGATCACCGACGCCCCGAAGCCCACCTCGATGAGGGCACGGACGTGTTCCGGATCTTCCGCTGGTGCAAGACGTGCTCCTGGGATCCGTGGGCGGGGCGCCGGTCAGCGTCTGACGTGGGCCGACCCGCCCCCAATGAGCGCCTCGACCTCGGCGAGCGAGGCCATAAAGACGTCTCCGGGCGTGGTCATGGTGAGCGCGCCGTGGGCGGTGCCGTAGACCAGGGCGCGCTCCAGGCCGGCTCACGGCATCTCCGGACTACCTCGATGAGTGTGCGGAAGGTGACCTCCGCGCACCGGGCGCCGCCCGCGGCGAGCGCGTCGGCCAGCGGGCCGGCGGTGGCCGGGTGGGCCACGGCCGGCACCGGCATGATCCGGGCGCCGGCCAGCACGGAGGTCAGGTCGGCGCCGCTCATCGGCCCAGCCACCCACCGTCGACCGGAAGGATCGTGCCATGAACGTACGCTGCCGCGTCCGAGGCCAGGAACACGGTGGCGCCCGCGAGGTCGTCGGCGCTGCCCCAGCGGCCTGCCGGGATGCGGTCCAGGATCGCCCTGCTGCGCACCGGGTCGTCAACATCCTTCTCCACCGCACTGCCGGACTCCTCCAGCGAGGCGCTCACGCCGATGACGTCGGCCCCGGCCTCGGCGAGCGCGCGGGCCATGGCCCGGCCGATCCCGCGCCGGGCGCCGGT
Organism: Streptomyces sp. NPDC030296; assembly: GCF_055572815.1. Taxonomy (NCBI): domain Bacteria; kingdom Bacillati; phylum Actinomycetota; class Actinomycetes; order Kitasatosporales; family Streptomycetaceae; genus Streptomyces; species Streptomyces sp. NPDC030296. The sequence goes on from NZ_JBVICQ010000019.1 coordinate 84,919, forward strand.
GACGACGGCGAGCTTTCCGGTGAGGTCGAAGGCGGTCATACGGCGGCTCCCTGAGCGTCGTCGGTGCAGTCCACGAGGATCTTCATCACGTCGCCGCCGCCCTCCAGGGCCTCGAAGGCGGCGGGCGCCCGCGTGAGCGGCACGACCTTGCTGATCAGCCGGTCGGCCGGGATGGTGCCGTCGGCAACCAGGGTCACCGCCGTCTCGAAGTCGGAGCGGTCGTACAAACGGGCGCCCACGAGTGTCAGTTCGCGCCAGAAGAAGCGATGCAGGTTCACCTCACGGGGGCGGGAGTGGATGGCCACAAGACACAGGCGGCCCCGCACGCCCAGCACGTCGACCGCCGTGTCGACGCCGGCCGCCGCGCCGGACACCTCGAAGGCGACGTCCGCGCCCGCGTCCCCGGTCCACTGCTCCACGAGCCGCGGCACGTCGACGTCGGCCGGGTTCCACGCCGTCAGTCCCAACTCCTCGGCGAGCAGCCGCCGGTGGGCGCTCAGCTCCACCACCCGGACCTCGGCGCCCGCGGCTCGCGCGACCAGCGCGATGAGGATGCCCACGGGGCCGCCGCCGACCACGACCACCTGCTCGCCCTCGGCGACCCGGGCCCGGCCCACGTCGTGCACGGCGACCGCCGTCGGCTCGACGAGCGCGGCACGGTCCAGGGGAAGGGAGTCGGGCAGCCGGATGAGCGTCGAGGCGGGCACGGTCCAGCGCTGCTGCATCGCGCCCGGAGAGTCGATGCCGATGAAGTCCAGGTGCTGGCAGATGTGCTGGTGGCCGTTGCGGCAGGCGGGGCAGGTGTCGTCCCAGCGCAGCGGCATCACGGTGACCGCGTCGCCCGGCTGCCAGCCCTCGACGCCCGGGCCGACGCGCAGGACGCGGCCGGCCATCTCGTGTCCCAGGACGGCGGGCGCGGCCACCCGGGCGTCCATGTCGCCGTGGAAGATGTGCAGGTCGGTGCCGCAGATGCCGACGTACGCGGGAGCCACCTCCACCTCACCCGGTCCGGGAGAGGAAGGCCCCGCGGCAGCCGTGTCGAGGGTGCGGGCGGAGATGTAACGGACGGCGAGTGTCATCGTGTCGTCAGGGTCCCTTCAGCGCGGACGCCGATGGTGTCCTCGTCCTTCTTGTCAGGGCGGTCTGTGAAAGGTGGTCGCCGTAGTGGAGAGCGCTGCCTGGCGCTCGCCGGCGAACAGTCGGCCGACACTTCGCGGGTGTGCGGCCCGTCTCCGGGACCATCTGCGTGCGGTGCACAGTCGGGGACCAGGCCGGCGCTCACCGGCCTCCGCGAAGCGAGGAGCGGGCGCGACCGCCGGAGGGCGTCGACGCCGCAGAGGCGTCGGCTGGGCGCGTGACAGGACTCGCCCCGCCGGTGAGGAGACGGCCCGAGTCCCGCGCATGAAGGGCGTCGACCAGGGGCGTCAGACACGGGGGCGTCAGACACGGGTGGTCCAGACGGGGCCGTCGGGGTAGGTGTACTCCTTGAGGGAGGCGGGGTGCATCTGTGCGCTCAGTCCGGGCAGGGTCGGCGCCAGGTAGTGGCCGTCGGCGATGCGGACCGGGTCGACGAAGTGCTCGTGCAGGTGGTCGACGTACTCGATGACCCGGTCCTCGGTGGTGCCGGAGACGGCGACGTAGTCGAACATCGACAGGTGCTGGACCATCTCGCACAGGCCCACCCCGCCCGCGTGGGGGCAGACCGGCACGCCGAACTTCGCGGCGAGCAGGAGGATCGCGATGTTCTCGTTGACGCCGCCGACCCTGGCGGAGTCGATCTGCACGATGTCCACCGCCCCGGCCTGCATCAGCTGCTTGAAGACGACCCGGTTGGCGATGTGCTCGCCGGTGGCGACCTTGATGGGGGCCACGGCCCTGCGGACGGCGGCGTGACCGAGGATGTCGTCGGGGGACGTGGGCTCCTCGATCCAATAGGGCTCGTAAGGGGCCAGGGCGCTCATCCAGTCGATCGCGGGCTGCACGTCCCACCGCTGGTTGGCGTCCACCGCGATGCGGATGCCGTCGCCGACCGTCTCACGGGCGGTGCGCATGCGCCGCACGTCGTCCTCCAAATCCGCGCCGACCTTCAGCTTGATCTGGGTGAAACCGTCGGCAACGGCCTCGCGGGCCAGGCGGGCCAGCTTCTCGTCCGAGTAGCCGAGCCAGCCGGGGGTGGTGGTGTAGGCGGGGTAACCGCCCTCCAGCAGACGGTTGACGCGTTCGCCACGGCCCGGTTCGGCGCGCTTGAGAATGTCCAGGGCCTCCTCGGGGGTGAGGGCGTCGCTGAGCCAGCGGAAGTCGACCTGAGCGACCAGGTCTTCGGGCGACATTTCACCGAGGAAGCGCCACACGGGCTTGTCGGCGCGCTTGGCGGCGAGGTCCCAGGCGGCGTTGACGACCGCGCCGGTGGCCATGTGGATGGCGCCCTTCTCCGGTCCCAGCCAACGCAGTTGCGGATCGTGGACGAGAGAGCGGGAGAAGGCGCCGAGGTCGGCGCAGACCTCCTCGACCGAGAGTCCCACCACGTGCGGGGCCAGGGCCGCGATGGCGGCGGCCTGAACGTCGTTGCCGCGTCCGGTGGTGAAGGCCAGGGCGTGGCCCTCGAGTCCGTCGCCGGCGTCGGTGCGCAGGACGACGTACGCGGCGGAGTAGTCGGGTTCGGGGTTCATCGCGTCCGACCCGTCCAGGTGCTCGGAGGTCGGGAAGCGCACGTCCAGGACGTCCAGGGCGGTGATACGGGCAGGGGTCGGGGGTGCCGGGGAAGCGGACGGGGCGGATGGCATGGCGCAACTCCAGTGCGGGCAGGGGCGATGCGGCCTCTGACGACGAGATGTGGGCGGCGGAGGAGGCCGGTTGGCCCGTCGCGATGCGCGAGATGGCCTGGGGAACACCACCCACTAAAGATAGGATGTATTTATAAAGCCTCACACGCCCTGCCGTCCAGAGTGCAAGGAAGGGAGCAGGTCGAATCGTTTTCCGTCGAGCAAGCCACGACGCGCTCCCGCAAGAAGCATCCGACCAATCCCCGCTACTCCGTAGCGCGAACTCGCCACGGACGCCGGTAGGACATGGCATGCCCGACAGCGTCAAAGGCTCTGCATTCCTGCACACTGATGGACAATCCCGTCATCCCGGGCCCGGTCAACGCCCACCCGCACACCTGGCAGACCGCGCTGCGCTCCGCGGTCCAGGGCCCGCAGTGTTCCTCCCCCGAGGCCGCGGTGGCCTATTCCCACGTCGGCGCGGCACGCGGGCTTGCCGTCTCGATGCACCAGAGCGGCGGGGAACCCGCACCCGGCTGGGAGGCCGTGCGCGCCGCCGGGCTGTTCCGCGCCCTCGCTCGGTACCGACATCGACACCGCCGTGCCCGGCAAGCTCCTCACCGCCGCCCGGACCGCCCCGGCCCACCAGCGCGACCTGGACCACGCCCGTCACCTGCAGACGACCGGAATGCACGCCTGCTTACTCACATCCGCACCTTTGGGGATTTATGCGGAGTCGACATCGCCGGCCGCAGCAGCGGGACCGGGTCGGGGCGGTAGGACTCCATCAGCTCGGCTTGACGGACGAGTTCGGCCGGTCCGGCCAGGGGAACGTCGTTCGGTCGCCGGTGACGTGCGTGTCTGAGCTTGTCCTACCGTCCAGGCGTGGGCCCGAGACGGTCATTCGTAAGATCGTCGGGCTCAGGGCCGGGCACAGCGGTCAGCCCGTGGCCGTCCGATGGGTGCGCGCACACTGTCCCGCAGACACCGGTTCAGCTGTTGAACGGGCGCGTTTCTCCGGGTGTGCGGCCGAAACGGCTCCGGAAGACCCGGGTGAAGTGGGCCTGACTGGCAAAGCCCCAGCAATGGGCGACTTCGGCGATCGTCAGATGGCGGGAGCTCGGATCGGCGAGCACCTGCCGGGCCTTGCCGAGCCGCTGTTCGAGGATGTATCGGGAGGGGCTCACCCCGGTCGGCTGGAAGATACGGCTGAGGTGCCGCGCGGACACTCCGATCGCCTCCGCGACCCTCCCGGAGCTCAGCCCGGGGTCGGTAAGGTGCCGGGCTATGTAGTCCTTGGCCACCGCCAGCTGGGAGAGCATGGCGGGCGACGCGGAACCGCCCAGCCTCGGTGCGGCCAGCGTGCGGACGAGGTCCAGCACGGTGGCCTGGGTGCTGACCGAGTCCTCGCCGCCCTGCCCCGTGACCCAGTCGGCCAGTACCGCCTCCAGCGCGGAAGCCTGGGCACCTTCGGCGGGCGACCCCGTGCCGAGCAGTATCGGTGCGGACACCTCGCCGGAGGCACACTGCGCGGCGAACACCTCACGCGGGATGTCCACCAGCAACTGACGCATGGGAGAGGGGAACCCGAACAGATAGGGCCGCCTCGTGTCGTAGAGAATCAGGTCGCCCGTCCGCAGGGTGACGCAGCCGCCCTCGTGGAAGAACACGCCGCTGCCTGCCGTCAACAGCGTGACGAAGATCGAGTCCTTCGGCAGGGCCCGGCAGGTCCGTGGGGTCCGTTCGATGACGTGCTCGTTGCCGGCGATCTCGGCCAGCCGCAGGTCCCCCAGCTCGACGTTCGTCTCCGTGGCCAGCAGGCCCTCCCGCGAGTACGACGAGCATGTCAAGCCCACCAGAGCCTGGCGGTTGTGTTCCTCCCAGAAGTCGATGCGGTCCGCCGGATCGACCGACTGCGTGGACACGCGGGAGACGATAGGCAGGTTCACCTGAATCTCCTTTCCCGCCCGTGCTTCCCTGATGACTGTGGTGCGGGACTGTTCTGCCGTGACAACAGGGAGTCGATCCGGCCGCTGGGCTGGGCCTCGTGCTCTGACGTGAGGGCCGTCGGAGGTGCCTGGTGCTGTCTCCGGGCGAGAGTACCTCCCGGTGCGCTGCCGCGTCACGGCTCGCGCAGGCGGGGGCCCGGCGTCCGAGCCCCCTGCTGGCGCGTTCACGCGGCTGCCGTCCGTCGTGTGCTCGGCCGGCCGGGACCGGTCAGTCGGGAGGCGCCGTCCCGGGGCCGGCCGGAGTGCGAGCCGGGGGCGCGCAGGCCGGCCCACGCCTGCACGATCGCGGTGAGCCCGAGTCAGCACCTCCTCCCGCTGTCCGAGGTCGTACGCGTCGCGGTCTCGGCTGACGCCGTGCAGGGGACGAGGTGGTCGAGGCCGTCACGGTGTGCGGCGGGGTCGACCAGGATCTTGACCTGGTTTCCCGGACCGTCCAACAGCGCCTCGAAGCCACGGGGGACCAGAGCGTCGAGGGCGATGGTCGAGGTGACGACCGGTGTCAGATCCAGCCCTCGCTCGGCGACGAGCCGGATGAGTTCCGGATAGGTCTCGCGGTAGCCGACGCTGGAGACGATCGACTGCTCGTTGTTGACCAGTGCGAAGGTGTCCAGGGACACCTGAGGGGCCAGACCGACGAGGACGACCCGGCCGCCGCGCCGAGTCGCGGCCAGGCAGGTGCGCAGGGCGCTCTCGGATCCGACCACTTCGAACGCGACATCGACGCCCTCACCGCCGGTCAGCTCACGGATACGCTCCCCGGCTCCTTCCTCCACGCCGGCGTCGACCAGATCGGTGGCGCCCAGCCCGGCGGCGCGGTGCAGGCGAGCCGGGGAAACGTCGACGGCGACGATGCGCCGCACCTCGCGTTCGGCGGCGAGCCGGACGGTGAGCAGGCCGACCGGGCCCAGGCCGACCACCGCCACTGTCTCGGGCAGGGCCCCGGCGCGCCGTAGGGCGTGCAGGGCGACCGAGGCTGGTTCGAAGAGCGCGGCCTGCTCCAGCGACACGTTCTCGGGGAGGCGGTGCGCCATATAGGCGGGGATGGCGGCGTACTCGGCCATGCCGCCGTTCCCCATCAGCCCGGCGAACCCGAAGTGTCGGCAGATGTTGTACTCACCTGCCCGGCACCGTGGGCACTCCCCACACCGGTAGTTCGGTTCGACCGCCACCCGGTCGCCGACCGTCAGGTCGTTCACCGACGCCCCGAGGGCCACTACGGTCCCACAGAACTCATGGCCGAGGACGAGCGGAGCTGTGACGCCGGAAGCCGGATGCGGCTTCGCGACGGGGATCGCGTGTGGTCCGTCGACGTACTCGTGCAGGTCGCTGCCGCAGATGCCGCAGTAGGCGACCTTGATGAGCACCTCGCCGCGCCCGGGTGTGGGAGCGTCCACCTCGGCTATCCGGACGTCCCTGGCTCCGTACCAGACAGCGGCCCGCATACGCCGCGTGTCGGCCCTCATTCGGCCGCTCCCGCCACCACCGCGCCCGGGCCGACCGCGGCCTCGGCCCGGGCGGCCCGCCGACGCAGCACGCCCGGCGCGGTCTCCCGCAGGCCGAGGGAGAGCAGAACGACGGCGACGGCGCCGCCGGCGGAGATGAACATGGCCGTCTGCAGGCCCCAGACGTCCGAGGCGCGCCCGGCGATCACCGGAGCGAGGAAGCCACCGGCCAGCTCGCCGACTCCCATGACCAGGCCGAGTGCGGTGGCCAGCGCGCCACGGGACACCGTCTCGGCGGGGATGGTGGCCATGAACAGGGTGAAACAGCCGAGCCCGGTGTAGGTGAGCACGATAACCAGGGCCAGCACCACCGGATCGGTGACGTAGACCACTGCCAGCGGACACAGGGCCGCTGTCGCGGAGAAGGCGATCATGGTCGGCTTGCGGCCGATGCGGTCGGAGACGGCCGGGGTGAGGAACCCCCACAGGACCCACCCCACTCCCAGGCAGGTCATGACGCCGCTCATGGTGCTCGGGGAGAAACCCTTGACGGTCAGCAGGTACGTAGGGGTGAAGGTGACGATGACGATGAACCAGGTCAGGTAGCAGCACGCGATCGCCATGCACAGGACGATGTTGCGGTGTCCCAGAACCTCCCGCACCGACGGCTTGGAGGCGGCCGTCGTCTCGGGGACGGCCTCGGCATCGACGGTGGCGACCTGGATCCGGCCGCCGGGCGGCACCTCCCTGACCGACTTGGCGATCCAGACCGCGATGAGCAGACCAGGCACGATCGTCACGAGCAAGGCCGTGCGCCAGCCATGGAGCTCGGCCAGCCACACCACCGCCAGCGGGGCGAGGATCCCGCCCATCAGGCCTGCCGACGAGCCCTGGAGCAGCCCCATGTTGAGACCGCGACGGCTCTCCCGGGACGCCTCCACCATCAGTGACTGGGCCAGCGGCAGCACGGCTCCCTCCGCCACGCCCATCAGGGCCCGGGCGACGAGGAGGCCGAGGAAGCCCGTCATCAGCCCGCCCGCCGCGGAGAAGCAGGAGAAGAGGACCACCGCGGCGATCAGAATGGGTCTGCGTCTGCCGAGTTTGTCCGACAGCCGGCCGGCGACCAGCCCGGACAGTGCCCAGGTGAGGGCCAGCACTCCGGACAGGGTACCCAGTTCGGTGTTGGACAGATGGATCTCTTTGCTGATGAACGGGGCAAGGAACGGCAACGCCTGGCGGTCGAAGAAGACGAATCCGAAGGCCAGGAAGAGGATCAGCAGCAGCCGGTTCTCATAGCGGTGTGCTGCACCGTCGGTGGCCCCGGGCGCTTCTGCGTCGGGCCGCACACGGGTACGGATACGTGACATCGGAACCTCGTTCGGAGCGGCGGGACCGGGGTCACCGGAAGAGTGAGTTGACGTAGTCGGCACCGATGCCGACCCTCTCGTAGTGGTTCCTGCACAGCTCGATGTAGTCGTGGACATCGAAGTAGCCGGTGGTGTTGCCGTCCTCGTCCAGCCAGATCAACGGCCCCTTGACGATGAAGAACGCCTTCATCGGCTCGTCGCTCTCGTAGGCCACCAGCGTGTGTCCCTCGCCGGGGGCCTCGTAGACGAAGTCACCGGCCCGCGCGGTCCAGGGCCGCTCCAGGTAGCCCCACTTGCCGGAGATCGTGTACGCGAACACCTCGTGCGGGTGGTAGTGCCGGTTGACGAGTCCGGCCTGCTTGGCGCAGAGGATGTCGGCCCAGGAGTTGTCCTTGACGTTGATCCACAGCGGGCGCGAGCCGACGGTCTCGCTGAGCGGTGCGTAGTACCGGTCGTCGTCGGTGGCCACCTGGGACAGAAAGACCTCCGGTTGTGCGTCGGGCTTCACCGAGTCGGTGATCGGCTTGAGGCCCTTCCAGAATTCCGACCTGGCTTCCTCGGGCATGTTTCGGCTCCTTTTCGTCGAGGTGGCCGACAGTGAACCCCTAGAGCCGTGGCCAGGTCTTTCCCGTGGGAGACATGGCGGATTGCCTGTTTGGGACATGCGCCGTCTCCACGACCTCCGGTGCGCGGCGGTGGGCCGGCTCCCCCACCTACCCGCCGGCGTGTCATACCTGAGGCGTACCGGCGATCAGCGCCGAGTGGCACCGCCGTACCACTCGGGCGGTCAAGTGTCCCCCGTGGTCCCAGGGTTCGGGCCGGCCGCGCTTCTAACGTCGGCTGCACAGGCCGCGGCGCTCGCCCGGCCCAATCCGAGGGAAAGGCCCACCCATGATCGAAGCGCGTGAGCTGACCAAACGGTACGGCGACAAGACCGTCGTCGACGAGTTGAGTTTCACCGTCAAGCCCGGTGAGGTCACCGGCTTCCTCGGCCCCAACGGTGCCGGCAAGTCCACCACCATGCGCATGATCGTCGGCCTGGACTCCCCCACCAAGGGCTCGGTGACGGTCAACGGCAAGTCGTACGCGAAGCACATGGCACCGCTGCACGAGATCGGCACCCTGCTGGAGGCCAGGTCCGTCCACCCCGGCCGCAGCGCGTTCAACCATCTGATGGCGCTCGCGTACACGCACGGCATCCCGCGCCGCCGGGTCGACGAGGTCATCGAACTGGCCGGACTGACCAGCGTGGCCGGTAAGCGGGTCGGGGCCTTCTCGCTCGGCATGGGCCAGCGGCTCGGTATCGCGGCGGCCCTGCTCGGCGACCCCGCGATCGTCATGCTCGACGAGCCGGTCAACGGCCTGGACCCCGAGGGCGTGCTGTGGGTGCGCAATCTGCTGCGTTCGCTGGCCGACGAGGGCCGGGCGGTGATGCTCTCCTCGCACCTGATGAGCGAGACGGCGATGATCGCGGACCATCTGGTGATCATCGGCCGTGGGCGGCTGCTCGCGGACACCACCGTCGACGACTTCACCCGGGAGGCGAGCGGCGGCGGCGTGAAGGTCGCCTCCGCCGAGGCCGGCAGGCTGCGCTCGCTGCTGGCGGGGCCGGACATGACGATCTCCTCCTCGTCCGCCGAGGAACTCCTGGTCTTTGGACGCGATGCCCGGGAGATAGGGCGGATCGCGGCCGAGCACGGGGTGGCGTTGTACGAGCTCACCCCGCAGGCCGTCTCGTTGGAGGCGGCGTTCATGGACCTGACCAGGGACGTCGTCGAGTACCAGAGCCATCCCGTCGAGACCGAGCGAAAGGCAGCCTGATGACGGTCACCGAACTCTCCCCCACCCGGACCAACACCCCGGCCTACAAGGTCACCGGTCCACGGGTGCTGCGCGCGGAGTGGGCCAAGTTCTGGTCGCTGCGCTCCAGTTGGATCACCCTCGCTGTCGCCGTGGTCCTGCTGATCGCCCTCGGCTCGATCGCCTCCGCCACCTACAGTCCCGACGCGCCCGCCCAGGACGGACCGCCCGGACCGGGTTCCGGCGAGCAGGACGCGGTCAGCCTCGCCCTGCTCGGGGTGACCTTCGCGTCGCTGGCCGTCGGTGTGCTCGGCGTCCTGTTGTCGGCCGGCGAGTACACCACCGGCATGATCCGCTCCACCCTCACCGCCGTTCCCCGCCGTCTGCCGGTCCTGTGGTCCAAGGCCGCCGTGATCGGCGCCGTCATCCTGGTCCTGACCACGCTCGGCGCCCTCGCCGCCTTCCAGCTGGGCACCGTGGGCCTGGACGGCGAGAAGATCGCCCTGTCCCTGGGCGACGACGGTGTACTGCGCAGCCTGGCCGGGGCCGGCCTCTACCTCGCCCTGGTCGCCGTCGCGGGTGTGGCCCTGGGCATGCTGCTGCGCTCCAGCGCCGGGGCGATCGCGGTCCTGGTCGGCGTCCTGCTCATCCTCCCGGGCCTGGCCTCCCTGCTGCCCGACTCCCTCTACGACAACATCAACCCCTACTTCCCCAGCAACGCGGGCTCGGCGATGTACGCCCTGCACGACTCCTCCGACGCCCTCTCCCCCGGAGCGGGACTCGCCGTCTTCGCCGGGTGGGTGGCCCTCACCCTCGCCGGAGCCGCCTGGCGGCTCCTCAAGAACGACGCCTGAACGGCGGTGCGAGACAGTGGGATCATGAGACAGACGCCCGCGACCCTCACCCGGGGGACGGCCACCGCGCCGTCCCCCGGGCTCGCCGACGCCTGGGCACACCCGCTCCTGGGCCGGATACTGCGCGGTCGGAGCGCCCGACGCCGACTGGACCAGCGGCATCCGTGGGTGCTCGACACCGCGGTCGTCCTCGTCGTCGCCCTGTTCAGCCTCCCCGACCTGCTCTCACCCGGCCGCCACGGCCCCTTCGGGGACACGACGGACCGCAGCCAATTGCCGATGCCGGTGCTGGTCGCCTTCGCCGTCGCGCTCGTCGTACCGCTGTGGTGGCGCCGCAGGGCCCCGGCCGCCACGTACTGGGTGATCTCCGCGGTGTTGCTGGCTCAGTGGTCGCTGGGTGTGTGGCAGCAGACCGGCATGCCCGCGCTCATCGCCCTCTACAGCCTTGCCCTGCACGGATCACTGCGCGCGCTCGGCGTGGCCGCCGCTCTCACCACGGCCGAACTGGCCATGGCGGTGGGGCTACTGGCCCCTGTCGAGCACCCGTTCCTCGGTCTCTTCTTCCTGATGGGCACGGCGACGGCGGCCATCGCCATCGGCCTGACGCTGCGGATCCGCCGCCTCTACCTCGCGGCACTCGAGGACCGGGCCACACGCCTGGAGATCGAGCAGGTCCAGCGCATCCGGCTCACCACCGCCGCCGAACGCACCCGCATCGCCCGGGAGATGCACGACATCGTCGGCCACAACCTCTCCGTCATGGTCAGCGTCGCCGACGGCGCCGCCACCCTCGCCGCCAACCGCGGCGAGACGTCCGCCGACGCCCTGCGCATCCTCGCCGACACCGGCCGCCAGGCGATGAGCGAACTCCGGCAGGTCCTCGGCGTGCTGCGCGACGAGCGGGGCCCTGAAGAGGACGAACGGCTGCTCGGCCCACAGCCCGGCATCCGGGACCTGGACGCGTTGCTGACGCGCGTTCGAGCGGCGGGGCTGCCCGTGACCTACCGGACGACGGGCGACCTCGACGCCCTCGGCAGCGGCGTTCAGCTCACCGTGTACCGCGTCGTCCAGGAAGCCCTCACCAACACCCTCAAACACGCCGGCCCGGCCGCCACGGCCGATGTCACCGTCACCACGGACACCGACACCGTGCACATCAAGGTCGCCGACACCGGCGCAGCCGCCGCCGGGGCGCGGTCCGGCGACGCCGGGCACGGCCTCGTCGGCATCCGCCAGCGGGCCGCCATGTACGGCGGCACCGTCACCCTCGGCCCGCGTGCCGCCGGCCACGGCTGGCTCGTCGACGTCGTCCTCGAAGTAGCCCCAGGAGATCATCAGCCATGACCACCGTCCTCATCGCCGACGACCAGCCCCTGCAACGCATGGGCGTGCGCATGCTTTTGGAGGGCACGCCCGGCCTGACCCCGGTCGGCGAGGCGGGACACGGCGCAGAGGCCGTCCGATTGGCTGCCGAACTGCGCCCCGACGTCGTCCTCATGGACATCCGCATGCCCGGCATGGACGGCATCGAGGCCACCCGTCGCATCATCGCCGCGGGCGGCCGCACCCGCGTCCTCATCGTCACCACTTTCGACCTCGACGAGTACGCCTACGACGGCCTGCGCGCCGGCGCCGGCGGCTTCCTCCTCAAGGACGCCCGCCCCGAGGAACTCGTCGCCGGCATCCACGCGGTCGCCACCGGCGACGCCGTCGTCTCCCCCCGCCTCACCCGTCGCCTCTTGGACGCCTACACCAACCGGGTCCTGGCCCCCGGGGACAGGCCACCCGCCCAGGACCCCCGCCTGAGGACCCTCACCGACCGCGAGCGCGAAGTCCTCGTCGCCATCGGCCAGGGCTGGACCAACACCGAAATCGCCGAGCGCCTCGTCCTGACCGAATCCACCGTCAAGAAGCACGTGGGCCGCGTACTCGCCAAGATCGGCGCCCGCGACCGCATCCAGGCCGTCATCACGGCGTACGACACCGGCCTGGTCAGGGCCAAGTCGTAACCGGCCGAGGCCTGCCACGGGCCGCTCCGAGCCGTCAGCCGCGGGCCGGAGCGGACGTCGACATCCGGTGGGCGGCGCAACTGCTCGCACAACACCCGTTCGTGGTCCGGCTTGGCGAACGGTTCCTGCACGGATACCCGAGCCGCTGGTCACCGGTGCCATGGGCCTGTAGGAGGGGACGGCCGTCACACCGAAGTACCTGACGCCGGTGCCCGACGCGTTGGAAGTCGCGAGGATCAGCACGCGGGTACGGCCGCCGACAGCGACGTTCCGGCCGGTGGCCTCGACGCCGTCGGTGCCGAGCGGGGACGGCATCGCCGTCTTGGAGGGGCGAACCGGCGTCAGGTCCAGCTGCAGCGGATCGCCCCGCGCGATCTGTGCATCGAGCCTGATACGGGCTCCAAGATCCGCCGGACGGGCACCCGGCCGAGCTCACCGGCCGCTTGGCGCACCCGTCGCGAGGAGTCCGTTGACCACGAGCGTCGCCAGCGCCTCCGCTGTGTCCGTGAGCTGCTGTGACGAGGCGGATTCCGGTCGGCCGAGGCGCCGCGCCAGAGGGCCCTCCACCATTCCCGCGACGGGCGGGATGACAGCGAAGAACAGCACGTCCTTCGGAATGGGCGCCATGCGTCCGGAGGCGACGAGCCGCTCGATGCTGGGCGTCATGAGCTGAAGGGTCGGAGCGACGAAGCGCTCGTACAGAAAGTCCAACCGTTCGGTGTCCCGGGACGACTCGTCGACGAAGACGCGTCCGATCAACGGCGTGTCCGCCGCGGCGCGGTAGAAGCCGGTGACGATCTGGCGCAGCCGCTCGGCATCGTCGATCCCGGAATCCGCCTGTAGCAGGCCCTCCAGTTGCGGCCCCAGCGCATGGTCCATGACCGCACGCCAGAAAGCCGCCTTCGACCCGTACCGGTCGTTGATGAAGTTGTGGCTGACGCCCAGGCGGCGGGCCAGTTCACGTGCGGAGGCACGGTCGTAGCCCAGCTCCGCGAAGGCCTCGAGGCCCCGCTGGAGGATGCTCTCCTCCTCGGGCACCGCCGGAGTGCCGGCCCCTGGGCGCCCCGGCCGCCTGACGGACTCGGTTCGTACTCCCATCACTGCCTCCATGACTGCTGGTTCGTTCCTGCGCGGCATGCACCTCACAGGCGTCGTTCGTCGGCCTCGCGCTCTTCCCGAAGAGACCTGCCTCGGCTGCCTACGGGGGTTGCCCGCAGCCCAACCCTGGGCTCACGAGAAACAAGCTTACTTGACACCTGTCAGATTGCTACTAATCTGACAGGTGTCAGAGGCTGTTCGTGACGGACATCCCACCTTCCCGACCGGCTCGGGGAACTGAGTGCGTCCGACGCCCTGCTCGCACCTTCTCGGAAGTGAGAGAGCCACATGACCGCGAACCACACCCCCCACACACCCTCCGAACGAGTGATCGCCCTGGAAGCGGTGGGCCGCCGACCCTCCACAAAGGCCGACCGCATGGCGCCGCTGATCACCGCCGGAGATCCGCTCGCCGACGCCGTCATCGCCGAACTGGACCTCCACGGCCCCAAGGCGCGGCAGGCTCTCGACGCCGGTCTGAGGAAAGGGCTGGCAGGTCTCGACGAGCGGCCCCGGGAAGCCGTCGCCGCGCTGTTGAAGCAGGTGGAGACGACCCCTTCCTGGGTCGACCCTCTGATGCTCCACCGCGGCGACACCGTGAGCCTGTCCGTCCCGCCCCTGTGGTTCGGTCTTTGCGTGATCACCAGTGCGCTCGCCCACACCTACGCCTCCCCGGCCACCGCACGGCTGCTGATCCGAACCGACAGGCCGACGCCGACCTTTTCGCGCCGGCTCGCGGAGACCGGGGTGTGGGCGCGGCAGATCATCCGGCCGGGAGGGCTCCTGCGCGGAGGGCCGGGGTACGTGGCCACCGTCGAGGCCCGGCTGCGCCACGCCCGCATGCGGGCCGCATCCCTCACGGACTGGGACATGGGCGTCCCGGGTCTGCCGATCGGTCAGCTCGACATGGCACGCGCCTGGCTCGGCTTCACCCTCACCGCCTGCCAGGCCCTGACGGCCGTGGGCATCGACATCACTGCCGAGGAGGAGAGCCACCTCTACCGGTACTGGTCCTACGTCGCCCATCTCCTCGGGCTGGACGAGCGCCTGTACAAGGACGTCGCCGACCACGCCGGCGCCCGCCGCCTGCAGGACCTGCTCAACACCATGACGGCCACACCCGATGACACCTCACGCGCTGCGACAGCCGCCATGATCGGCGCGCAGGCCCACGCGACGGCTCACGCGCCGGGCGCGGTCCTGTCCGAGAAGCAGCTGGAAGACCTCATCCACCGCGTGCTGCGGCGGTCCCTCGGGGACACGGCAGCAGACCGGCTGGGCATCCCCGACGTCCCGGCCGCGACCGACCTGATGCCGCTGATCAGCACCTTGAACCGGCAGGCCCGGTACTGGCAGACCTTCTCCCCCGCCTCGGCGCAGGCAGCCCGCCGACAGGCCGCCGAAGAGCCCGGGCCCGGATCGCAACCGATCGCGGCTGTCCTTCCCCTCGGTGTCGCTCTTCAGCGCCGTGCGGGAGCCCGTCGCTCAGGTACGCCGGCGGCCTGACGGCTACGCGATCACAGACCGCGTCACGTGACGAGCTCCAACGAAGCAGCCGTCCGCATCACATCACCGCACCTTCTGCTCCTTGACCACTTCTCTGGAGACTTCGTCATGTCGCAAACGTCCCTCGACACACCGGCCGAGGGCACCGTGTCCCCGCTCCCGTCCACCGGCGCACCACCTCGCCATCGCTGGTGGATCCTCACCGTCATCGGCGTGGCCCAGCTCATGGTGGTGCTCGACTCGACGATCGTGAACATCGCCCTGCCCTCGGCCCAGAAGGACCTGGGCTTCTCCGACGGCGACCGGCAGTGGGTCGTCACCGCCTACGCCCTCGCCTTCGGCAGCCTGCTGCTGCTCGGCGGACGCATAGCCGACCTGTTCGGCCGCAAGATCACCTTCCTGGTCGGACTGGTCGGCTTCGCCGGGGCCTCCGCCTTGGGCGGCGCCGCGAACAGCTTCGAGATGCTGGTCGCCGCGCGCGTCGGTCAGGGCCTGTTCGGGGCCTTGCTCGCCCCGGCCGCGATGTCGCTGCTGACCACGACGTTCACCGACCCCAAGGAGCGCGCCAGGGCCTTCGGTGTCTACGGCGCCATCGCCGGCGCCGGCGGTGCCATCGGCCTGCTGCTCGGCGGTGTGCTCACCGAGCACCTCGACTGGCGCTGGACCCTTTACGTCAACCTCGTCTTCGCCGGTGCGGCGTTCCTCGGAGGTGCCCTCCTTCTGCGCCGTTCCCACCGCGACAAGACCACCAGCCTGGACATCCCCGGCGGCGTCCTCGTCGGCGGCGGCCTGTTCAGCCTGGTCTACGGTTTCGCCAACGCCGAGAGCCATGACTGGAGTTCGCCGCAAACGTGGGGCTGGCTGGTCGCCGGAGTCGTCCTGCTCGCAACGTTCACCGTGTGGCAGACCAGGTCCTCCCATCCTCTGCTGCCCCTGCGCGTGCTGGTCGACCGCAACCGCGGCGCCTCCTTCGTCGCCGTGTTGATCAGCGGCGCCGGCATGTTCGGGGTGTTCCTCTTCCTCACCTACTATCTGCAGCAGAGCCTCGGCTACACGCCCTTCGAGACCGGGCTGGC
This sequence comes from Streptomyces sp. NPDC030296, assembly GCF_055572815.1. Taxonomy (NCBI): domain Bacteria; kingdom Bacillati; phylum Actinomycetota; class Actinomycetes; order Kitasatosporales; family Streptomycetaceae; genus Streptomyces; species Streptomyces sp. NPDC030296. The sequence continues at coordinate 100,842 of NZ_JBVICQ010000019.1, forward strand.
CTTCCTGCCCATGACCGGCGCGCTGGTGATCAGCTCCGCCCTTGCCACCAACGTGCTGATCCCCCGCATCGGCCCCAAGCCGGTGGTCCCGCTGGGCATGGGCCTGGCCGCCGCCGGCATGGTCTGGATGACCGCCCTCGACCTGCACAGCTCCTACGTCACGGACGTCCTGCCGACTCTCGTCGTGGTGGGTCTCGGCCTCGGCCTGGTGATGCCCCCTGGCATGAGCCTGGCCGTCACAGGCGTGGACGCCGAGCACTCCGGGGTCGCCTCCGCCACCGTCAACGCCATGATGCAGGTCGGCGGCTCGATCGGCACCGCCCTGCTCAACACCCTCGCCACCAGCGCCGCCACCGACTACATGACCGGCAAGGACCCCAGGGACCCCGCCGTGCAGGCCCATGCGGGCCTGGAGGCCTACTCCACCGCCTACTGGTGGTCGGCCGTCTTCTTCGCCGTCGGACTGGTCATCAGCGTCATCCTCTACCGACGCGGCGTGCCGGAGCAGGACCCGGACGCCGCCCCCGTCGTACACATGTGACGTCCGAGAAAGGGCCGGACCGACCCGGTGCAACGGGTCTGTCCGGCCCTTTCGGCGCGCCGGCGTCGCCGGTCCTCTGCGGCGGGAAGTCGTACAGCCGACGTGGGGCGTCGGCCACCGACGGAGGTGGGCGACCGGCACCCTGGTCGAGCGCACCAGCCCGCTACGGGCATCGCGCGCGGCAACAAGACCCCCGCCGAAGCCATACCAGAATTACCCACAGGCCCATTGACCGAGTGATTCGCGACGACTGCGGGATGCCGCCCGCCGCCCGTCCCCGGTGGGAGAGCGGGCGGCAGGCTGGAGGTCGCCCGAGAGCGTCGGCCTGCTTGTAGGTGGGGTCAGCTCGACACGCGGAAGGTGGCGTCGGCGCGTGCTGTCGTGGTGCTGATGGGGTCGAGGCGGAGCTGGTAGGCGTAGTGGCGGATGTAGCGGTCGGGGAAGTTGTACGACTGGAAGGAGGACCAGGTGGCGTCGGCGAGGCCGGCGACCTGGCGGAAGGTGGCGTCGGCTGCGAACTGGGCGGTGCCGTCGTTGCGGACCAGCTGGAAGTCGTAGTTGGCGTGGCGCAGGAAGTAGCCGGGCATGTTCACCGACTCGAAGGAGACGGTGCCGGTGCCGGCGAGACCGGGCCTGATCCGGAACTTGGCGTCGTCGCTGGTGATGTTCTGGTCGATGCGCACGTCGAAGTCGGCGTGCCGTACGTACCGGTCCTGGAAGTTGTACGACTGGAGCCGGTTGGCCGCGGACCAGCGGGTGAGCACGCGGCTCTCCTCGGCGGCCGTCAGGTTCAGGATCGAACCGTGACGCTTCTTCGTCCCGCCCATGTTGTAGCTGCCCGACGCCGGAATCTGGTAGGTGCCGGGGGCGGAGGGGTTGGCCGTCGTGACCGGCATGTAGCCGCGTCCTGTGGCGTACTGGTCGAGGTAGAGCGCCCACTCGTTGCGGTCGCGGAACTTCATCCACATCGGGCCCTCGACCGTGTTGCCGGGTCCCTGTGTGCCGGTCAGGCCGATGCCCAAGAGGTTGCCGAGATGCGTCCAGGTCCCGAGGATCGAGTTGCTGCCTTCCAGGGTGATCTGGCCGTCACCTGAGGCGCGCACGTAGCGGTAGTTGCCGACGCCGGCCGGCACCTCGACGATCTGGGTGTCGATGATTTCCTGGGTGCCGGGGCGGTCGATGTAGATCTGCGGGGTGGTGATGGTGCGGAAGTCGCTGGTGCGGGCGTAGAAGATACGGTGCTTCGTCGCGCCGTTGTGGGGCACGTTCGTCGCCCAGTACAGGACGTAGTCGTTGGTCGCCGGGTTCCAGATCGCCTCGGGTGCCCAGGCGTTGCGCCCGTCGGGGATGGCGCCGGCGACGTTGAGCAGCCACGGCTGCGACCAGTTGACCAGGTCCGTCGACTCCCACACCACCAGGTTGCGGCTGCCGTTGTTGATGGAGTCCGCCCACGACTGCCCGCAGGCGATGCACAGGTCGGTCGCGATGATCCAGTACTTGCTGCCGTCGGGCGAGCGGACCAGTGCGGGGTCGCGCACCCCCTTCGTGCCGACCGTGGAGCGCAGGGTCACTCCCCCGCCGTTGAGGTCGTTCCAGTGCAGGCCGTCGGTGCTGTGCGAGAAGTAGATCTGCTGACCGTTCGACCCCTCCCCGATGAAGTGCGCCATCAGGTAACCCGGGTCGGCGGCGGCCGCCTGCTGGGGTGTGGCCAGGACTTGGGAGGTGAAGAGCAGGCAGGCGGCGACCAATATCGCCGACAGCCGCGCGAAAACAGCGGACATGTGCATTTCCTGTCGTTCTACCATGCCAGCGTCGGGTGAGAAGAGCAGTGGGATGGCATGGGCGGCTCGGTGTTGAGGGGATACGCGGCTACCGGACGACTTTTCTCCCCACCGAGGCGCAGGGGGCCGTCGGAGGGGCGCGACGCCAGCGTTTCGTTCGAAACCTCGGACATCGTTCGTAAAGTCGGGCACATTCAAATGGGAGGAGAGGGACTCGTCAATACCTTTGCCAACTGTGTTCGCGGACCCGAGGGGGCGGTTGCGCTCGGCGAGCGCGGTGACGCAGCACGCGGTCCGGCCGCTGGGGGGCGATGGATGTGGTTGGTGGCCGAGCGCACGGATCTTCGACGTGTTTCCGCGCAAGGTGTTGACACCCGCTCGGCAGCTCCCGACTTCCGACGTGTGCGCGGCACGCCCCCAGCGGCGGTCATGACATGACCGGTACGGCCCAGGCGCGGTACCACGGGGTGGTCACCTCCGTGGTACCCCGCCGTTCGCCGGACCCTTTCCACCGCGACGACAGCGAACCCGGCCCGGTCCTGTGTCGATGGCAGGCACCGGCCCGTGCCGGCCGGTTCAGCCGGTCAGGCGTCGGAACTGCTGGTTGGTGCCGGTGCCGCAGGGCCACTGGATCAGACGAGCGCCGTTGACGGTGGAGGCGTCCTTGACGTCCAGGCACTTTCCGCTGTGCCGGGCCACCAGGCGGTAGTAGCCGTCTCCCTGGTCCTCGAACCGCCACTGCTGGTTGGTGCCCGTCGTACAGCGGTACTGGTTCACGAAGGCACCGTCGGCAGTGGAGTTGCCCCCGACGTCCAGGCACTTGCCGCTGTGCTGGGCGAGCACACGGACGTAGCCGCCCCCCGCGTCCTGCAGCCGCCACTGCTGGTTGAGGCCACCGCCGCAGGTGTACTGGAGGGCGACCGCGCTGTCGGCGGCCGAGTTGTCGGTGATGTCGAGGCACTTGCCGCTGTGCCGGGCGACCAGGTTGTAGTAGGGGCCGCCGCCCACTCCGCTGACCGTGCCGGCGGCGGTGTCGATGGCGATCTGCGGGTACCACGGCAGGTTCATGGTGGTCCGGGTCGGGAAGGTCAGCGGCAGCCAGACGTACTGGGATTCGTTGACCGTGCCGCCCATGGAGTTGCCCCAGCGGTCACCCATGTACAGGTACGAGGTGCCCTGTGTGCCCTGGACGGGCAGGACGAACGTGGTCTGGGAGCCGTAGCCGGTGTCGTCCCCGGCGTCGGCCATCGCGGTCCACGGACCGGTGATGCTGGTCGCGGTCGCGTACTTCTGCTGGTTGGGCTTCCAGCCGCTGTTGCCGGAGGTGAGCATGAAGTAGACGCCGTCCCGCTTGAACAGCGCCGGTGCCTCCCTGAAGGTGCCCGCCCAGGGGTTGGCGACCAGGCTGCCGTAACCGGTGTAGTCGGCGGTGAGCCTGTAGATGTGCAGGTCGGCGTTACCGGCCGCGGAGGTGATTTGGTACGCGGTGCCGTCGTCGTCCTTGAACAGGGTCATGTCCCGGGACGTGGTGCCGGACGGCGGCCGGAAGCTGCCCCTCCATGTGTAGTCACCATCGACGTTGTCGGAGACGGCGACCGCGGCACGAGCCTGGGTGTAGTCGCTGCCGTTCTCCTTGTGCATCCACATCACGAACTTGCCGGTGGTGCTGTTGAAGATCACCTTCGGCCGCTCGATGTTGGCGACCGCCAGCTCGGGATCGCTGGCCTGCGTCAGCGCGTGGTTACGGAACTCCCAGTTCCTCAGGTCCGTGGAGCGGTAGACGGAGACGGCCTTGAAGGTGTTGTCGGCGTTGCGGTTCTCACCGAACCAGTAGTAGTAGGAGCTGACCTTGATCACTCCGCCGCCGTGGGCGTGCACCACGGCTCCCGTGGTGTCGGTGAACTGCGTCCCGTTGGTCACGGTGACCGGGGCGGCGTGAGCCGGCAGGCCGCCGACCAACAGCGCGAACACGCCCAGGAGGAGGGCAAGGAGAGGTGTGAACGCACGTCTGAGCATCGGTCCTCCGCTTCCAGTGACAGGCGGTCGATGTTGAAGCCTGTTCGGATCTGTCGCAGGACGGTAGGTTCCGGGTGCGCCCCCGTCAATGGTTACCGTAGCGTAAATACATCCCATGTAAGTCGCTCCACCAAGCCGAAGTAGCTACCAAGCACCCAATTAACTTCAGGCTTGTCTGTCTCAACTATGGACAAGAGCGCTCTCGGTGCCCCCTAATTCATCCAATGTCTCGGGCGGCTGGCGACCATGTGTCGCACCGCCACGGCGCCCCCGGCTACTCACTCCACGCCCGAGCCGCATCACCGTCCGTGCTGTTCTGTGAACAGTCAGGAGAGAATTTTGTCCAAACCGATCAGTCGCCGCACAGTGCTGACCGGCATGGCCGCCATGACGGTTGCCGCCGCCGTCTCACCAACGCTGGCGACACCCGCCCATGCCGCCACCGCCCCCCAGCCGCTGCCCCTTCTCCCGCTGCGGATCCCCAAAGTGGACCTGGGCATCGAGCAGCAGTCCGACGAGAGGATCCAGTGGCTGCAGGACGCCAAGCTGGGGATGTTCATCCACTGGGGCGTCTACTCGGGGCCCGCCAAGGGCGAGTGGTACATGGAGAACGCTGCCGTCACGCCCGAGAACTACAAGAAGTACTTCACCGACGCGACAAGCGAGCAGTTCACGGCGAGCGCCTACAAACCGGCCGACTGGGCCCAGTTGGCCAAGGACATGGGCGCGAAGTACGCCGTGCTCACGACCCGCCACCACGACGGCTTCGCCCTGTGGCCGTCCACCCACCCCAACGCCTTCCACGCCGGCCAGGCACCGATGCAGCGGGACCTGATCGGTGAGTACGTCACCGCCGTGCGCAACGCCGGTCTCAAGGTCGGTCTCTACTACTCCCCGATGAGCTGGCGCTACCCCGGCTACTACGACGTCAACGGCACCAACTGCCTGCCCAACAAATGGGGTTACACCACCGATCCCGCGCACAAGGAGAACGCGAGGATCATGAAGAACGAGGTGTACCAGCAGGTCAAGGAGCTGATGACCCAGTACGGCAAGATCGACGACATCTACTGGGACGGCGGCTGGCTGGGCCAGCGCGGCTCGGACGCGGACGCCGCCTACTTCTGGGAAAGCGGCAAGCTCCGCGACAGCACCAACCAGTGGCCGGTGGACGCCGCCTACAGCGACACCGACCCCGCCACCGGCAAACCCCTCGGCGTGATGGGCGTCGTCCGCAAGCACCAGCCCGAGATCGTGGTCAACTTGCGCTCCGGCTGGATGGGCGACTACCTCAGCGAGGAAGGCGGCTCGATCCCCTCCGGCGCCATGCGTACCGGGCGGGTGGTGGAGAAGAACTTCACCATCTGCGGCACCTGGGGCTACAAGGCCGGCGCACCCGTGATGAGCTACGGCAACATCATGAACATCCTGGTCAACTCCTGGGTGCGCAACATGACCGTCCTGCTCAACGTCGGCCCCGACCGCACGGGAGTGATCCCCGCCGACCAGGGCGCGGTGGTGCGCAGGGTGGGCTCCTTCCTGTCCATCTGCGGCCAGGCCGTCTACGGCACACGCAGCGGACCTTGGGAACCGGTGGACGGCCAGTACGGCTTCACGTACAAGGACAACACCTTCTACGCCCATCTGCTGCCCGGCTACAGCGGCACCTCCTTCACCACCCCCTCCATCGGTGACGCGCAGGTCACCCGCGTCTTCGACGTGGCCACGGGGACCGACCTGCCGTACACCGCCGGCGCGGACGGCAGGGTGGCCATCACCGGCATCAACCGCACCCGCATCCCCGAGGACAGCATCGTCGGCGTCACGCTGGACCGCTCCGTGCAGCCGGCGAACATCGCCGCGGGCAAGACCGCCACCGCCAGCAGCGAGGAGGCCTCCAAGGGCAACACCGCGGCCAAGGCCGTCGACGGCTCAACCGCCACCCGCTGGAGCGCCAACAACGGCAACACGGGACAGTGGCTGAAGGTGGACCTGGGCACGACCAAGTCCCTCACCGGTACCCGTATCGCCTGGGAACTCGACGGCAAGAACTACCAGTACAAGATCGAGGGGTCCACCGACAACACCAACTGGACCACCCTGGTGGACCGCACCGCCACCACCAGCACCAGCCAGGTGCAGATCGCGGCCTTCCGTGCGCAGGCACGGTATGTGCGGGTGACCGTCACCGGACTGCCCAGCAGCGTCTGGGCCTCGATCCGCAGCCTGGAGGTCTTCGACCGGCCCATCACCGCGGACATCGGCACCTACCGGCTCGTGAACCGCAAGAGCGGCAAGGTCCTGGAGGTCAAGGACGCCTCGACCCTCGAAGGCGCAGGCATCATCCAGTGGCCCTGGACCGACGGCCCCAACCAGAAGTGGAAACTGCAGCCGAACAGCGACGGCTCCTACCGGCTGGCCAACGTCCTCAGCGGAAAGGTCCTCGGCAGCCCGGACGGCTCCGCCCAGGGCGCGGGCCTGGAGCAGGCCACCGACGACGGCGGCGACAACCAGTGGTGGAAGCTGGTCCCGTCCCAGACCAGCGGCTACTACCGGCTCGTCAACGTCCGCAACGGCTGGTGCGCCGACGTCAAGGACGCCTCCACCCAGGACAACGTCCCGGTCATCCAATGGCCCCCCACCGACGGGGCCAACCAGGACTGGCAGCTTCTCGCGCTGTAACGGCGCCAAGCGGGGGCGCGCCGCGGTGTGGCGCGCCCCCGCTCCCCTCTCCCTGAAACGCCTCCGGAGTCAACGCCATGGGCCTGCCCGACCAGCCTCTCGACCGCAGACGGTTCCTGACCGCCGCGGCACTCACAGCCGGGGCCGTCACGCTTCCCGGGCTTCTGCCCGGGCGGGCTGCCGCGGCCGTGCCGCCCCAGGTCGACCTCCCCGAGCGGGGCATCTACGACACGGGGACCGCGTCGGCGTGGACCGACGGTTTCGTGACCGGCAACGGCGAGTACGGCGCCGTCCTGTACGGGGCGCCCACGCTGGAGAAGGTCATCGTCAACCACCACCGGTTCGTGCTGCCCAACGGCACCCGCGACACACTGCCACCGGTGATCTCGGGCCGTCTGGCGTCCGTACGGGACAGGGCGCTGGCCGGGGACTACGCCGGGGCGCAGTCGAGCTTCGCCTCGGGCTGGAACCTGCGCTGGACGCAGACGTACCACCCCGGGTACGAGCTGCGGCTGAGCACGCCGGGCATGACCACGGTGAGCGACTACGCCCGGATCACCGACTTCCGCAGCGGAGAGGTCACCCACACCTGGACCGACCAGTACGGCACCTGGAAGCGCCACGCCTTCGCCTCCCGCGCCGACAAGGTCATCGTCCATGAACTGCTGCTGGCGACCGCGCGGACCGTCGACACCACCCTCAGCGTCAACACCGCGCTCGAAGGCACCCCGAGCAGCGTGACGTTCGCCACCACGGCCACGGTCAGCGGCGGCGACGGCTATCTGAACCTGCGCGGCACCTACCCCTCCGGTCAGGGCGCGCACGGCTACGAGGGCGTCACCCGAGTCGTCGTCACCGGCGCGAACGCCTCGGTCACCGTCAGCGGCTCCACCCTGGTCGTGGCCCGGGCCACCAAGGTGCTGCTGCTGACCAAGCTGGGCCGCTACGACACCGCCACCGGCTGGGACTCCAAGCCGCTGCACAGTGCGCTGGCCGCCCTCACCACGGACTACGCCACCCTGCTGTCCCGCCACAGGGCACTGCACTCGGCAATGTACGACCGCTCCAGCCTGGACCTGAACGTCTCCGCCGCGGACCGGCAGCTGTCCACCAGCGAACCGATAGCCCGGCAGAACAGTGACCGGACGGTCATCGACCTGGCCCTGCTGGAGCGGCTCTACGACTCCGGCCGCTACTTCTTCGTCAGCTCCAGCGGCATCCTGCCACCCCGGCTGACCGGCATCTGGACCGGCACCTGGAACGGTGCCTGGGCGGACGACTTCACCACCGACGCCAACGTCAACTTCCAGGTCGCCGGCGGCAACATCCTCGGCCTCACCGACGCCATGCAGGGCTACTTCGACCTGGTCCTCGGGCAGCTCGACGAGTGGAGGACCAACGCCAGGAACATCTATGGCACGCGAGGTTTCCTCGCCCCCATCCGGACCGACGGCGAGTCCGGCCACATGCTCCACTTCGACGGAAATTTCCCGGGGCAGACGTGGACCGGGGGCGCCGACTGGCTGCTCTACCCGCTGCTGGAGTACTACCAAGTCACCGGCGACGACACCTTCTACCGCACCAGGCTGGCCCCCGCCCTGAGGAACTGGCCCTGTTCTACGAGGACTTCCTCACCCGCACCGACGCGAGCGGCAAGGTCGTCTTCGTACCGTGCTTCTCCGTCGAGAACAAGCCCGGCAACACCAACCAGTACCTCTCGGTCAACGCCACCGGCGAGATTGCCGCGGGCAGGCACGCCCTCCAAGCGGCCATCGACGCCGCCAACGCCCTCGGCGTCGAGCAGGGCAGCGGGCAGGGTGTGGCCCGCTGGACCGCGCTGCTGGGCAAACTGCCCGCCTACCGCGTCAACAGCGACGGCGCCCTGGCGGAATGGGCCTGGCCCGGCCTGAGCGACCACTACAACAACAACCACGCCCAGCACATGTACGGCACCTGGCCGCTGCACGAGATCAACCCCGAGGACAAGCCCGACCTCGTCCTGAACGCCCGCAAGGCCCTCGACCTGCGCGGCGACGAGACCAAGGCCGCCCATGGCGCCATCCACCGGGCCTTCGCCCGCGCCCGCCTGAAGGACGGTGCCGGCGTCTACAGCAACATCAGGAAGATCCTCAGCAACGACATGGTCTTCAAGTCGCTGATGACCGCCCACAACCCCAATCCGACGATCTACAACGCGGACGCGGCCAACGCCCTGCCCGCGATGCTCTCCGAAGCGCTGGTGTACAGCCGCCCCGGCCTGCTGGAACTGCTCCCCGCCCTGCCCGACCAGCTCGCCAAGGGCGCCATCAAGGGAGTATGGGGCCGCAACCGGATCCTGGTCGAGAGCCTGACCTGGGACACCGCCGCCCGTACCGCCACCGTGGTCCTCACCTCGGACATCACCCAGAACATCACCCTCGTCTGCCGCCGCGGCATGACCTCGGTGAGCACCACCGCGACCGTCGCCGCCTCCTCGCTCGGCAACCACGCCCGGGTGGTGTCGCTCACCGCCGGCAGCCGGACCACGATCACCGTCGGCCTGCTCACCGGCGTCTTCCGCCTGGTCAACCGCAGAAGCGGCAAGGTGCTCGACATCAAGGACGAGTCGCCCCTCGACGGAGCCACAGCGATCCTGTGGCCGTGGACCGGCGGCACCAACCAGCAGTGGAGGTTCCAGCCGAACCACGACGGCTCCTTCCGCCTGGTCTGCGTCAAGAGCGGAAAGGCGCTCGGATCGCCCGGCGGGTCGACCGTCCAGGGCCAGGTGCTCGAGCAGTGGACGGACAGGTCGGAAGCCCACCAGTGGTGGAAGCTCGTCCCCGCGACCAGCGGCTACCACCGCCTCGTCAACGTCAAGAGCGGTCTGTGCGCGGAGGCGGAGAACGGCGCCACCGCTGACCGCACCCCGATCATCCAGTGGCCCGCCAACACCGGCTCCAACCAGGAGTGGCAGATCGTCGCCGTGTGAGCCGCCGGGCGACGAGCGGTGAGCATCGCCGGATGTGCCTCAGCTCCTCGCACCGTGCCGGCTGTCGCCCTCGCCGGACGCTCGTCCGGCGAGGCAGTTCGAGGACGTCCGGACAGCTGTGGAAGGTGCGGATCTCCTTGGGCGGCGAGGCTACGGCGACCGTGCCGTCGCACCTGCGACAGCCCCAGCCAACCTCCCCGCGCGACCGATGGGCGGGCGCGGAGCCCCGACGGCACGTCACCCACCCATCGCACCAATCCGCCATTTCCGCAGGTCAACGCACCCTTCCTCGTGGCTTCAGAGACGTCGGCGGCAGTTCGGGGGCAGGCAGCGGATCCCCGTCGTACCCCTTCACCACCCCGAATCTCGACCCCTCCATCCAGTCCTGACGAGCCTGTTCGATCTCCTCCTGCGACCGTCCGATCCAGTTCCAGAACATGATCAGCTCCTCCTCGAAGGGCTCGCCGCCGAGGAGCATGACGGACGCGTCGGAGTCGGCGCGCAGGGGGAGTTCGGTGCGTCCGCAGCCGAGGTAGAGCATGGAGCCGGGGAGGACCGGCACACCGTCGACGTGGGCCTCGCCGGACATGGAGAGGACCGCGTACTCGAAGTCGGGTTCGAGCGGGAGGCGGAGGTCGGCGCCCCGGGTGAGCGTGAGGTCGGCGCCGACGATCGGCGTGAACGTCGTGCCGGGTGACGTCGCGCCGTCGAGGGATCCCAGGATGAGAGTGGCCTCCAGGCCGGGCGCGGTGACGACCGGCAGCTCCGCGTGGTGCTCGAAGCGCGGGTCGGTGTGCCGGTGCGCGTCCGGCAGGGCGACCCACAGCTGGGCGCCGTGCAGGAAACGGGCGTGCGACCTGGGGCTCTCCTCGGAGTGGCTGATGGCCCGCCCCGACGTCATCAGACCCAGCTCACGCGGGCGGATCGTCTCCAGGCTGCCTGTGGAGTCGCGGTGCAGCACCTCGCCCTGGTGCAGCCAGCTGACGGTCTGCAGGCCCATGTGCGGGTGCGGCGGCACCTGCATGCCGGGCTCGTCGGCGATGTCGTCCGGCCCGTAGTGGTCGACGAACGCCCACGCGCCCACCATGCGGCGCCCCAGGTTCGGCAGCAGGCGCCGTACTTCCGTGGACTCGCCGAGTCGCACACGGCGGGGGCTCAGCAGCTCCCGCACGGGTTCGGCGACGACGAATCCCCGGCCGCCGCACACGCTCGGCACCGCCTGACGGTCAAGATTGCTCATGCCGCTCAACCTAGCCCCCGCCCGGCCCCTCCGTCAGACCGAACGCCTCCCCACCACCGTCCGACCGCATCCCCCGCTCCCGGCCTGCCCGCGTAGCGCAATAGTAGCCATGGCTATAGTAGCCATGTACTGTATTCCTCATGAGTTCGGCTTTCGAGGGCGCGACGCCCGGTTTCCTCGTGTGGCGCTTGTCCATGAAGTGGCGCGTCGCGGTCGACCGCGCGGTGGCGCCGCTGGGGCTGACGCACGCCCAGTACGCACTGGTGGCCTCGCTGCACGGCATGCACCGGGCCGGGCTGCGGCCCAGTCAGCGGCAGCTCGCCGACCACACGGGGCTGGAGGCGCTGTACGTGTCGAAGCTGGCCCGCGCACTGGAGACCGCCGGGCTGCTCGAACGGGCGCGGGACCCTCGCGACCCCCGCGCCGTGCGGTTGGCGCTCACCGGGGAGGGGCGCGACGTCACCCGCCGCGCGATCGACGTCGTCCAGGGCCTGCTGCACCAGCTGATGGAGCCGCTCGGCGGCCTCGACAGCGCCCGCGCACGGGAGTTCACCCGTGAACTGACGACCCTGCTCGACGTCCCCCTCCATCCAGACCTTCCCCTCGACCCAGCCCTTGTCGACCCGTCTCTTTCCGACCCGTCCCTGCCCGGCCCGTCTCTTCCTGGCCCGTCCCTTCCGGGCCCGCCCCCCACCGAGCACTCCCTTCCTTCTGAGCGCACCGAGGAGCAGTCATGACCACCCCTGCCACGACCACGCCCTCCACACCCACCCCGGCCGTCAACGGCCGTGTCATCGCTCTCGCCCACTACGCCGCCCGCGCCGCCCTGGAGACCGTGCTCACCCGGTACGACCTGACGTTCCAGCAGTCGGTGACGCTCCGCGTCGTCGCGGTCGCCGACGGGCCCGTCGCCCGCGAGGAGGTCGTGGACCAGGTCGTCCACTCCCTCAAGCTCAGCGCGGAGGAAGTACGCGGCGTCCTGGACGAGTTGGCCGCGGCAGAGCTGGTGGTGGCGGTCGACCGCCCCGCGGAGCCGGGCCTCGTCGCGATCACGGACGCCGGACGGGAGATCCATGCCAGGACCACCGCCGAGACCGGAGTGGTCTCCGCGAGGATCTACGCCGGCATCCCGGCGGAGGATCTCGCGGTCGCGGGCCGGGTGCTGGACCTCGTCACCGAGCGCGCCAACGCGGAACTCACAACCGGGCGCTGACCGGTCACCCCAGCACCCCCGCCGGGTCAGTGGAATATTCAACTGACTCGGCAGGTTGTCGGCGCCGAAGGAGGTCACAGTGGACACGACGTACTACGACCACGGGACACCGGCCGAGCGCTGGGAGCGCGCGCGGATGTTCTTCGACGCCGAGGAGTACGCGGCCGCCGCGCGCGTCCTCAGCGCGCTGGTCGAGGAGGTTCCGGAGCAGACCGGGCCCCGGCTGCTGCTGGCCCGTGCCTACTACCACTCCGCCCAACTGCGCCGTGCCGAAGACGAGTTGCGCGTACTCGTCGAGCGGGACCCGGTGGAGCACTACGCCCGGCTGCTGCTCGGCCGCACCCTGCAACGGCAGGCCCGGCACGACGAGGCGGAGTCCCACCTGCGCATCGCCTCGGCCCTCGCGGGCGACTTCGAGCGGCAGCGCTAGTCCGCGCCCTGCTCCGCGCCCTGCTTCGCCTCGGTTCGGCCCCCGTACGTCCGCTTGCCCTTGCGGTGGGCGATCTCGCCCAGGACGACGTCCACGGCGATGAACACGGCGAGCGGGATGCCGAGGAGCGGGACGAAGTAGCCGAGGACGGCGACGACCACCAGCGCGGGGACGAGGACCTGCGGGGGCACCTGCTGCCAGGCGCCGCGCGGGATCGGGCGGCCGAACGCGGAGGCCCGTCCGCGCTGCCACCACATGCGGTAGCCCCAGAGGATCAGCAGGACGAGGGAGGCCGCCAGCGCGATCAGCAGGAGCTGGTTGACCAGGCCGAACAGGACGCCGGTGTGGGCGTCGATACCCCAGCGGGTGAGCTTGGCCAGCACCGGGAAGTCGGCGAACCGGAGGGTGTCGGTGACCTCGGCGGTCGACGGGTCCACGGCCACCGCGTCCTGCTTGGTGGGCCAGCTGCGCTGGACCTGCTTCACCACGTACGCGGAAGACGCGTCGGCGGGCGGCACGATCTCGACCGGGTCGCCCAGGCCCTCCGCGCGGGCGGCGGCGAGGATCTTGTCCAAGTCGCCCTCAGGGGCGGCCCCTCCCTCCGCCGCACCCGTGCCGTGACCGCCGTGGTCGCCCGCCGCAGCGGAGATGGCCGGGGTGGCCTGGTGCAGTTCGGTGCGCAGGACGTCGATGTTGGCGCCGGCGTACGCCGACCAGGTCAGGCCCGTCGCCGAGAGGAAGAAGAACCCGGCCGCGGCCCACACACCGACCGTGCCGTGCAGGCCCAGGGTGCGGCGTCGGCCGCTGGTGCCGCGCACCTTGCGCTGGGCGCGACGGCGGCCGAACCAGAGGACGAGACCGCCGGCCGAGATGACCCACAGCCAGCTGGCGGCGAGTTCGCTGTAGAGGCGGCCGGTCTCACCGAGGTGCAGGTTGGCGTGGAACTTGTCGATCCAGGTCCGTAGCGGCAGTGCGCCGGTCGCGCCGTACTGCTCCAGCGCCCCGCGCACCTCCGCCGTGTACGGGTCGACGAACACCGCGAGCGTGTTGTTCTCGTCGACGCCCTTGACTCCGGAGAGCATCACCCGGGTCGTGGCGTCGTCCTCGGGTGAGGGACGCACCGCGGAGAGCGTGCCCTCGGGGTGCGCCTTGCGGGCGGCGGCCACCTGCTCGGAGATCGGCAGCTTCTCGTCGCCCACCTTCGCGACGGTCGTCTCGTCGGCGTAGACGATCTTCTCGATCTGGAACGAGGCGGCGTACAGTCCGCCTGTCAGGGCTGCGACCAGCAGGAACGGGGCGACCAGGACGCCCGCGTAGAAGTGCAGCCGCAGGACGAGCGGCCTGAGGGAGGCCCAGGCGCTCCTCGTCGCACCGTCGGGCGTGACGGGTTTCCTGGTCTCGTCCGTCTCGGTCGAGGGGGCGATGGTCATCGGCGGCTGCTCCGGGGTACGGGTACGGGGACGTCGTGGCGGTTCAGTAGTCGGAGCGTGAAGGCGCCGAGTTCCCGGCATTTAGTGTGACGTGGACCACATGGCCGGAAGGGGCGGACGGGCCCCCTCGGGGCCGGGAGAGCCGCCTCGCATCGGTTCATCTGGCTTGGCATGCTGGCGCGATGGCTTCCGAACGAGAGCGCGTCGAGTCCCGCCCGCTGAGCGACCGGGTCGAGGAACTCCTCGCCCACGAGGGCCCGCTGCCGATCGTGGCCGCGGGCGATCCGGTGCTGCGCCGCACGGCCGAGCCCTTCGACGGCCAGCTCGACGCCGGTCTGCTGGCCCGTTTCGTCGCCGCGCTGCGGGCCACCATGCACGCGGCGCCGGGCGTCGGCCTCGCCGCACCCCAGGTCGGGGTGTCCCTGCGGATCGCGGTGATCGAGGATCCGGCGCCGGTGCCGGAGGAGGTGCGGCTGGCCCGTGGGCGGGTCCCGCAGCCGTTCCGGGTCCTGGTCAACCCGGCGTACGAGGCGGTCGGACCGTACCGTGACGCGTTCTTCGAGGGCTGTCTGAGCGTGCCGGGGTGGCAGGCCGTGGTGGCCCGGCACGCCAAGGTGCGGCTGCGGGGACTCGACGAGCGGGGACGGGCGGTGGACGAGGAGTTCTCCGGGTGGCCCGCCCGTATCGTCCAGCACGAGACGGACCACCTGAACGGCACGCTCTACCTCGACCACGCCGAGCTGCGTTCCCTGTCCACGAACCAGGCGATGGCCGAGCGGTGGAACGATCCCACCCCGGCCCGCGCCGCCCGCGCCCTCGGCTTCCTGCTGCCCGACTGAGCGGCCGGCCCCATTGCGGGGCTGAGCGGCCGGACCCACTGCGGGGCTGAGCGCCGGACCGAGGCGGCTGCTCGGCCGCCGGGCGGAGCGGTTTCCCCCCGGCCTCGTTCCCGGACCCCGGTCCCGGTCCCCGGTCCCAATCCCCGGCGAGGCGGCTTCCTCCCCCGCTCCCCGGCGGGGCGGCCCGCCCTGCCGGTTCAGCCCCGGTACGCCTCCAGCAGCCGCAGCCAGATCTCGCTGATCGTCGGGTACGAGGGGACCGCGTGCCACAGCCGGTCGACGGGGACCTCCCCGGCGACGGCGATCGTGGCCGAGTGGATGAGTTCGCCGACGGCGGGCCCGACGAAGGTGACCCCGCGGAGGATCTCGCGGTCCAGGTCGACGACCATCCGGGCGCGGCCCCGGTAGCCGTCGGCGTACAGCCCGGCCCCGGCCACGGAGGAGAACTCGACGTCGACGGCGCGGACGCGGTGGCCGGCCCGTTCCGCCTCGGCGAGGGAGAGGCCGACGGAGGCGGCCTCGGGGTCGGTGAAGACGACCTGCGGGACGGCGCGGTGGTCGGCGGTGGCGGCGTGGGCGCCCCAGGGGTCGCTCTCCAGGATCGGGACACCGGCCGCGCGGGCGGCGATGGCGGCCCCCGCGATGCGCGCCTGGTACTTGCCCTGGTGGGTGAGGAGCGCCCGGTGGTTGGCGTCGCCGACCGCGTAGAGCCACTCGCTGCCGGTCACCCGGAGGCTGTCGTCGACGGGCAGCCAGGTGCCGGGTTCCAGGCCGACGGTGTCGAGGCCGAGGTCGTCGGTGCGCGGGGCGCGGCCGGTGGCGAAGAGGATCTCGTCGGCCTCCAGGCGGTCCCCGGTGTCGGTGAGCGCCACCACGGTGCCGTTCTCGCGGGTCACCGACGTCACGGACGTACCGGTGCGGACGTCCGCGCCGGCCTCGGTGAGCGCCTCGGCGACCAGTTCGCCGGCGAAGGGTTCCATGCGGGGCAGCAGGCCCTTGCCGCGGACCAGGACGGTGACCTCGGAGCCGAGGGCGCGCCAGGCGGTGGCCATCTCGACGGCGACGACACCACCGCCGACGACGATCAGCCGGCCGGGCACCTGCCGCGCGCTGGTGGCCTCGCGGCTGGTCCAGGGCCGTACCTCGTCCAGTCCGGGCAGATCGGGCAGGACGGCGCGGCTGCCGGTGGAGATCACCACGGCGTGGCGGGCGGTGAGGACGTGCCGGGCGCCGTCGGGGGCGTCGACGACGACCCGGCGGGCACCGGCCAGCCGGCCGTGGCCGCGGTGGAAGACCGCCCCGATGCTCTCCAGCCACGCGACCTGGCCGTCGTCCTTCCAGTCGGCGGCCTCGTAGTCGCGGTGGGCGAGCACCTCGGCGGCGTTCAGCGGGCCCTCGACGAGGTGGCGCAGACCGGGTACGCGGCGGGCGTCGGCCCGGGCGATCGCGGGGCGCAGCAGGGCCTTGCTGGGCATGCACGCCCAGTACGAGCACTCGCCGCCGGCGAGTTCGCTCTCCACGACCGCGGTGGACAGGCCGGCCGCGCGGGTGCGGTCGGCGACGTTCTCCCCCACGGGTCCGGCACCGAGCACCACCACGTCGTACATGGTCCCCGTGGTGTTCTCGTCGTTTTCGGTGTGTTCCGTATCCGTCATGGGGTCAGTCTGGTTGGTGGTGTGCGCCGTGGCCACATGGGTACGCGCGCGGAATACGCCACCGGCGGGTGGCGTTGTCGACAGCGGCTCACCCCGAGCACCGACACCCAGGAAGAGGGATGCACGCCATGAGCAGCACCGTGGAGCTCACCAAGGAGAACTTCGACCAGACGGTCACGGACAACGAGTTCGTCCTGATCGACTTCTGGGCGTCCTGGTGCGGGCCGTGCCGTCAGTTCGCGCCGGTCTACGAGAAGGCCGCCGAGGACAACCCGGACCTGGTGTTCGGCAAGGTGGACACCGAGGCGCAGCCGGAGCTGGCCCAGGCCTTCGGCATCCAGTCCATCCCGACGCTGATGATCGTCCGTGACCAGGTCGCCGTGTTCGCGCAGCCGGGCGCGCTGCCCGAGGCCGCGCTGACCGATGTGATCGGGCAGGCCCGCAAGCTGGACATGGACGAGGTCCGCAGGGCCGTCGCCGCCCAGCAGGCGCAGGTCGAGCAGAACGGTCAGTAGCCGGCGGGCCCACGACACCGACGGCGGCCCCCGCTGGGTCAGCTCGATTCGCGGTGGACGATCCGCGCGCCGAGCACATCGTGTGTGGTGGGCACCATGGCGGGGTCGCGGACCGCGCGGTCGACCAGTTCCGCGAGGTCGCGGCCGGACGGCAGCTCGATGTGGACGGTGCTGAGGCGCGGTCGCAGCAGACGGCCCAGCATGAGGTCGTCGGCGCCGACGACGGCCGTGTCGTCGGGGACGCCTATGCCCACGTCCCGCAGCGCCCGCATCACGAGCATCGCGTACTCGTCGTTGTACGCGAACACCGCGTCGAGGCCGAGGGAGCGCCACCGGGCGGCGAGCCGACCCGCGGCCTCCTCGTCATAGGCGAGGGGCAGTTCGGTGATCGTCGCCTCCGTGCCCCGCACCGCACGCCGCACGCCCTCCAGCCGGGGCCGGGAGAACACCCCGAGGCCCGGCTCGTCGGGCACGACGACACCGATACGGCGGTGCCCGCGCTCGACCAGGTGCCGGCCGGCGCTCTCGCCGACGACACCGTGGTCCAGGAGCAGCACATGGGCGCCCTCGACGGGTTCGGGGCTGAGGGTGACGACGGCGCGTGCGCCGGAGCGCTTCAGGATGGCCACGCCCTGCGGGCCGAGCCCCTCGCCGGGGACGATCACGGCGACCGGGCGCAGTTCGGCCCAGGCGCGGGCCGCCTCGTCGCCGCGCAGACCGACGCCGCCGTACTGCACGACGGTGTAGTCGAGGCGGCTGAGGGCCCACTGGAGATCGTTGATGAACTGGCTGTAGAGCGGCCCTATGGGCACGTTGGGGGTCGGCATGAGGACCATGCGGCTGTGACCGGCGCGCAGGCTGCGGGCGGCCGCGTGCGGGACGTACCCCAGCTCCTTCGCGGCCTCGTGGACACGGCGGCGGGTGGGCTCGCTGATGCGGACGGCGCTGGTGTTGTTGAGGACGTAACTGACGGTCGCTCGTGAGACACCCGCCAGGCGGGCCACATCGGCGCTCGTGGGCACGGACCGTTGCAGCGGCGCGGGCGGGGCGGGCTCTTTCGGTATCTGCACCATGACGACGGCATCCTTGCAGAAGCTGTGAAGGGCTTTCCGGCCGGGGGACTTCCGGCCACACGGGAGCTCGGGTCCGGGCCGTGCGAGGGCTCGGGGTCGGGCGACCGATCTTTGTGGCTGGGCAGTTTGGCGAATATGTTCGAAACCTGTTCAGTCCTGCAACCATTTCGCGCCATCTCCGTGAAGGTGGGGTGATGGCGGCGTTTGGTCTACCACCGCTGCCCCCTCCCCCGGCCGCGCCCGTACGCGCCCCGCCCTCGCCGCGGGGCGCGCGGCGGCGTTCCCGGTGGGCCGCGGAACGCGGTCGCGCCGGCAACGGGGCCGGTCGGCTGCCCGGGAGGCCCCTGAGAGCGAGCCCCCGGCGCGCCTGGGCGAGGGCGGGCCACGGATTCCCCACGAGATCCGCGCAAGAGGCGTGCGGAGGCCGCGCGGTCGGCGGGCGCCGGGGTCCGCACGGCCACTACGTCCGCGTAACACGCCAAAGCTATGGCGTGAACTGTGTGTTGGATATGCGTCGGCGTGGCCGGTACTCATGGTGGGACGGGGTCGGTCGGGCCCTCGCCCCGCACGGGCGGCGCCTCGGTGCGTCGGGGGTTCAGTGGGGATGCGCCGGGGCGCGCGGCGGCACCCGCCACTCGGGGCGGGGCGGACGTGTCCCCCCGACCCACGCGGAGTCCCTCCTGGGCTGGCCGGTCCGCGACCCGCACGGTCGGCTGCGGCTGCGACTGGCCCTCACGATGCGGCGCTTGGCACGCGGCTGGCGAGCGAGCGGGTGTTCGGGCGAGCGCCACACGTACCCGCGGACCGGGGCGGCCCGGCGGGGCCGTACACGTCGAACGTCCGCTCGCGTCCGCCGCGAACCGCCGTGGTCACCAGGGAAGTCGTCCTTCCCGTACCCTCGCCCGCACCCGGACGTTACCGTTCGGTAGACAACCTGCTACCGGAGGTGTTCCGTATGGCTGCCGACCGTGCCCCGGGTCTGGCGGAGTGTGCCCGTGCGCTGGCCGCCGGGGAGGTGACGTCACGTGAGCTGGTCGAGCGGACCCTCGCCCGGATCGAGGCCAGCCAGCCGACGGTCAACGCCTTCCGGCGGGTACGCGCCGAGGCGGCGCTGGTGGAGGCCGAGGCGGCGGACCGGGAGCTGGCGGCGGGCGGACGGCGGCCGCTGCTCGGCGTGCCGGTGGCCGTGAAGGACGACATGGACGTGGCGGGCGAGCCGACCGCGTTCGGCTGCCAGGGCGAGTTCCCGTCGCTGCCGGAGGACGGCGAGGCGGTACGGCGGCTGCGGGCGGCCGGGGCGATCGTGGTCGGCAAGACCAACACCTGCGAACTCGGGCAGTGGCCCTTCACCGAGGGGCCGGCCTTCGGCGCCACCCGCAACCCCTGGCACGCCGACCACACCCCCGGCGGCTCCTCGGGCGGCTCCGCGGCCGCCGTCGCCGCGGGAATCGTGCCGGGCGCGCTGGGCTCGGACGGCGCCGGCTCGATCCGTATCCCCGCGTCCTGGACGCACCTCATCGGCATCAAGCCGCAGCGCGGCCGTATCTCCACCTGGCCGCTCCCGGAGTCCTTCCAGGGCATCACCGTCAACGGCACCCTCGCCCGCACGGTCGCCGACGCCGCCCTCCTCCTCGACGCGGCCGCCGGGAACCACGAGGGAGACCTGCACCGGCCGGACGCCATCGACGCCTCCGGGGCCGTGGGGCGCGATCCGGGCCGACTGCGGATCGCGCTGTCCCTGAAGCCGCCGTTCACCGCGCTGCCCGCGCGGCTGGACCCCCGGGTGCGGGAGAAGGTCCGCGCGGTCGCCGAACGGCTCGCGGCGCTCGGGCACGAGGTCGAGGAGGCCGAGCCCCGCTACGGGCAGATCGGGCTCACCTTCATCCCGCGCGCCACCGCGGGCATCGCCGAACACGTCGGCGGAATCGCCCGGCCGGACCTCCTGGACCGGCGCACCCGCGACGCCGCCCGCCTCGGCCGACTGCTCGCCGGGGCGCCGCTGCGGCTGGCCCGCCGCGCCGAGGCCACGCTCCACCAGCGGATCGGCGCGCTGTTCACCACGTACGACGTGCTGCTCGCGCCGACCACCGCCGCTCCCCCGCCGCGGATCGGCTCCATGATCGGCCTCGGTGGGCTCGGCACGGACCGGGCGATGATCGCCGCCTGCCCGTACGCCTGGCCGTGGAACGTGCTCGGCTGGCCCGGCGTGAACGTACCGGCGGGGTTCGTGGGCGGGCTGCCGGTGGGCGCGCAGCTGCTGGGTCCCGCGAACAGCGAGCCGCTGCTGCTGTCGCTGGCCGCGCAGTTGGAGGCGGACCAGCGCTGGCACGAGCTGTGGCCGCCGGAGGCGACGACGCCGGCCGAATCCCCCGCGGTGTGAGCGGCACCGCCGTCCCCCGCACGGGTCCAGGGGGCGGGGTGCGACCCGTACGCTGTGACCATGGACGAAGCGTCGATGGTCGGGCTGATGGGACGGGTGACCGGTGCGGTCGGTCCCGGGCTCGTCGGCGAGGTGATCGTCCGGGTGCGCGGCGGGGCCGAGCACTTCCTGGCGTACCCCGCCTCCGCGAAGGACCGGATCGAGCCCGGGACCCTGGTGATGGTGATCGAGTACCTGCCGCCGCGCACGGTCTACGTCTCGGCGGCGTACGACAGTTGACGGTCCGTCGGGGGCTCTGGCCGCTCCCGCGGTGACGGTTCGCACCAAGACTGCAACAACGGTCCGCGCGGCTCTGTACCCCCGCCCGGCCCCTTGGGACACTCCCGACGTTCGGTGCCGAAAGGGCACCTGGCCGAGGGGGGTGTGCCGATGTTCATCGGCATCATCGCGGGGGCGACCGTAGCGGTGGCTCTGGTACTGATCGCTCTGTTCAAGCTCATGTGGCGTGTCGCCGAACCGAACGAGGCCCTGATCATCTCCGGCTCCAAGCACAAGATGGAGGGCCTGACGGAAGGCATGAACTTCCGTATCGTCACCGGGCGCGGCACGCTCGTGCTGCCGGGCATGCAGGCGGTGCGCAAGCTGTCGCTCGACCTCAACCAGACCGAGCTGGCCGTGGAGTGCGTGACCTTCCAGGGCATTCCGCTGAAGATCCGGGGCGTGGTCATCTTCAAGGTGGGCGACGACTTCGTGTCCATCGCCAACGCCGCCCGCCGCTTCCTCGGCCAGCAGAAACGGGTCTCGGAACGGGTGCACAACGTGTTCGCCGGTCATCTCCGGTCCATCGTCGGCGGATTGACGGTCGAGGACATGATCCGCGACCGCGAGAAACTGACCGGCCAGACACGGGCCGCGTGCGGGACGGAGATGGAGAAGCTGGGGCTGATCGTCGACTCGTTGCAGATCCACGAGATCGAGGACCCGACCGGCTACATCAAGAACCTCGCCATGCCGCACGCGGCGGCCGTCCAGCGGGACGCGCGGATCGCGCAGGCCGAGGCGAACCGGCTCGCCACCGAGGCCGAGCAGCAGGCGGCGGCGCGGATGGCGGAGGCCACCCGGGACAGCGAGATCCTCCAGGCCGGCTACCAGGCGGAGCGGGACAAGGCCGCCGCCAAGGCCAAGCAGGCCGGCCCGCTCGCCGAGGCGGGCGCCAAGCAGGAGGTCGTCGTGCAGGAGACCCGGGTCGCCGAGCTGGAGGCGTCACGGCGTGAGCAGCAGCTCCAGGCCGACGTGCGCAAGCCCGCGGACGCCAAGGCGTACGAGAAGCGGACCCTCGCCGAGGCCGAGCGCGACGCCCGTATCTCCGCCGCGCAGGCCAAGGCCAAGGAGACCGAACTCGCGGCCGCCGCCGAGGCGAACGCGACCCGCGCCACCGGTGAGGCGGAGGCCGCCGCCCGGCAGGCCAAGGGGCTCGCCGCCGCCGAGGCCGCCCGCGCGAAGGGGCTCGCCGAGGCCGAGGGCATCAAGGCGCGGGCCGCGGCGCTGGCCGACAACCAGGAAGCGGTGATCGCGCAGCAACTGGCCGAGCGGTGGCCGGAGATCGTGCAGGCGGGGGCGTCCGCGTTCGGCAACGTCGACAACATGGTGCTGCTCAACGGCGCCGACGGCATGGCCGACCTGTTCGCCAAGGCGCTGACGATGGGCGGCACGGGGCTGGGGCTGGCCCGGCAGTTGCTGGCGTCCATGAACCAGAACGGAACGCCCGACCGGGGCCCGGCCGCGGTCAACGGGCTGCCCGTGGAGAAGGTACCGGTGGACCGGGAGTCCTAGCCTCCCTCTGCCCATCGCTGACGGTGGCCGGGAGTCTTGGCCTCCCTCCCCCGTCGAAGGCACCGCCGTCGCTCGAGCCCGTGCGGTCGAGCCGCGCATCGCCACGGGGCCCGCGCTCCCTTGACGGGGGCGCGGGTTAGCGTTGCCCCCGTGACTGCGTTCGCCGATCAAGACGTTCCCGGCCGTTACGGCCCCTCCGCCACCACCGAGGCCGATCCGCGCACCGTGGGGCGGGTGCGTACGGAGTACTCGCCCGCGCACGACGGGGACCCCGACCCCGGGGAGATCGTGTGGACCTGGGTGCCGTTCGAGGAGAACGACGGGCGGGGCAAGGACCGGCCCGTGCTGGTGGTGGCGCGGGAGCCGGGCGGGACGTTCCTCGCCGTGCAGTTGTCGAGCAAGCGGCATGACGGGGACCGCGAGTGGGTGCCGATCGGCAGCGGGCCGTGGGACCGTTCGGGGCGGCCGTCCTGGGTGGATGTCGACCGGGTGCTCCGACTGCACGAGGCGGGGATGCGGCGGGAGGCGTGCGCCCTGGACCGGATGCGGTTCAACTCCGTCGTGCACCGGCTGCGTGAACGGTACGGCTGGCGCTGAGCCGTGTCCGCAAAGTCCCGTCTGCCCCGCACGCCTGGCACGACCTAGGGGATCCGGCTCGCGCCGGAGGATTCGGCCGGCGCTCCCGAGGAGCCGACGCGGAACTCCCGTTCGAATGCAGCCCGGACCGTCGCGCCCATCGTGCGGTCCAGGACGCCGAACACCACGTGCTCGAAGTGGCCCTCGAACCGGCCGCGGTCCGTGAGGAGCGCGCGGAACGCGGTCGCCACGTGCGCCGGGTCGTTGCCGAAGACACCGCAGCCCCAGGCACCCAGGACCAGCCTGCGGTAGCCGTTCGCCACGGCCGTCTCCAGGACCCGTTCCGCGCGCACGGCCAGGGCGCGCGGCAGCTCGCCGACGCGCTCCGGCGCCGTACGGCGGACGACCGACGCGTTCGGGGCGGCGGAGGTCAGGAAACCGGCCGTGTACGGGGCGGGCAGCAGGTCACCGCGGTCGTCGCGGAAGACGGGCACGGCCGGTGAGTGGATGACACGGTCCGTGTAGAACGGGTCGCGGTGGGCGCGGTGGTGGTCGTAGAAGCCGCGGGCCTCGCGTACGCAGACGTACAGGGCGGAGGCCCGACAGAGGGCCTCCTCCTGGGCCTGGGCGCCGTTCAGGTAGCCGCCGCCCGGGTTGCGGGCCGAGGCGAAGTTGAGGACGGCGACGGGCACCGTGCCGGTGAGGCGGCGGGCGGCCTCCAGGCTGCTCTCGCCGGTGACCTCGATCCGGGTCGGCGCGGACACGTGGGCGACCGGTGGGATCCGCACCGGGTCCGGGCCGTACAGGCGCGTACCCGAGCGGGCCGCGTCGATCCACTCCGCGAGCGACACCTCGCGGCCGTCCGGTGCGCGGTAGCGCCCCGCCGCGACGATGTCCTCGGTCTCCCGTGCGATGCCCCGCAGGCGGGCGCTCATGGCGCCACCCGCGTGCGCGCCATGAACGCCGACCGCGCGCGCTCCCCCGTCGTGCTCATGGACGCATCGTGGGCGATGCTGGTGCATGACCGCAACGGAGTTTTCCCGGCGTGAATGACCCTCGACGAGCGCGGGAAGAGGTGCCTGAAGTTCCCGGAAACAGAGATCGACGATCCGCATTGCCACGATCTGCACCCTTGTGCGAACGTCACACAGGGGTTTGGGTGGGACGAGCAACGCCGGTCCGGGCCCCCACGGCAGCGGATCGGCGACATGGTGGAATCTCAGGAGGATCCCGACATGTCAGATTCGGCCAGTGGCTGTACGGAGCAGCGCTCCCTGGTCACCGAGGCGGAGGTGGAGGCCCTCGTCCGGGGCATCTGCTTCAAGACCGGACCACCCCGCACCCTCGGTGTCGAACTGGAATGGCACGTCCATGAGCTGCGCGATCCGCGGCTCCCCGCGACACCCGCACGACTCGACGCGGCCTACGCCGCACTGCGGACCCTGCCCCTGGCGTCGTCGCTGACGATCGAGCCGGGTGGCCAGCTGGAGCTCAGCTCCGCTCCCGCCGCCTCCCTGATGGAGTGCGTCGGATCCGTCTCCGCCGACCTGGACGCCGTACGCGCGACGCTGCGCGAGGCGGACCTCGGCATCAGCGGCTTCGGCCATGATCCCTGGAACCCCCCGACCCGGTTCCTGCGCGAGCCCCGGTACGACGCGATGGAGGTGTACCTCGACCGCTTCGGGCCCGAGGGCCGGTCCATGATGTGCTCGTCGGCGTCCGTGCAGGTCTGCGTCGACGCCGGGTACGAGGAACCGGGCCCCCTCGGCTACCAGCGGCGCTGGTGGCTGACGCACCAGCTCGGCGCGGTGCTGCTGGCCGCGTTCGCGCACTCCCCGCTGGCGGGCGGCCGGGCCACCGGCTGGCGTTCGACACGGCAGTCGCTGTGGGCGGCGATGGACCCGGGCCGGACGACGGCCCCGGAACTGGACGGCGACCCGCGCGGCGCCTGGGCGCGGCTGGTGCTGGACGCGCCGGTGATGTGCATCCGCGCCGACGAGGGGCCCTGGGGTGTCCCGGGCGCCATGTCGTTCCGGGAGTGGATCCGGTCCGACACCCCGCCGAGCCGCGCCGATCTCGAGTACCACATGACGACGCTGTTCCCACCGGTACGGCCGCGCGGCCATCTGGAACTCCGCATGATCGACGCGCAGCCCGGTGAGGACGGCTGGATCGTGCCGCTCGCCGTGACGACAGCGCTGTTCGAGGACCCGGAGGCCACCGAGGTCGCCTACCGGGCGGTCAAGCCGCTGGCCGAGCGGGCCGGTTTTCTGCGGGCGCCGCGCAATCCGCTGTGGGACGCGGCCGCCCGTTCGGGCCTGGCCGACCCCGAGTTGCGGGAGGCGGCGGCCGTCTGCTTCGCCGCAGCGGCCGAGGCGCTGCCACGGCTCGGCGCGAGCACACGGGTGCTGGACGCCGTGGCGGAGTTCATCGACCGCCATGTGGCCCGGGGACGCTGTCCCGCCGACGATCTGCTCGACCAGTCGCACGGGAAGGACCTCCCCGCATGACCGCGCCCGAGACGCCGGCCCCGACGCACGACGCCGACCCCGAGATACTGCGGGAGCGCGCGCTGGCGGCGCTGACCACGGCCCGCGCCCGCACCGCGCTCCTCACCTCCGCCGTCGACGGACCCGACCTCACCGCGCAGCACTCGCCGCTGATGTCCCCGCTGGTGTGGGACCTCGCCCACATCGGCAACCAGGAGGAGCTGTGGCTGCTGCGCAACGTCGCGGGGCGGGAGGCGATGCGGCCCGAGATCGACGGGCTGTACGACGCCTTCGAGCATCCGCGTTCCGAGCGGCCCTCGCTGCCGCTGCTGCCGCCGGAGGAGGCCCGCCGCTACCTCGCCGAAGTGCGCGGCCGGGCCCTCGACGTGCTGGAGGGCAGCGACTTCCACGGCACCCGGCTCACCGAGGCGGGCTTCGCCTTCGGCATGATCGCCCAGCACGAACAGCAGCACGACGAGACGATGCTGATCACCCATCAGCTCCGCAGGGGCCCGGCCGTGCTGTCGGCGCCCGACCCCGACCCGGCGCCGCTGTTCACGGGGCCGGACGAAGTCCTCGTGCCGGGCGGGGAGTTCATGATGGGCACCTCGACCGAGCCGTGGGCGCTGGACAACGAACGGCCCGCGCACCGGCGTGTCGTCCCACCGTTCCACATCGACACCACCCCGGTGACGAACGGCGCCTACCAGGCGTTCATCGACGACGGCGGCTACGACGACGAGCGCTGGTGGACGGCGCGCGGCTGGGACCACATCCGCGCGCACGGCATCACCGCGCCGCTGTTCTGGCGGCGTGACGGCCGGCAGTGGCTGCGGCGGCGCTTCGGCGTCACCGAGGTCGTGCCGGCCGACGAGCCGGTGCTGCACGTGTGCTGGTACGAGGCCGACGCGTACGCCCGCTGGGCGGGGCGGCGGCTGCCCACAGAGGCCGAGTGGGAGAAGGCCGCCCGCCACGACCCGGTCACCGGGCGCTCCACGCGCTACCCGTGGGGCGACGCCGACCCGACGCCCGACCACGCCAACCTGGGCCAGCGCCACCTCCGTCCGGCGCCGGCCGGCAGCTACCCGGAGGGCGCGTCCCCGCTGGGCGTACGGCAGTTGATCGGTGACGTGTGGGAGTGGACGTCGAGCGACTTCCTGCCGTACCCGGGATTCACGGCGTTCCCGTACAAGGAGTACTCGGAGGTGTTCTTCGGCCCCGAGTACAAGGTGCTGCGGGGTGGTTCGTTCGCCGTGGACCAGGTGGCGTGCCGGGGGACGTTCCGCAACTGGGACTATCCGATCCGGCGGCAGATCTTCAGCGGATTCCGCACGGCCCGTGACGCGTCCCCGGAGGCCGTCTGATGTGCCGTCACGTGGCCTATCTGGGGCCGCAGGTGCCGCTGGGCGCGGTGTTGGTGGAGCCGCCGCACGGTCTGTTCCGGCAGTCGTGGGCACCGCGCCGGCAGCGGTACGGGACTGTCAACGCCGACGGTTTCGGCGTCGGTTGGTACGCGGACGGCGACCCGGTGCCGGGCCGCTACCGGCGGGCCGGGCCCATCTGGGGCGACCTGTCCTTCACGGATCTCGCCCGGGTGGTCCGCACGGGGGCGCTGCTCGCCGCCGTACGGGACGCCACGGTGCCGGGCGCGGACCAGGAGGCCGCGGCGGCGCCGTACGGCGGCGGGCCCTGGCTGTTCAGCCACAACGGGGCGGTCGCCGGGTGGCCCGGGGCCCTGGCGCCGCTGGCCGGCGGGCTGCCCGCCGTGGAGATCCTGTCGATGGAGGCCCGCAACGACTCCGCGTTCGTGTGGGCCCTGGTCCTGAACCGTCTACGGGCCGGTGACGAGGAGGGGCAGGCGCTGGCCGACACGGTCCTGGAGGTCGCGCGGGCGGCCCCCGGGTCGCGGCTCAACCTGCTGCTCACCAGTGGCGACAGCATCACCGCGACGGCGTGGGGCGACACCCTGTGGTACCTCGCCCGGCCCGGTCGCGGCACCGTCGTGGCGTCCGAGCCGTACGACGACGACCCGCACTGGGTCGAGGTGCCGGACCGCACGCTGCTCGTGGCCGACCGCACGGGCGTCCTGCTCACCCCGCTCAAGGAACCGGAGGGAACCGGGCGCCCGGGCGCCGGTCCAGTCCCCGTACCACCGAAGGAGTCCCCTGCGTGAGCCCGTTCCACCTCACCCGCACCCTGCCCGAGGACGCCACGGGCGCGGCCCTGCGCGCCGACGTCCTGAACGGCCTCACCCGAACGCCGAAGACGCTGCCGCCCAAGTGGTTCTACGACGCGCACGGCAGTGAACTGTTCGACCGGATCACCGAGTTGCCGGAGTACTACCCGACCCGTGCCGAGCGGGAGATCCTGCTCGGCCGGGCGGCGGAGATCGCCGCGGCGAGCGGTGCGCGCACGCTCGTCGAGCTGGGTTCCGGCTCGTCCGACAAGACGCGGCATCTGCTGGACGCGATGCCGGAGCTGCACGCGTACGTGCCGGTCGACGTGAGCGAGAGCGCGTTGCGGCAGGCCGGCGAGGCGCTGGTCGCCGAGCGGCCGGGGCTGGAGGTGCACGCCCTGATCGCGGACTTCACCGCCGGGATCCGGCTGCCCGAGGCGCCGGGGCCGCGGCTGGTGGCGTTCCTCGGCGGCACGATCGGCAATCTCGTCCCCGGGGAACGGGCCGCGTTCCTGACCTCCGTGCGGGCCCTGCTGGCGCCCGGCGACGCGCTGCTGCTGGGCACGGACCTGGTCAAGGACGAGGCGGTGCTGGTCGCCGCGTACGACGACGCGGCCGGGGTGACGGCCGCGTTCAACAAGAACGTCCTGTCCGTCATGAACCGTGAGCTGGGGGCGGACTTCGATCCCGGCGCGTTCGACCACGTCGCCCTGTGGGACGCCGAGCGGGAGTGGATCGAGATGCGGTTGCGGTCGCGGACCGCGCAGACCGTGAAGGTCCCCGCGCTCGATCTGGCGGTCGACTTCGCGGCCGGCGAGGAACTGCGGACGGAGGTGTCGGCCAAGTTCCGCAGAGAGGTGGTGACGGCCGAACTGGCTGCGGCCCGCCTGAACCTGACCCATTGGTGGACGGACGAGGAGGGCCGCTTCGCGCTGTCCTTGAGCATGGCGGGGTGACCGGGCGGGGTTCGGCACATTACCGCCCACCCGGGCCCGCCGAACCACCCGCACCCCGTCCGCGCCCGGCGACAACCGTCTCGCGCGGGAGCGCGACGTGGGGCACCGTGGAGGGACGTGTGGCCGCCGGCCACGGCGAGAGGTCCCGATTGGAGTAGCCGTATGTCCGACCACGTGTACCGGGTCACCGAGATCGTCGGCAGTTCGGGCGAGAGCGTCGACCACGCCATCCGCAAC
Source organism: Streptomyces sp. NPDC030296 (assembly GCF_055572815.1). Lineage (NCBI taxonomy): Bacteria > Bacillati > Actinomycetota > Actinomycetes > Kitasatosporales > Streptomycetaceae > Streptomyces > Streptomyces sp. NPDC030296. The sequence continues at coordinate 129,872 of NZ_JBVICQ010000019.1, forward strand.
GGCATCGCCCGTGCCGCCCAGACCCTGCGCAACCTGGACTGGTTCGAGGTGACGCAGGTCAGGGGGCACATCGAGAACGGCGAGATCGCGCACTACCAGGTCGGCCTGAAGGTCGGTTTCCGACTCGAGGGCACCGACTGACCGCTCGCAGGTACGACGCCCTCGTCCCGGCACGGCGTCAGGTGCGGCCCTCCCGTTCCTGCGCCACCTTCAGCTCGGCGGAGGCGACGGCCCAGCGCGCCCGTACGACGGGGAAGCCCGCCCGCTCCGCGTCCTCGCATACCAGTTCGTCGTCGTCCACGAGGACGCGGATCTCGCGGGTCCCGGCCAGCTGCCGCAGGATCTCCAGCTTCGTGCGGCGGGCCGGCCTGCGGTCGTGGTTCCGCCGCATCCAGATCCGCCCCTCGGGGAGCCCCTGCACGGCGAGCCAGTCGACGGTGTCGCGCCGGCACCGCTCCGGGCGCCCGGTGAGATACACGACCTCGCACTCCTCGGCGTACCGCAGCGCCAGCTCGATGCCCTCCGCCAGCGGCGGATCCTGCGGGGCGGCGGCGAAGAACGCGTCCCAGTCGCGCGGCTTGCGCTCCAGGTACCGCTGCCGGTGCGCGGTGTCGGCGAGCGTGTTGTCGAGATCGAATACGGCGAGGGGCCTGCTGTCGTCGGTCACGGGTCCAGCCTAGGCAGAGCGTTACTCGTGTCGTCCCCCGCCGCTTCACACAAGGCACACAAACCCCTCCCATAGCTTTAAGTTTCAAACGTTAGGCTCGTCCTCTCTCCCCCCACAACAGCACAGGAGAATCGGCGTGCTTGACGGCGAAGTGATCGTGATCGGCGGCGGATACGGGGGCATCCGCCTCGCCAAGCAACTGGACGAGTACGCGCGGGTCACCCTGGTGGACCGCAAGGAGGTCTTCTTCCATCGCATCGCCGCCCTGCGCGCCGGTGTGCGGGAGGAATGGACGACGGCGCCCTTCATCCCCTACGACCGGCTGCTGGGCAACGGCCGGGTGATGGAAGGCAAGGCGGTCACCATCGACACCGGCGAACGGTACGTGAAGCTGGCCACCGGTGAGCGGCTGCCGTACGACGTGGTGGTCATCGCCACCGGCGCCGACTATCCGGAGCCCGCCCGCTTCCTCGGGACGACCACGGAGGAGGCGACCAAGACGTTCACGGCGCACCAGGAGAGCATCGCCGCTGCCGACCATGTGCTCGTCGTGGGCGGCGGTCCCGGCGGTGTGGAGCTCGCGGCGGAGATCCGGCTGGCCCGGCCCGCCACCCGGGTGACGCTCGCGCACGCGGGGTCGGCGCTGCTCAGCTCGACGGGCAGCAAGTGGGCCGGGCGGCGGGCCCTGGCGTGGCTGGAGTCGCACGACGTGGAGGTGCGCCTCGACTCGTTCATCTCCCCCGGCGCCGACTTCGGCACGTACCGGGACGGCCGCGGCCATCTCATCGAGGCGGATCTGTCGTTCTGGGCGACCGGCACCACCCCGAACACGCTGTGGCTGCGGCTGGCCGGGCACGGCGACTGGCTGAACGCGGCCGGGCATGTGAAGGTCGACCGGATGCTGCGGGTCGACGGGCGGCTCGACGTGTTCGCGGTCGGTGACGTGAACGACGTCACCGAGCTGAAGATCACCCCCGCCGCGATCGCCCAGGCGGACATCGCCGCGCACAACATCCGCGCCTATCTGGGGGGTTCGGGCAAACATCGCAAGGAGCCGCGTTTCTACCGGCCGGTCCGGCGGACCCCGCTGATCGTGCCGTTCGGCCCGGCCGACGGGCTCACCCTGATCCCCGTGCCGGGCGGCGAGACAGCCGTCCTCGGCAGCCGCACCAGCACCCTCGCGAAGGCGAGGACCCTGATGACGCCGTACGTACGCAGGCAACTCGGGTATTCCGCCTAGCCCCCGCTTCCGGCGCGGGCTCCGGTCAGCCCGTGCCGGACGGGGTGTCGGGCACCGGGACTGGGCGGTGAGCAGGGCTGGGACGCCGACCGGGGCACTGGTCGGCCGCCACGACGTCGTCGGCGCCGATCACGGCTACGACGCCAACGACGAGGACGAGGCCCGCGAGGTGTGCCCGCTGATCGCCGAGCACGTGCGGCGTGGCCTCACCGGGAGAGAGGCGTCCTGACGCGTACCCCTCCGCGTCACATGGCCCGGCCGCGCAGGGGTACGCGGACCGCATGAATGACGGCAAGGCACCAGACCCCAAGGAGAGGGCCGAGCAGGCGGAGGCGGCAGAGGAGGCCCGCGCCGCCGCTCGTCCCTTCAGTTATCCGCATCCCGAGCGGCGCGCCGGGGTGCGCGCCACCCGGCACATCAGCCGGGAACAGGCCGACGCGGACAGCGTCCCCGGCGTGCCGGGCGGCTACGGCAGCACCGGCGGCGGTCAGACGGGCGGTCGCGGCACACCTCGTCCGGGTGACGACACGGCGGACGAGTCCGGCGTGACCGACGTCGTCTCGGGACGTGAGCCGCAGGCCGATCGGGGAGGTGAGGAGCGGTAGGTACCTCGAAGACGCTCGCGGGGCGGACGCGGGGGCGGGCGGGACCCCCGGTGATCTCCGCCGGGCCGCGACGACGATACTGGCAGGCGCACGTGCCCCTGCTGCCCGATGGACTCATGCCTGCCTCCACCACAGCCCGTCCCACGACGCCTCCCACGGTGTGGCCGGCGCGCGGCCGCCACGTCGGACCCGACGCGGAGGACGTCCTCCGTCACACCCTGCGCCGGCTCAAGGACAGCCGGACCATCGACGACTTCCTGGAACTGCCCGACCCCGGGGGCGATTCCCCCGAGCGGGTCTTCCAGGCCCGTTGGCGGGTCGCCGGGGAGGTGACGGTGCGCGCCCGGCTGAGTCTCGCGCCGGACCTCGGCGCCGGGCGGGAGTGGACGATCGTCGCGGAGGCGGAGGAGCCGTGGGACCCGGCGTGGCCGTCCCCCGTCACCCGGTTCTGGCCGGAGTACGGCGACTGGGACCACGACGCGGCCACGGGCCTGTCGCTGAGCAGGATCAATGCCCTGCCCGAGGACGACAAGGACGCCCGCCGTCTCCTCAGGGACGCCGGGCACGCCGGATGGTGCGTCCACGTCGTCGTCCACGAGGCCATGAGCACCGACGAGCGCGGCCGGCTGCCGCTGGCCCGGTGGCTGGCGCCGAGCCTGCGGCACCGCGTGGTGGAACACCGTGCCGCCCCGCACCAGTTGCGGGTGGTGAACTGGGCGCTGCGGGAGTTCGACCTGGAGGTCCCGCGCGGCGGCGCCGTCGTACTGCCCGGCAGACCGGCGCCCGCCGACCTCGACGCCGGGGAGTTCTCCGTACGCGCGGTGTTCCTGGACGGTTCGGAGCCGACCGACCTGATCGCGGCGGTGACACGGTTCGCCGCGCTGCCGCGGCCCCTGCCGGACGGCGCGGACGCCGCCCTCACCGCGCTGCGGGAGGAGTGGCATCTGCTCACGCTGGAGGAGGAACTCGTCCGCGAGCGGAAGCTGGTGGCGATGTACGCCGAGGCGCTGGAGGCCATGACGCAGTCCCGGGACCTGTACCGGGAGGCGGCCGAACGTGCGCACGAGGCGCTCGCCGTGTACCGCGAGTCGGCCGCGGCCGCCCCCGCCGAGCAGCAGCCGTCCGCGACGCAGTCGACGTCCCCCTTCCAGCAGTTGACGCGCACGCTGGAACGCCTGAAGGGCGGCCCCAGAACCTGGCGCCCCGCCCCCGCGCCCCGAGCCGGCGACGGCGACGGCGTGAGCCAGACCTCCGCCCGGACGGAGACGACGGAGACCTAGGGTCTGTCGTTTGGATCATGCCGGCTTCGGGCTACGGCACCTTGTGGCTGCCGGTGAGCCCCGCGCCCCAGGCATGATCCAAACGACAGGCCCTGGGCCGCTTGGCCCGGCGGGGAAGGACCGATGTTCCCCGCCGGGCCGCTGCGACTGCTCGACACTCCGAACTCGGCCTACTCAGGTCTTGCTCAGGTATGGAATCCCGGCATCGACAGGTACTTGAGCTGCTGGTACTCGTGGAGGCCCTCGGGCCCGCCCTCACGGCCCAGACCGGACTGCTTGATCCCGCCGAAGGGTGCCGCGACCTCGGAGACCAGGCCGCGGTTGATGCCGACCATTCCGGCCTGCAGCTGGGCGGCGATCCGCCGGGCGCGGTCGACGTGGGACGTCATCACATACGACGCGAGGCCGTGCTCGGTATCGTTGGCCACTGCTATGGCCTCGGCTTCGGTGGAGAAGCGGTGGATGGCGGCGACGGGACCGAAGACCTCCTCGTGCATGATCGCGGCGTCGGCGGGGACGTGGTCCAGCACGGTCGGCGCCGCGTAGTGGCCCGGCCCGTCAGGAATGTCCGCCTCCGCGACGACGACGGCACCACGGGCCACGGCGTCCTCGACGAGATGGCGGACCTTGTCCACCGCCCGGTGGTCGGCCAGCGGGCCTAGCCCGGTGTCCTCCCGGTCCGGGGCACCCACCCGGATCGCGGCGATCCGTTCGCCGAGCGCCGCGGCGAACGCGTCGGCGATTCCCTCCTGGACGAGGAACCGGTTGGCACCGACGCAGGACTGGCCGCCCAGGCGCATCTTCGCGATCATCGCTTCACGGACCGCGAGGTCGAGGTCGGCGTCGTCGAAGACCAGGAACGGCGCGTTGCCGCCCAGCTCCATCGAGGTGCGCAGCACCCGCGCACCACTCTGCTGGAGCAGCAGCCTGCCGACCGGTGTGGACCCGGTGAACGACAGCTTGCGCAGCCGGGGGTCGGCCAGCAGCGCCGTGGTGACCGCCGCCGCGTCGCTGCTGGTGATCACGGTCAGGACACCGGGAGGCGCGCCGGCCTCACGCGCCAGCTCGCCCAGCGCCAGGGAGGACAGCGGGGTGAGAGCGGCCGGTTTGAGTACGGCGGTGCAGCCGGCGGCGAGGGCTGCGGCGGCCTTGCGGGCGGCCATGGCCAGGGGCACGTTCCACGGGGTGATGAGCAGGCAAGGCCCGACCGGTTCGGCGACGGTGACGATGTGACTCCTGCCGTCCGGGGAGGGGGTACTGCGCCCGTGCGGACGGACCGCCTCCTCCGCGTACCAGCGGAAATAGGCCGCGGCGTAGTCGACCTCGCCCCGGGCTTCGGTGATCGTCTTGCCGATCTCCAGGGTGATGATCCGGGCGAGACGCTCACGGTGTTCGATCAGGGAGTCGGTGAGCCGGTGCAGGACGGTCGCACGGTCCCGTGGGCTGGTGCGGGCCCACTGGTCGGCAGCCGCGGCCGCCGCGTCCAGTGCGCTCACCGCGTCCTGCGGGCCGCAGTCGGCGACGGTGGCGATGACTTCCTCGGTTGCGGGGTTGCGTACCTCGAAGGTGCGGCCACCGGTGGCGGGTTGCCATCCGTAGGCAAGGAAACCACGGGGGACGGATTCCAGGACTTCCGACTGCCATGAGGGAGCGGTGAGCGTGTCTGTCATCGCACGGCCCTTTCGATGTTCGTACCGGCCGGATGGAGCCCCGAGGCAGCATGGGCGGCGGTGGCGGTGGCGGTGGTCATACGGCGTCACCCGCGGGGTTGGCGACGCCGACGGTGTTTTCGACCGAGAGCAGGGATTCCTGTCGTCCGGAGCCGAGCCAGCGGACCAGGGCGACGAGGCCGAGGGCGAGGATGGCGAAGGCGATGAGGATGGCGCTGACGGCGGTGACGCTGGGGTCGATCTCGAAGGTGA